>CAZAGJ010000064.1:0-13455 GCA_964484605.1 uncultured Roseburia sp. | reverse complement strand
ACTTACAGCTGACGAAATTGCTGCAGAGGCTGATTTCTTCTGCTTTGGTACAAACGATTTGACACAGATGACATACGGCTTCTCCCGTGATGATGCTGGTAAGTTCTTAGATGCTTACTATGACACAAAGATTTTCGAGAACGATCCATTTGCTAAGTTAGACCAGACAGGTGTTGGTAAACTTATGGAGACAGCTATCAAGCTTGGTAAGCCGGTTAATTCCAAACTTCACGTTGGTATCTGTGGAGAGCACGGTGGAGACCCATCTTCCGTAGAGTTCTGCCACAAGATTGGTTTGGATTATGTATCCTGCTCACCATTCCGTGTGCCAATCGCTAGACTTGCAGCAGCACAGGCAGCGATTGCTAACAAATAAGATACTTAATAGATAGCATATATTGAGTAATACATTATTTTTTAGGAGAAGGTAATGTATAAATGAGAGCCCCGCGCTTTGACAGTATTGTTAAGGCGCGGGTTTTTTATGGTTATGGCTCTTTGTCAAGTGTTGGGGGATTCTTGGAATCCTGCTCCTTCATTATGTTTAAAGGCATTTTTGACCAAAAACAATAGCATAGAGCACCACCTTGTCTGTTTTGGGGAAATTTGTTATACTCTGATTGATTGTGAGTCGTATGACAAGGAGAGGATATGATTGGCAATCTAGTGGAAATAAAAGCATATGAACGGGAGCAATAAAAGAAAATGAGTGAAGCAATTCGACTAGAAAGACTGGATAGGCAAGCCTTTTCTCAAGTTTGGAATATTATGGAGAGCAGCTTTCCACCTGAGGAGCGGAGAACGCGTGAGGGGCAGGAAAGTTTGTTAGATAATCCATACTATCAGCTTTATGGATATAAAAAGGATGACATGGTAGCGGCATTTTTTGCAGTATGGAGATTTGATGAATTCTTTTTTGTGGAGCATTTTGCAGTGGCAGAGAACTATCGCAATGGCGGCATTGGAGCAGAACTGCTTCAGGAATTGCTTAGGATGCAGGGGCTTCCGGCGGTCTTGGAGGTGGAGCTTCCAGAGGGAGAACTGCCATGTCGCAGAATCGGATTTTATGAGAGAAATGGATTTGCGCTGAATTCGTATGATTATATACAGCCATCTATGCAGGAGGGAAGACCTGAGATACCGCTTCGGATTATGTCATACCCGAAAGAGTTGGTGTATGAACAGTTTGAAACTGTCCGGGAGAAGCTGTACCGCGAAGTATATCATGTATAAAAATGCGCAGGAGTCAGCAAAGGATTCCTGCGCACAGTTTTTATTATACGAAGCGATGAAAAAGCGCATTTCCGAGAACAAATTTCAAAATCTTTTCGAGCAAAATGCGAGAATTTTAGAATTCGCGGTTGAAATCATGTGCCGTGTCTCTTTCGCCGAAAGAACACTTCACACAGGATGTACACCGGATGAAGACAAAGTCGAGAACTTCCTAGTCGCTCTAAGGAAGCGCGGAAAACCTCTAAAAATGTATTCATTCCGGCGTACATCCTCTCGCGAAGTGTACTGGCGTCGAAAAGACATGGATAATCACATCTTTCAACCACGGATTCGTGAAAATTCCGTATTTTGTGATGTTGATTTTGAAATTTCGTTTTATCGGAAATGTGCGATAACAAAAATTCTTATAATAAAAACTATGCGCAGTAGTTATCGTGAACTCCTGCGCATTTTCATACATATTATAGTTCAAGGGTAAGCTCAACCGGACAGTGATCAGAGCCTAAGATGTCTGTATGAATCTTGGCGCCCGTCAGCTTCTCGTCTAACGAGGAAGAGGTAATGAAATAGTCGATACGCCAACCGGCATTCTTCTCACGTGCTTTAAAACGGTAAGACCACCAGGAATAGATGCCCTCTGCATCCGGGTAGAAGTGGCGGAAGGTGTCAGTAAAGCCGGAGGACAAAAGAGCAGTCATTTTTGCACGCTCCTCATCTGTAAAACCGGCATTTTTGCGGTTGGTCTTAGGATTTTTCAGGTCAATTTCCTGATGGGCGACATTTAAGTCTCCACAGAGAATCAGAGGCTTTTTCGCATCCAATGCCTTTAAATATGCAAGAAAGTCGTCCTCCCACTGCATACGGTAAGGAAGCCTTGCAAGTTCATTTTTGGAATTTGGTGTATAGCAGGTTACCATATAGAAATCTTCGTATTCTAAGGTGATGACACGCCCCTCGTGGTCATGTTCCGGGATGCCGATTCCGTAGGTGACGGAGAGAGGCTCTTTTTTGGTAAAAATAGCGGTTCCGGAATAGCCTTTTTTCTCGGCGTAATTCCAGTATTGATGGTAACCAGGCAAATTTAAGTCAATCTGACCTTTCTGCAATTTGGATTCCTGAATACAGAAAAAATCAGCATCTATGGATTTGAAAAAGTCTAAAAATCCTTTTTCTACGCAGGCGCGAAGTCCATTTACATTCCATGAGATAAGTTTCATAAGATACCTCCGTTGTGTTATAATAAATAAAATTATAAGTGTTCACAATGAAATTCACAAGGAGAATAGTGCGAAAAATGCATATATGAAACATTTTTCGCATGCAAATTTGCACTTACGGCCCAAAGTTTGCGGGTTGTTGGCAGGAATGGAGAATATATGGCAATTTGGAATCCGTGGCACGGCTGTATGAAGATTAGTCCGGGCTGTAATCACTGTTATGTATATCGAAGAGATGCAGAATTTGGAAAAGACACATCAAAAGTACATAAAACCTCTAAATTTGATTTGCCAATTCAGAAAAATCGTAAGAAGGAGTATAAGCTGCTGCCGGAGCTGGAGCCGGTTTATACCTGCATGACCTCTGATTTTTTTATTAAAGATGCAGATGAATGGCGGAAGGATGCATGGGAGATGATAAGGGAACGAAGCGACCTGCAATTTGTTATCGTCACGAAGCGTATTCACAGGTTTCGGGTGTCTCTGCCTGAGGATTGGGGAGATGGCTATGAAAATGTGACAATTATGTGCACCGCAGAGAATCAGAGCAAGGCGGATGACAGGATTCCGGTATTGTTAGAACTGCCGATTCGACACAAGATGATTATTCATGAGCCGATGTTGGAGAATATTCGCATAGAACCATATTTGGCGACTGGACAGATTGAACAGGTAGTCTGTGGCGGAGAGTCCGGCGAGGATGCCAGAGTCTGCGATTTTGCATGGGTGCTGGATACGATGAATCAGTGTGTGGCGAATGATGTGCCATTTCGGTTTAAGCAGACGGGCGCATTGTTCAAAAAAGGAGATAGAGTATATCGTATTGAGCGGAAAGACCAGATGATACAGGCAAAGAAGGCGGGCATAGATTTTCGGACAGATGGATGAATGCAGAAAAGAAAGTATATGGAGTAAAACAGGCATGATAGAAATTGTAAGAGAACAAAGCCATGAAAAATATTATATAGCTGACCTCTCCGGTGAGAAAACACTGCTTGCTTTATTGCAGGAGCAAGGGATTCCAGTCAGTGCGCCTTGTGGCGGAAGTGGTACGTGTGGAAAGTGTCGGATTCAGTTCCTTACAGGTGCACCGGAAATTACAGAAAAAGAACGGAAGCTGTTGTGCAGCGAGGAGTTAAAAATTGGTATCCGACTTGCATGCACAGCACGGGTAACGGAAGCCTGCCGGATTTTGCTAATCGAGAACGATGAAGAAAATATGGAGGTACTTACAGATTTTAGTGAGCAGAAGGAACGTGTGCTGATTGGACAGAGCGCTTACACACAGCCAGATTCAAAAAAACATGGACAAGCCTACGGAGTAGCCATTGACATAGGAACCACCACACTTGCGGCAGAATTGTTTGATTTGTCGGACGGAAGAAAGCTTGTGACTGCATCAGGAATCAATCATCAGCGTGCTTATGGCGCGGATGTATTAACCAGAATTGCTGCGGCAAATGCAGGAAAGTGTGAATTATTGTGTGAGAGTATTCGCTCGGATATAGTAATGCTGCTGAATGAACTGGCAGAAAGAGCATGGCAGGAAGCATCTGTGCCGGAAATTTTAAATACGGTTTCTGAAATTGCAATCGTTGGAAATACAACGATGTGTCATTTGCTTCGAGGACTTTCGTGTGAAGGGTTGGGATGCGCACCATTTACACCGACAGATATTACGTGGTTTGAGACGAGTGCGGCATGGCTACTTGGACTGGAAAACTGTCCTGCAAAAGTAACCGTCCTTCCGGGAATTTCTGCGTTTGTAGGGGCAGATATTGTGGCGGGTATCTACGCAAGTGAGATAGACAGAAAAAATGGAGTGAATCTTCTGCTTGATATCGGTACCAACGGTGAGATGGCGCTGTATCATGAGGGCAGATTGTATGTGACTTCCACTGCGGCAGGACCGGTATTTGAAGGTGGGAATATTTCGTGTGGTATGCCAAGCGTTCCGGGAGCAATATATTGCATTAAAGGACATACGGCAGAGCATGGATGGGACTGTGAGACGATTGGAAATCAGCCGGCAATCGGACTTTGCGGAACCGGAATCATAGATTTGACCGCTGCACTTTGGCAGGCAGGATATATGGATGAGAACGGAACCTTAGAGGAACCGTGGTTTACCGATGGTGTTCGGATTAATGATGTGATTCGATTTGAACAGAGTGATATTCGGGAAGTGCAGATGGGGAAGGCAGCAATACGAGCAGGAATTGAAATTTTGCTGGCAGAGAGCCAAAACGAGCAACTCAATGTGGCTCTTGCCGGAGGATTCGGGCATTATATTGATGTAAATCAGGCAATTGCTATCGGTATGTTTCCACAAAAGTTTCGTGGGCATATCAACAGCATTGGAAACAGTGCCTTAAAGGGTGCCAGACAATATCTGTTAGAAGAGGATAATGCAAGGATAAGAATTGACCGGATGATTGCGAATGCGGTGGAATGGAATCTGGCAGAAAATTCTTCGTTTGAGGAATTGTATCTACAGTATATGGGATTTGGGAAATAGGACTATATACCCATAAAAAATAGTGGGAGTATTGAAAAAATTACCAGATTTTGCTAAGATAAAATAGGATAGCGTGGGACTTATGGATTACTAATAATAAACACTGAGAAACTGGAGCAATAGCGATGATAGTAAAGGACAGAGTATTAGTCGTCGATGATGCCGAGATTGATCGGATTACCCTGAGAAAAATATTGAATGATGATTACGAAATCATAGAAGCAGAGAATGGCAGACAGGCGTTGGATATCCTTGAGAAGCAGACGGAGAAGGAAACCATTGCGGCTGTGCTGCTTGATTTAGTGATGCCCGGACTCAGCGGTTATCAGTTTATGCAGGAATATCAAAAGATTGAGACATATCGAAGAATACCGGTGATTATTGCAACGGTAGAGGGAGATGCGGTTACTGAGCGGGAGTGTCTGGAATTGGGCGCATGGGATTTCGTCAGTAAACCATACGACCCAATGGTAATTCGTTTTCGCGTGAAAAATGCAATTGAGCGAAGCCAGCAGCAGTTAAGTAAGGAATTAAAGTATCGTGCAGATTATGATACATTGACAGGTATCTATAACAAGACAAAGTTTTTTGAAACGACCCGCGCACTTTTAAATCAGAATCCGGACGAGATATTTGCATTTATGCGTATAGATGTAGCGAAGTTCCAGCTGGTCAATACATTTTTTGGTGTGTATGAAGGAGATAGTCTGCTTCGCTATATTGCGGAGGAGATTCGCAAGTTTGCGGGAGGAAGCCGCCGGATAGCATTCGGACGGGTGGAAGCAGATATTTTTTGTATCTGTATGCCGTATTGCAATGAGCAGATGCTTATTGAGTTTATCAGATATCTTCGTATGCGTATCGGACAGTACAATTTGGAGTATGACATTGTTCCAACGGTTGGCATTTATGTTATTGAAGATAGAGAACTTACCATAGACAGCATGTATGACCGTGCGAACCTTGCTGCGAAGAAGTGCAAAGGAAATTATATTCGCAATTATGCGTTTTATACATCAGATATGAGTGAGGAACTCGTAAAAGAACAGAGAATAGTCAACAGCATGAAGAGTGCTCTGGATGGTAATGAGTTTGTGCTTTATTTACAGCCCAAATACGAATTACAGCGGAACATGATAGAGGGAGCAGAGGTTTTAGTGCGCTGGCTCAGCCCATCTCGTGGAATGGTGTCTCCGGGCGAATTTATTCCGGTTTTTGAACGTAATGGTTTTATTACAAAGCTGGACTATTATGTCTGGGAGAAAACCTGTCAGCTGATTGCTAAGTGGTTGAAAGAGGGAAAGAAGCCGGAACCGGTTTCTGTAAATATATCAAGAGTAAGTCTGTATAATCCGAGGCTGGTGGAGATTATCTGTGGATTGGTGGAGAAGTATCAGGTGCCGCCACATCTGTTACAGTTAGAACTTACTGAGAGCGCGTATACCAACAACCCGCAGTCGATTCGTGATATGATGGAGAAGTTTCAGAAGGCGGGATTTTCAATTTTGATGGATGACTTTGGAAGTGGCTATTCATCATTGAATGTGCTCAAGGATATTGCGGTAGACATCCTGAAAATTGACATGAAATTTTTGTCAGATACGGACAAACAGGGACGGAGTGAGAATATATTAGCGTCTGTTGTACGAATGGCGAAATGGCTGGACATGCCGGTAGTGGCAGAAGGTGTAGAGCGGAGAGAACAGGTGGATTTTCTGCGCAGTATTGGCTGTGAGTATGTGCAGGGTTACTATTTCGCAAAGCCAATGCCGGTGGAGCAGTACGAAGAAATGGCATTCGAGCATGTGGGCGAACATGCTGCACAGGATGGGCACACAGAACTGAATGCGGACACATTGTGGACATCAACATCTTTGATGGAGACGCTTTTTTCTGATATGATACAGGCAGTTGCCATCTATGAATATGAAGATGGTATGGAAAGTTTTGATGTCATTCGTGTAAACAGGGCATATTATGATTTGTTTGGTTATAGTGATATCAATCATGCGCAGAAGAGTCTGCTAAATTCTCTGAATGATGAAGGGAAACATACGTTGTGGTCGGCGTTTCAGGAATTGGCTGATACGAAGCAGATGGTTGAATGTGAACTTTCGCGCAGACTGGAATCCGGTAAATGGATATGGCTTCGTCTAAGACTAAAATATATCAACAAAGTCGGTAAAAAGCATATTATTTACGGAACGATTGAGGATATAACAAAGCAGAGAGAAATTGATTATGAATTACAGAAATACCGCAGGGCGTTTGCTGAGAATTTAGAAAAAGAGAAAACGATTCTTGTAGTAGACGATATGGAAGTAAACCGTATGTCTTTGAGATGCATTTTTGAAGAATCGTATCGCGTGATAGAGGCAGAGAATGGGCAGGAGGCACTTGCCTATCTGACAGAACATCCGGAGGAAGTAGACATCATTCTGCTGGACCTTATGATGCCATTGATGGACGGAACGGAATTTCTGCAGCACAAGCATGAGAATGCGGCAATTGCGGATATTCCGGTTATTATTATCACATCTGACGATACCACAAAGCGTCAGGTACAGTCATTGGAACTTGGTGCAGATGATTATATCGTCAAACCGTTTGTCCCGGAGATTGCAACTCGAAGAGTGCGCAATGTGCTGGAGTCTCAGCAGAGATTGAAGCATGCCTTGAAGAAATTAGTATAGGAGTGATACACATGTTGTTAGAAGAATTAAGAAATTGGGGCTGTGATATTGACGGTGCATTGGAGCGCTTTGTAGGAGATGAAGAACTCTATGAAACCTGTCTGTATACCGTGTTGGACGACAAGGCATTTGGAGGCTTAGGAGAGGCGCTTCGTGCCGGACAGGTTAAGGAAGCCTTTGATTATGCACATACATTAAAAGGTGTGCTTGCAAATATGGGCTTGACACCGATGTACGATATCACTGTACGCATTGTAGAACCGCTGCGCACAGAACACACAGAAGGTCTGCTTTTGATTTATGAAGAATTGCTGCAGGCTAAGAGCGTGCTTGCAGCGATGATTACACATGGCTGACAGACAGGAGAATACGGACAGAGTATGAGAATATATATAGCAGACCTTAGGATATTTGCGGATAAACAGGTGCTTATGGAGAAGAGCAGTCTGCTTACGCAGGAACGCAGAGAGAGTATAGCGCGATATCGTAATCCGGCAGACAGAGAACGATGCATAGGTGCTGGACTTTTGCTTGAGTATGGTTTGAGAGAAAAAGGTTATACATTGTGTTTGGATGTGCCGGACAAGACACAGCTACACATAGAATATGGTAAGTATGGAAAACCATATTTGGCTGAGAATCCTAAGATGCAATTTAATCTTTCGCATGCCGGTGATTATGTCGCAGCGGTTTTCGCAGAGACTGCGGTTGGAATTGATATCGAATCTATGCGTACAGCGAATCTTGCCGTTGCCAGGCGTTTTTTTACACCGGAAGAATATGCGTATCTGCAATCAGTTCGGAAGGAACATGGAGAGAGTGAATACCTGAAACGCGAATTTGCGCGGTTATGGACAAGAAAAGAAAGCTATATAAAAGCGGTAGGCGAGGGAATGCACCTGCCGCTTGCTGATTTTGATGTGCTTTCTGATACAGTTTTGGGTATTACTACCTACTATTTAAAAAGCTGGCATACATTGGGAAATTATGCAATTTCAGTCTGCGCAACGCATCCGGTAGAAGCAGAAATTGTATCAATAGATTTAGGAAAAGCATTTGACGGTAGTATGTGAAATTATTATAATAAATTCTAAAAGTATTCAAAAAGGATGGAAAAGCATCTCATGTATGATGAATTGACAGAGCAGGATATTAAAAAGATGGAAGAGGAAATCGAGTATCGCAAACTGGTGGTGCGTAAGCAGGCGCTTGAGGCAGTAAAAGAGGCGAGAGCACACGGCGACCTTTCCGAGAATTTTGAGTATCATGCAGCCAAAAAGGATAAAAACCAGAATGAAAGCCGCATTCGCTACCTTGAGAAGATGATTAAGACGGCGAAGATTATTTCTACCGATTCCGCGGAGGATGAAGTGGGGATGAACAATACAGTGACGGTATATTTTGAAGAAGATGATGAGGAAGAAGTGTATAAGATAGTTACCACAGTTCGCGGGAACTCCTTGAAGAATCTTATCAGCAATGAATCTCCGCTGGGGAAGGCATTGCTTGGACATAAGGTAGGAGACAGAGTGGAAGTCAAGGTAAATGACAATTATTCCTACTTTGTAGAAGTGCGAAAGATTGAAAATACCGTGGATGATGGAACGGATAAATTAAGAAGTTTTTAGGAGAACATGGGATGAGACTGACAGAGCTATTAAATTCAGATGAAGTTACAATTTCCTGCGAGCTTTTTCCTCCGAAGCAGGGGGCACAGCTTGCAAATTACAAAAAGATTGTTGCAGATATGGCAGCATTAAAGCCGGCATATATGAGTGTCACTTATGGAGCAACAGGCGGGACTTCGGATTATACAGTAGAACTTGCCAATGAGGTGCGCAATATCAATCATATTCCGGCATTGGCACATCTGACCTGCGCATCCTCCACCAAGGAAAAGGTTGCATCGGTAATTGAGGAACTGAAGGCAAATCAAATCGAGAATATTTTGGCACTGCGCGGAGATATACCGGAAAATGCAGATTTTCCACTCCCAAATCAGTACAAGCATGCGAGTGAATTGATTGCGGATATCAAGGCACAGGGAGACTTCTGTATCGGAGGCGCATGTTATCCGGAGGGACATCCGGAGGCGGAGAATATTTTTGAAGATTTGACACATCTAAAGGAAAAAGTAGATGCGGGATGCGAGTTTTTGACTACACAGATGTTTTTTGACAATAATATCCTGTATAACTTTATGTATAAGGCACTGAAAAAGGGAATTGATGTGCCAATCGTGGCAGGAATTATGCCAATCACGAACAAAGCGCAGGTAAAGCGCAGTATTTCACTTTCCGGCAGCATGGTGCCGAAGCGTTTCCTAGCGATTGTAGACCGCTTTGGTGACAATCCGGATGCGATGAAGCAGGCAGGCATTGCTTATGCAACAGATCAGATTATTGATTTGATTGCCAATGGAGTAAATCATGTGCATATCTATACGATGAATAAGCCGGATGTCGCGGGAGCAATCTTAGAGAATCTCTCAGATATCTATGTGAGATAAACACAAAGGAGTGTACAACACAAAATGTGTTGGGGAGAATATGGCAAAAAAAAGCGTAGAAGGACAGATGGACTTGTTTGAACTCTTTGGTTCTGTGGAGGAACTTGAGGAGACTGTCAAGGGTGTGCCGGCAAAACTGGATAGTCAGCAGGCGGTTATGCAGAAAACTTTCCGTAACCGTATAACGAACCGGACAGCAGTGATTGCCTATCTGAATTATAATAAAGTCTATCAGAAAATATGGGACGAAGAACCGATTGTCTATCAGTTTGAGCAATCGAAAGATGCAGTTGATTACTATGTGAATCAGATAGGACAGTTTTTGGATGATAATCAGATAGAACTGTTGAAAGAACAGGAGATGCTCATGGAAGCCAAGCTGCTTCCATGGACGAAAGACTAAGCGCACGCGGGGAGAAGACGTGCAGAAAGAGGGATTTACATGAAGCAGGAAGAATTGTGCAGAAAGATTTCAGAATTGATAGCGGAGACAAAGGCAGGGAAAATCCGTTGGAGCGTGGAAGTGCAGACCACAGAGGCAAATGATGCGGCAGATAAGCCAAAGGAAGTTGAAAACGGCATTGAGTGGACGGTGGACGAGTGCTATGTTTCTTATTACTGTAAATACAGAGACAAGGAATTTTCTATGATTACCTATGAATTGATTAAGACTGCCGGAGACAAGGTTACATCCAGCAATATGGTATTTATGCCACCGCTCGGCGTGCGATATTTTGACTTGCGCACACTGCTTGCACATAGTGTGGAGACATCTGCGGTTCTTTTTGAGCAGATACATCAGCTCTGGGTTTTGCTTATGGATATGTATAAAGTAGACAAAGGCAGTATCTATTTCGATGTAAGACCGGGGATATTGACGATTGAGGATTAGTTCATTTGTTTTGTGCAAAAAGACAATATGAACATCGATACATAATGCGCAAAGTGACGAAATGCACAAAAACAGAGCGGGTTTTACTTATGAAAAAAGCTTTTTTTATTTATAATATTTATATAATAAATAAAAAGGCAGGTAGGTAATAATGAAAAGAGTAAAGGCAGCGTGCATTACGCAGACATTGCACTTTTTGTTGAAGGAGGATGTGGGTCATGATTATGCTGTAAAGCTTGTGAATGATGAAGTGGCGAAGTATAAGGAACAGCTTATCAGAAACAAAACACAGCGCAAGATTCTTTCAGAGGAAACACAGGCAGATGGTTCTGTAATAATTGAGATTAAGAAACAATATAATACATCTCCGGTGGGAAACTATCTGGATTAGACGTAGATAGTTACATGGGTGTCGCATAATTTATGCGGCACCCATTTTTATGCAATAGGAAATTGCGTCCTATTGCATAAAAGCACTGCGTGCAACTATGCGCAGCTTCGCGCGCGGAACAAAAGTTGTGCTGGGCAAGAAGTGAAAGCGTGAGAGTGCGCGAAGCACACTTTTGTTCTGGTACCTCTTTGTATCTCCGGGAAAATTGCATTTGAATGAGGGAGAAAATTATATTTGGTATATTTTCATAAAAAGAGGAAACCAAATTTGTGAAAATAGTTTCTTGTAGGAAACAGATAAGAGTGATACAATTAAGGAAACGAAAAGAAAGAAAATAGTTTCCTTGATACCGGAAACAAAGGAGAGTATCGTTATGGAATTAAAAGAGGCAATTCTGGAAGGAACAATTCAGGCATTTAATGAAAAAGGCCTAAAATTCACGATGGATGATGTCGCGAAAGTGCTCGGAATGAGTAAAAAAACAATTTATAAGGTATTCCGTGACAAAGAGTCAATGTTTTATGCGATGGTGGACTATATGTTTGATTCCATCAAGGAAAGTGAGCAAGCTATTTTGGAAGATGAGAATATGACTACGATAGAGAAAGTGCGGAAAATTCTGGGTGTCATGCCGGAGGGATACAAGGATGTCGATTTCGGACAATTGTATTCTTTAAAGGATAAGTATCCGGCGATTTATAAGCAGGTTGAAATACGACTGGAAACCGGCTGGGAGACAACGATTGCACTGATAGAGCAGGGCATACAGGAGGGAGTGATTCGTGAAGTGAATATCCCTATCGTTAAGATGATGTTAGAGGCATCATTAGAGCAGTTTTTCCAGAGGGATATCCTGATTCAGAATCATATTTCCTATATGGAGGCGCTGGATGAAGTGGTAGGAATTATTGTGGATGGGATTAGTGTACATAATTAGCAGAAACCGTGCAGGAGGATAGTATGACACAGCGAGTGTATTTAAATGATGAGTGGAGATTTGCAGAACAATTCTCAGAAGAGATGCTGTCATGGGAGTGTTCGGAACAGGCAATGACACAGGTGCGGTTGCCACATACCGTGAAAGAGACACCATTCCATTATTTTGATGAACATATCTATCAGATGGTAAGCGGATATCGCAGAAAAGTAGATATTCCGGCAGAGTGGAAAGGAAAAAGACTTCTTTTGACGATTGACGGGGCAGCACATGAGAGTGAGGTATATTGGAACGGAAAGAAAATAGGAGAGCATCACTGTGGTTACACTGCATTTACGATTGATGTGACAGATGAAGCAATTTATGGAGATGCCAATATTCTTGTAATCAAGGTGGACAGCAGGGAAGACCGCAATATTCCGCCATTTGGCTTTGTTGTCGACTACATGACATATGGTGGACTTTATCGCGAAGTGTGGCTGGAAGTAAAAGAACAGAACTACCTGGCAGATGTGTTCATCAGAAGTGAGGTAGAATTGTCACAAATCTCCGGAAACAGTGGAGCGAAAGTGACGGAAAAGCCTGTGCCGGTAGACATGATTTCCGAGGTGATGCTACATGAGTATGGCGAGAATTTGACAATTCGTCAGAGTATCAGGGAAAAAGGTGCAGAGGAATATCAGGTGCTCATGGAACAGCCGGTTACAGATGCAAAGCAAAACATCCATTGTCGGATAGAAGATGTGAAGCTTTGGGATGTAGAACAGCCGAATTTGTATGAAGTTAAGACGGAACTGCTTGCAGGGGATATCGTGTTGGATGAAAAGCTTGTGACGACAGGATTTCGTAAGGCAGAGTTTTTGACCGATGGATTTTATCTGAATGGACATAAATTAAAAATACGCGGCTTAAATCGTCACCAGAGCTATCCGTATGTAGGCTACGCAATGCCAAAGTCGATGCAGTGTATGGACGCGGACATCTTAAAATATGAGCTGGGTGTCAATGCCGTGCGTACGTCACATTATCCGCAGTCCCATTATTTTATGGACAGATGTGATGAAA
>CAZAGJ010000063.1:0-13845 GCA_964484605.1 uncultured Roseburia sp. | reverse complement strand
CGTGAAAATTCCGTATTTTGTGAAGTTGATTTTGAAATTTCGTTTTATCGGAAATGTGTTATGACACAACTTCACGTAATAAAAATTATGTGCACAAAAAATTCTTAATGCATCAGCCTCATTTTTATTTAATTAATAAGGTCGCAAATATTACTTTGTACGGTAAATAATATCCTCTCTTCCCGGACCATTCGATACCATCGTGATTGGATATCCAATCTGCTCCTCGATGAACTCCACATACTTTCTGCAGTTTTCAGGAAGTTCCTCATACTTTTTAATGCCGCGGATATCACATTTCCAACCCGGCAAGGTTTTAAGTACCGGCTTCGCCTTCTCAAGCTTTGCTGTCGTCGGGAAGTCTGTGATAATCTCCCCATCAATTTCATAACCAACACATACCGGAATCTCATCCAAATATCCAAGCACATCTAATACCGTAAATGCCACGTCTGTGGTTCCCTGCAGACGGCAGCCATACTTACTTGCCACGCAGTCGAACCATCCCATACGTCTCGGACGACCTGTGGTTGCACCGTACTCACCGCCATCACCGCCGCGTCTTCTAAGTTCATCCGCCTCATCTCCGAAAATCTCGCTGACAAAAGCACCCGCTCCCACTGCGGAAGAGTACGCCTTACATACTGTGACAATCTGCTTAATCTCATACGGCGGAATACCCGCACCGATTGCGCCGTAAGCTGCCAGCGTAGACGAGGAAGTAACCATCGGATAGATACCGTGGTCAGGGTCTTTTAATGTACCGAGCTGTCCCTCTAACAGAATCGTCTTTCCCTCCTTGATTGCCGCGTCCAGATATGCAGACACATCACACACATAAGGTGCTACCATATCACGGTACTCATGCAATGTTGCAAGCAGTTCCTCCGGCTGAATCAACGGCTTATGGTACAAATGCTCCAAAATAACATTCTTTGTCTCTGCCACGCGAACCACTTTCTCTTTTAACAGTTCCTCATCAAAAAGTTCACTCACCTGAAAACCAATCTTCGCATATTTATCTGAATAAAATGGTGCAATACCGGACTTTGTAGAGCCAAAGGACTTACCGCCAAGACGCTCCTCCTCATACTGGTCAAACAGAATATGGTATGGCATGACAATCTGTGCTCTGTCGGATACCAAAAGCTTCGGCATCGGAACACCTTTCTCCACAATAGACTGTACCTCCTTAAAGAGTACCGGGATATTCAGCGCTACGCCATTTCCTATAATGCTTGTCGTATGTCCATAGAACACGCCAGATGGCAGTGTATGAAGCGCAAACTTTCCATAATCATTTACAATCGTATGTCCTGCGTTTGCTCCTCCCTGAAATCGAACGATAATGTCCGCCTCCTTTGCGAGCATATCGGTAATCTTACCTTTTCCTTCATCACCCCAGTTTGCTCCTACTACTGCTTTAACCATTTTACTTATCCTCCTAATCACTAGACAAAATGACTGCATAAAAAAGCGGTAGTTGTAAAAACTACCGCTTCTTCGTCTTTACTTACCGATTATATCCGAAGTACCTGCATAAGTAAAATTAATATTCATTATATCGTGCATAATTAGTCGTTATGTTATAATTGTACTGAAGCCTCAGTGCATTTTCCATCTGTTCCCTGCAAAAAATCCATCAACCGGCTTGCTGCCGCTGACATCGGCGTACGCTCATCCGAAACGATACAGAACTGACGCTTTGGAATTTCCTGTTCAAATTTTAATTTTATCAATTCTCCACTCTTTAATAATTCCGCCGCAAAATCTTCTACCACACTCGCAATTCCAAGATTACGCACAGCAAATTGTATCAGCATATCGCTGGTGGCAAGTTCAAATTCCGGGTAGATTTGCACATTCCGCTCCGCCAAAAAAGCTTCCACATACTGTCTCGTAGATGTACTTCCCTCCAGGCACATAACGGGAAGTTCCATCAACTTCCTATAAGAAAGCTCCTCTCGCAACAGATATTCAAACTTCCGTCCTGCAACAAAAACATCCTGTATCTCGCGAACCGGTGTAACACACACATGTGTATGAGCCTGCACCGGCGTACTTGCAATCCCAAAATCAATTTTCCCATCGCTCAAATGCTGCAGTGTCTCAGGCGTTGGGGCATTCGTCACCGTCACCCGAATCTCAGGATACTTTTCATGAAACTGTTCCAAATAAGGCAGCAGATAATATTTCAAGGTCATGTCACTGGCACCAATACAGATTTCTCCCTGTTCCAGATTCAACATCGCAGAAAGCTTCTTCTCTCCGGACAGTATCGTCTCATACCCACGCTCCACATAGGAATACAACATCTTACCCTCTTTCGTAAGCCGCACGCCTTTGGAGGTTCGGACAAATAATGTACACGACACATCATTCTCCAAATGCTTTATTGCCTGACTTACCGCCGGCTGAGAAATTGAAAGCTGCTCAGCCGCAAGTGTAATGCTCTGATATTTTGCAACATAATAAAATATTTTATAATATTCAAGATTAATATCCATTACATCCCTCTTAATTAAATAGGAAAAAAGTCACCTTTTTGTCAAAAAATGAATTGTTTTTTCCGAATATATGAAGTATACTATGCTTTACGCAATCAAACACTCCTGTTGCTATGACATTTACTATAACAGAATTTGAAAGGGGACGCAATCCAATGACCAAAGATATGACCTCGGGAAATCCGTTAAAAATCATTGTTTTATTCTCAATCCCGGTCTTACTCGGGAACATATTTCAGCAATTTTATAACATGGTAGATACCATCATTGTCGGACGCTATCTGGGCGAAGAAGCACTTGCCGCAGTCGGCTCTACCGGATGTCTGATGTTTCTCGTACTCGGATTTGCCAACGGTATTGCACAAGGTTTTGGTGTCATGGTCTCACACGCATTCGGTGCAAAGGATTACAGTCTGTTAAAGCACTATGTTGCACTTTCCCTGATGCTGACGGTTATCGTGTCCATTTTGCTGACCGTCCCAACCGTAGCAGCCTCCAAACAGTTTCTGTTATGGATGAATACACCGGAAAACATCATCGACATGGCAGATGCCTATATCAAAGTTATCTTTGCCGGAATCTCACTTACCATGTTTTATAATGTACTCTCCGGCATTCTTCGTGGTATCGGTGACAGTAAAACGCCACTGTACTTTTTAATTT
Organism: uncultured Roseburia sp.; assembly: GCA_964484605.1. GTDB lineage: Bacteria > Bacillota > Clostridia > Lachnospirales > Lachnospiraceae > Roseburia. The sequence continues at coordinate 10,675 of CAZAGJ010000063.1, read as the reverse complement.
TTTCTTCTGTATTAAACATTATTCTTGACATTGTACTTATTGTCACTGTCAAGCTCGGAACCGCCGGAGCTGCCTACGCCACCATCATCTCTCAAGGTGTTGCAGCATTCCTATGTCTCATCTATATGTTCCGGAAATTTGATATTTTAAGAACCTCTCGTTCCGATTTTTATATGGATGCTGTTGGTGTAAAGAATATGCTCGCTATCGGCGTACCGATGGCACTCAATTATTCTATCACCGCCATTGGTACAATGATTATGCAGAGTGCTGTCAATGTTTTTGGTTCAAGCGTTGTTGCCGCCTTCACCGCAGCGTCAAAGGTCAACAACATCGCTACTCAGACCATGCCTACGCTCGGCACCGCATATGCCACATACTGTGGTCAGAATTTAGGAGCCGGCAAGTACGAGCGCATCTACAAAGGTATGAAGCAAGGCTTCTTACTGTGTATAGCTGTCTCACTTATCGGTGCTGCCATCTGCCTGTTTGGCGGCAGATTCGTCGTAAGCTGGTTTGTAAGCAATCCTTCCGAGGATATCTTCCTCTATGCAATGCAGTATTTGAAAATTGCATCCGTTTTCTATCTGCCACTGGCTATGATTTTCCTGTACCGCAATGCCCTGCAGGGATTAAATCAAGGATTCATTCCCATGCTCTCCGGTGTGTTCGAGTTGGTCTGTCGTTTTCTTGTCATCGTTCTGGTGCCTGCAAGCACAGGATTCTTTGGTGTCTGTTTTGCAGACCCGGCAGCCTGGGCAGGGGCAGGCATTCCACTGCTCATTGCCTATCTGCTCTGGGAAAAGAAAAGCAAAAAAGTACATACCGCATAGATTATTCTGTACCTAAAAAGGGCTGTGCATCTGCACAGCCCTTTTATTGTCCAACTTATCTATGAACTTCATTATACTTCTAATTCCGGTATCTTTTTCGTACACGCAATCGCAAGTGCCCCCGGTCCGATATGGCAGGATACACTCAAAGACAATGGCTGCATCACAATCTCCATACCGGGAAATGCTTCCTGCACTTCCTTCTTAAATGCTTCCGCTGCCTCTGTATCATGTGTATATGCCATCTCAAGATACAGATGCTCTCCATTTGGATCTTTAAAACGATTGGCGAAATCATTCTTCATCGCATCGATCATCATACTCTTCGCCTGTTTTACCGTTCTTGCTTTTGCAAAAGAATCAAGCTTCTCTCCCTGAATCTGTAATACCGGCTTTAACTTCAACAGCGAACCGATTGCTGCCGCTGCAGGTGTAATTCTGCCGCCTTTCTTCAGATAATAAAGCGTATCTACCATAATATAGATAGAAGATTCAAACTTTTCTCTCTCTAAAATCTCCCGAATTTCTGCCGCGCCTCTCCCCTGCTCTGCAAGAGCCATCGCATCAAGCACTGACTGACGCTGTGTAACAGAGATTCTCTGGTTATTAACAACCTGCACCTTACCATCATAATCCTGTGCCAGCATCATAGCAGTCTGACAGGAACCGCTAAGTCCGGAAGACATCGGAATATGAACAATCTCATCATACTCCTTTAACAGTTCGTCCCATGTATCTGTTACATTTCCAACCAGCGGCATGGAAGTAGAAATATCCGTATCCTCAGATAACATCTGGTAAAACTCTTCCTGTGTCAAATCAACATCCTCATAAAATGTCTTATCTCCCGCGAAAAAAGGCATTGGCAGAATTGTCACTCCCAATTCTTTCGCCTGTGTCTGTGTAATACCGCTATTACTGTCGGATACTACCGCCACCTTACTCATAAACCTGTTTCCTCCTACAATCTTTCCGAACGTTCCTTGATGTTCTTATTGAAATTGATAACCTCGTGCTCATACTCCTGGTTCATATATTCTGACTTAATCATAAAGTCTGCCGATGCACGATTGTTGGCAATCGGAATATCGTATACCTGTGCAATTCGCAAAAGTGCTTTCACGTCCGGGTCATGTGGCTGTGCAGTCAACGGATCAGAAAAGAAAATAATAAAATCTACTTTTCCCTCGACAATCTTCGCACCTATCTGCTGGTCTCCTCCCAGCGGGCCACTGTTATAGCCTCTTACCGGAAGTCCTGTCTTATCTGTAATCATACGCGCCGTCGTGCCAGTTCCACACAAGAAATGATTCTTAAGAATATCCTTGTTTTCCTCACACCATTGAATCAAATCTGCCTTTTTATTATCATGTGCAATTAATGCAATATTTTTCTGTTTCCCAATTGTCAGTGTAATAAAATTATCGTCCATATATCCTCCTTTGCAAAATCAGATGTTCTTATTATAGCATACCCCTTTTCAATCTGCCACAAAAAAAGCTGCGATAACCAAAAAAATACCCCGAATTTACAACCAATCCGGGGTAATAAAATTTATGCCTCTTGCTGTACCAGTGTTTTCATACGTTCTGATATTTCAAAAACTTCACTAAGCAATGCATTAAGTTCTTCCAAATCCTGCATACTGTCCTGACTGATGGTTATGCTGCTTTCAGAAGAAGCCGCGACCTCTTCACTCGTTGCTGAAAGGTTCGTAATATTATCGTTAATCTTAGTATTCGCCGCAACAATACTGTCAACTTCGTTCGTCAGGCTCATCAGAGCATTATGCAGAACTCTCATTTTATCTTCGATTAGTTCAAACTTCTCTCTGGTATCCTCAATCATATCATTCTGCTTATCAGAAGACTCTGCCGACTTCTGCATGTTGACAGATGCTTCTTCCACATTCACTGTAAGCTTCTCGATAATGTCTGTAATCTTTCCGGTAGATTCCTTCGTCTCTTCAGAAAGCTTTCGGATTTCATCCGCTACAACTGCAAATCCCTTTCCGGCTTCTCCCGCTCTCGCAGCCTCAATAGATGCATTGAGTGCCAGAAGATTGGTCTGATCTGAAATACTTAAAATTGTTCCAATGATAACTTCCACTTCTTTGATACGATCATTGAGTTCTTCCGTCGTTGTTCGCGTTGCCCTGTTAATCTCAGCCGTCTGAACTGCCTGATTCTTAAGCTCTGCTATGAGCGTGGCTCCCTCTTCAATCGCTGTCTGTGATACATCAGATGCCTCCTGAATCTCCTTCGTCTCACGCTCTGCGTTCTCCAGATTAACCTGAATATCATTGGTCTGTAATGTCTGCTGTTCTATCGCCTCTGCTGTCAGCTTAACGCTGGAAGCAATTTCCTTGACAGAGTTATTACTCATCGTCATACTCTCAGTAAGAACTTCTGCCTTCTCTCTCGCTCCATCAAACTTGTCTGCAAGCTTCTCGGACATATCAATAATCTCGGCAGCCACTCTGGTGCCAATATCCATCTGTGAACGGATAGCCTCTGAATCTTCCTTGGCGTGTCTCGCCATTATCTTCACAGTTGCATAACATACAACACAGAATAAGAGCATATATATAATCTGCATAAATGCAATTGCTCTTAAGTCCGAGTTATCTGCATGATAAATATAATTGCGCACTGTTGTAATCAGATTCGCCGCTCCGATGTATAAGCAGGTATTTCTTGTCAGCTTCGTATCCATGGTCAGCATCACTGCCAGCATAATCGGGAAACCGAATGCATAATACTCAACATGCGTATTAGTAAAGATTGTTACCGAATACGCTGCCAGCATACAGATAATTGAGATTGTAATAAACTTTGCTTCTTTACGACACTTTGCATATCCTACAAAAAATAAAACTGTAGGGATAATATTAATGACAGTTCGCATCGTAACAAGTGATAGGTTTGCATTTACATCCAGATACCCAACCAATGTGAGTACATCAATCACACCGATGATGATGCAGCCCAGCACAAATGTAACCCTGCTTTTTTCTAAGTTCTGTCTCTCTTTTAGTTCCATACTCATTCTCTCCTTTGTCTGCTATCTCTATCTGTAATTACAACTCTTCAGATTTCCTCCGGCAGAGCAACCTTCTGCTCCGCTAATAACTTTACAAACGCCGTATCCCGGGCAATCCACGGTTCACGTTCACTCGCACCATTACGCTGACATATCTCCTCGGGAGTCGCCCACTTTAACTCATATCCTTTTGCACGTTCGCTTGCTGTCAATTGCAGTTCATCCTGTACCCCATCCAACACTTTGCAATAATAAAATAACGAATGACAGATATATTTCTTTGCCGGATTAAATATATCCCGGCGCATCTCTATCATCTCACCGAGTTCCGTTACCGCCTCCTCAATAACATGAAGACCAGTTTCCTCTTTTACCTCACGAACAAGCGTCTGTATCCGGCTTTCTCCCGCCTCCATACCTCCACCCGGTATCTTGTACTCCCCATTGCGGTCACACTGCATTGCCAATCTGCCATCACGCATAATAATCGCGCGAACAGAATATTTCTCATAGACTTCGTCCGCATCCTGATAGTTATTCGCATCAAATGTTGCAAGAATTCTCATCTGTCTGCCCTTTCTCTCAGGTAAGTATACAGTCTCCTATTAATTAGCACTAATTATAGCACTTTACACCTAATTCAGCAACTATAATTAGTGTTTTTGTAAAATTTACACAAAAAAAGAGGATTAAAACATCTCTTACAGATATTTTAATCCTCTTTCGATTGTTGTTTTTGCTTTTTATATAAAAATGAATTACATCATTCCCATGCCGCCGGCACCGCCTGCCGGCATTGCCGGAACATCCTCTTTAATGTTTGCAACAACAGATTCTGTTGTAAGCAGTGTAGAAGCAACGGATGTCGCATTCTGCAATGCAGTTCTTGTAACCTTAACCGGGTCTAAGATACCCTGATTAACCATATCAACATACTCTTCCGTAGCTGCATTAAATCCGATACCCTGTGCAGACTCTTTTACTTTATTGATAATCACAGCACCCTCTAATCCTGCATTTGCCGCAATGTAGTACAGTGGAGCCTGAAGTGCTTTTAAGATAACCTTGGCGCCGGTTTTCTCATCGCCTTCTAATGTATCTGCAAGCTTCTCTACTTCTTTGCTTGCATGGATATACGCAGAACCGCCGCCTGCGATAATACCTTCTTCTACCGCCGCTCTGGTTGCATTTAAAGCATCCTCCATACGAAGCTTTGCTTCTTTCATCTCTGTCTCTGTCGCTGCTCCGACACGAATAACTGCCACACCACCTGCTAACTTAGCAAGACGCTCCTGCAATTTTTCCTTATCGAACTCAGATGTTGTCTCTTCAATCTGTCCACGAATCTGATTTACTCTGCTTGCAATGGCAGCCTTATCGCCGGCACCATCAACAATGACTGTGTTCTCCTTCTGAACCTTAACAGATTTTGCACGACCTAACTGGCTTAAATCTGCATCCTTTAACTCTAATCCAAGGTCAGAACTGATTACCTGACCACCTGTTAAGATTGCGATATCCTCAAGCATTGCTTTTCTTCTGTCGCCGTATCCAGGAGCTTTGACTGCAACTACATTAAATGTACCGCGGAGTTTATTTACGATAAGAGTTGTGAGTGCTTCACCCTCAATATCCTCAGCGATGATTAATAATCTTGCGCCGCTCTGAACCACCTGCTCTAATAATGGCAGAATTTCCTGAATATTGCTGATTTTCTTGTCTGTGATAAGGATATATGGGTCATCAAGAACTGCTTCCATCTTATCCATATCTGTACACATATAAGCAGATACATAACCACGGTCAAACTGCATACCTTCTACTAAATCAAGTTCTGTCTGCATTGTCTTGGACTCTTCGATTGTGATAACGCCATCATTGGAAACTTTCTCCATAGCATCTGCTACCATGTTACCAACTTCCTCATCACCTGCGGAGATTGCTGCAACTTTGGCAATCTGCTCCTTGCCGTTTACCTTGGAAGACATTGCAAGAATAGACTCAACCGCCTTATCGGTAGCCTTCTTCATACCACGGCGAAGCACGATTGGATTTGCACCGGCTTCCAGATTTTTCATACCTTCCTGTACCATAGCCTGTGCAAGTACAGTCGCGGTTGTGGTACCATCACCTGCTACATCATTGGTCTTGGTTGCAACTTCTTTTACAAGCTGTGCTCCCATGTTCTCGAAAGCATCCTCTAACTCAATCTCTTTTGCGATTGTCACGCCATCATTTGTGATAAGCGGTGCGCCGTAGGATTTGTCTAATACAACGTTTCTTCCTTTTGGTCCAAGTGTTACTCTTACTGTATTTGCCAATTTATCAACGCCAGCTCCAAGTGCTGTTCTGGCCTCTGTTCCGAATTTAATTTCCTTTGCCATAATTATTTACCTCTCTTTCTATGCCTCTACTACTGCTAAAATGTCGCTCTGTCTTACGATGATATACTCCTCGCCGTCTAACTTCACTTCAGTTCCTGCGTATTTTGAATAGATTACCTTCTGTCCTGCAGTAACCTGCATGGTAACTTCCTTACCGTCTACCATACCGCCAGGTCCGACTGCGATTACCTCTGCCTCCTGCGGTTTCTCCTGTGCACTGCTTGTTAAGATGATACCGGATTTGGTCGTCTCTTCTGCTTCACACTGCTTCAATACAACTCTGTCACTTAATGGTACTAATTTCATTTTGTCTGCCTCCTACTTCTTATATGATATTCTTCAATCATTTGCTTTTGTTGTTAGCACTCACTTAGTTCGAGTGCTAAACGATAGTGTTATAATAGGTTTTTGTCTATCAATCTGCAACCAAATATATTCCCGTATTTTTCTAAATATTACTGCTTTTTATTGTTTTTTCTCGCTTTTTCTCGTTTTTTTATATTTTCCGTGATTTTATACTTTTTTTAGAACTTCTCTTTCATAACCTGACGCACGGTCTTTTTGACTGTCTTATTCCCCTCTGACCACAGTAATTTCAACGCCTTGGAAAATATCTGCATCGTCTCCTCCGGCAATTTACTTTTTGCCTTCATCAAATCCTGCACCACTTTCCATTTACTGCGATAGAAGTCATCAATCGTACGAATGTCTGCTTCATCAATCACATTAAAAATAGTAGCCACTATCTCTTTTCGCTCTTCTTCACTCAGCTTCGCCAGCCATGCTTTCATCGTCTCATCCCACAGAACACTCTGCTCTGCAATATGCTCCACATATACAAAAGAAGTTCCTGACACTTCCCATGACATCGCGTCATGCTGCTGTATACCGCTCTCACTGCTTCGCACCACTTCATAGTTTTCCTCATGTTCCAAGAGCATACCTACAATTGAAGATTCAGGTAAAATCGTTTTAATCTTCGGCAGCATGCGCTGATATGCCTCACTCTCAATCATTTCCCGCTTGAACCCCGGCCCGTCATTACTGTATACCGCTATAATACGTTCCTGAATCTCCTGTTTGCACTTTACTGCTGCATACACAGAGAGATTACCGCCTTTTGAATGTCCTCCCAGACGCAATTTGTTCGTCGTCATCTCTGCTACACGATTCAGATATTCCACTGCCTTTATCTGTCCCGGTGTCTCAGAGAGATAACCCATATTAAAATTTTCTCTCCAGCCGATAATTGTGTTGTCCGTTCCGCTGAATGCCACATATATGCTCTGATCCGGCAATGCTGCACAAACCACAGAAAACTGCGACTGTTCTTCATTGCTGATATCATTGACATAATGTGAAAGCTTTACGTTACGAAAACGCTTTGTTTCTGCCATTCTGCGCATCAGAAACGGCGCATACTTCGTCATGGAAACACGCGCTAATATATCATCCTCATTGTGTACACTCCAAAAGCTTTCCGATGCATCTTTCAATGTGACATCTGCATCCGAATCTTTTCCCGGAACAATATCTCCAAAATCCACATACGCAAGCTGTGCCAGCAACAGATTATCTACCTCATTAAATCCAGCTGTCCGAAATGACAGGTCGCCACGCCATTCCAAGTAATCATACATATTTGCCATACTACCGCCCCTTTCCATGTCTCATTGCGCATTTTCGTTTGCTCTTATATCAGACCATAATGCCTTAAGCCAAGCATAATGCCATCTTCCATAATGTCCGCAGTCACATACTCTGCAGCCTGTTTTGCCTCCTTGGTGCCATTGCCCATCGCAATGCCATGTGCTACATAAGAAAGCATTTCCAAATCATTTGCGCTGTCTCCAAATGCATAAGTATCTGCTCTGTCAATTTTAAACAGTTCACATACTCTGGCAACCCCGGTGGCTTTAGAATGACCGTTTGGCTGAATTTCGACCAATCCTCCGCCGTGATTGATAATTGCAAAATCCTCACCAAAATCTGCTGCCACACATTCTAAATCAGCACCGTTTAATGTGGCACTTAGCTTATTAATCTCATAGGTCATGCCTGCTGCGATATTCTGAACATGTTCTCCAAGTTCCTCCCTGAGATGAATTACATACGGATCTTCAAGGAAAGCATCTTCCTCCACATATATATATTCCGGCCCTTCCAATACTGCCCGCATATTATGCATTTCTAACACGCGCAATGCATGCATTACCTGTTCCTGCGTGAGTAGCTGCTCATACACCTTATCACCGTGAAAATCAATGTGCGTTCCACAGGCTGCAACCACCCCATCGAAACCAATATCCAAAAGTTCTTTTGTCTGTATATTTGCCCTGCTTCTCCCACTACAGATAAATGCCAGATTTCCTGTCTGCCGCAATGTGCGTATTGCTTCTATCGTGCTCTTTGGAATCTGCATTTTTTCATTCCAAAGCGTTCCATCTATGTCAAAAAATACTGCTTTTCTCATTCGTTCTTCCTCTTTTTCTATCTTAACGCTATGTATTCTATCAGATTTAACTGCAAAAAGAAAGAGGAAAGCTCTCAAAGAACTGTCCTCTTTCTCATTTACCATTTGCTCACTATACACATCACAAAAATGTCGTCCTGACATACAACGAATTTTACTCTCTGTGCATAGAGAAACTTTCCATATCATAGTTTTTAAGATTCTCATGAATATCACGGTCATCTGCCTGCGCAATCAGGGTATCACGATTCTTTTTGCATGAGAACTGATCATTATATGCGCTTGGTCCGCCTACACAGCCGCCCTCACATGCCATACCCTCGATGAAGTCTTCCGGCAGTCTTGCTGCCTTGAGTAAAAGAAGTGCCTTCTTACACTCTGCCGCACCATTTGCCACGCATACCTTTGCCTCGATTTCATCCTCAGATTCCTTCAAACTCTGAAGTACCGCCGCAGTAACTCCGCCGGAATTTGCAAATCTCTTGCCGTATGCAGAACCAATCTGGTCGTCATTTGCGCATGGCTGTAATACCACACTCTTTGCTTTCATCATGGCACGGATTTCACTGTATGTTAATACATAGTCTGCATTTCCAGGAATCTTCTGGTCAATAACCTCAGACTTCTTTGCAAGACATGGCCCGATAAATACAGTTACTGCCTCCGGATCTCTTGCTTTAATCAGACGGGAAACGGCGCACATTGGAGAGATTGTAGTTGATACGCACTCCGCCAATTCCGGATAATGCTTCTGTACCATATTTACAAACGCCGGACAGCAGGATGTTACTTTTTTCTTGCCATCCTTGTATGCTTCTGCCCACTCCTCTGCCTCATAAGCCGCGGTCATATCTGCACCAAGTGACACATCATAGAACTCTGTAAAGCCAACCTCAAGCATAGCTTTCTTCCAGCTCGCCATGGTAATATCATCACCAAACTGTCCCTCTGTTGCAGGCGCTGCCATCGCATAAACATGCTTGCCTGCCTTGATTGCCTCGATAACCTGTACAAGATATGTCTTAGAACCAATCGCGCCAAACGGACAGCTATGTACACACTTACCGCAACGGATACATTTATCCTTATCAATAACAGAAATTCCGTGCTCATCATATGTAATCGCATTGACCGGACAACTGAACTTACATGGTCTCTTTAAATGTGCGATTGCATTGTATGGACAGGCCTGCGCACACTTGCCACACTCCTTACACTTGGTTGAATCTATATGAGAGCGGACTCTTCCCGGCTCGATTGCGCCGAACTTACAAGCATTAATACATGCCTTTCCCGCACAGTTCTGGCAGTTCTCTGTAACCGTATAGCTGGAAATCGGACAGTCCTCACAAGCAGAACTGATTACCTGAATGACATTACCGTCATCATAGATTCCCGGTGCCTTGCCCTCTGCAAGACGAACTCTCTGTCTGATAATCTCTCTCTCTTTATAAATACAACAGCGAAACTGCGGTGTCGGACCCGGAATCAGGGTCATTGCGATGTTGTCCCTTTTTTCTTCAAGCTCACCTGCAAATGCAAGCTTAGCAACTTCATAAAGTACTTCATGTTTAATTTGAATCACATTTTCATCAGCATACATCGTATTATACCTCGCCCTTTTCTTCTTGTTAATTTTTTAACCATCTCTGACATTATATATGATTCTCTAAGAATTTCAAGTACTTTCCGTGTATTTATTACAAAACAAGAAGCTGTCACAATAAGCTTCATCATGAATGCATATTTTTTGTTATAAGAAATTGTACTATAACACATTTTCAGTAAAACAAATTTCAAAAATCAACATCACAAAATACGGAATTTTCACGAATCCGCGGTTGAAAGATGAGATTATCCATGTCTTTTCGACGCCAGTACAATTCACGCGAGGATGTACGCCGGAATGAAGACATTTTTAGAGGTTTTCCGTGACGCTCTTG
>CAZAGJ010000062.1:0-14634 GCA_964484605.1 uncultured Roseburia sp. | reverse complement strand
TCGCTTGATAGGTAACGTATGTTCGCGAGAGTGTGCGAAGCACACTTTGTTCTGAATAATTAAAACTAAGGGTGGATATTTTGCGCGAAATGTAGTAATCTATGTGGGAAGTTGCTTTAACAGAGGAACCAAAACAGATAAAGGAAGATGTGATGTTAAAAAAGTTTTATCCGGGAGAATACCTAGATTCTACCTATGAGATTGATTTTGATAAATTGTATGACGAAGGATATCGGGCAGTTATTTTTGATATTGACAATACGCTGGTTCCGCACGGAGCGCCGGCGGATACGCGTGCATGTGCACTGTTTGCACGCTTAAAGGAACTTGGATTTTCCTGTATGCTTTTATCTAACAATAAAGAGCCGCGCGTTAAGATGTTCAATGATGCTGTACAGGTATCTTATATTTATAAAGCGAACAAGCCTAATCCGGCAAATTACCGGAAAGCGATGGAAATGATGGGAACAGATACGACAAACACAGTCTTTGTCGGTGACCAGATTTTTACGGATGTGTATGGCGCGAATCTTGCCGGAGTCCGTTCGATTCTGGTAAAACCGATTCACCCGAAGGAAGAGATACAGATAGTGCTAAAGCGATATTTAGAGAAGATTGTATTGTTCTTTTATGCTCGTAGCAAATGAGCGGTTTTGTGAATGTAAATAAATGTAATATCATTATAATATGCAGTGACCCTGCGGAATGGAGAGAATATGAAAATTGTAATTGCAAACGACCATGCGGCAACAGAGTTAAAATTTGTAATCATGGACTATTTGAAGGAATTGGGACATGAGGTAATCAACATCGGTACAGATGGCAATGAAAGCTGCAACTACCCGGAATACGGCGAGAAAGCAGGTCGTATGGTAGTATCCGGTGAAGCTGACTGCGGTGTGCTTATCTGCGGAACCGGTGTAGGTATTTCTATCGCTGCAAACAAAGTGCATGGTGTGCGTGCAGCCGTATGCTCTGACACGGCAACTGCCCGTCTGGTAAAGGAACACAATAATGCCAATATGATTGCATTTGGAGCCAGAATTGTCGGAACGGAACTCGCTAAGGATATTGTGAAAGCATATCTGGATGCAGAGTTTGCCGGAGGCAGACATCAGACGAGAATTGATATGATTCATGAAATTGAGAAATCCTGCTAAATATAAAATTATATGCATATCGTTAATATAAGTGCGAAATGATATAAAACAGGCTGTTGCATTAATGCGACAGCCTATTTAGTTTGTCTGCAGCTTCCGGTAAGCGGAAGGAGTCATCTTGGAATATTTCTTAAAGAGCCGGATAAAATGCTCCGGTGCATCGTAACCAATTTCTTCACTGATAGCTGCGATAGAAAGGTTGGTGTTGGAGAGCAGATCCTGTGCCCTTTCCATGCGGATACGCTGTGTAATCTCAGTAAAGGTCATGCCGGTGGTTTCTTTAATCAGCTTGGAGGTATACTCTGAGGAATAGTGGAACTTGGCGGCGATATCCTCAAGATGCACTGTGCGGTAATTCTCCTGAATGAACTGAAGCAGAGCGTATCGCTGCACATCGGACTTGTGGGTAAACGTAGGCATCTCTACCGTATGCTCATAATTGCGGATTAAAAGTCCGAAGACCAGCATCAGTGTATTTCCTATCATCTGACTGTGATACATTTCTTTGTTCATGGTTTCCCATAGCATATAGAGGAAACCTCTCTGAATCTCCCAATCCATTCCCGTATGAAAAATAATATAGTCATTGGCACGCTGTGCGTAGATATTGTTTAAAAAGAAGGAGGACAGGATGTTTTGCGTATTCAAAAAGTTGAAAAATATATTATGTAATGTATTTTTACGAATCAGTATGTTCAGAACAATACTCTCATCATTTACGGAAATTGCGTGCTCGATTCCGGGTGGGATGATACACAAATCTCCGGTATGAAGTGTAAACTCTGTATGGCGCAGCTTCTGGGTACATCTGCCATCATATACATAGAGTAACTCAAAGAAAGTGTGGTCATGAAAGATTGCCGGGCTATAACGGTTATGCTTCTGTGCAACAATGCTATTAGAATCTAACATATCAAAAAAGAATACATCTTCAAACCGGGGAGGGATGGTTTCCTTAATCTCCGGGACTAACAGATGGCGCTTTAGAACATCTTCCATATCCAATTCGGATAAAAATTTTTCCAAGGAATATTGCTGTTGCTTTGCGAAATAGTACTTCTTATAAAACTTCTCATCTTCATTCATCTCATAGATAAAAAGACGAAGTGTTTCAATATCCATAACTGTTCTCCTATGCAAATATCATAAATAATCAGTTTATATGATTTATTTTAACATGCAACACAAGAAAAAGCAACAAATCTGAATAATGCAAATAATTGTTTTATGCGCGGAAAAATCTATAATTCATAATATAAACAAAACAGCTCACAGAAAGGACCGTGGCGATGAGTAAAGAAGTAATCATAGAAGTCAAACATATCAACAAGAGATTCGGTTCAACAATTGCACTGAATGATGTCTGTATAGATGTCAGGCGCGGAGAGATATTAGGCTTAATCGGAGAGAATGGTTCCGGTAAATCGACTGTCACTTCTATTATAGCTGGAATGCAGCCGGCAGATTCCGGAGAGATGTATTATCAGGGCAGTGAATGGAAGCCTGCAACCATGATGGAAGCCTTAGAACATGGAATCGGAATGATTGTGCAGGAAAGTGGTACAGTACCGGGAATTACCGTTGCCGAGAATCTTTTCTTAGGTGAGACGGAACAGTTTAAAAAGGGTGGAATAATTCGTAAAAAATCCATGTATGAGAAGGCTCAGAAAATCTTAGATGATATCGGGGCAGGTTCGATAAAAGCATCCATGCCGACAGCGGCGTTGGATATGCAGAGCAGGAAGCTGATTGAAATTGCCAAAATCATGGCGAAGAATCCACAAGTGCTCATTGTGGATGAGACGACGACAGCGCTATCCCAGATGGGAAGAGATATCATTTACAGCATTATGAATCGCATGAAGGAAGAGAACAAGGCAGTCATATTTATTTCTCATGATTTGGAAGAAATTATGAATGTCTGCGATGCACTCACGGTTCTTCGTGACGGCAATATCATCACTACTTTTGACAAGGAAGAATTTGAGGAAGAAGCCATTAAGACCAGCATGATTGGAAGAGAACTGCAAGGCGATTACTATCGCAGCGATTATGACGGCAGCTATTCTAAGGAAGTGGTATTGGAGATTAAAGGAGCAAAGCTTCAGAATCAGCTTTGGAATTTTGACTTGCAGTTACATAAAGGTGAGATTCTTGGTATTGGCGGATTGTCCCACTGTGGTATGCATACGCTGGGAAAAGTAATGTTCGGAGCAGAGAAATTAGAGGCGGGCGAAGTACTTATCGGTGGTAAAAAGCTGAAAAATGAAGAGGATGCCATGAAGCATCACATCGGGTATGTATCGAAAGACAGAGATTATGAATCTCTTTGCCTGAATGCCTCCATTCAGGATAATATCGCCATCGGTGGTCTGGATAATATTTCAAGGAATGGATTTCTGGTACTGCCGGGAAACGAAAAGCAATATGTAGAGCATCAGATTGAAGAACTGAGTATCAAGTGTCAGGACAGAAAACAGTATGTGTCAGCACTTTCCGGAGGTAATAAGCAGAAGGTTGTATTCGGTAAATGGATAGGACGAGGTAGTGAGATTTTGATTTTGGATTGTCCGACCAGAGGTGTTGATATTGGTGTAAAGCAGGCGATGTATCAGTTGATGTACCAGATGAAAAAAGAGGGAAAAGCAATTGTAATCATTTCAGAAGAGATGTCAGAGCTTCTTGGTATGGCAGACCGTATCATTATTATGAAAGATGGAAAGCAGACAGGTGAGTTTGCCCGTGGAGACAGACCGCAGGAAGCAGATATCATCCGCAACATGATTTAGACGGATGAGAGGAGGAAATAGCGTGAATACGAATTTGAAAAAAACATTGATGAATCTGGCACCGCTAGCAGGATTGCTGGTACTGGTGATAGGATTTTTCATAATTGGAACAGCAAAAGACATCAATATTGCATATGGTCTGAAGTCGGTAATCAATCAGTCTGTGGTGGTTGCAGTGGTAGCGACAGGAGCCGTATTTATATATACGTTAGGCTCTTTTGATATCAGTCTGGGTGCTTCGGTTGCCGTGAGCGCACTGCTTGGCGGTATGACATATTTAAGAACGGAAAGCATTGCACTTATGTTTCTGGTATGTGTCGGAGTGGCTGTACTCGTAGCATTGATAAACTCAGTATTGGCATCGGTATTTAATCTTCCGGTATTTGTGACCACGATTGCTATGTTAAGTGTTTTAAATGCGTTGGTACTCCTTTTGATCAGTATTAACGGAACGGGCTCAGAAATCGCAGTTCCGATGGCGGCAGTAAGCCAGTATGATTCCATAGCATTTAAGGTTGTAATTTTAGTTTTATATTTTGCACTATGTATGTTTGTTTTTAACTTTACACCAATCGGAAGAAGACAGAAGTTTTTAGGAGGAAATCCTCTGTGTGCAAAGCTGACGGGAATCTCTCTTAAGAAATATTCCATCATAGCATTTGTACTCTCCGGTATCGGTGTGGGACTGGGCGCATTCTTATCCATTATCTATGCACCGACACTTACGAAGAATACAGCATCCAGCGTTGGTATGGATGTCATCATTGCGATTGTATTCGGTGGTATGCCGGTATCCGGTGGAGCAAGAAGTAAAATTTATGCGGCAGTCATCGGAGCATTTTCCATGACGTTCTTAGGACAGATTATGACATTGTTTAATCTGAACTCCGGCATTGGACAGATGGTAAAGGCAATGATTTTTATTCTGGTTGTATTTATTGCATCCGGTGATCACAGGAGCAAGGAATTACCGAGATAGTAATTCTACAGGAGATGGTAAAAAGTGGAAGCACTTTTTATAGATTATTAATTACCTATTTAAAGGAGGAAGAACAATGAAGAAGATGGTAAGTATGTTACTTTGTCTGACCATGTGCTTATCTATGGCAGTAGGCGCTGCCGGATGCGGCAAGGACGAAGAACAGGCCAGCGGGGGAAACACAGCAGTCACAACAGAAAGTGCTGAAAGCACAGCAGATGAGGGAACAGCAACAGACTTAGACACCAGTAAGACGGTAAAGATGGGTGTACTGGTATCTGACAGCACAACTGCAGAGGCATTAGCATTCCGCTCTTACTATACTGAGTATATCCAGAATCAGTATAATGTCGAATTCGTGTACTCAGATGAATTAAAGGATGCAGCAGGTGAGAAATCAGCTATTGATACATTTATCACAAATAACTGCAAAGCTGTTATCTCATTCTCATCCTTTGACCGTGCAGCACAGCTTGAGCAGTGTGCAGGCGCAGGTGTGTACTATGCAGTTGCAACAGGTACTCTGACAGATGAGGAATATGAGACTTATAAGTCTAACGAGTACTATGTTGGTGCAATTGGACCATCCCTCGAAGTAGAGTATCAGACGGGCTATGATATGGCATCTTATTATCTGGAGCAGGGCGTGAAGAATTTCGCAATCTTCGGCGGCGCAGTTCCGTACTATACAGAGATGCACATCTATCGCGTGGCTGGTATGCTGACCGCTATGGTAGATGCCGGTGGTGAAGGTGCAAACTATCAGGGCGCTGCAACCAAAGAAGAAATCATTGGAAAGATTTTTGAAGATGGCGGTATCACAACCGGAGCAGTCGGCGATGTGGAAATTCTTGGCTATGTAGGCGGTTATGATATGGATGATGCATGGTTTGCAAAATGTGCGGAGATGGTACAGACACCGGGACTTGAGGTGGTACTTGCAGTAGGTAACGGTTCTGATTTCTTTGGAACAGCTTCTGAAGGAACTGATGTAAAGATTGCCAGTGTAGACGCTTATGCAGAAAGCTATGGCGATGCAATGGAGGCAGGTATGTTAGATTATCTTGCAGGTAAGTTCTCTGCAAGCATTGGACCAATCTTTATGGCTACATACAGTGCAACACTGGGCGCACCAATCCGTGATGCAGAAGGAAATGCACTTGCATTGGCACAGGGTTACTGGGTAGCGACATCTTATGATGATTTCTCAGTTTACTATACGGTTGACAGTTCTCTGGAAGCACCTGCTTATGATAAAGCGAAGTTAGATACCTTACTTGGTGCGGACTATGAGTCATTTGCAAAATTTGTTGAGGCATACAGCTATGAAGAAATCGCGATGATGCAGATTGTCGAATAAACAGTAACATGAAGATAATATCATCTGCCGTCAGCAGACGGCAGATGATATATAAGAACGAAACGCCATGATTTTGGCAGAATGAGGTTAGAAATGGAACATAACAGTATGAGTTTTGTAAAAAGAATCCTGGGAACGGTCATCATTCCTCTTGGAACATTTATGGTTGTATGGACAATCTGTAGAGCAAATGGAATCGCGTTGTTTGAAACACAGGGCAACTGGATTGCTTTTTTCAGGGCAGCAGCTTCTGTTATGCTCACAACTTTTGCACTGTCAATGAATTTGAATTCCGGACGATTTGATTTTTCCATTGGAGCAATATCATTATTATCTTCGGTTATCAGTGCACAGATTTGTATCGCGCTAGAGACGTCTGTATGGGTGATGCTTTTGGTTGCGATTTTGACGGGACTTGTTCTTGGTGTAATATCCGGAGGAATCTATGTACTGACAAAATTACCTCCAATTATTGTTTCATTGGGAGTGACGCTTCTTTATGAGGGAGCCGCATTTGCAGTTACGGATGGTTATGGTGTGTCTTTTGTGGCAAATGCAGAGCTTACAAGTTTTCCGGCAGTACAGAATTATTTGCTTGTTATTGTGGCAGCACTTGCAATTATCATTTTTATTTTTGATTATACGTCATTCGGATACCGTTACCGTGCACTGTTATCGGGACAAAAGGTATCTGTCAATACCGGAATCAGAGAGATTCCGAATGCAATCGGATGTTATGCGATTGCGGGAGCACTCATGGGAGCAGTTGGTTTTATGAGTGCAACGAACACAGGAACGATTCAGATGTCGCTGAATTTTGGTTCCATCGGTGTTATGTTTACAGCATTTCTTCCAATGTTTATCGGTGGATTTATTGGAAGATTCTGCAATGAAAAGATTGGGTATCTGCTCGGCGCGGTTACCACGGCATTTATTTCCATATCTTATGCGAGATTAAAGGTGGAATCGTCCGTACAGCAGATTATTACGGCACTTATATTAGTAGGATTTTTGATTTACTTAAATAATGAAAACAAAATCATTGAACTCCGTATGATAAAGAAAAAATTACAGAAAAAGGGGTAGACCAATGGACTTAAAAGGAAAACCATTTTATTTAAAAGAAGAAGATGTTCAATGGGTGGAATATACATTAAATTCCATGACCTTGGAAGAGAAGATTGGGCAGTTGTTCTGCCCAATCGGATATTCCACGGATCGTGGATATCTGGACAATGAGCTGCTGAGATGGCATATAGGCGGTATGTTCTTTCGGGATGGTATGAGCAGGGAGATGCGTGATACTTTTGAATATGCGCAGAATCATTCCAGAATCCCGCTTTTGATACCGTCTAATCTGGAAGCCGGAGGAGATGGAGCAGCTCTGGATGGAACAGCATTTGGAAAACAATTAGGAGTGGCAGCTACCGGTGACAAAAAGCATGCATATCGTCTGGGTAAAATCGCATGTTCCGAAGGGGCAGCACTTGGAATCAACTGGGCATTTGCTCCGGTGGTGGATATTGATATGAATTACCACAATCCAATCACAAATGTAAGAACATATGGAAGCAATACGGATACGGTAATAGATTATGCGAAAGAATATATCCGTGCGGCGAGAGAGTGTAATGTAGCAACGGCTGTAAAACACTTTCCGGGAGACGGTGTGGATGAGAGAGACCAGCATCTGCTGACTTCTGTCAATTCGCTTAGCATGGAAGAGTGGGATGCTTCCTATGGAAAAGTCTATCGCGAGATGATAGAGGCAGATACCCTTACCGTGATGGTAGGACATATCGCGATGCCGGAATATCAGGATTATTTTGATGGAGAACATCAGGACAGAGTGATTCCTGCAACATTATCTAAAGCGTTATTACAGAACTTGTTAAGGGAAAAGCTGGGATTTAACGGACTGATTATCACGGATGCAACGCCGATGGTCGGATTCACGGCAGCGATGGATCGAAAGACAGCAGTACCGCTTGCAATAGAGAGCGGATGCGATATGTTCCTTTTCAATAAAGATTTGGCAGAGGATTACCATTTTATGCTGGAGGGATATCAAAACGGCATTCTTTCAGAAGAACGGCTTTTGGATGCGAATAGAAGAATTCTTGCATTAAAAGCAGCATTACGTCTTCATGAAAAGAAAAAAAAGAAGTGTCTGGTGCCGACAGTCAAGGAGTTGTCAGTACTCCGCTGTGAGGAGCATATAAAATGGGCAAAAGATCTCGCAGATGAGACGGTTACTTTAGTGAAGGACACGCAGAATCTGCTTCCGATTACACCGGAGAAGACGAAGCGGGTGCTTTTAGAGATTATGGGAGGATTCCCTTCTAATGAGCGGGTACTTGCAAAATTCAAAGAAGAACTGGTAAAGAATGGATTTAGCGTAGAAGTGTATGAGCGCGAGGATTTTGAAAAAGGTGTAGACAATGTCACGACATTTCACTGTAAATATGACCTTGTTATATATATCGGAAATGTGGAGAATGCCAGCAACCAGACAACGAACCGCTTGAACTGGTATACCTTCTGGGGACAGGGAAATAATGTACCTTGGTTTGCCTGTGAGGTGCCGGTGCTTTTTATCAGTATGGCAAATCCATATCATTTGCTGGATGTACCGATGATAAAAAGTTATATCAACTGCTATTCCAACAATGATTATGTGATTGAAGCGGTTGTAAATAAAATTACAGGAAAAAGTGCGTTTAAAGGGATAAGCCCCGTAGATCCTTTTTGTGGAAGAGAAGAACTGAAGTATTAGG
The DNA here is from genome assembly GCA_964484605.1 of uncultured Roseburia sp. Lineage (GTDB taxonomy): Bacteria > Bacillota > Clostridia > Lachnospirales > Lachnospiraceae > Roseburia. The sequence goes on along the minus strand of CAZAGJ010000062.1, from coordinate 5,569 downwards.
AGAGCGATAAAGAATGAAACAGGATAGAAGGCAGGAATTTATAAAAAAAGCAGAGGCATGTAAGCCGGAGATTTATATGAGCATTGCAAAGCCGATGAAGGGATTGCCGACGGCTGCTTTACATACAGGGGATGCGGTGGTTTTTGACTTTGAAAATCACTTTACGGGAAGACTGAGCTTCCACTGCAAGACAGAAGGAAGTCACCCGGATGCACCTGCCTTCATCAAGATTAAGTTCTGTGAGAATCAAAAAGAGTTGGAAGAAGACTCTGCGGATTATCAGGGATGGATAAGCAAGGGATGGATTCAGGAAGAGTGGTTGCATATAGATGTATTTCCGGCAGAGATAAAGTTGCCGCGCAGATATGCATTCCGTTATGTGAAGATAGAAGTGTTAGATGTATCGTCCAAGTATTCCCTCATTATAGATGATATGGAGGCAGAGACTTACACTTCCGCGGACGATGAAGCAGTAGGTTCATTTTCCGGCAATGAATTAGAGCAGCAGTTAGATAAGGTATCCATAAGAACATTGCGTAATTGTATGCAGGATGTATTTGAGGATGGTCCGAAGCGTGACAGGAGACTTTGGATAGGAGATTTGCGTCTGCAGGCACTGGCTAATTACGCAAGCTATCAAAAGAATGACCTTGTAAAACGCTGTCTCTATCTGTTTGCAGGGACGGCAGATGATGAGGGCAGAGTGAGAGCCTGTCTGTTTACAGAACCGGAAATCGAGGGAGATGATACTTATATGTTTGATTATTCCCTGTTTTTTATTCCGACACTGCTTGATTACTATGAAGCAACAGGGGATAGAGAAACCGCAGAAGATTTGCTGGAAACCGCATATCAGCAGCTGGAAGTTGTCAGCAGCTATTTTGATGAGGAACATTTAGTGAAGGATTCTGATGTGCTGGGATGGTGCTTCTTGGACTGGAATCTGGAACTGAATAAGCAGGCGGGCGCACAGGCGGTATATATTTACTGTGCGAAGGCGATGGTTCGGCTGTTGGAACTTTTGAACGAAGATGCAGTTAAACTCAAAACTTTGCAGGAAGATATTGCACTGAAAATAAAGGCAACCAGAAAATATCTGTATGATGAGGAACAGGGACTTTTTGTCAGTGGTGCAGACCGACAGATATCCTATGCAAGTCAGGCATGGGCTGTGCTGGCGGGTATCTTTGATGATGAGACAAATCGCGGAATTCTGGCTCGAATCGAAGCCTGCAGTGATGCGGTACAGATGGTCACACCGTATATGTATCATCATTTTGTGGATGCATTGCGCGTAGTAGGTGAGAAGAAACGGGCATATGAGATTATGGCTGAATACTGGGGAGCAATGGCGGCAAATGGCGCGGATACTTTTTATGAGCTTTTTAATCCGAAAAATCCGGCAGAATCACCATATGGTTCTAGTATTGTAAATAGTTACTGTCATGCATGGAGTTGTACTCCGGTTTATTTTATGAGGAAGTGTAAGCTAGTGGAAAAAGCGATAAAAGAAGAAGTGAAAGCATTTATTTTTGATTTGGATGGTGTCATTGTATTTACAGACAAGTTTCACTATCAGGCGTGGAAGCAGATTGCGGACGAGATGGGTATTTACTTTGATGAGAAGATTAACAATCGTCTCCGTGGCGTCAGCCGGATGGAGAGTCTTGAAATTATTCTGGAAAAGTATGATGGCGTGCTGTCAGATGAAGAGAAGGAGACATTGGCAGAGAGAAAGAATGCTATTTATCGGAAACTGTTGGAAAATATGACACCGGAGGATGTCTCAGAAGAGGTGAGACAGACTTTAAAGATGCTTCATCGACGCGGTTACAAGCTGGCGATTGGTTCTTCCAGTAAAAATGCGAAGTTTATATTGGAAAAAGTTGAGCTGACGGATTATTTTGATGCGATATCAGATGGAACCAATATAACAAAATCAAAACCGGATCCTGAGGTGTTCTTAAAAGCAGCAGATTTTTTGGGTGAGACACCAAAGGACTGTATCGTGGTGGAAGATGCACAGGCAGGCATAGATGCGGCAAAAGCGGGAAATATGAGAGCGGTTGGAATCAGAGAGGCAGCGTCATATGGAAAGACAGATTTTCCAATCCACAGATTTGGTGAGCTGTTGATGCTCTAATGATACAAAGGAGATTTGCGGATGAAAAAAATAGGAACAAAAGTGTTATGCATGCTTGCGATTTTAGCGTTCATTTTTGGCTTGAATGCAGTGGTTTCGCTGAGAGCGCTGAATTCAGTAGAACATTCCGGAAAGACAATCAGTGAAAATTATATGCAGCTCCAGGTCAATTATGGAGAACTTGGGCTTTGTATGGAGCGAAGCCAGAAGTATATCAATATTATCTGTGCAGCACCGGATTCCGAGGTGGCAGCAGGTGTCGGTCAGGCTATGCTGGGGGATTGGGAAACTGCGCAGGGAAAAATCGAGAATATGCAACATTATGTAGATATCATTGGAAATCCGGCGTTGTCTGATGCATGGAGTACATATCGGCTCTACCTCGAAGAAGTCTTTAGCATGATGCTTGAGATGAAAGATGCGGCTCTTTCGGGAAAGGGTGAAAAGGCATCTGCAATGCTGGGCGGAAGCTTTTTGGAAAAAGTCTCCTCCGGTGAAGCACTTTTGAACCAATTTACCGGAGCAATGACAGAGGGAGTGGCAGCGGCTTCCGGAGACTATAATGCGGCGATAGAACAAAGCCGGAATGTGACGATTATGATGCTCGTTACGTTTGTCATTGTCATGTGTGTGATAGTCGTGTTGACGAATCATATCATTGCAAAACCTGCCAAACTGGCAAGCCATCAGTTGGGAGGAATTATTGAAAAGATAGAGATGCAGCAGGGGGACTTGACGGAACGTGTGCTGGTTCAGTCCAAGGATGAAATCGGAGAACTGGTAAAAGGCATCAATACATTTTTAGAACGTCTGCAGGACATTATGTGCAAGATTAATCGTGAATCTACAAACATACAGACTTCTGTGGAGATGATTACCGGTGAGATTATTACTTCGGATGGAAGTGTCAATAATGTTTCTGCTGTGATGGAACAGCTTGCTGCAAGTATGGAGGAAGTCTCAGCTACAGCCGAACAGATGAATAGTAGTGCGGATAAAGTTGTATATAATGTGAAAAAGATTGCTGGGGAAACCATAGAGGGAAGCTCTTTGGCAGAGAATATCAGAGAGCGTTCCCTTGAAATGAAAGAGAGTACGGGAAAGAGTAAGAATCATATTCAGATGCTGTTAGACAGCAAGCGCCAGCAGTTAGAAGAGGCGATTGCCAATAGCGGACAGGTAGAAGATATTAAGAAATTGACAGAGGATATTTTAGAAATTTCAAGTCAGACCAATCTTCTTGCATTGAATGCGTCTATCGAAGCGGCAAGAGCCGGAGAAGCAGGAAAAGGATTTGCCGTAGTGGCAGATGAGATACGTGTTTTGGCAGATAATAGCCGTAACACGGCAAATGATATTCAGAATATCAGTGACAATGTAGTGCTTGCTGTGGAAAAGCTGGTTGAAAATAGTAATGACATGATTTCTTTGATAAATGATGTAGTGATGGAGGATTATAATCATTTTGTGACAATGACAGAACAATATCATGAGGACACAACGGAGATTCATGAAATCTTTGAAGAATTTAAAACGGAGACAAATGCATTGAACGATATCATTCTTGGGATGGCAGAAGGAATTCATAATATTGCAGATGCTATGGATGAGAGTACCAAAGGAATCGTAAATGCAGCGGAAAACACCGCGGAGCTGGCCAAAAATATTTCGCTGATACGCAAGGAAGCAGAGAACAATGGAGAAGTATCCTGTCATCTTCAGAATGAGGTAAATCGTTTTAAAACGTTAGAATGTGAAGAATAAGGTACAGGAGTGAATTAGGAGGGAAAAATGAAAGTAACGAATATCGAGAATCCAAAGGAATTTTTAGAAGTAATTGATAGCTGCAGCGGAAAAGTTGAGCTGCTTACCGATGATGGTGACAGATTGAATTTGAAATCAAAACTGTGTCAATACATATCACTAACCGGTATTTTTTCATCTGCGTCCAAAATTGCGCAGATGGAAATAGTAGCTTATGAGCCGGAAGACATCAAGAAACTGATGGACTATATGATACGGGGATAAATTGTTTTGCATATCAGGAAACGGCTGCTATGTGCAAAAAGACTGGAGGAAATGAGCAATGACAAAATTACAATTAAAGCGGGCGAATCGGATTCTGCTGGCAGCGTCATTAATCGCATCATTTTTCTATCTGATAGGAACGGTGGCATTATTACAAAATGTAGAATATAGCGGTGCTAATCCTGCACTGGTAAAGGCTAATATTGTAATGTTAGTAATTGCAATTATTGTGTATATAGCGGTTTTTGTGGTAAAGAGTGAGACCAAAATACCGCTGTATGTGATTGCAGTTATATATACATTTTTATATGTAGATGCCTTATTTACGGGTGGCAGTTCTAATGCGACATTTCCATATATCTTACCATTGTTGATGGCATTTATTATGTTCGGGGATAAAACTGTTGTAAATACAGTGGCAGTTATTCCTTATTCATGAAATTGAGAAAAAAGCTTGATTTTGGGCTTGATTTATTATAGAATATAGAAATCAGAGAGCCCAAAACCTCGGGCGTATTTTTAAGGAGGAAATTTACATGATTTCAGCAGGAGATTTCAGAAATGGTATTACTATCGAGTTAGAGGGTAATATTTTCCAGATTATTGAATTCCAGCACGTTAAACCAGGTAAAGGCGCAGCGTTTGTAAGAACTAAGTTAAAGAATATCAAGAGTGGTGGTGTAGTAGAGAAGACATTCCGCCCAACAGAGAAATGTCCACAGGCACGTATCGATAGAAAAGATTATCAGTATCTTTATGCAGATGGAGATTTATTCTATTTCATGGATGTTGAGACATACGACCAGATTGCATTGTCTTCCGATGATATTGGTGATGCGCTCAAGTTCGTAAAGGAGAATGAGATGGTTAAGATGTGCTCCCACAACGGAAGCGTATTCGCAGTTGAGCCACCTCTGTTCGTAGAACTTCAGATTACTGATACAGAGCCGGGATTCAAGGGAGATACAGCTACAGGTGCTACAAAGCCGGCAGTTGTTGAGACAGGTGCTACGGTATATGTTCCATTGTTCGTAGAGCAGGGCGATACCATTAAGATAGATACACGTACAGGTGAGTACCTCTCCCGTGTATAGTTTTTTTTGGGACAAGTTTAATAACGGATAATGACAGAAAGCTAGGAAACGTTGAGTTTCCTGGCTTTTTTCTTTTGTGCAATTTTACTTGAAAGTGATAAAAAATATATTATTGGTAACACATTGGTAACGCGTTGGTAACAAATCTAATCTATTTTGTTTATCCAATCCAGAAGTTCCGGTATCGTAATATGCGTATAAGTATTATAAAGAATACTGCTAGGTGTGTGCCCCATAATGCGCTGCATATACAATTCCGGAATGCCGGCAGAAGTGCCCTTGGAAGCAAAGGTGTGCCGGGTAT
>CAZAGJ010000061.1:0-14872 GCA_964484605.1 uncultured Roseburia sp. | reverse complement strand
TTCCGCCTGCTCATTTTTCATGATGCCGTTTCTCACGTCCGGTTTAAGTAATGAAAGTTTTCTCATAAAAAAACCCTCCTTCATCCATGTACATGCATTCTTCTTATCATCCGTTGCATATACATCCTATCAGGAGGGTGTGTGCAATATTGCTCACTAAATTTCCATATTTACTTTTTTAACTGATAATACATGGCACCTGTTTCAAGTCTTTCTTGCACTCTTGCTGCAGACTCTTCCGGCGATACAATAACACAATCAGAACAGTACTGTGTCGCCCACAGTTCCACGCCTCCGGTAGTCGTCTCAACGACTACCTTAAGCCAGGTCACACCCTGTTCCTTATAAAATGCCGCCTCATGCCCCAGATATTTTTGTACTGTCTCATCATCCGCTTCTGTCACTCTGGCTGTTTTCCCAAATACATCCATAATCGTATTCATAATGTAATTCTTTCCGGTATCTCTGCACAAAAGAACCATTTTTCTCTTTTCGCCGCCATACATAACCGGGTGCTCATATCGGTATTGGACAGGATTAAAGTGTTCTGCATGGTATGTATTCTCAGCTTCCACTTCTTCTATGAATGTAATTCTGTCCACTCTTAAGCTTACTATATTCTTATATTTTTCATTGTACGCCAGCAAATAATAGTATCCATTACTCCACATCAGATGTATCGGTTCTACAATTTTAGGATATCCGGGTCTGGGAACCAGATTTTTCTTACTGTCATATGCACAATATGTTATTTTGGCACAATTTCTTCTGATTATAATCTCATTTAAAATATCAATATTCATCAGAAGAAGCGAGTCCTCTTTCCTGTCTTCTTTTGCCACATCAATATACTTATCATTCGGAAAAGATTTGGGTCTGATTCGCATAAGTTTCGTGATTATTTCTGTGATATCTTCCTCACTAAAATAATTGTATGTTTCCATCGCATCTTTTAATGTCTTAATTTCTGCCATAGAAAAATCACTGTCATAATAATAATATTTCTTTGGTATCGTACCATCCTTTCCTGTCTGATAAGTTCTGTATCGATTCCCATCTTTCATCACACAGTACACAGCATATCCATACTTTTCCTTCAGATTATTCACATCTAATCCCACAGAAAAAAACTGAGCTATAAGATCATCCAGTGTCCGCTTGACCGTGTCTGTGCTTATGATATTTCCAGTAGCTGACATATAACCAAACTCTGCATTTATGATTCTGCTTATACTCGCGGCAGATATCGGATGTTCTTCATCCGTGTTTGTTTTTAACACATATAAAATATAAAAAAGATTGAGTCTTGAATTTTCAGGTTTATTTGCCATCCCCAACTCCTTGCAAATTACAAACTATTCCTTCTGAACAACTTAACAGATGCCATATCTTTTGATTTTTCCGCTTCATCAAGCTGGTCATATGGTAATAAATCCTTGTGAATTCTTCTCTCTTCATCTTTATTCTTGCCGTTATCCGTAACGCCATACCGCCAATAATTCAAATAATGAAATCTACACCATCTGATATGTTCTAATTCTGCTGCCTCTTCATCTGAAATCTGTGCCGGCAATACTGCAAGTACCTCACCGTAATCCGCCGATGATATATTAGATGCCTTAAGAAAGCCCGAAAGATTGTCCCAGTCACCTTTCGATTGATAGACTTTTTCTGCATAATAATCATTTAAAGCAACAGCTCGCTCTATCAATCCCTTTCGTCTGATATTATTATCCGTCAAAATTACTGTATCCCTTCCAAACGGAATCAATGTACCAAACGAAAGATATTCTGCCGCATCTCCTTCTTTTGGCGAATAGTAATAGATTCTGTTCTCCCTAGCTCTCACTGCAATCATCTGTAACAAATCCGTTTTGGTCTGCTCCGCCACAATCACTACATCTGCCGATGATATCACATCCCATATTTTTATATCATCTGTTCTGTAATAAGAGATAGAATCACCATTCAGCAGTTGCAAATCCTGATGCTTTATCTGAAAGCAAGAATCATCCGATATAACATGATATTTTACCTGCTGCTGTAATGAAAACAGATTCAACTGCAACCCTACGGATACGACTTGTTGTGCCAGGACACCATTTCCATAAATAACAATATCCTCCATTTTCCTGTCGGATTCCCACAGCGCTATATCTTTCCACAGCAGTCTCGCGATGGAGCCATTCCAATCAAACAGATTTGCACCTTTTACTTCCTTTACCAAACCTGATTCCAATTCTCTCAACGCAAGATAGACCTCTTTATTCTTTAACTGTTCCTTATGTTCTTCATAAAATTGTAAACTTTTCTGATCCGAAGAAAACATAATTATCTGGTATTTCGCGTAATTTTTAAAATTATCTTCCGGATAAATTACTTTCGTATTTTTATCAAAAGATATTCTGGTATCTTCATCGGAATATATCGCAACAGTATCCTCTTTGCCAAACAATTCTAAACGCCAGCAAATATTCTTCCATACATTTTTTAATGCACACAAAATCGTGGTAGCTGTAACGAGCGGAGCCATCCATCTGGCAAATTCGATACAGCCGTTATAAGCATCTGAGACCGGATTTGTGAAATATAAAGCGAAACTGGCGTATAACGAATCCGTTAGTGTCTCTCCGCATACCAAATATCCGATTGTTCCAACAAGCAGTGGAATAATCACTAATATCGGGATAAATTTTTTTAATCTCTCTTTCATTTTCACTTTACAAAGCCTCAATGAGACTCTTAATCGTATCTCCTTCCTTTGTTTTCCAGTACGCAGGTCCGTTTAACGTGTCAATCTTTTTCTCAATCATATGTTTTTTTCTATAAATATTTACAGCATCAACACCTGCCTGAGAACAAGCTTTATAATATCCTATCTTCTCACCCTTCTGATTATAATAAGGATTCTTATCATCATCCAGAAGAAGCATGTAGCACTCCTTGTCAGTACTATCATATTCCGCAACGGCATAATGGCGAACGCCATCATAATCCATTATAAACTCTGTACCATTCTGTATTTTCCCGGCATTATATAAATCAGTGAAACTCATTATTTTTCTTTGCATGGTCGACTTTGGAGTTCTTCCATACCGCTTTTCATCTAATGATAAATAGATTTCATCCAGAATATTTTGATAACGTTTGTAAACAACGCAGGAAAGCTTTTCGTCTTTTAAATAATCTGCACTTTTTTCTACTTCATCAAAAATCTCATCCAGTATGTCTGAATGTTCCCTATATATATCATTGCACAAACCTGTATTTACAAGTGCCATAGGCGCTCCGTGAACAGGCTCCCTGAGATTATTGGCATACTGCTCCAATAAATATAAACTATCCTGATTTATTTGCGGGTGAGCTATACATTTAGCAATCACATAATCATAGAACTCTTGATATGTAATTTGTGTATACTCTTTATCATATGGTTTCTGTTTTGGGTCAGGCGTAATAAAAAGGAAAATCGTCTTTTGTTCCTGTTTTTTATGCGCATTTACATAATCCCGATAATCCTTTGTCTGCCCAATCTCCGTTCCATTTTTATTTTCTCTTGCTTTTACTTTATTCTCAATAACCAAAACAAGCTCATCGCTTTCGCCATACACATCTATAGAACGCTTTTTCTGTTCTGGCGTAAAGAATGTTTTTTCTGTTTCAAAACGCACCTTATTCAAGTCCATCTCATAAACTTCCTTTAAGGACAAATCTGCATTTTCGTTCTTTATCATGTACAACGTCAAGAGTCTTACCAAAGGGTAATGACCTAGACATAAGCTAGAGTTAGGATCAAGCAGCCAGCTCATGAAAGAACTATGCCAATGTTCCGTATGTGTTTGTCCCACAATCGTAAACACATTTGTTTTTTCCTGAAAATATTTTAACTGCTGAAATTGCCTACTCGATATTAATGCTTCTACCTGCTCTATAGTCAATCCAATCCCCTCTTCCTCTGTATACTATAAAATTTCACTCAGTCCCTTTTTTTTATTACTAATATGAGTTGTTTTGTCCGGTGCCGATAAAATCTCAAACGCATCCGCCGAACCTTCACAAAAAGTGAGTATTTTCTCTAACTGCCCAATTCCCTGCTCTCTGTTATAACGGGTGCTTACATAATAAATACTTCCATTCACTTCGTGCTCTTTTTTTGCATTAAAATAGTTCAACTTGCTCTGCGGCAGATTTCCGGCATCTACATCCTGCTTAAGTGCAACCGCAGTTATACTGTCATTATGGGCTATCTCAAGCATTTTTTCAGGATATTTCTCTGCCACAAGCTCAAACACATCATGCATCATATCGGCAAGTTTACCTGCTTTATATGAAACAGACCACAACCGGTATTCAAAACCTTCTGATTTTTTACCTAAACCATCCCCATTCTCATCCTTTGTCAATGATGTTTCATCCATTTCATCGCATCTGCGGAGAACACCGTCTTTCATAGCTTTCGGCATGGAAACAGACCCACCCGTAAGGACATTTATCATGGTTGATATTCTATCACAACTATAATCCACAACAAATTCATCTTCGACAAGCACGCCATCCTGTAAAAGCATATCCTTCATATTTTTTGCCGATGCAAGCTTTACAAATCCGTTCGATTCTGCCGCAGTCCTGCTGCCTTTTTTTATGACACACTTCTTAGATTCTCCATCCCATTCAAGATAGGATACTGCACCTTTGGCACGATATACCCACAAATTCGCTGGCGACGAAGTGGGGTCTGTATTCACCACTGGCGAAACCGGTTCTATATCCACCACTGACGAGCCATCAGGTTCGGCTTTTTTATCCTCTGCCTCTTCCTGAATGCTTTGTAAATCCCCATTACTATCATCTGATTGTTTACTTTCGCCAAACACTTCTGAACCACATGCGCTCTTTATTGAGTTCACAATACTATCTAAGGAAGCACCTTTTTGAAAATACTCATTATCATTGTAATCAATACCTGAAAGCAGTTCACTTACAATCTCGCTGCATGTTTCTTTTGAAAGCCCATCATACTTATACAGCAACTTAAATGTAGCAAGAACACCTAATTTTTCTCCGCGCTTAAATGTTTTATCAAACAAAGTCTTTTCTGTAACTGCCTTGGGATTTGTAATCCATCTCTCCCCATCATGATATGAGTCTTTCCCTAATCCAGTATCTTCATCATTAATAATGATACTTAATTTCCCTATATTTACAGGAATAACCTCCTTTTTTATATGAACCAGATTCTCCCTTTTTGTTTCCTTGTCTGTCATTTTTTCAAAACAGCTGCATTGACTATACATCAATTCCAACAGCGTTGCATAGCTTGTTGCATAGCGGTCATCTAAGAATGCCAGAACACCTTTGCATTTTGGATCTGCCATATTTTCCGGAAATTGTGTCGTCCAGTGTGAATTATGTACATCAAAATCACCATCAAAATATATATTCAGATTGTAGTCTTTCACCAGTCTGTATACGATATCTTGTAATACAATTTCCCAATCGTCGCTTTTATAACTTACGAAAACATATGGTTTATCTCCATCCTTATTGCACACATGCTTCCTAAGATATTCTACATGTTCATCTGTTCTTCTTCTTTCTTTATCTACATCTGATAATCCCATTTTCTATTTGTTCTCCCAATCATCTTTTCCATTGTCACGAGCAATCAGTTCATCCGGTATATCCGCAGTCCATCGTACAACTTAAGCATTGCCATCATACACTCCATCGGCTCTGTATCCTTATCCTGTTCTGCCCTATCAAGTCTTTCGTAGTTTTTCTTTGCCATCTCCATCGAAACTTCAGTCTCTCCTGCGAATTGCGGAATCATGTCCTTATGCTGACGGAGCAGTTCACGTTCTTTCTTCTCAGGAGTACCATATGTCCATCCCATATCGTAATGCTCCTGTAGCCATCTCTGATGTTCTGAAATACCAATTTTAACTAATTCTTCCGCCGTATAATCTTCTACCATTTCAAAATCAACCGGTTTATCTGTATAAAAGCAATCAATTTCATTCAAATGTTTCGAGAAAGCCTTCGCCTGATTAATGTTTGAAAGCTTATATTCCAAAGAAAGGTTTTTAAATGATTCTGCAAACTTTTCCTTCATTTTATTATCCTTGAGGAATTCTTCTTCCTGTCCTGCACTTTTAGCTTTCTTCCATTCAGAATTACTCCAACGCTCGTTTAAAACAATTGCAAAATTATACAAATTGATAAAATTACTGTTTGATAAATAAGTTCTGTTTCCTGTATGTACCTTCGAAGCAAATCCTATTTCCACCTGAAGCTTCATCTCTGTCAAATTCACGATTCTTTCAATATCTTCCTGAAAACCTGATATTCCATTTTTCTTAATATACATTCCCGAATATGCCTTCAACACCGGAGCTTTCTTGGTTAATCCCTGAAGATACTCTATATAGCTGTCTTTAAATGCATCAATTTTGGTTCTCTCACGTTCATCATACAGGTAAATTGCCTTAATGTTATTATCGGAAAAATCAAACGAACATCCCATTGGATGAAGTTCTATTTTAGAATTTCTTCCATACGCCGTTCTATCCCAGCACTGCAGTTCATCACACAGCATCAGCATATATGCTAATGGATGCAAATCCGCTTTAAACGGAACATTTCCCTCATCTTTATAGGAAAGACCATTCTGATTTGCAATGCAGAATTTATACAGGCTATTATGCATCAATATTGCAGTGAGTGAATCAAGGCTCTCCGAAGTCAGTTCACATTTCATTTCTTCAAACAATTTTTTAAACAGGATTGTCGCACTAAAATATGCGTGATCCATAAAATGTCCAAATCTATCCGGCTTTATTGGCTTATCTACAAGAAATGCCAACATCTGTTCTTCCGTAAACTTATATTTTCCCCCTAATTTTTCATATAAAACATATGCAAAAAGCTCGTCTGTCGTTGCAAAATCTCTGTCATTGAAAAGCTTTTTCACTTCTTCTCTGACATTCCCATCCATTTTCACAAATGTTTCTAATGCATGATATGCCACAAAAGGTCTTTCTTCTCTCTTATCATTATCAACTTCAAAATATGCACAGACCTGTTCAAATGGAAGTTCAAACGGATACCCTATATCATGGAACAATGATGCCAGTCCCCAATAACGAAGATAATGATGCGCTGCCTTCTGCGCATCTTCTATTCCATAATATTTTTTATATGTTTCTCTATAAATTTCGTTTGACTCATATATTGCTAACCCCAGGCAGAATACATATACAGAATGTGAATAGTGATCTCTGTGCTTCATGAGAAGTCCGCTTCCATTGCTTTCAAACTCAGATAAAAGTTCTATCATTCTTCTTGTCTTCTCATAATCTCCAACGAACATTTCCAGATAACAAAAATATACATCAAAAGCATCTTCTTTTTTTCCGGATTTTAAAAATCTGTCAATCGCCTTTTCTAAGCATAATCTGTCTATGTCCTTCTCCATATTGTATGGAATCTGGTTTAAAGCTATGCTCTTACCCAACATATGACCTTTCGATTCATCCACCGCTTCAAATCGAAGTCCCTCACAAGTCTCTCTTATAAATTGTAATGCACATTTCTCCAAAGAAAATTCCTGATAGTTTATAGGTCTTATATTGTTTTTCAACATTGTATATGCCATATTCTTCTCCTTTTGCCCTCATCTGCTTTTCATATTCAACTGCTATTTTCTCACAATCTCCTCCGTATGGATAAACTCATACGGTGTCTGCTGATACACGTAGTAATTCAGCCAGTTGCTATATAAAATATTGGCATGAGAACGCCACTGCAATCTCGGCTTTTGTGTATCATCATCATTCGGATAATAATTTACCGGCAGTTCAATCGGCAATCCCTTGTCCTTATCACGCTTATACTCCTTGTCCAAGGTAATGCGGTCATACTCCGGATGTCCCATCACAAAGATACGTCTGCCCTCATCGGCAATCGCAAGAAGCACTCCTGCCTCCTCAGATTCTGCCAAAATCGTCAATCCCTCTGTGTTGCGGATATCCTCCGTGCGCACCTCCGTATGTCTGGAATGCGGTGCCATAAAATAATCATCAAACCCCCGTACCAACGGCACTTTACGGTTCATCACATGATGCTCAAACACACCAAACATCTTCTTCGGCAGTATATACTTTTTCAATCCATAATGGTAATACAATCCTGCCTGCGCGCCCCAGCACAGATGTAGAGTCGAGGTCACATGGGTCTTCGTCCACTCGAAAATCTTACAGAGTTCTTCCCAGTAATCCACTTCCTCATACTCCATCTGCTCCACCGGTGCTCCGGTGATAATCAGTCCATCAAAATACCGATTTTTCACATCATCAAACGTCTCATAAAACTGGTTGAGATGGCTCATCGACGTATTCTTCGATTCATGCGTAGTAACCGTTATAAATGTAACATCAACCTGCAGCGGGGTGTTCGATAAAGAACGAAGTAGCTGTAATTCAGTTTCTTCTTTTAACGGCATCAGATTTAAAATTCCTATATGAATTGCCCGGATATCCTGATGCATAGCACGATTTTCATCCATAACAAATATATTTTCCTTTTCCAATATTTCTTTTGCCGGCAAATCACTCTGCGTCTTGATTGGCATATCTAATTCCTTTCTCTATATATTCAGCATCGCCTTAAATTCATCCTCTGAAATAACCTGTATTCCAAGCTCCTGTGCTTTTGTCAGTTTGCTTCCCGCACTTTCTCCCGCAAGCACATAGTCTGTCTTCTTAGAGACGGAGCCGGATGCTTTTCCGCCATACTTTTCAATCAATTCCTGTGCTTCCTTGCGTCCCAATGTCGGCAGTGTACCTGTCACCACCACCGTTTTTCCGGAAATTGCAGAATCAATCACAGCACTTTCTGCTGCATCCATATTCACGCCATATGCTCGCAGCCGCTCTACAATCTCACGGTTTTTCTCATCTGTAAAAAAGCTTCTAATACATTCTGCACTGATTTCACCGATGTCATTGACCGCAGTCAATTCCTCAACGGAGGCATCCTGTAGATGTTCCATCGTCTTAAAATGCTTCATAATTGCTTTTGCCGCCGCTTTTCCCACATTCGGGATTCCAAGTCCGGTTAAAAGCTTATATGCGTCATTTTCTTTTGACTTCTCTATCGCATCCAACAGCTTGTCCGTATTCTTTTCTTTTCCGATGATTCCCTGCTCTATCAGTTCCTCACGGTGTTCGTGCAGCGAATACACATCAGCAACATCTTTAATATACCCCATTCTGACAAGTTCTTCAATATATACAGTGCCAAAACCTTTGATATCCATGGCATCTCTGCCCACAAAGTTGATGATATGGCGCTCTAACTGCGCCGGACAATTCGGGGAAGTACACTTGATATCCGCCGTGTCCCGCTCACGTTCTGTCCGTGCACCGCACACCGGACAGACATCCGGTATCAGAAAACGCTTCCATCCTGTCTCACGCTTTTCTTTTCTAACTTCTTTTACCTTCGGGATAATCTCACCGGACTTGTATACCACAATCGTATCGCCGATTCCAATATCCAAATCATCAATAAAATCCTGATTATGAAGTGTCGCACGAGACACTGAAGTTCCACACAGACGAATCGGCTCAAAAATTGCCGTCGGTGTAATTCTTCCGGTTCTACCCACAGAAAGTTCTATATCTAAAAGCTTCGTCTCCTTCTCCTCAGGCGGATACTTGTACGCAACTGCCCAGCGCGGGACTTTCGAGGTTGCTCCCAATTTTTCTCGGTCTGCGTAACGATTGATTTTGACAACTGCGCCATCGATATCATATGCAAGATTTCCACGATTCTCTCCGATTGCCGTGATAGCCTCCCAGACCTCATCGGCAGTCTTGCAGACTTTATAATCATCAATAACTGTAATTCCCTGGTTTTTCAGATACTCATACCCTTGCGTATGCGTCTGAAACTCCATACCTCTGACATCCTGAATATTAAAAATAAAAAGAGATAGATTGCGCTCTTTCGTCACCGCAGAATCAAGCTGGCGCAATGTACCTGCCGCACAGTTTCTCGGATTTGCAAAAAGTTTTTTCCCCAGAAGTTCCTGCTTCTCATTTACCGCTTCAAAGGCAGCGTTTTTCATATATACTTCACCGCGAATCTCCAGATATTCCGGTGCATTCTTAAGCTTTTTCTTTACATCGGAAATCGCTCTGGCATTCGCCGTGACATCCTCACCAAAATTAATACCATCGCCCCTGGTCTCCGCTAATGCAAGTTCTCCATTCTCATAGCGAAGTGACATCGACAAGCCATCAATCTTGTACTCCACCACAAATTCAGGGTCGTCTAACTGCTCCTTCATCTGTGCCACAAACTCATAGACTTCTTCCTTGGAAAAGACATCCTGAAGACTTAACATCGGCACATTATGGTGCACCAACACACCCGCAGTACGCTTTGCCGTACCACCGACTTTCTGAGTCGGAGAATCCGCTGTCACAAGCTCCGGGTGCTCTTTTTCTATTTTTTTCAGTTCCTGCATGAGCATATCATATTCATAGTCTGTAATCTCAGGGTTATCCTGATTATAGTATCTGTCGCTGTGATATGCGATTATTTCCCGCAGTTCTTTTACTCTTTCTTCCGGTGTCATATCTACTCCCCACGCTTCTCTCTGATATTTTTCCCAACATTTCCGCTGTGTTTACGCACATTTCCTGCTTTGTCCGTCATTTTACGCCCGGACGGCAGCACCGTTTCATTCGATGAATCAGAAATTAATTGCTGCAGTTTCCGGTACTCCTCCGCAGTCACTTCGCGGTACTTTCCACTCTCTAAGCTTCCCAATTCTATATTCATAATACGTGTGCGCACCAATTTTACCACACGATAACCAAAATATTCGCACATACGGCGAATCTGTCGATTCAGTCCCTGTGTCAGTATAATTCGGAATTCCTTCTTACTGATTCGCTCCACCATGCATTTGCGTGTTGTCACGCCCAGCTCCACTAACGGAACTCCGCCTGCCATACCACGCAAAAAAGCCTCTGTAATCGGTTTATTCACTGTCACAATATATTCTTTTTCATGCATATTTCCGGCACGCATCATCTTATTGACAATGTCACCGTTATTCGTCATCAGCAGTAATCCCTCTGAGTCCTTGTCCAGTCTTCCAACCGGATAGATACGCTTCGGATAATGAATATAATCGACAACATTATTCTTCTCGCGTTTCTCAGCCGTGCAGACAATACCGATTGGTTTGTGAAATGCCAGAAGTATCATCTCCTCTTCCTTCTGTACCGGTCTTCCGCAGAAATAAACCGTTTGTCCCGGCAATACTCTCGTGCCAATCTCTGCCAGCTTTCCATCCACTGTAACGTTTCCCTCTGCCACCTGTCTGTCCGCTTCCCTTCGCGAGCACACGCCGGATTCACTCAAAAATTTATTGATTCGAATTCCCTGTTCGTCCATACATACTCCTGTGAAAAAACGGAGACTTCCTTGTAAAAGTCTCCGTTTATCATTCTACTGTAATAATGATGATTTGATATAACCTGTCTTGTTATTCCAGGTTACCTTGGTCCATCCTTCGGCGTAGCTCATAACTACCTTGACCTTCTCACCTGCATATGCGGTTCCAATCCGGTCAGATGTCTCACTCATACCAGAACGGATATTTACAGTGTTCTGAAGCGTAATCGTCGTTCCTTCTGTAAGGTTCGTACTATCCGTGTTCTCCTCAGCCGCATCTGTATCAGTATTGGCTGCATCCGGTGTATCCTTCGTCAAATACTCCAGCTTTATGTATCCGTCATAACCGCCATAATTCACATGTGCCCAATCGTCTGCCACAGCTATCACACCAATTGCCGTTCCTTTTTCAAGACTTCCAAGCTTCTCGCCGTCCTTACTTGCCTGTGCTCTGACATTTACCTTATCAGTTGTATAATAAATCTCTGTCGCATTTTCTTCGACAGGTGCTTCCTCTGTCGGAGTTTCCTCCTCTGCAGTTGCATCTGCACCCGGTTCTCCGAGCACTTCCGTCGGCTCTGCCGATACATCTGTACCATCCGTTGTATTCTGTGCATTCTGCATAGCAACCTGCGTCACCCATGTATCAATTGCTGTCGGAATCGTTGTATAAATCATTGTAGACAAATTGGCATCTGCAGCTACAGCCGCATCATATCTCGTCTGTACATCATTCTGCAGTTCTACAAAATCCTCTTCATTTTCAAATCCGTATATCAAATTCTGAATACTGGTATCCAGCGCATTCTCCTGATTTGAGAGATTATACTGACTGTATAAATTATCAATGTAAAGTGATCCGTTCTCGGTTGTACGCACATAGAAGAAGTCCAGTCCCGGTGCCGTTGTATCTACGCCGGTAAACTTAATTTCCATCTCCACGGATACCAGATAAGAATCTGCATCCAGACCGCTCTTCGTATAGCATCTGATGTTCTGATACTCTTCTACATACTGACTGAACATCGTAATATAACTCTGTTCATTTGCAGATACAGGCGTTGCAATACCGGTAAGCGTGGTCATATCTCCCGCTGCATACGCCGCATAATACTGCACAATCAGATTATTCACATCCTCATAGGCATCTACCTGATACTCCTCAGCCACCACATTGCCGGATTGATTTTCCTGACTGCCGCCTTGGCTCTTCTCGCCCACACAAGTTGCAAGCACAATCGCCATAACGACAAACAAACCACCTGCAACAAAATATCGTGCGTGCTCCTTAATAAATTTTAATACTCTCTCTATTTTCATTTGTTTTAATTTATCTTTTATCTTGGAATTTGCCATCGAAATACCCACCGTACCTTTCCCGACAGTACATGTTCTGTCAATGTTTATCCCATATTAAACAGCCCAAAATCTTCCTGCTGTATCTTGCAAAATGCACCCGGCGGGAATCGAACCCGCATTGCCGGAGTCGGAGTCCGGTGTTCTATCCATTAGACTACGGTTGCCCTTGTTGTTCCTTTATCAGAAACAACTCATTTATGGTAACAGAAATTCATTTCTTTTTCAAGACATTCCGGGAAATTTGCAAAATTAGTTCTGTCAAAAACATTTGCATACTCCTTTTCTCTGACGTATAATTTAGGAAGATATAAGGTTTGAAAAGGAGTCGGCTATGAAAGAAAAAGTATATCGTTTTGCAGACACTACCGAACAGGTCAAGAAAATCAACCGCTTTTTTTGTACAAGTACAGCTATTTTGAATATGATAAGTTTTATTTTTGTTTTGATTTCTCACATAAGAGGTTTTCGAAGCGCCGCATACACCTATGGGCTTCTTGCCATTATGCTCATCACTTCTATCGGCAGTTTTGTGATTTATCACCAAAAACCATATAGTACCAAAATTCGATATTATATCATGATTGGTCTTGTTATCATTACCCCATTTTTAGCTTATGGATTTAACTCTTATTATATGAGAATTATGGCAATGCTTCCATTCGTGGGATGCATCTTCTTCTTTGATGAGAAGTTTTCAGCCATATCCGCTGTCATAATTTCTTTAGAGAATCTCGGAGTAACCCTTATACGTCAGTTTATCGTACAGAATTATGTGAATGAACAGTTTATGGATCAGCTTACCATTTCCGCTGTCATCCTGACTGCAATGTTCATCATCTGGTATCTGACAAGACTGGGCAAACTTTTTAACGATGATTCCATCGGATGTGCACAGCACGAAACATCCACGCAGAAAGAAATACTTGCGGATGTACTTGAAATTGCAGAAGAAATTCGTACCAGCACCGCAGATGCAATGGGTATTGTAAATGACCTGCAGCAATCTTCAAAAGCCGCTAACCAATCTGCCCTAGACATCAGCGCAAGCACTTCACAAACCGCAGAAGACATCCAGAGCCAAAGCATTATGACGCAGGATATCCAGAATAATTTAGAGCAGACCGTCCGTTATGCCGAAAATATCGTACAGGTTGCAGGACGTTCCGGTGAATTAAATTCAGAAAGCAGCGAGCTTATGGAGCGGCTTCGTACAGAAGCCACCATGCTGGCAGAGAATAACAATGTCGTCGCGGATTCCATGAACCACCTACAGCAAAATGTTGAAAATGTAAAGGATATCACAAATACTATCTTCAGCATTTCTTCTCAGACCAACCTGCTCGCCCTGAATGCTTCCATCGAAAGTGCAAGAGCCGGGGAAGCCGGAAGAGGATTCGCTGTTGTTGCAGATGAAATCCGTGCCTTATCCGAACAGACACGTCGGGAGACAGAAAACATTGCAGCTATTCTCGAAAAGTTAGAAACGAATGCGAACCAGACCGGACAAGCCGTTCACCGCTCCGTTGAGATTGGAAACACACAGGACCAAATGATTACCAGCGTAGCAAATCAATTTGGCGAGATGAATACGAATGTCTCTGAATTAATTTCCTGTATCCATGATATTGAAAAGATGCTTGGAGAACTGTCTCAGGCAAATACCGAAATGGTCAATAATATCACACATATATCGGCTGCAACAGAGGAAGTAACCGCTTCTGCCATTCATTCTTCTGAACTTACAGAACAGAACTTCCAGAATGCGCAGCAGGCGAAAACACTTTTGGACGAAGTCCTTAAGATTTCTCACAAAATAGATAAGTACACAAACTAATTTTTTTAGGCGTATATTTTATTATGAGAAATTTTGATATAGCACATTTCCGATAAAACGAAATTTCAAAATCAACTTCACAAAATACGGAATTTTCACGAATCCGCGGTTGAAAAATGTGATTATCCATGTCTTTTCGACGCCAGTACACCCCGCGCGAGGCTGTACGCCGGAATGAAGACATTTTTAGAGGTTTTCCGTGACGCTCTT
>CAZAGJ010000060.1:0-16350 GCA_964484605.1 uncultured Roseburia sp. | reverse complement strand
GACGCGGTAACCGCTGCACTCGATGCCATTGAAAAAAAGGAAAAGGATTTCAACAGTTTTATCACGGTTGACAGAGAGGGCGCATTAAAGCGCGCTGCAAAAGTGCAGAAGCTGATAGAAGATGGCACATTGACAGGACCGCTTGCAGGTGTTCCGGTTGCCGTCAAGGATAATATGTGTACCGCGGGAATGCTTACGACCTGCGCTTCTAAGATGCTTTATAATTATATTCCGACTTACACGGCGGAGGCAGTGCTGAATCTGGAAAAAGCAGGTGCTGTTATCATTGGGAAGACGAATATGGATGAATTTGCGATGGGAAGTACGACAGAGACTTCTGCATATGGTGTGACAAGGAATCCGCGGAATACAGCACATGTACCGGGCGGTTCTTCCGGCGGTTCTGCGGCAGCAGTGGCAGGCGGTGAGTGTATTTACGCGCTGGGCTCTGATACCGGTGGTTCGATTCGCCAGCCGAGTGCATTTTGCGGTGTGACCGGAATCAAACCGACCTACGGAACAGTTTCGCGATACGGGTTAATTGCCTATGGCTCGTCCTTAGACCAGATTGGTCCGATTGCGAAGGATGTGACAGACTGTGCGACTATATTGGAAGTGATTTCTTCCTATGATAAGAAGGACTCTACTTCAGTGCAGCGGACGGACTATCATTTTACGGAGGCACTTGTGGATGATGTACGTGGAATGCGCATTGGTATTCCACGCGATTATCTGGGAGAAGGACTGGATGTAGAGGTAAAAGAAGCAGTACTTGCGGCAGCGGCAGAGCTTGAGAAAAAGGGTGCCATTGTGGAGGAATTTGACCTAAGCCTTGTAGAGTATGCGGTTCCGGCTTACTACGTTATTGCGTGCGCAGAGGCAAGCTCGAATCTGGCGCGTTTTGATGGTGTGAAATATGGTTACCGTGCGATGGAATACGAGGGACTACACAATATGTACAAAAAGTCCCGTTCTGAGGGATTTGGGACAGAGGTAAAGCGGCGCATTATGCTTGGCTCTTTTGTCCTTAGCAGCGGTTATTATGATGCCTACTATTTGAAGGCACTTCGCACAAAGGCGCTTATTAAGCAGGCGTTCGATAAGGCATTTGCAAAATATGATGTTATTTTAGGCCCGACAGCACCGACAACAGCACCAAAGCTTGGGGAGTCATTAAGTGACCCGATGAAAATGTATCTCAGTGATGTGTATACGGTGGCGGTGAATCTGGCAGGACTTCCGGGCATCACTCTTCCTTGTGGAGAGGATAAGCGTGGCTTGCCGATTGGTTTGCAGCTTATTGGAGACTGCTTTGAGGAAAAGAAGATTATCCGCACGGCATATGCTTATGAGCAAGCGCGAAATTGCGAGTATACCAATTTTAAGAAATCATATACCGAAGTTTCTTAAGATGGATGTTTGCAGAATAAAATGTTAGTATTTGAGAGAGAAAAGGGACGAAAATGAGTAAGACATATGAGACAGTCATAGGACTGGAAGTTCATGTAGAGTTAGCGACAAAAACCAAAATTTTCTGCTCCTGTTCCACGGCATTTGGAGGAGAGGTAAACAGTCATACCTGTCCGGTATGTACCGGACAGCCGGGGGCACTTCCGGTGTTAAATAAACAGGTGGTAGAGTATGCCATGGCAGTGGGACTTGCGACAAATTGTGAGATTACCCAATACTGCAAATTTGACAGGAAGAACTATTTTTATCCGGACAATCCGCAGAATTATCAGATATCACAGTTGTATCTGCCAATCTGCAGAAACGGTGGGGTGGAGATTGAGACCGAGTCTGGGAAAAAGACGATTGGAATCCACGAGATTCACATGGAAGAAGATGCCGGGAAACTGGTGCATGATGAGTGGGAGGATGTCTCTATTGTAGATTACAATCGTTCCGGTGTGCCGTTGATTGAGATTGTGTCAGAACCGGATATGCGCTCTGCGGAGGAAGTGATAGCCTATCTGGAAAAATTGCGTTTAATCATCCAGTATCTCGGTGCTTCAGACTGCAAGCTAAATGAAGGTTCTATGCGTGCCGATGTAAATATTTCTGTGCGAGAGGCAGGAGCGACGGAATTTGGAACACGTACCGAGATGAAAAACCTTGCCTCCTTCAAGGCGATTGCCAGAGCGATTGAGGCGGAGCGTGAGCGACAGATAGAATTGTTGGAAGAGGGCAATGCGGTTGTGCAGGAGACACGACGCTGGGATGATAACAAGGAGGTTTCCTATGCGATGCGTTCCAAGGAGGATGCGAAGGACTATCGCTATTTCCCGGAGCCGGATTTGGTGCCGATTGTTATCAGTGATGAATGGATTGCTGAGATAAAGGCACAGCAGCCGGAGATGCGTGAGGCGAAGATGGCGCGTTATCAGACAGAATACGGACTTCCGGCTTATGACGCAGAATTGCTTACAGGGGATAAGGCATTTGCAGATTTATTCGAGGCGGCAACAGTACTCTGCGGCAAACCGAAGAAAGTTTCCAACTGGATTATGGTGGAGACGATTCGATTGTTAAAAGATAATGGCATGGCGCCGGATGAGATGCACTTTTCACCGGAAAATTTTGCAAAGCTTGTGAATCTGGCAGATTCGGGTGCGGTTACAAACACGGTGGCAAAGGAAGTTTTTGAACTTGTGTTTAAGGAGGACATAGATCCGGATATATATGTGGAAGAGAAGGGACTAAAGACTGTCAATGACGAGGACGAGCTTCGAGCAGTCGTAGAAAAAGTGATTGCAGAAAATCCGCAGTCTGTGGAAGACTATCACAGCGGCAAGGAGAAAGCGATAGGATTTCTTGTCGGACAGACCATGAAAGTCATGAAGGGGAAGGCGAATCCGGGACTGGTAAACCGGATTTTGAAGGAACTAGTGTGAAAATGTATAGAGGTAGAAGTAAAAGAAAAACTGCATCGGAAATCAAGTTAGAACCGGCAGATGCACGGGAGTTTCAGCAGGTGCTGACGGATGTCTGCAGAAAGTCGAGACTCTTGCAGGAGTGCAAGTTTATACAGCATGGTACAACCAGCGTTTTTCGCCATAGTGTGGCGGTTGCCTATACGTGTTTTTGGATAGCGAGGCGGTTGAATCTTCGGATAGATGAGAAATCGCTGATACGTGGGGCACTGCTTCACGATTATTTTCTGTACGATTGGCATGAGAAGGATGCTTCACACAGGTGGCACGGATTTATTCACGCGGAGAGAGCCCTTGCAAATGCACTGGAGGACTTTGACTTAAACGGAGTAGAGCGGGACATGATTCGCCGTCATATGTTTCCACTGAATGTACGCCCACCAAGATACAAGGAATCATGGATTCTCTGTGTGGCGGACAAAATCTGCTCGAGCAGGGAGACGGTGGATGGAATCTATTGTATGATAAAAAACTACATGGTATACTTAGGGTAACTACCACTGATGCATGATGGTATCTGCGGATGAGGTCGCTCAATAGATAGGAGGAATCGCATGAAAGGGAAGAAAGACAAGAGGTTTTATAAGTTATTCACGTTCGCACTGGCAGTATGGATGGCATGTCTGCCGGTAAGCACTGCAATACCGGTGGCATATGCAGCGGACACATACAGTCTTACCGTAAATTGTGATGCGTATGTTACTACAATGTATTTGAATCTGCTCAAGGATGGAGATACGATGAACAATCGGACTGTATTTGGCGGCACGCTAACATGGAGCGGTCTTACACCCGGAACGTATGAATTAGATACAGAATATGCATGCGGCCATCCCGACATGCAGCTAAGGAAAAGTGACAATATTGGTGCAGGTGGAGAGATTGAGATAACGGATGCAGATGTTACTGTTTCTCTGGACATAGTAGCAACAAACAAAGCAGAGGTGCCGTTTGCATTGAATAGTGAAGCAGAACTCATAGAGGCATCGATAAACGATACGGATAATGCAGGTATTACTTATAATGCGAGTGACAAAAAGGTTACGATACCAAGCGGAACACCGGCAGTTGCACATGTTGAGCTGGAATTTAGCTTTAAGCTGCCATTGACAAAGGAAGCTGAGGTGTATAAGGATAATACGTTGGGTGATACCACGATGCTATCCTCTGCAATCATAGAGGAAAATGGAACTTACTTTCGGAAATATACCTGTAAGCATATAGTAGAGGCGGGAGGATTGCTTGACCTAGTGGATATGAGAATTGTTCCTAAGCTGCGTATAGTCGATGCCTCTACAGGTACGATTCAGTTTTTGGATGAAGCAGATCAGCCGATAGCAGATATATCAGCCTATGCGGATGTCACCTATACAGATACTGCCTGGCAGAAAACAGGATTGACATATTACCGTTCTGTGACAGGTTCCGGTACGGGAGCACAGGTTACGATTGCGCCTAAGACACAGTATGAATATGCAGGCAGCTCATTAGTTGACAGTCAGGTGACGAAAAATGCAGATGACTCTGTGACGCTTCAAATTCTAAGAGAGGACAGCGTAACGGTTAAGATACGGCCTCTGACGGTTTCTGCTCCTGTGAATGCATTGGAGTGGACGGATGAATTTGTGACGGAGGAGTCAAATTCCAAGAACCGGACGGTGGCGGTGACATTGACGCCGACAGCCGAAGAAGCCGCAAAGGGATATAGTCTGCAATATGCCAAGACAAGAACCGACGGAGGAGACATCAGCAGTCTGACATGGACAGATGTGCAAAGGGATAACGCAGATGGCAAGTATCATTTTAATGTTTCCTATGTCGGAGGCTCCGGTAGTGATGGAGGTGAGGACATCTACATTGCATACCGGTACTGCAAGGCGGGAATACCTTCGAATGCTGTCTGGAATACGAAACCGGTACGTTTTGATGTTGTAGCGCCAACGTTAAGTTCTGTCTGGGTTGAAGCAAATGGAAAGAGAGTCTGGGAAGAATCACAATCACCGGCATGGCTTAATAAGCAGGAAGAGGACTCCTGTGTAGTAAAGTTTAAGACGGGTGACAGCGCGAGTGGCGTGGATAAGATTACATATGAAATTATGGATAAGGCGGATACGCCTTTGTTACAAAACGCCGTATGCTATTCAGATGCGGCTGGTATCTGTGTGATTCCTTATACAGCTACACTTCAAGGAAATGTGGCAGAGTTCCCGATAACATTAAACTATAAAATGCATGATAAGGCGGGCAACGATTCAGCTTTGCAGACACTGAAGCTGTCAGATATGGTTCGCTTTGATTTCACTTCACCGGAAGTGCGCGTTGCATATAAGGATGCATCAGGACAGCCGGTAACAGACCTGAATCGGTGGCAGAGTGGGGATGTGCAGGTAGTAATTACAGTTACAGACCCTGCGGGTACAGAGAAGGAAAGCATATCCGGAGTTTCCGGGCTGAAGATTCTGGATACGGTATCCGGTGTGTCGAAGGATTTATCTCAGAATGTGATAGATAATCAGAATGGAACTTATGCGTTGTGGCTGTCAGAGAGCGCAGCACATCAGTTATCAATAGTGGCGTATGATAAGGCAGGAAATGATTCGACAGAGATAAAGCAGGAGATTCGGATAGACAAGAATGGGAGTGTAAATGCCGAAGTTGTGTTAAGTACGGTGTCAAAGGACGAGGATGTCAGTCAGTTTACAGAGCCATTTACGATATATGCACAGACTGAGGCAGATTCCGAAATTCTTGAGAACTTGATTAATGCGTGGAAGTCAGCACCTGCGAAAAAGTCAGTAAATGACAATACACGTGATGTGGATAATGACACGCAGACTGTTGAGAATGCAGAGGCGGAAAGCATAGAAGCAGGTACAGAAGAAACCGCAGAAGAAACGGAAGCGGCTGGTGCGTCAAGTGGTACTGCTGACACAGACGGCAGTGAGAATAGACGAAACAATGCGGTACTGCCATTGGCTATAGCCGGTTGTGGCGGGGCAGCTGCCGTGACGGGTGGCGCATACTGGTTTCTCAAAAAGAAACGGATATAAGAAATCTTAAAAGGAGGCATCCTATCATCAGGATAGGATGCCTCCTTTGTGGCTTGCGCTAATTTGGTTTTCAACTTGAATTCCGCGGTAATTTAACCTTCGGCCAAGTTTCCGGTATATAACTGATAATACTTTCCTTTTTCTGCCATCAACTGTTCGTGGTTGCCTCGCTCTATGATGCGTCCCTGCTCCAATACCATGATACAGTTGCTGTTGCGGACGGTAGAGAGTCGGTGTGCGATAACGAAAGTGGTTCTTCCGTGCATCAGTTTATCCATACCATCCTGTACGATTTTCTCTGTACGGGTATCAATGGAGCTGGTTGCTTCATCGAGGATGAGGACAGGCGGGTCTGCGATGGCTGCACGCGCGATGGCGAGGAGCTGTCTCTGACCCTGACTTAAGTTTGCTCCGTCTCCGGTCAGCATGGTGTTGTAGCCGTCCGGCAACTGCTGGATAAAGGTATCAGCGTTTGCAAGCTTAGCTGCTGCGATAACTTCTTCGTCAGTGGCATCGAGTTTGCCATAGCGGATGTTGTCTGCAACGGTAGCCGTGAAAAGATGGGTATCCTGCAATACAATACCGAGAGAGTGACGCAGGTCATCTTTTTTAATCTTATTGATATTGATACCGTCATAGCGGATTTTACCATCCTGAATGTCATAGAAACGGTTAATCAGGTTGGTAATCGTTGTCTTTCCGGCACCTGTGCTTCCGACAAAAGCGATTTTCTGACCCGGTGTTGCAAAGAGGTCTACGTTGTGCAGGACAGTTTTCTCAGGAACATATCCAAAATCTACATCATCAAATACGACATCACCTGTCAATTCTATATAGTCAACACTGCCGTCCGCCTGATGGGTATGTTTCCATGCCCAAAGTCCGGTGTGCTCGGTTGTCTCTACAAGCTTTCCGTTTTCCTTTTTGGCGCTGACAAGTGTGACATAGCCTTCATCCGCTTCCGGTGTCTCATCAAGCAGTGCGAAGATACGCTCAGAACCTGCGAGTGCCATAACAATATTGTTAATCTGCATGGAAAGCTGGTTGACAGGCTGGGAAAAACTCTTGTTAAAGGTGAGGAAGCTTGCAAGCTTACCGAGGGTGAAGCCACCCACGCCGTTTAATGCGAGAGCACCGCCGATGACAGCACAGAGCACGTAGCTCATGTTTCCTATCTGGGCGTTAATCGGCATTAAGATATTACCGAATTTGTTCGCATTGTTGGCACTGTCAAAAAGTTCCTCATTTAATTCGTTGAATTCACGGATACTTTCCTGTTCGTGTGTAAAGACTTTCACGACCTTCTGTCCGTTCATCATTTCCTCAATATAGCCGTTTACCTTACCGAGAGACTGCTGCTGAGCCACAAAATATTTGGCACTTAAACCGCCGATTTTTTTGGAGGAGTAGAGTGTAACACAAATCATTGCCAGGGTCACAAGCGTAAGCGGTATGCTTAAGGTTACCATGCTGATAAATACAGAAACGATGGTGATAATACTGTTCAAAAACTGCGGTATACTCTGGCTGATAACCTGTCTTAACGTATCGATATCGTTGGTGTATATGGACATGATATCGCCGTGGGAGTGTGTGTCAAAGTAGCGGATTGGCAGTTCTTCCATGTGGGTAAACATATCGTTACGCAGATTGCGCTGTACGCCCTGTGTGATGTTTACCATTACACGCTCTTTGATATATGCAGAGAGTGCACCGATTAAGTAAAATACTGCGACACGCTCGATGGCGGCTGCAAGCCCTGAGAAATCCGGCTCTGCCTGCTGCATCAGTGGCAGAATATAACCATCAATCAGTGTCTGCATAAACATGGTTCCCTGCACGGTTGCAAAAACGGTGATGAAAATACATACCACAACAAGTAAGCAGTGAGGCGCATAGTTCTTAAAAATGTATTTCATCAGACGCATAAAAAGCTTGCCTGGGTTTTTCACCTTTGGACGAGGACCTCTCGGGCCGCGGTTGCCCGGACCATGTATAGGTTTTGTTTGCTTTTCTGCTGGCATTATGCGGCACCTCCTTCATCAAAGTCTCCGCTGCCCTGAGTCTGAGACTCATAGACATCACGGTAAATCTCATTTGCTGCTAATAATTCTTCATGTGTACCGAAGCCATCTACTACACCATTATTCAGTACAATGATGCGGTCTGCATTCTGTACGGAAGAGATACGCTGTGCAATGATAAGTTTGGTTGTATTTGGAATCTCATCAGCAAATGCTTTGCGGATTTTGGCATCTGTAGCAGTATCAACAGCACTGGTGCTGTCATCCAAAATCAGAATCTTTGGCTTCTTTAAGAGAGCACGCGCGATACACAGACGCTGCTTCTGACCACCGGATACGTTGGTTCCACCCTGCTCTATGTAGGTGTGGTAGCCATCCGGGAAGCGCTCAATAAATTCGTCAGCACAGGCTAGCTTGCACGCATGCTGACATTCTTCATCGGAAGCGTTTGGATTACCCCAGCGCAGATTCTCATAAATTGTTCCTGAGAACAGCACATTGTTCTGAAGCACAACTGCAACCTCGTTGCGCAGGGTATCAAGGTCGTAGGTACGGACATCCTTGCCGCCGACCCGTACAGTACCCTCAGACACATCATAGAGACGGCTGATGAGGTTGACGAGAGAAGACTTAGAACTTCCTGTACCGCCGATAATACCGATGGTTTCACCGGACTTGATAGAAAGTGTCACATCAGAAAGTACCGGCTTGGCGGATGTTGCATTATAGCGGAAGGTTACATGATCAAAATTAATACTTCCGTCAGATACTTCAAAATCCGGAGATTCCGGGTTTGTGATGTCACTGGTTTCGTTTAATACCTCACAGATACGCTCTGCACTTGCCATACTCATGGTAATCATGACAAAAACCATGGAGAGCATCATGAGATTCATCATGATGTTCATACAGTAGGTGAGCAGACTCATCAGTTCGCCGGTAGTCAGTGTGCCACCGACAATCATCTTGGCACCAAACCAGCTGATGGCAATAATACAACTGTAAACAGTAAGCTGCATAGCGGGACTGTTAAAGGCGAGAATGCGCTCTGCCTTTGTGAACATATCATAGATGTTCTGACTGGCAGTTGTGAACTTTTTCTTTTCGTAATCTTCACGTACGTAAGCCTTTACCACGCGGATGGCAGAGACATTTTCCTGTACGGATGCATTTAAATCATCATATTTAGGGAATGCTTCCGAAAAATACTTGCGGGCTGTTGTTGTAATAATTGCAAGGATACAGCCAAGAACAATAACTGCGATTAAGTACACGCAGGCGAGTCTCGGACTGATGAAAAATGCCATGCACATCGCACAGATTAAGCTGATTGGAGAACGCACACACATACGCAGAATCATCTGGTAGGCATTCTGGACGTTGGTAACATCTGTGGTCAGACGCGTAACCAGACCGGCAGTGCTGAACTTGTCAATATTGGAAAAGGAAAAGCTTTGGATATTTTCAAACATTGCTTTTCTTAAGTTGCGCGCGAAACCGGTTGAGGCGCGTGCACCGTATTTTCCACCCATGGCTCCGGCAAAAAGTGAGATGGCAGCAACGGCTACCATACAGATTCCTACCTTATAAATGTGGCTCATGTCACCGGCATTTACACCATCATCGATAATGGATGCCATAAGAAGTGGAATAAGCATTTCCATGATTACTTCTAAAATCATGAAGAAGGGAGTAAGCAGGGAATCTTTCTTGAATTCCTTGATATGTGCTCCGAGAGTTTTTAACATAGTATCACATCCTTTTTATGAAAAAATTGTTGAAAAATATTTGTTAGTGTGCTAACAATAATGTTATACGCTAATAAAAGTTGTATGTCAATCATTTTCTTTTTAGTACGAAGAGGACATAACCAGAGGAGAAAAGCAATGAGACGAACCGATGCAGTGGGTTATAAGATACGACTGATTCATAATCAGATACATAAAGATATGGAAGTAAGACGGCAGGCGAATGAAGAGGTATTTGCACTTACAAGCATGCAGCGCTGGACGGTAGGATTTATGAAGGAACATGAAAATCAGGAGATATATCAGAGGGATATCGAGACAGAGTTTCAGGTATCCAGAGCAACAGCCTCAAATATGCTGTCGTTGATGGAGCGGAAGGGCTTAATTGAGCGGCTGCCGGTGGAGCATGATGCCAGATTAAAACAGCTGGTGCTGACGGAGCAGGGAAGAGCCCTGATAGAGCGGGCAGATTCTGATATGATGGAGATGGAGGACAGGCTTTTGCGTGGATTCTCTGAGGAGGAAGCAAGGCAGTTTTGTGGAATGCTGGATAAAGTGATAGAAAATCTTGGGATAAATCAGAAACATGGCACAAGATATTGCGGTAAGGATGCAGATAACCACAAGTAAAAAATGCCAAAAAATCTTTTGTAAAATTGTTGATATTGGATAGAGACAGCGTATTTACTGGTATTTCAAGATGTTGTCTCTATTTTTATACTCAAAAACGAGACACAAAATAAGCTAAAATACATTGACAAAAACACTAGATATTGTATAATGTACAGGAAGCAATGAGACGTGCCAAGACGGAAAGAAGTAACATTGCGAGTGTATGAAAGAAAGGGATTCTCAGGTTATGAAAATTATCAAAAGAAGCGGTGCCGAGGATATATTTGAATTAAACAAAATCGAGGCTGCTATTCGCAAAGCGAATGAAAGTGTAATTGATTACGAAAAATTAAGCGAGGAGAAGATTCAGGCAATTCTAGCAAATGTTGAGAAAGCCTGTGAGAACATGAAGCGTTCTCCAAGCGTTGAGGAGATTCAGGATATGGTGGAGAACCAGATTATGAGTCAGAGAGCCTTCAACGTTGCGCGTAATTACATTACATATCGTTATAAGAGAGAACTTGTTCGTAAGTCTAACTCTACAGATGAGCAGATTTTAAGCTTGTTAGAGTGCAACAACGAGGAAGTGAAGCAGGAGAATTCCAATAAGAACCCAACCGTAAACAGCGTACAGCGTGACTATATGGCAGGAGAGGTCAGCAAGGATATTACCAGAAGATTCCTTCTCTCTCCGGATATTGTAGAGGCACATGAGAAGGGAATCATTCATTTCCATGATGCGGATTATTTTGCACAGCATATGCATAACTGTTGTCTGGTTAATTTGGAGGATATGCTGCAGCACGGAACGGTTATCAGTGAGACAATGATTGACCCACCAAAGAGCTTTTCTACTGCTTGTAACATTGCGACTCAGGCGATTGCCCAGATTGCAAGTTCCCAGTACGGTGGACAGAGTATTTCGCTGTCACATCTGGCTCCGTTTGTTGAGGTAAGCCGTCAGAAGTTCCGTAAGCAGGTGCGGGCAGAACTTGAAGCGGCAGGAATTGAGCCAACGGACGAAAAAGTAAATAAAATCGCAGAGATTCGTGTAAAAGAAGAGATTAACCGTGGTGTACAGATGATTCAGTATCAGGTCATCACGCTTATGACAACAAACGGTCAGGCACCGTTTATCACGGTATTTATGTATTTGAATGAGGTGCCGGAGGGACAGCTTCGGGATGACCTCGCAGCAGTGATTGAAGAGATGTTGCATCAGAGAATTTTAGGTGTTAAGAATGAGCAGGGAGTTTATATTACACCTGCATTCCCGAAACTCATCTATGTGTTGGAAGAAGATAATATCCGTGAAGGAACGAAGTACTGGTATCTGACAAAGCTTGCTGCCGAGTGTACCGCAAAAAGAATGGTACCGGATTATATTTCTGAGAAAATCATGAAAAAGCTTAAGGATGGCAACTGCTATACCTGTATGGGATGCCGTTCCTTCCTGACAGTGGACAGAACAGCCGAAAACTATGCGAATGCGAATAATTATGTAAAAGGCAAGAAATACTACGGCAGATTTAATCAGGGTGTCGTGACATTGAACTTAGTGGATGTTGCATGTTCTTCCGGAGCAAATGAAGACAAGTTCTGGGAGATTATGGATGAGAGACTGGAACTGTGCTATCGCGCATTGATGGCAAGACACAATCGTCTGTTAGGAACTCCATCGGATGTGGCTCCTATTTTATGGCAGAATGGAGCGCTTGCCCGTCTGAAGAAGGGTGAGACGATAGATAAGCTGTTGTTTAATGGATATTCAACCATTTCACTTGGCTATGCAGGACTTTGCGAGTGTACCAGATATATGAAGGGCGTATCCCATACAGACCCGGAGGGAACAGAGTTTGCACTTAGAATTATGCGCCGTTTGAATGATGCCTGTGCAGAGTGGAAGGCTAAGCACAATATTGATTTCAGCCTGTATGGAACACCATTGGAGTCCACTACATATAAGTTTGCAAAATGTCTCCAGAAGCGTTTTGGAATCATTCCGGGCGTTACAGACAAGAACTATATCACAAACAGCTATCATGTACATGTGACAGAGCAGATGAATGCATTTGATAAGTTAAAGTTCGAGTCTCAGTTTCAGGAGTTATCACCGGGTGGGGCTATCAGCTACGTGGAAGTGCCAAATATGCAGAACAATTTGGATGCAGTACTTTCTGTTATGCAGTACATCTATGAGAATATTATGTATGCAGAGTTAAATACGAAGAGCGATTACTGCATGGAGTGCGGATACAACGGTGAAATCCAGATTGTGGAGGATGACAGCAAACTAATCTGGGAGTGTCCAAACTGTGGTAACCGTGATCAGTCAAAGATGAGTGTTGCGAGAAGAACCTGTGGTTATATCGGAACACAGTATTGGAATCAGGGAAGAACGCAGGAAATCAAAGAAAGAGTACTGCACTTGTAAAATATTCAACAGGGGAACTGCTGTATGAGACGGTAGTTCCCTTGTAAATTTTTTGTTCTTCAATAAAAAGTTGTGTCCTGTCAAATCAAGCACTCCGTGCACAGATGCAAACAGGACTGGCGGCCTTACTGCAAATTCAATAAGAGAGAAAGGGAGACAGAATGAATTATTCGGCGATTAAATATTGTGATATAGCAAATGGCATCGGGGTTCGCACGGTGCTTTTTGTGTCCGGATGCAGAAATCATTGCAAGGATTGTTTTCAGCCGGAAACATGGTCTTTTGAAAATGGAGAGCTATTTACAGAAGAAGTGGAGGATGAGATTATCGAGTCGCTGAAGCCGGATTACATCAAAGGCTTGACACTGCTTGGCGGTGACCCGTTTGAACCGGAGAATCAGCAGGCACTGCTTCCATTTATGAGACGGGTGCGGGAAGTGTGCCCGGATAAGGATGTATGGGCATATACCGGATATGTGTTAGACAAAGATTTGGTGCCGGGCGGAAAATGCTATACCGGGGACACCGCAGAACTTTTAGAACAGGTGGATATTCTTGTGGATGGCCCATTTATCACAGAACAGAAGGACATTACCCTGCAGTTTAAGGGCTCTAAAAATCAGCGTGTAATTGATTGTGCACATTACCGCTGGACAGGAGAAATTGTCGAGGTCATGTAGAACCTTTGCAACTTTTGTCAGATTGTGCTATACTTAGGTAAGCAATGAGCAGCGCACAGCTGTGAATAATATTTGCTGGCAGTAAGTTTTAAGGGAGATTTTGGGTATGAAAATAACATGGAAGACGGCAGCGTCAGTGTTGTTTAGCATATTAGGTACAATTGGCT
The DNA here is from genome assembly GCA_964484605.1 of uncultured Roseburia sp. Lineage (GTDB taxonomy): Bacteria > Bacillota > Clostridia > Lachnospirales > Lachnospiraceae > Roseburia. Next base: position 2,702 of record CAZAGJ010000060.1, on the reverse strand, counting down.
GGTGCTATATCGGCGGTTGGATGGTTTTGACACGTCCGTTAAAGGGAGTGTTTGCAGCGCATGCGGCAGGCTGTCTGTCAATCGGGAAGATACTATTTGCAGGTATACAGGGATTTGTATACTTATCGGTGGCGGGAGCTGTGTGGTGCATCGCCTATATGCTGAGTAATTATTTTAAAGAGGAATCATAGAGACTTTAGGGTGTGGCGTAAGCGACACCCTTTTGCTATAGGAGAAACTTATGATTTTGCGAGTACCATCATATTATAAAGATTTTCATTGTATTGCAGAGCACTGTAAGGACAGTTGCTGTATTGGCTGGGAAATAGACATTGATGAGGAGACATTTTCATATTATAAAAGTATCGGCGGTGCATTTGGAGAACGCTTGCGTGCCCATATGGAGACGGAGGAATGTAACAGCTTTACCTTAAGGGAGAATGGCTGGTGTCCGTTCCTGAATCAGAAGAAGCTCTGTGACATCTGTATCGAACTGGGAGAGGAAGCACTCTGCGAGGTCTGCACAGAGTTCCCGCGTTTTACGATGGAGTATGAGAATGTGCGTGAGAAGGTACTTTGTCTGTCCTGCGAGGAAGTGGGCAGACTTATCTTTTCTTCTGATGAAAAAATAGCGTGGGAAGAACACGAGGTTGCGGATGAATATGATTATGCATGGGAAGAGGAAGATGCAGAGATTCCGACAGAAGCTTTAGAACAGGTGCGTGCACAGGCAGTGGCAATTTTGCAGAACCGCAGTAAGCCGATTGCAGAGCGTGCGGCGGAATATCTACTGTATTGTCAGCAGATGCAGCAGGAGTTGTACGGCTGTATCCCATCCGTCTGGCAGGAAGTGATAGAAGAGCGGAGGGAATCTGCGAAGAAGCTGCTGCACAGTCAGATGGTGGAAGCGACATACCGGGATTTTAGAAGCCGCATGGATGCGTATGAGAAATTAGAGCCTCTCGATGCAACATGGACACAGGTAAAAGAAGAACTACTGGCAGGATTTTCCGAAGAAAATTATCAGAGCAGGCAGAGGGAGTTCACACAGCAGACAAAGGAGCGCGAATATGAGTATGAGCATCTGCTGGTTTATTTTACAAACCGCTATTTCATGCGGGCGTATTATGATGCAAATATTCTCACAAAAGCCAAATTTGCGGTGGTAAGTATGCTTATGATACGTGATATGGATGTGCTGCGTTTCTGCCGGAATGGCGGTGCATTTACAATCGACGACAGAATTGATACAGCGCGTATTTATGCGAAAGAGGTAGAACATTCCGAGGAAAATATGGAAACTCTGGCGGATGATTTGCAGTTTGAGGATGTGTTTGAAGTGGAGCGCTTGTTAGAACAATTATAATAAAAGGAGAATGGAACATGAAAGTATTATTGCTAAACGGAAGTCCGAAGGCGAATGGATGCACTTACACGGCACTGTGTGAGGTGGCAGGTGCTTTAGAGAAGAACGGAATTGAGACAGAGATTGTGCAGGTTGGGGCAGCGCCGATAGCCGGATGTATCGGCTGCGGTGCCTGTGTCCGTACGGGAAAGTGCTTTATGGAGGATGGTGTCAATGAGTTTGTGGAGAAGGCAAAGAAAGCAGACGGCTTTGTCTTTGGTTCTCCTGTACACTATGCGGCAGCTTCCGGTGCGGTTACTTCCTTTTTAGACCGTGCCTTCTATGGCAAGAGTGCAGCTTTTGCGGGAAAGCCGGGGGCAGCGATTGTAAGCTGTAGACGAGGTGGAGCTGCTTCGGCATTTGACCAGTTAAATAAGTATTTTACCATCAGCAATATGCCGATAGTATCGTCCCAGTACTGGAATCAGGTGCATGGCAATACGCCGGAGGAGGTAAGGCGTGATGAAGAGGGTATGCAGACAATGCGTACACTTGGAAATAATATGGCATGGCTGCTAAAGTGTATTGAAGCCGGAAAGAAAGCAGGCATCACATTCCCGGAACGTGAGCCTGCATTGAAGACAAATTTTATTCGCTAGTTTCAGATAATTCTTCCGGTTGGATGAATAACAGGAAAAACACAAGTAGCAGAAGGATGCAGGAGAAAAAGATTGCCTTTTCACCCCAGATATCGGTTGTGAAGCTGCCGAGAATGGCACCTGCCATAAAGAGAGCGATGATGGAAAAATAATCTCTTGCACGTTTTAGACCGTCTCGGTCTTTGGTGCGAATTGCATGAAATAACTGGAAGGTTCCGCTGCGCAGATTACCGGTGCACATGGTAGTTGCGTAGGCGGAGCCTTTTATTTTGCGGAAGGCTTCTACCTGCATGGAACAGGAAAAAGCGATGATGGTAGTCGCAATGATGTTCCTGTCACCGGATGGGATAAGACCGGTAATGGCAAGCAGAACTGCTTCTAACAAAATGATATACTGTCTCCAGTGCAGTTTATGGCTGGCAGTGTGAATTCGGGTAAACTCGGTTAAGATGACACCGATGATAAAGGCTGCAATAGGAATGAGATAAGAGATTACGCGGGTCCACTCCGCTTTAACGAGATACATGGCGAGCAGTACCAGATTTCCGGTCTGGCAGTTGGCAAACACTCCGTCACGGCACAGAAAGGAATACGATTCCAAAAAACCGCCGACGCATGCAAGCAACAGACCAATGAGAAGAGATTCTGACATTTGGGAATTTTTTGTGTTCATAGCTGTACTCCATATAGTAATATAG
>CAZAGJ010000059.1:0-16447 GCA_964484605.1 uncultured Roseburia sp. | reverse complement strand
CGCCCCGCAAGAGCGTCACGGAAAACCTCTAAAAATGTCTTCATTCCGGCGTACATCCTCGCATGAAGTGTACTGGCGTCGAAAAGACATGGATAACAACATCTTTCAACCGCGGATTCGTGAAAATTTCGTATTTTGTGAAGTTGATTTTGAAATTTTGTTTTTGCGGAAATATGTTATGAGCGAATTTCTTACAATAAAAATTACACACAGTAAAGCATTAACTCGTGCAGCATCCCCTTTTCTATCACTTATGAGTATCGCAATGCCTTTTTTAATGCTGCCGAAACTGCCGTTCCAAGTACAAAACATACCGCTGCCTCAATCACACCATTCAAGCCGACAAATGTTGCTATAAATGGAAGTATCTTCGTCATTCCAAACATATCCTGCATGGTTCCCGCAAAAAGTGTGACCAGCGTTCCCATGAAAAATGTCGTATTCAAAAGTGGGCAGCACAGATTGGCAATCGTTACAGATGCCCCCGCCGGAATCTTCGTCTTACGAAGCCCATGATAAATCAATCCGGTAAGCCATCCGTCAAGAATACGTGTCGGAACACACACCAGAAATGTCAAAAATGGGTTGATACCGAGCAGCACTGTTCCAAATTGGCTCATGCCGAAGCACTGGATAAAGCTCGTGAGTCCAAATACGCCTCCTAAAATCGCACCAGCTGTCGGTCCTAATGTCACTGCTCCTACCGCAACCGGCACTACTATCAAAGTAATCTCAAGACCTGGTGTCTTGATGTAGCCAATCGGGGTAAAAGCCATGAGTAAGATGATGGCAACCAGAAGTGCCAGTTCCACAAGATACTTTGTGGAGAATTTTGTTGTCGATGTTTTCGACGTCGTCATAGTCTTTTCCTCTTTTCTTATAGATTTTGTTTCTAAGCATTGAGTCTGCTTTTGCGCATGCAAATCGCAGCTCATACCTGACTTATGCAGTATAGCACTTTGTTAAACTTTTATCAATACTGTCGTGACAAGTTTTTCCCATGTATGCACAAAAAAACGGCACATAGGTTCTTACCTATGTGCCGTCTTTCTTTTAATAATTACTTACCCATCTCTGCTTTTAATGCTGCAGTAAGTGCAGGAACGATTTTCTTCAAATCTCCTACCAAACCATAATCAGCCACATCAAAGATTGGAGCGTCCTCATCCTTATTGATTGCAATAATAAGGTCAGACTCTTCCATACCTGCAACATGCTGGATTGCTCCGGAGATACCGATTGCGAAGTAAATCTGCGGACGAACTGTCTTACCTGTCTGTCCTACCTGAAGGTCTACCGGCAGCCAACCGTTCTCTACAACTGCACGTGAGCAGCTTACTGTACCGCCAAGTACCTCTGCCAAATCCTCTAACATCTGGAAGTTCTCCTTAGAACCAACACCACGACCACCGGATACCAATACTTTTGCATCCATGATATTTGCTGTATTCTTAACTGCTTTTACAATGTTCAAAATCTCAACAAATCTGTCATTTGGTGTAAATCCAGGATTGAACTCTACCACGTTTGCCTTTGCACCCTTGATTGGCTCAATCTTCTGCATAACACCCGGACGTACTGTTGCCATCTGCGGACGATTGTATGGGCACGCGATAGTTGCGATTGTGTTACCGCCAAATGCCGGACGTGTCATTAATAACTGATTGTGTAACTGCTCCTGTCCTGCTGCTGCATTGAGTGGGAAATCACCAATCTCAAGCAACGTACAGTCTGCTGTAAGACCTGTTTTTACACGGGCAGAAACTGTCGGGCCAAGGTCACGACCAATTGCCGTTGCTCCAACCAGCATAATTTCCGGTTTGTACTCATTGATAACAGATGCCAATGCATGTGCGTATGGCTCTGTTCTATATTCTTTTAATTCCGGGTCGTCAACAACGATAACTTTATCAGCGCCATACTCAGCAAGCTGATCTGCAAGCCCCTTAACGCCGGAACCAATCAATACTGCTGTTACCTCTGTATTCAATACGCCTGCCAGCTCTTTACCTTTTCCAAGCAACTCGAATGCAACGCCATCCAACACGTTGTCTACCTGCTGTGCAAAGACGAATACTCCTTTAAATTCTTCTAAACCCATTTTATTCACCACTTTTCCTTATTTTTAGATAATATGTTTCTCTTTGAATTTACCTACTAAGTATGCAACTGCCTCGTCTGTGTCGAGAGTAACTTTCTCTCCGGCACCCTTACGAACCTTGTCAGATGCCTTTGCAATCTTGGTAGGAGATCCCTTCAATCCAAGGTCTGCATCATCTACATCCTTAAGGTCTGCTCTGCCCCATACAGTTACTTCTTTCTCGTATGCGTCAAAAATTCCGCCCGGAGTCATGTAACGTGGCTGGTTCAATTCAGAAAGCGCAGTGATAAGGCATGGCATCTTCGCCTTTAACTCATGGTATCTGTCCTCATACTGACGCTGTACAATCACATAATCTCCCTCTACCTTAATATCCTGTGCATAAGAGATTACCGGAAGTCCTAAATGCTCTGCAATCTGTGGTCCTACCTGTGCAGTATCTCCATCGATAGCCTGACGTCCTGTAATGATTAAATCATAGTCCAAGTTACGGATTGCACCAGCGATTGTTGTAGATGTTGCCCAAGTATCCGCACCACCTAATACACGGTCTGTCACGAGAATTCCGTTGTCAGCTCCCATTGCAAGAGCCTCACGCAATACCTCATCTGCCTTTGGAAGTCCCATTGTAAGAACGGTTACTTCTGCGCCATACTGCTCTTTTAATCTAAGTGCTGCCTCAAGTCCTGCCTTGTCATCCGGGTTCATGATGGAAAGCATTGCAGCTCTGTCTAATGTACCGTCCGGGTTAAATTTAACTCCGCCTTTTGTATCCGGTACCTGTTTAATACATACTACTATCTTCACGGTATTGTCACTCCTTACTTTTATTTTAATAATGCACCAGAGATAACCATTCTCTGAACTTCACTTGTTCCTTCGTAAATCTCTGTAATCTTCGCATCACGCATCATACGCTCTACATCATATTCTCTGATGTATCCGTATCCACCGAACAGCTGAACAACCTCTGTCGTCACTGCCATTGCTGTCTCTGCTGCGAAAAGTTTTGCCTTAGCCGCCTCTACGGAGTATACCTTCTGAGTCTCTTTTGCCTTAGCTGCCTTGTATACGAGAAGCTGTGCAGCTTCAATTCTTGTTGCCATATCAGCAAGCTTGAACTGTGTATTCTGCTGTGCTGCAATAGAGCGTCCAAACTGCTTTCTCTCCTTGGTGTATGCGATAGCTCTGTCAAGAGCGCCCTCAGCAATTCCGAGTGCCTGTGCAGCGATACCGATACGTCCGCCGTCAAGTGTATGCATAGCAATTGGGAATCCCTTGCCTTCTGCGCCCAAAAGATTCTCTTTTGGAATTCTGCAGTCTTCAAAAATCAATTCATATGTAGATGAACCACGGATACCCATCTTCTTCTCTTTGGTTCCAAAGGAGAATCCAGGTGCATCCTTGTCTACGATAAATGCAGAGAAGTTCTTTTTCTTTCTGCCTCTCTTATCCTCTGTAATGCTGGTAATTGCAATTACAATATAAACATCAGCCACTTTACCGTTTGTGATAAAGCATTTAGAACCGTTGAGTACCCACTCATCACCATCTAATACAGCCTTTGTCTGTGCGCCCTGTGCGTCAGTACCAGCTCCCGGCTCTGTCAAAGCAAATGCGCCAAGTTTCTCGCCTGTAGCAAGCGGTCTGACATATTTCTGCTTCTGCTCTTCTGTACCATATGTAAGGATTGGGTCAATGCAGAGTGATGTATGCGCAGATACGACAACGCCTGTCGTAGCACATACCTTTGACAGTTCCTCCACACACATAATGTATGTAAGAGGGTCACATCCCTGTCCGCCGTACTCCTTCGGTACCGGGATTCCCATGAAGCCGTTCTTTGCCATCTTCTTAACAGTCTCCATAGGGAACTCTTCTGTCTCATCTACTTCCTGAGCCAGAGGTTTAACTTCATTCTCTGCGAATTCTCTGAAGAGAGAACGCGCCATTTCATGTTTCTTGTCTAAAGCGAAATCCATGATTTCAATCCTCCTAACTTTTATTTACTGTGCGTCAACCGGTGTCTTTGTGCGGTCTGCGTTATATACATAGAATCCCTTTCCGCTCTTAGCACCAAGGTTGCCACCACGAACCATCTTACGGATTAACGGGCATGCACGGTATTTGCTGTCTCCTGTCTCCTTGTAAAGCACATCCATAATTGCAAGACAGATATCAAGACCGATGAAATCACCTAACTCAAGTGGTCCCATTGGATGATTTGCGCCAAGCTTCATAGCTGCATCAATACCGGCAATATCAGAAACACCTTCCATCTTAATGAAAGCTGCTTCATTAATCATCGGAATTAAAATACGGTTTACGACAAATCCTGCTGCTTCATTTACCTGTACAGGTGTCTTGCCAATCTCCTCAGAAATTTTCTTGATAGCATCTACGGTAGCATCCGGTGTGTTCACACCCGCAATGACCTCGATTAACTTCATACGGTCTGCCGGATTGAAGAAATGCATACCTACCATCGGACGGCTGAGTCCGTTTCCAATCTCTGTAATAGAAAGGCTGGATGTGTTTGAAGCGAAAATACACTCAGGCTTTGCAATCTTATCCAGTTCCTGGAATGTAGTCTTCTTAACTTCCATATTTTCAAATGCTGCTTCTACGATTAAATCGCAGTCTGCGCAGAGGTCTTCTTTTAATCCTGCTGTAATTTTAGCAAGGATTCCGTCTACTGCTTCCTGTGTCATTTTTCCTTTTTCTACAAGGCGTGCATAGCCTTTTGCAATCTTCTCTTTGCCGCCGTCAGCCCATTCCTGCTTAATATCGCAAAGTGCTACTTCATAACCGTCTACCTGAGCAAATGCCTTTGCAATGCCCTGTCCCATAGTTCCTGCGCCAATAACTCCAACTTTCATTGTCAAATCCTCCTAATTTAATATCACTTTTAATATTGCGTCTCACTTCAATACGAAGCCAAACGTACTTAAGGCGCCACACCAGTCGGTGCGGCGTCCCGGTACTTTCACATATTAGTACTTCTCAACGATTGTAGAGCAACCCATACCGCCACCGATACACAGTGTAGCAAGACCTCTCTTCGCGTCTCTCTTCTGCATCTCATGTAACAGAGTAACAAGGATACGGCAGCCGGAAGCTCCTACCGGATGTCCTAACGCAATCGCGCCACCGTTTACATTTACCTTAGACATATCAAAGTTCAAGTCTCTTGCTACGGCAATAGACTGTGCTGCGAATGCCTCGTTAGCCTCTACTAAATCGATATCATTGATTGTCAGTCCTGTCTTCTCGAATACTTTTCTTGTGGAAGCAACAGGTCCCACACCCATAATCTCCGGCTCTACACCGCCAAGTGCTCCGGCAACCCATGTAGCCATTGGTGTAACACCGAGTTCTTTTGCTTTCTCCTCGCTCATAACAACGATCGCTGCTGCACCGTCATTGATACCGGAAGCGTTGCCTGCCGTGATGAGTCCGCCCTCTTTGCCTGAGCAGCATTTTAACTTTGCAAGAGATTCCATTGTTGTGCCGGCACGTGGACCTTCATCTGTGTCGAAGTTCACGATATCCTTCTTAACCTTAACCGGTACCGGAACAATTTCATCCTTGAACTTGCCCTCAGCGATTGCCTTCTCACACTTGTTCTGGCTGTTTACTGAGAACTCATCCAACTCCTCACGGGTAATTCCGTATTTATCACATACATTCTCTGCTGTAATCATCATGTGGTAATGATTAAATGCATCTGTCAATGCATCATTTACCATTGTATCGATGATTGTCGCATTGTTCATACGATATCCAAAACGAGCTTTTGTCATAGCGTATGGTGCCATAGACATATTCTCCATACCACCTGCAACAACGATATCTGCCTGACCAGCCATAATCATAGTTGCTGCTTCGTTCACACACTTAAGACCGGAACCGCAGACTACGTTCAATGTAACTGCCGGTACTTCAATTGGCAGTCCTGCTTTGATGGAAGCCTGACGTGCAACGTTCTGTCCCTGTGCCGCCTGAATTACACAGCCCATTAATACTTCATCAACCTGCTCCGGCTTTACACCGGCTCTGTTTAATGCTTCCTTGATAACGATTGCTCCTAAATCCGGTGCCGGAGTATTGCTTAATGCTCCGCCCATTTTACCGATTGCTGTACGGCATGCTCCTGCCAAAACTACTTTTCCTGCCATTTTGAATTCTCCTTTCAATTTTCGCACAAACCCTTCCTTACAGAGAATTTGTCTCGTTCTCTGAATAAAAATCGCCGAAAAATGATGTTAATTTTTTAACAAACTTTTCGTAAAAAAAATAAATTCAAATTCAAAATTCAAATTTTATTTTTTCTTCTCTTCTTACTTTTCTATTTTCCTTAAATCGGCGATTTTCCTAGCTTTTTGCTACTTTATTATGCTATCACATTTCATTCACAAATGCAATAACTTTCTTGTTTTTTCATAATTGTAAACTTTTGTTAATCTTCCAAAATCCTTCTTTTTTGCACGTTTTTGCGGCTTCTTTTGTTAAATTTTTATCATGCATTTTTATTTTTTCCGACAAAAAAAGCGTAATTTTGTATGTTTTTCACAAAATTACGCTTTGTCCCTTAATAGAATACATGATTGCCGATAACCGTGCCCTGTATCGTCCCGGTATTTCTGCGGAAATATAAACAGCTTAATGTGATATTACCGTTCAACACTTCCTGTGCTGCCTGAAGACACGTACTGTTGACTCCAGCTTCCAGACGATATGCCAGACGTCCGCTTGCAACCGGTGAGAACTGGCCTCCCTGATAAATGACTCCGGATATCGTATTCGGGAAATAGGAACTTTTCACCCTGTTTAAAACAACACTGCCGACTGCGAGCTTTCCTTCATATGATTCTCCCTCCGCTTCACATTGAATAATCGCTCCCAGCAGATATGTGTCACTGTCTGTCGGCACATAAACCACACCGGATGTATCCTCCTGTTCCTGCCTCTTAATCTCTTCCATACGTGCAGCATCTTCTCTCGCCTTCTGTGCTTCCAACTGCTGCTCATACTCTATCATCTGATTCAGTTTTCTCTCCAGTTCGTCCACATTTTCCTGTGCATCCGCAAGTTCTTCGTTCGTCTGTGCCAGATTCGCCTGTGCCGTGCCAATCAGGCTATTTACGCGGTTCTGGTTCTGCTGCATCTCGCTCTGCATCGCAACCAGTTCTTCCATATCCTCTTCCAGCGTCGTCTTTCGCTCTGCAATCTCCTGCTGCAGTGTCTCAAACTCCGTAAGCTTCTGCCTGTCATAGCTGTTAATTTCAGATACATACTCAGTCCGGTTCAAAAAATCAGTGAAGGAATCAGACTCCAGCAGCATCTCCCATACAGATTTGCTGCTGTTCTCATACATGAATTGAATACGAAGCTTCATATCCTCATACTGTTGTTCGCACAGTTCCTCTGCCGCTTCCAATTCTTCCTCCGCCGTTTCAATCTCTTCTTCTTTGTCAGCGATAGAAACCTCAAGTTCATTCATAGACGCTGTAATACTCTGAAGTTCTCCGTTGAGATTTCCCAGATTCTCCTCGATATCTTCCTTCTTGTCTGAAATATCGTCTACTTCTTTCTCAGCTGCATCCTTCTGATTCTGGATATTGCTAATCTCGTTTTTCGCATCGTCAATATTCTGCTGCGTCGTCTTTGCGTATGATGTAGTGGCAGATAATATACAGAAAATCAACGTAACCGCCCAAAATCTTTTCCACAAAATGTTTGTCATAAACACCTCTTCATTGCGTTAATCCTTGCTTTTCCCTGCAAAAACAAACTCCTATAACGTATTCTAACAGATTGTTTTTAGGCTTTCAATATGCTATGATGTTAGGTAGATGAGAGTTTTTGGTATATTCATGTGAAGCGGGGAGGGTTATTTATGCAATTTGTCAAAACTGCCGACTTAAAGCCCGGTATGCGTCTGGCTAAGCCGATTTATAATAAAATGGGTGTTCTTCTCTACGAGAGAGACACGAAGCTCACCATTCAAGGCATCAACAGCATTGAGAACTTTGGCTTAATCGGCATTTTCATTCTCGAGCCGGCAGAGCCTGTGCCTCCGGTATCCAGAGAAGATTTAGAATTTGAGCAATTCCAGACAATCTATATGTTTAAGCTCAAGGAAAACATGGACAGACTTCAAGAGAATTCCGTACCATCCACTCTGCTTTCCCTGACAGATGACATTCAGACTCATTATGGCATCCTAGACCATAAGCTGAACTTCACACAGACTTTGCGCAGTTCCGCAGACTTTGTTTACAAGCACTCAATCAGTGTTGCAATTCTCTGTGCAATGATTGCCAACCAGCTGCATCTCCCAAAGGAAGAATCCGATGCACTGGTTATTGCTGCATTGCTATATGATTTTGGTTATCTCTATGTTCCACAGTCTATCCTCGACAAAGGCGATGACCTGACAGAAAGTGATACCAATTTTATTCAGATGAATCTCGAACGCGGTTACGAAACAATCCGCCCACGGTATGATGAATGTGACTTACCGAAGATGTCGCTGGATATTATTCAGCAGATTATTTTCCAGAACAGCCGCACGTTAAAAATAAAAGACCCGACAGAGCATGTACGCGTATTATATGACATTCTAAAGGTTGCCGACCAATTTGACCGTCTCACCGCAATGAACATCAACAATCCACCGGTTTCCGAGATTGCTGCAATGAATGCACTGCGCAAAAACAGCCGCACCTACAACCCACGAATTGTCAATGCACTGGCAGAGTGTATTCATATCCTGCCAACCGGAGCCTGTGTCGACCTGTCCGACGGCGAAAAGGCACTCGTATTAGTAGAAAATGCCGCCGATTTTTCACATCCGATGGTGCTCAAATTTTCCAACAACATGATATACGATTTGAGTGACCCGATGATTGGAACTTCCCTGCGCATCATTGATATTATGAAAACCATGGATAACCGTATCGCCATTGACGAGAAGACCTTAGAGCATTTTGTGGCAGACAAATATATCAAAGAAACTGCAGACCGTTTCCGCCGTTGCAAACTGGAGGCTGCACAATTAAAGCAACAGGCAGCACGTCAGGAATCCATCAACTCCCTGTTAGATGGCGCTTCCATCCTTGCGGAGGACATTGCAGAAATCGAGCCCGTTCCGAAGAAAAAGCCTCGCAAGCGCATGAAATTAGTTTAAATATTCCAAAATGAGGCTGCCACAGCAGCCTCATTTTTCAATTCATTTTTTGCTTATTGCTAATTTATTATATTCATAATCTGCTTTCACATATTTTATACTGTTATTTAACCTACCTTCGTTTAATACTTTCAATACTCTCTTATCTTTAAGAATCGTATGATATTCGTCCGCAAGCATTATTCCACAAATTTTTTTAAATCCGTTACTATAGTAAATATTTGAATAGCCTCTATCCTTTTCTGGCATATATGATGGTTTGCTCAGAATGAAGTTTCCATCTCCCCTTATCAAAAAATCATACATGTAGTTGGTATAAAATACAATCTCTGTAATAATTCCCATCATTATATTTTTTGTTTTTAATTCAATAACCTCAAACTCATCTCCATTCCAAGTCCACAAATCTATTGCAGATCTACCGCCCGTAAATATCATAGTTTTTTTACTATATTTACAATTTTTTTCAACTCTAAAGAGTCCAACCGGAAGTTGTCTATATACCGTATTCCCTGCAAAAAAATCATATTTTTTCTGGATTTCTTCATTTTCGGCAAACAAAGCCTCTACCATATTTTCGATGCCATGTTTCTCTTTTATACCTGCATCTCCTTCAGCTAAATTATTAGTGAAAACGCTTCCATTTAAATATTGTTTAAAATCATCTACCGCTTCCCGAACCTTCTCAGACAATTCAAACCATTCATACTGCTCTGAAAATCTCAATGCTCTATATAGAAACCTCCCCCAATGCCCGTTTTTTTCATAAGTAATCGAGGCAAACTCTCCATCAACATCAAGCGTTATAATTCCGGATTCATTTAGAGCAATATGTAAAGCAATCGCCCATGCTTCAAAGGCATTGTCATCCGTCTGCATAATCTCCGTCTGTACTTTTTGAGGATTTAATTTTATTCTACAATCCCTTTCATTGTTTTCCAAAATAAATTGCACATTGCTCGGCAGCCTCACGCTATTTCCAAACTCTTTTTTTAGTTTTTGCTCCGCAACAATATTCTTATATTTCACTCCCATAATATATTCTCCTTCGCAACTCCTCTTTTATGTTCAATTTTTCCAGTTCTTTTGCGTTCTCTGTATGAATTGGGTATATACTTTCTCTCGGCTCTACAGCATTGATAACCTCTGCTATTAACGACGCTGTTGCGTGTCCGCTTGTATGCATATATTCAACATGATTACACAAATCCAAAAACTTTTTCCATCCATCATTGTATGCTTTATGCTTTTGGTTCAGATAGCCTTCCCACATAGAATATACTACTATCGGTTTTAAATCTGCAAATCGTTCAATCCAGTTTCTATATTTTTCCTCTGCCTTTATTACGATTACAAACCCCTCTTTTCGCATAATTTCTTCCTGCGTAATAGGTTTTTCTAGCTTATTGGAAGCAATTATTTTATCCGGATTATACTCATATACATATCGAAAATCATACGGTCCGTTATATTCTCTTGCAGCTTCTCTATAATGGTCAATCTGCTCGTACACATATCCATTCACATACATTTTCATATGATGACTTTTCGCCGCCTGATAAAAAGTTGCAAGTGAATCAACATTTGTAGACGAACAGATAAGAAATACATACTTATGCTGTTTTAAGAGTTTTTTACAATCATATAGCATATCTGCTTCTGAATATATTTTCTCCGTCATTCTGCTTAACATCGTTCCCTCTGTTATCAGCACATCCACATTTCTTGTTCCATACTTGCGAATATATTTATTTATCATAGGAATTACTGCTTTTCCACGATATCCATGCCCACGAAAATCTCCAGTATGTAATATGATTTTGTCCGGTGTTTCAACCAGATACATATACGCATCAAAAGCAGAATGGTCAACCATATATGGTGTAACCCGAATATCCTCGATTTCAAAACTCTGTGCCGCTATAACAGTCTGCACTCTTATATCGTCCTGCAATATACGCAATGCTTCTTCATCTTTTACATATTTTGATATTGTTATCATTACCTGTCGAGTCAATTTTCCCATATACAAAGGAATCTCCCTTGGTATCTCCTTAAATCTTCCGATATGGTCACCATGATAATGTGTGAAAAGAACCGCATCTATTTTCTCTGATTCCCAATCAAATTCGTTTTCCGTTTCCACCTTTTCAGCTCCCGGAAGATTTTCTCCAAAATCAATCATTACCTTTGCTTTTTCAGAAGAAATAACCGTTATGCAACCACCGATTTGATTGCCATTATATATTTTCACCTCTGCCATTTCGCTCATCCTTTACATATTCCTGCAAGTTAATAATTTTTCCCGGCTTATACTCATCTGCCACATCATCCACAACATCCTCAATAAAATCCACATACGTCAATTCATTTTCCCTAATTTCCATTCCATAGTAATTATGGCACGCTTCATTCGTGCAATGAATTAAATACCAGCCATCATTAGCCATCGGCTTAAGTGATAACCAAGGCTGCCTTATTTGCACTTGAAATCCACAATTCTTGCACCTTCCAAGCTCTGCACCAATATAAAACCTATTTGCAACAGCCATATCAATCACTATCCTTATTACGATTAAATAAATTGCTAATCAGTAATATTATAAACATAATTCCAAAAGGAGCTATCATCTGTGCTACCGCCCCAGCCCTGCATACTTTTTTATCACATCCGATTCGCTTGATTCTCTTATAGTTTCTTACCATAGCAACGATAAACACAATAACCGTAAATCCCAATGCTTCATAGAATCCGTCTGATGTTGTATCTCTGGTATAGGATAAAGTTCCCAATACGCCTATCATCTGACATATTGTCCACCAAAAGGAAATACCTGAAGCTCCGATATGTTCTCGGAACGAAATTTCAAACATAATCGGATACAGTAATGCAGCAATTCCCATACACACCAACGCCAACACACCTGCTGCTCCAAATAATCCAATAATATTTTCCATTCCACCACCATCCTTACTATTTGCATATATCGGTATTATTTTTTTGCTGATAAACCTAAACACAATTCCAAATCATCAATTTCTCCAAACCAATGTCTTAACAAAATATCTGTATGCATTTTTACATACTCAAAAATCACATCAAGCTCTTTAAAGCAGACATGTTTTCCACTCAATACTCGTGGACAATCATCAATACTTATTGACAGCCATTCCTCTTTATCATCGACTACCCTGCACAGCATAATAAATGGACGTATGCCTTTTTCTCTCTCGACTCCCAGACTGTCACACCACAAATCATATGCAAGTTTCGTCCTTCTTTTGGAGATACACACCTTAGTAAATCCAAAATCTTCATTATCTGGAGTTAATACACCTTTCGACATATATACCTCGCTTCACGCATACCCTCAGCCAGATACAATCAATACTGGAGCAACATTTGAACATTCCTTCCGCATTTCGGACAGTGAAAAGAAGAACTCAACTTACTTCCTTTTGCTCCAGCTCCTGTCATTGTTGCTCCGGGTACAAGATACCCACAAGAATCACATTTTTTCTGATACTTAATAATGCTTCCTCTATCTTCTACAACTATGCATCCTGTAAGTCCTACTGCCATAATAATCATTCCTCCATTTCATATTGTTTATAATTATAGAACATCTTTCCTATTATTCAACGCCTTTCTCAATAGATAAACTCATTCTCTTTCCACCCAGTCAAAAACCGCATATCCCAACGTAAGGTCTATCTCATGGTGACTCAAATTAATCATATCCTCAACATATTTTTCAGCATCAATATCCTCCTCTTTTCCATCCGGTGTAAAAAAATAGTACCAACAGCCACAACCATCATATTCTGCATATGTTAAGGTTCCATACATGTAATCCTGCATAAGCGGAGTCTTTATTTTCAACCTATCCCCTTGCTTAAATGGAAGTTCTTTATATTGCATGCCAACATCTTCAAAGTCGTCTATGGTTTCTTCCGGGATTCCTTTTCTTTCCAACCATTCCTTATCCGGATACATTTGAAATATCTCCAATTTCCCGTCCATCCATGTCATAGAAAATTCCAGTTTTATCCGGTGTTTTTTATGCGGTGACTTAATAAGCTGATAAATATATATTTCATGATTGCTTTCATCCGGTCTTAAAGCATATGTATTTGACAAATATTCAATCATATTTACCATTTCATCATGAAACGTGAGTTCTGCTCCATCTGAGGTTGGAATATCTATATCTTCATCTCCCCATTCTTTTCTGTCCATTTGTGTATACCTAAGTTCCGCTATATAAACTACATTCTCCTCTGTATGATAAATCTGATATAAACAAGTATCTATCAACCCTATCATATTGCTCACCTGCTGTTTTTCATCCTCAGCAACCTGTTCTAACAGACACTCCAACCATTCTCTTTTTTTCTGTATGGAAGCGTACGAATGTAAGATAATCTGTATCTGCTCCCATACGTTCAAACACTTTTCTCTAAAAAAATCTCTTATTTCTTCATTTCTGATACATTCATAAACATCGAAATTACTCATTCAGAACCTCCATTCCCTGCACCGATTTATCCGGCAACCGATTTATATAGTCTATTTCTTTTCCTCATTCTTTGCTGTCAAACAGTTCCACATAATACTCTTTCATATCATTTAGTCTTAAGCAACCCAACTGTCCACCCGCCTTTGGGTATCCTGCTCCACAATCAATATCAATAATTGTGTTACTCTTATTTGTCCAAATAGAACTCTCCCTCTCTTGTCCATTCCATTTTCGTATCTCCATAGTAGGGATATGCCCAAAAATACAGATAATGTTTTTTATCGTTAAATTATTATATTCCCGATACCTTGCGTAATCCGGAAACATTCTGTCAGAAAATTCTGCTTTAAAATAGTCCCATGTAACAATCTGTGTATGATTCAAATAAAAACTTTTCCCATTTACTGAAATCAGCTTACACTCCGGCATATCTTCAATCCATTTCATTATAGCGTTCTGCTCATCTTCAGTCATACATTCTCTTATTTGTTTAAGACTATTATATAATCCAGGAGCATTGTGTATATATGCATTATATAAAATAATTTCATGATTTCCTAACAGCGTCAATACGTTGTCTCGATTCATAATCCATCGAATACATTCCACAGATTTCGGACCTCTATCAATAACATCCCCTAAAATATATAGTTCATCTTCTTCGCAAAATTCAATTAACGTCATCATTTGCATTAGTGCATCAAATTGTCCATGAATATCACTAATAACATATGTATATCTAGCCATTCAGTCTTCTTTTACTCTATAAAGCAAACCTCCATTTTCTATACCTATTTATCTGGTAGCATACTTATGTATTCTACTTCTTTCCCTTCATTCTTTGCCTTCAAAAATAAATACTGAATCCACACAACTTCAAATTCAACCACATGCTTTCTCTTAAAAATAAAATCAATATTATCCTTGTATCTGGAAGAACCAAATAACCAAAACGGGTTATAGGATGCCACATATCCCTTGTCGATATAATCATACATATCCTTTTGCACAAAATCTTCTAAGTCACTTTCCATTTCTGACACAGAATATTTTGACTTAATTATTCTCTGCCGCTTATACACTTGCCGCATTTCATTTGGTACTCTTATTTCGCAAGCTCTCCACAACACATCATCATATATGTGATAATACTGCTCTGGAGTATTTCTGATTCTTTTCAACAGCTCTGACACCTGTTCATAATTCATATCAGCCATTTCCTTTAGCAATTCCGGATAATAATCTGCAAATGGCATATCTTTGCAGTCAGCCATATACACATCTTCCAATCTCCTGCATTCTTCCAATGACATAAAAAATATTGTCATCTTCTCCAGAAACATTTCTGTCGGATTATCATCAAATAAAATGAATTTAAGCAGATTACTTCTGACTCGATAGTCCCAATTACCAACCGTCATAAGGGCTTCGGATGCAATCGCCGCAACAGGCTCTTTAAACATAGTTTTTGCCACATAATACATAGCAAAAGGTAACTGATAGCTTTTATTTTCCATTCTATCCCCTGTAAATACATCCAAAGAAGTATCCAGCAATGCTCTATATCTGAATTTCGTGTCTTTTATAATTTCTTCACTATTTCCCAATTTGCACACAACCGAAAAATCCTTCAACATCCAATACAGCCAATTATCAGTGTTTTCTCCAAACAAACTGTTCATACTATTTTTATACCATTCAATACAGCTGTTCTTCATAAATCATCCATTCCTCCTCTTTCCATACTTCCCGATTACGCAAAAGCACTTCCTTTAGCAATATCTGTTGTACTCTCTCAATTGGAAATTCCTCTTTTATCATAAGCACTTCCAATATTCCCATGTACTTATCAAATGCAAAAATGTCATTTACCGGACGCTCCCAATAATCTTTGGTTAGCACTTCCACAAGTTCATCCACACCCATTCCGGCAAGTATGTATTCCATTCCTTTAATTGTAATATCAAACAACTGAATATCTCTTGGATAACCTGCTATCTCCTGAAGCAGACCTTCCATCTTTTTTCTTGATACCGTTTCCACAAAATCCAAAATGCACACAATCAGACTAATATCTTTATAATCCTTCGCTCTACTGACTGCATCTTCTCTAACTGCATATAGCAAATCGGTATTTGATAATTTTTTAAAACACATCATCTGCTACCCTTCCTTCCGGTACCAGCCTAATTTTTCTTCTGCTACATTGCGAATTTTCTTTTGAGCATCTTCCACATCACATCTTCGCACCGGTCCCATATATTCCATATCATCCTGTATTTCATACTTCAACCGCAACGTCATATTTCTAAGAAAAGACTCCTGAACCTCCTTGCTTTCTCCTTTTAACGCAAGTGCCATTGTGCTGTTATCCAGCTCCTGTATCAGTTCCTGTATTTCCTCATCACTTCGCTCCACCATGTCGGATAACAGTCCTGTAGGTTCTTCCTTTGCCCATATTGCTATAATCATTGCTTCAAATTCTCTTTCAATCCAGTAGATTTCATCTTCCTTAATAATTTCCGGAAATTGCATAATTGTATAATATCTGCTTTCATTCACATGCTCCTTCACTAACTTTTGAGTTCCCTCATCCAAATACGGAATTATCTTATCAAATTCATAAAATTTCTT
>CAZAGJ010000058.1:0-17389 GCA_964484605.1 uncultured Roseburia sp. | reverse complement strand
TTGTATTGGAATCATCGATATCTAATGTTCCAAAACGTCCACCCGGCTGAATTGCTGTCATGGTTGCTAAATTGCCGCCCTTCTTATGGAACTCATAAAGTTCTGCAATGTTGATGTCACAGACACCGTCACCATAGGTAAGCATAAACGGCTCGTTACCGATATACTCTCTAACTCTCTTAATTCTTCCTCCAGTCATCGTATTCAGTCCGGTGTCCACAATTGATACCTTCCATGGCTCTGCCACGTTATTGTGAACCACCATAGAATTATCCGCAGTAAAATCAAATGTTATATCAGAACGATGTAGATAATAATTTGCAAAATATTCTTTAATGACCTGCTGCTTATATCCTGCACAGATAACAAACTCATTAAATCCGTATGCAGAATACTCTTTCATGATATGCCACAGAATCGGCTGATTTCCAATTTCTCTTATTTTATATATTCTATCAACTGTCCATGTCTATTGCAAGCTAAT
Organism: uncultured Roseburia sp.; assembly: GCA_964484605.1. Classification (GTDB taxonomy): domain Bacteria; phylum Bacillota; class Clostridia; order Lachnospirales; family Lachnospiraceae; genus Roseburia. Next base: position 16,905 of record CAZAGJ010000058.1, on the reverse strand, counting down.
TTCGCCCTGAAGTTACCGAATTAGATTGCAAATTGATTGTATAAGACGTATAATCTAGTCTAGGCAAACAATGTACAAATTGAAAGAGGAATACATGCAAAATACACTTAGGTATACCTATTATCATCTCAAATATATTATCCGTAATCAGATTCGAAGTAAAAATCCCGAATCCGATTGGATTTATACACATTATTCCGGCAAACCTTATTGGGATATGGATACCCTGAACCGAGAAGTCGGTCATCTAATAGCTTCCGGCAAACCTTTTATGATGGGGCGATTTGGTGCAGTAGAACTTTTTAATATGCGCGCGGACGAGTTTCATCTCACAAGCAAGATTGAGAAAGCCTGCAATCAGCTTTATACCAATGCTGGATTTTTCCCAAATGATCCTGCATTATTGTCTCGTTTCAATGAGCTTATGAAGGAATCCTGCAGACAGCTCGACATTCTGGGTATCTGGCAGAATTCCTGCGAAGATTATTACATCAAGAAGTATTGTCCGGATTTAAAGGCAACAACAAAGCTGATTTCTCTGGAGCCTTGGCGTTACAATCATCCATGGTCTGCCGCCTTAAAAGGTAAAAAAGTTCTCGTTATTCACCCATTTGAGGACTCTGTGCAAAGCCAATACGCAAATTTTGACAAATTATTTGCAAATCCTGATGTTCTCCCTGCATTTGAGCTTAAAACACTGAAAGCCATACAGACAGCTGGTGATGCGACAGACAACCGCTTCAACAACTGGTTTGAAGCGTTGGATTTTATGTGCAGCGAATGTGAAAAGATTGATTTTGACATTGCTTTGATTGGCTGTGGCGCATATGGTTTTCCATTAGCCGCACATATCAAGGGAATGGGCAAACAGGCCATCCATCTCGGCGGTTGTCTTCAGATTCTTTTTGGCATCAGGGGTAGACGCTGGGACGAACTAGACCCCGAAGTTGCGGCCTTGTACAATGATTACTGGCATTATCCTATGAGCAGTGAATGCCCTTCCGGCTGTGCAGGCATCGAAGGAAGCACCTACTGGAAGAGAGAAGAAGGTATGGATAAATACACAAAATAAAATCGAAAGGTAACATTTTATGAATACAACAACCAAACACATCATTCCTGTCCTCATTCATCATGAGACAGGTGCAAAAAAACAATCAGGCGGCAAAAAGAATCAGGAATATCTGCGCTACTGTATCGAACAGGCATCAAAATACAACGAAAAAGTTGTCTTGATCGGTGATGAGCATAACAAACACTGGGCAAAAGAATGGCATCATGTAAATGAATTTCCTTCTAACCGCCTTGATGAGTTCAACCGTGTTTTTAAGAATTTGTCTGCTTATCCTGACTCATGGGCCGTCAGCATTTTTAAACGTTTCTTCCTTATTTATGAATATATACGCAAAAATGATTATTCTGACTGTGTCATCTTAGACAGCGATATTCTGCTCTATAAGAATCTAAGCGAATACGAGCCTTTTATGCATTGTGATACTGCTTTAGAGATTCCGGCAGACCAGGATATGCGCCCTCTTCCAGCCGGAAATGGGCTTAGCTGGACCGCATGCGCAGGCATTTCCTATTTCACACGAGACGCGCTGTCCAATTTTCTGGATTACTGTATCGACATGTACGCCCATCACTTGAACGAGCTGAATGTCAAATGGGAAGCACACCAGAAATACCATCTTTACGGTGGAGTTGGTGAGATGTCACTGCTTTATCTCTGGGCAAAAACTCTTCCGGCAGATCGTGTGTGTAACCTAACGAAAACCTATGAAAATTCTGTATTTGACATGAATATGTGCAATGCATCCTGTTATTTAGAAAAAGAATTTGATTATAATTCCACTCTGCGCATTAAGAATCTCAAATGGATTGACGGCAAACCTTACTGTAAGCGCTTATCTGATGGAGAATTAATTCTTTTCCATGCCCTGCACTTTGTAGATATATCCAAACTGTATATGTACGATTTGTTTACATATCAAAAAGTAAGTTTTCCAGTTCGTTTCAAGGGATTCCTCTGGCACGTCAGAAGCATTCTTGCCAGCATCAAGCATGGAGATTTCCATCCGTTTCAGAAATAAATTTATGGCACACAAAAACTCTGTGAACAGATTTTCAAATCTACTTCACAGAGTTTTTATATATCATACACCAACTATTCAATTACAACATCCGGCCAATCGTCCACAGGGACCAAACCGACATATGTCTTACCTGTATTGAGTGTGATTTCATTACCATCTGCATCATAATAACGTGTTGGAGATGTCATATCCGTCTTTTTCCACGATACATAGAGTGCCTCGCCATTCGTAACGTAATAGCCATATCCACTGCCAATACAATCAAAAATCATATATCCGTGTTCATCGTACTGTTGATAACCACAGCTCTGAATCAACAGGTTTTTAAAGCAGAGCTGCTGATTGTCATTACCCGGATCCACATGTGGTTTACCGTACTCTGAATAATAATACAATCCGTCTTCCTCATTATATTCAAGATAGGAGCCATTATGCGGGAATGGCAGGTCAACCAATGTCGCTTTGATTGCCTCTTCATAACTGTCTCCCAAAACAACCGGATTGCTCTCATTTGCGAACTGATAATGTGCTCCCTCATAATATTCATTATATTCCACGTCCACATCAGAATTTGCAAAGTTTTTCTCCATGTCACCCGCAAGAATATACTCCGTGTATTCTCTGGATTTTCCATTATCTACACGTGAAAAGGTGCCGCTGAAGTTATCTGTACAATCCTCTGCAATATATTCATCAATGTAAAATGGGCCGCCATCATGACAAAGAATTGCATTCCATTCTGCTGACAAAATAACATTTGTCGGGCGCACACTTCTGATGCTTCCAATCTGGTCTACGCTTTCGTAATCTTTATACAATACCATAAATCTGGTAATACGACCATTCATTGTACTATTCATCATCTCATATACTACATCTGCACGAGACAATCCATAATGTGGAAGTGCAATTGATTCATTGTCTACCATTACCGCAATCGGGCGCTGATTCTTCAAGCTCTCATCAATCAACTCATTGGTCAACTCACTGCGATACATACCTTCCGGAAGCACTTCTTCCTCGCTCCCTTCAGTGTTGCTTTCAGCCACAACATCATTTGCCACATCCTCACCTGCAGTTTCTTCTGTATCATCTCCGCCACAAGCAGCCAGAGATACAGACATCGCCAGCAATGTTAAGACTGCCATTAAACGTTTTTTCATTACCATATACCTCTCCATCAATTATTTTCTAAAGCTAACGCCTACTTGTCTCCATTATAGCATATGTCCAAGGTTCCTCAAAGGACTTTTTTGTCTTCCCTGCCAGACTCCCCATCCAAGCAACAATACAAGTCCCAGCAGCGATACCAATTCTGCCGCCCGCCAGCTCATCGGTTCTCCAAAGTATATCTCCACTTTTCCCTGATAGCCCGTCGGCAAAATCACCTTTAAGATTCGGTCTTCATCGAAAGAAATCTGATACTCTGCACCGCTTGCGGCATCGTATGCCCGATAGCCCTTATATGCAAACACTGGGACTTTCACCCATCCTTCTGTCTCACTCTGATTCTCGCAGGTAATCAAAAAATGTATTTCGTCTCTCAGACAGGACACAATCTCCACGCCATCACTGCCGAGAATGTCCGTATTGTAGGTCTGCTCCCGCTGTGCTCCCTGCAGCAGGTATTCTCCGCCGGACACCGCATAAATCGTATTCATACCCGCCGTATCCACGACATAATTCGTCTCCGCCGAAGCCATGCGGGAATCTATCAGCCAGACTCCCTGTATCACCGACAAAAGTCCTACGGCAAGTATTGCCTGACGCACACCCTCTTGGTTCCACAGGCTTCGCAGGTTCCGCATCACAATACCGCCCAAGATACTTCCAAGCGTCACTGCCATTGCCAGAAATCTCCATGCAAACTGATATACGGTAAGTGCCTTTCCGATAAGCGGAAGCTTCTCAATCGCACTCCATGGAAAAAAGTAGCAGGACATCCAGACGGCAAGCAGCATCATTGCAAATATACTGCACTGCTCTCTCCATGTGTCTGCACCCTCATCACCGCGAATCCGTCTGCCATGTACCAGAAATTCCCACGCAAAAAGCATCAGCACAGCCAAAAATACCAGCCCCAGGCTAATTGGCATATCCGCTGCCATACCGCTAGATACAGAGCTAGAACCATTTCCTCCATAGGCAAAAGTTTGAAATAACTGTGTCACAAAGAGTCCATGCTCCTGCATATTGCTGGATGAACCGCCCTTAATCCACAAATCCTGACAGTTCATATAGTCCAAAAACGGTACAATAAACCCGAGATTCAGTATCACCGTCACAATCGCCGCCTGTACTATCTTCCAGAGGTTTTTCCAAAAATGATTCCACTGTAGCACACAGTACAACGCAGAAAACAGCAGTATCATCTCGCAACTCAACAAATGTGACTGCAAAATCAAGGTATACGCCCCAATCAGGCAAAGTGCTCCTTTTCTTTTTTCCTGCGTATACAGCACCATGTGCAAGCCCGCAAAGACCAGCGGGAAGAACGCCATTGCCGTATATTCGCCCACGGAGCATCGGAAATAAACATTCAAAATCCGGTATGCAGACATCGCAAACAGTAGGCTTCCCAGCACTGCATGTTTTCGCTCACCGGTAATTTTTTTGCCACAATAATAAGCACTCAGCACACTGATGCCATTTATCACCAATATGTAACACTTGTAAGATGTCTGCAGTGTAAAGCCCGCCACACGGAGCAGTGCCGGAATATACAGCAGAGTATCGCCATACATGACAGATACCGGATAACCATATCCGTTCATCCACCCCGGCTGCATTTTAACCGGAAACTGTCCAGACATAAGCCCCTTCGCGATGCCCTCAATGCGCATCATGTGAAACACGAAATCATCCCCGGTTACCATGTAATTCACAAACACCGGCATTGAGGCAAGAAACCAGATTCCCGCCAATGCAAGTATTGTGCTTTTCTGTGCCGGCTGTAAATTCTCCCATGTCCTCTTCTTCTTAAGAATCCACACACAGTCCAGCACCAGAAAAAGCACTGCCAGCATCAGACAATGTGCACTGTCTGCCTGACCTGTCTCGCGGATTGAAACCTGCTCTATCAAAACCGTAGGCTCCTTCTGCTTATCATTACCTTCCGTGTCCTCTCTGGAATCTGCGATTGAGAGAAAAAACATCTCTGCGTCTTCCTCTAACCGCATCTCAAACTGCTTTTCTTCTAACTCCTTGAGCAGAGGTATCTTTTCTCCCATTATCACGCCGTATGATGTATTGCACACCGTCTGGCAGTACACACCGTCGTCTTCGGCATAATAAGTAATATCCACTTCATAGGAACCGCGGTCTAGTGCAATCGCCTGCTCGTATCCCACTATATCCCCGCCCGCAAAATTCATACGATGGCGGTCTGTGGTCATGCATTTTCCAATCGCAAATAACAGGAGCAGCAATTCAATAAGCAGAACCAGAAAAAATTTCCATCTTTTTTTCAAAAAATCCATAAAAGCTACTCCGCCTCCTCATAATCCGACAACTTTACAACAATAGTGTCGTCGATAATCGCAATCGAACCGGAATCCGGATAACAAGGCATGTCCCTAACCTCCTCACGCGCCATCCACTCCACGGTCTCCTCATATCCCGCAAACGCCGGCGCAAATCCGATATACTTTGCAATCAGATGATTTCTGGAATATGCATTGATATTCGTCTTCGACTTTCCATCCATACCAAACACGTCATCCAGAAGACTTCCAACCTCGGTAGTCGCATCCTCAATCTCCGTGCCTATCATGACCAGAGACATGTCATCGTGATATCCATCCAGACTCTTAATCTGCGTCACCATCGTCTCAAAATAAGCCAAATCATGGTACTTTGTATACTCCATGGACATATAGCAGCCATTTCCATACCAGATATAAATCAGCAGCATAAATCCTGTCAGTCCCATCGCAGCCCACTGCGTCAGAGACGATAACACCTGATATTTTGATATCTCATTTGCAAAGCACTCCACCCATATCACAAAAAATACCGGCAAAAACACAACCGGATAAGCCATCAAAGTGTAGACATATGCCTCCGGTGCCATGACATAAATGAGAAACAGCGATACCGGCAGCAGCAAAAATCCCAGCAGCATCAACAGTTTTCTGCCCCATTTTCCCTTCTTAACCACCAAGAGAATCAGCGCGCTTGCACCCAGTACCAGCAGTACTCCAAAGTAACTTTTCATCATAGACACAATGGTGTTCAGATATAATGTTTTTTCAAAGCACAACGCCATAAAACTCTGATATGCCTGCATAAGACCTTGTACCAAGTTTTCTGTGCTCACCTGTCCCATGGTATCCAACCCCTGATAGCTTCCCATCGTTGCATCAATATTCCAATATCTTCGGCACACCTGATTTTCTATAAAGTATAGCAGCATTCCGACACCCAATACTGCCACATAACGCAAGCCACGTAAAATGAGAGTCCGCGCATCTTCCTGCTCTCCGCCAAATGCGCAGTTCAGAATGAATGCCATCAGACAAAGGCTGACCGCATTCGGGAAGTATGCCTGATAAATTCCCAATGAACATGCCAGTAAAACTGCCGCAGTCAGATTCCAATACCATTTACCGGTATGACGCACAATCAAATATGCTGCCAGGACGCTCAGGAAGATTCCTATTGTGTAATACACTGCGGTGAACATAAAGAAAAACACACAAGTCACTGCCGGAAATGCAGTCATAAAACCACCGATAAGTGCTGCAAAAAGATTACTTTTCACTTCAAACATCCGCACTACCAAAAGCGACGAGGCTGCAAGCAAAAGAATACACAACACGCCGTTAAACAGTGGCAACGAATAACTTCCTCCTGCCATCTCCCTAACCTTGCGTCCCAGAAATTCCAGGAACCATCGGTTATTCTCTATGCCCAGTCCATAGCTTCCCGGTGTGCTGTATATCTCATCATAATTATAGAGCTTATTGGTAAATGTATAGAAATGGGTCATAAATCCAATCAAAACCGTCCATAAAAAGGCGGTTTTCTCCGGTTTTGAAATCTGTTCATACACATCATGCCAACAGGCATCCGGTGTCTTTATCTTTATCATTCCTGTACTCCTCATCTTTCTGTCCATATGCTAAATGCACCACTTTCTGACAATCGGCACCAGCCGCATGACTGCAATCGGTATCAGCGTAATCGTAAAAACCATTATTGTCAACGCCGGCACAGCCACTGCCGGATTCCATGAAAGCAGATTCACATGAAACCATGTTTCAAAATGCTCCAAAACAAATACGTGCAGCAAAATAATTCCCAATGTGCAGGTCGCTATATAAGAAACCACCGGCTGCACTCTCTCCGTGCCCGGATTCCACTTCCGCATAAATGCAATCAGAAATAATGCTTCAAATATCAGGCCTCGTCCATCACATGCAAGCGAAATCATTAATGCCAGCAGATACCCTAACAGCATATATCTCTTTTTTATCTTTTCTAGCGGAATGGTCGTAATCCAATATCCTAAAATCATATATCCGGCATCCTGGCAGAACTCCGGCAAAAGCGACTGTCCAAAAGAGCGAAAAACCTCCGGTACAAAAACTGCCGATTCAAAAAACATCGTAATTACCAACGTAATAAGAAATGCTTTTACATAATACGCAAGATATCTTCCCTCTTTATAATGCGATATTGCAAACAATACCGGTAAGAGCACATACATACCTGCCATCCGCGGTAGAAGCCACATATGATACTTTCCCTGAAGCAGCAGCGCAACAGCGTCCGCTACACCTGCACCTCCGGACTTCCGCATCGTATCTGCCGCATAAAACGAACTCCAGAAGAAATAAGCCACTAATATTCTAACGATATTGTGACTATACAATCGTTTGACATCAAGTTCTTTTCTCGACAAAAACAATGCCCCGCTAATCATGAAAAATAATTGATTGCCACATCGTATGATATTCTGATATATGTTGTACATCACTGTAACAACGCTTTGATCTGCCGCCAGATTGACATACAATGCAGACACATGTATCGCAATTATCATGAAACACGCAAAGATACGCAGCCAGTCTAAATAAAGAACTCTCTCTTTCTTTTCCATCTTCTGTACTCCCACCTGTTCTATCTATCCAATCCGGTTCGCATCCTCGCAATTTGTCTCAGAAACAATATAATGCGGTCTCTTTTTCACTTCCATATAAGTCTTGGCAATGTACTGACCCATAATTCCCATGCAAAACAGCTGAATACCGCCAATTAATGTGATAATGCTCACCGTCGATGCCCATCCATCCACCGGGTCTCCGAATGCAAGCTTACGCACAACGATAAAAATCACTGCAACGAAGGAAACAGCTGTCATAAACATACCAAACCATGATGCCACACTAAGCGGTGCCTGCGAAAAATTGATTACACCATCAATCGCATACTTAAAAAGCTTCCAGAAATTCCACTTTGTCTCACCCGCCACACGATTTACATTTTCATATGGCAGCCAATAGGTGTTGAATCCAATCCATCCGAAAATCCCCTTGGAAAAGCGGTTATACTCGCCCATCTCCACAATCGCCTGCACCATCTCGCGCTTCATCAGACGAAAATCTCTGGCACCATCCACGATGTCAGCGTCCGAAATCTTATTGATAATCTTATAAAACATTCTCGCAAACCAGCTACGGATTGGCGGTTCTCCCTGCCTGCTCACTCTGCGCGTTGCAACACTGTCATACTCACCGGACTTCAGCAATTCTACCATCTGTGGCAGCAGTGATGGTGGATCCTGCATATCTGCATCCATCACCGCAACGTAATCTCCATGTGCATTGCAGAATCCTGCATACATAGCCGCTTCTTTTCCAAAATTTCTGGAAAATGAGAGATAGGTTACCTGTGCATCCCTCCCTGCCAGTTCTCTCAATATATCTAACGTCTTATCCTTCGAGCCATCATTTACAAATATAAATTCATGCTCACAATCCATAGTTTCTAATACCGTTTTTGTCTCCTTGTAAAAAATAGGCAGTGCTTCCTGCTCATTATAACAAGGGATAATCAAAGAAATTAACATCATTACTTCCTCTCTTATATCAACTTTCTCAATACCGGCATCTTTTTCATAATCTATGCCAGCACTACGCGCATCACAAACAAAATGAGGATTTCTACACCAAACGCAGGCTGATGGCCCACATACGGCATGAACACCCGGCTGATAACGTCCATCCTGCCGCCTGTTCCTATAAATCCATCTAGCAGATAGACTCCAAACACACAGCCACCCACTGTCGCCAGAATCTGTTTTGCCTTCTCCTGCAGCCGCTCTTCCCGGCTCTGCAAAACTTCGTCTCGTCAAAATACTTGTCAAAACCATATCCCAACCGCGGATAGAACACAACTGCCTGAAACAATTCACACCGCTTCCAGATAATATTTCTTTTTCATTTCTCAATCCCCATCATTTATATCATAACAACAAATTATATCACAGCTTTATCTGTTGAAAAAGTTTTTTGCATATACTTTTTATGCATCCTGGATTTCTCGCCCCTGTTGCGAAATGCCAGTTATAATAAATAAATGTATTTAACGGCGCACGCGTGTTCGTATGTCCGATAACCAGTCTCATTTTTTGACATAAATATTATAGCATATGCTTGTATTAAAGACTAGTGTGCAAGTTTTTCGGATGTGGGTAATTTCAACTCCTTAATTGCCGCTTCAAATGATAAAGCGTGCAGCCCTTGGTATGCAAGTATCAAAACTTCTACCGCCTGTGTTACATTGCACACATTACAACATCACACATTCCTGTTCCAGTTTCACGTTATTCGCAAGCATATAACGAATCAACTCATCAAATGCCTCTTCCTTTCCCACACCGGACTCCAGCACTCTTTCCAAACGTTTTCTGTCATTTCCTGTCAACTCCTTACCGTACTTCTGATAGGTTTTTAACGTGTCCAAGTCCATCCGATACATCTCAAACGGTATCCCGGTCTTCCTGCAAAGGTCACTGTAAATTTCAAAGCCACCAGCATCTATGTCTCCAAAATGATAATACTTCGCATCCGGTAAGGTCTCGTATATTGTATTCAAAAGTGAACGTCTGACAGAATTATGGTATCCTCCGAGATAAACAATCAAGCTTTCCGGCTCCTTCCATCGAAAAAAGGTAGTGAGATTCTCTATCGTAATCACGCGTTTTATTGCAGACACATCGCCAAACGCGCAGGCAGGCAGGTCTTCTCCAGAAATACCGATTCCTTGCTTCAAATCTCCTATATGATACGCCGTTCCATAAATCGAAAGTGAAATGTCCCCTTTCAAATGCACATAGTTTGGTGTGTGGTAAATGCCATATTCTGCCAATATCGCTGAAAAATCTCTTTCACCGACATCACTCTCGTTGATACCATTCTCTTTAAATTTCTCACCAAATCTAAGAAAAATCTTCCCCAGCTTTCCACTGATGCCCTCTAGCATCTTAGAATCATGAAACACTTCTATGGAAAACTCTCTGAGATAGCATTGACGTTGATTTCTTTCTATCGCAAAGATTCCCTTCAAAATCTGCTTCGTATTCTCCATATCCTCGAGATTTATATATTCTTTTACCGTCTGATGTGCATGCAGCCGCTCAAGCAGATACGCAATGAAGTTACAGCAAACCGGTGTCTCATATATTCTCCGGTACTCCTCTAACATCGCAATATTAACTGTTACAAGTTCTGCTTTCGGAGTACGTTTCACATACCGATAGACACAGTCAAGCTGTTCCATATTCAAAACCACTTTGGAAATGATATGGTTTTCTTTCCCCCGCTTCCACACAATGTGAATGTACCCTTTTTCTTCCAACTCAAGCATTTCGCTATGGATTCGCTCATATTCATACGAACTTTCGTCAAAGTATACCGGAATTTTCTTTTTGTTAAACGAAAAATCTATGGTAACAGCCACCTTATTCTCTCCGGTAAACAGTCGGCTATTCTCATAGGAATCCAGCAAGCTGTTTAAAATTTTCACATCATAATGTACCATTGTGATACCTCTCCACAAAGCTTACCTTTTCATCCGTCATAACAAGCAATGTCTCCTCCATATAAGGACTGATATATTGTATCTTATCCGGTGGTGCCGCAATAACAATCTGAAGTGGCAGACGTTTTAAAAACTCCAACACTCCACCGATTCTTTCATCATCCATATTATTAAATGCCTCATCAAACATTACCAGTCCGATTGCTTCCCCGCCGATATTATTTTTGTATAACTGTACAAAAGATGCTGCTACCGTAACGTAAAAAGGAGTCTGCGTCTCTCCACCACTCTTTTCCTCACACACCTTTGAATAAAATGAATAGTTACCATCACTGTGTATAATTTTGATATCATAATCCATATACGTTCTGTAATCTGTAAATTCATCCAATGCTTTCGCATTGTTTTCCTTATCCAGCGCCAGTTTTTCGAACAACTCATCAATTACTTCTTTATGGTTCTCATGAAAAAGTCCACTAAAAATAGACTCTCCCTGCATCGCATTGAAGTCATCCATAATCATCTCATAATATTGACGATATCGCTTACTAGGCATAAAAATAAATTCATACTTTTCGTTACTGAAACTAATGTCATTTAGTGCCTTATTCAACTCTTTGAACTCGCCTTGTGCATTCTTCATATTTTCCTGCAACTTTGACAAAAACTGTTCCCTAAATTCCTCCTCCGCAGCATTTCTCGCTGACTGTACCTTTTCTTCATATCTGAGAAGTTCTGAATTTTTTAGCTTGTCATATTCTGCCGCAAAATCCGGATAACCTTCCATGGACGGCGCTGCTCCAAAGTCATGGGCTGTTTTGTATTCTACCATTGCCTTTTCCATATTCTTTTGCGAAGTTTCTAAAGTCGTAATGTTCGCTTTCTTTCTTCTGGCGAAATTGTCCCTAAATTGTCCGAAAGTCTTATCCTCGGTCTGCCTGTCATAATCATTATTCCACGAGAGAAGTAATTCCCCGGCATTTGCCCCCAGTTCCAGATATCTTGCCTTCTCCTCTGCATACTCCGCCTGCAGCAGCAAGATATCTTCTCCGGTTTTTCTTATCCTTTCAGAAATTCCTCCCACCTGTCTGTTTAACTCGGTGAGATTATTCTCCAGTTCTTTCATAAACGCTTCCAGTGCATCGAGCTGAATCTGTTTCTGAATCATATTGGTGTTCTTCTCTAACGTTTCAATATTTTTCCTGCACCTTGTGATTTCTCTATCCACCGCCCATATTTCACTCAATACATCTATTCGATATTTAATGTCCGTATCTGCATCTGTTGCCAATGGTTCAATAACATACTCAAGCTGTTCTAACTGTCGCTTAAGTCCGCGAAGGATTCCCTTTTTCTCCTCATATTTCTTTTTCGCCTGTTCCAATTGAACCTTAATTGCATTCCTACCTATATATGGCACTTCATAAATTACAGGTTTTATCGCATTTGCCACGTGATTCTGGTATTTCATGCATTCCCGTGTAATAGAAGTCTGATAATTCTTCAGGTCACTATAATGATTACACATATGTACTTTCCCCAAAATCATATTCACATAACGTTTGGCATGCACATTTCGCGATGAAACCACGGTGGCAAGCGTTCCCTCCGGAGCTAAGTCATACTTGTCCAGCTTCTGGGCATTAATTAATCCAACTCCGGAGGCTTTTCCTTCTTTTCGAAGCCTTTCGTAAGTTCCCAGCGCAATATCAAAATTCTCCGGTTCAACCAAGATATAGAATCTCTGTGTATTCAAATAACCTTCCACTGCATTGCGCCATGCGTCATCCTCAATCTCAAGCAATTCACATAACACCCTCGGTTCCGGTGTTCTTCCAATCCGGGTGAACTCTGCCCTAATTGCATCCATTACCCGATTTACCTCTTCCGAGTAGGAAAATTTCTTTTTGTTCAACAGCTCAATGCGCTTATCTAACTCCTTACATTCACCATCTACCTCGTTCTGCCGAATTGCAATCTCCGCTTTTTTTAACTGTACTTTTTCAAACATCTCCGTCTTGTAATCAATCACATCTTGCAATGTCTGTTTAAACTCTGCAAGTTCCCACATATGATTGACCTGTTTTAACATGCTCTGGTACACATGCACGCACTCTGCCACATCATTTACTTTCAACAGCTTCGCCGTCTGCTCCTCCGCTTTGTGAACGCTCTCCATTAACCGCGCACATTCTGTTCCCAGCTCATTTTTCTTAGCATTCAACTCCTCCAGTTTTTTCTTCTGCTCGTCTCTGGCTATAAAATCCTTGTCGTTTCTAAGTTCGTCTCTTAAGCTCTCACAGATGTCACGCTTTTCACACTTCTCCTTTTCTGTTTGTGCAATCCGCCCATTCTGTTCGTTTAAGTTAAATTTGTCGTTTCTTATGCTGTGTTCAAGCTCTTCAATCCGCTCATTTGTAATATCCGCATCTGCTCTTGCAAGAAAGTACTCGTACATGCAATCCTTTTTCTGCCCATCCATCACTTGCGAATGATATCTTTCGATGACATCCAGTCTTCCAATCCTTATTTTGACATTCTCAAGTGTTCTCTGCAAATCCTGATAAGTTCTTACATTTTCACGCAAAATATCAATATTGACCTCTTTCTCATCTAAAACATAGGAATAGACAAAGTCTTTGATATCGTCAATCGGTCGAAAAGCCATCGCCTTCGGAATCAATTGAAAAAATTTCTCTTCAATTCGTCCAAAGCGATTTCGAACCATGACTTTCGCATCTTTTTCCGTGGTACACCATGTTTTAATCTGTTTCGCATTCGCAGTGCGGAACTGACTAATTGACCTTGGTTTCTTTCCTGCGAAAAACATCTCATCGTCAAGGCGTGCTCCATCCATCAGGTAACGGGCACACTTTTCCTGTCCCTCCGATGCGGAATCAATGACTGCTCCAACAATAAAGTAACGTTTCTTGCTCTCTTCATAAAATTCCAGCGCCACATGTGCGCTGATTTCTCCCATCCGTTCGTAGGGTTTATTTTCCCTTCCTGTCTTACAGCGGATGTAGCCCGTCAGCTTTCTCTTACCGTTTTCATGCGCAGCCTTGTTAAAGTAATTGGCAGAGCATGTGACCACAAATTGTATCGCATCCAAAAGCGTAGATTTACCGGCACCATTCTCACCTGAAATCAGTGTAGAAGTTTCTATCTCAATCGTACTATTCGTAAAACGATGCCAATTAATCAGCTTCACCCTCGTCAATTTCTTCATTTGTTTTGGTTCCTTTCCTGTAATTCTCCAGCTTGTCATATGCCTGCTTGATATCTTCAACGCGAACCGCCATCAATATCGAATCAAAAATAATGATTCTGGAATCTTCCTTTCCCAATTCCTTATCCAGCGTTTCTATAATCTGAAATCTGCGGAATACACTAAGTGCATTTCGCAGCGTTGTCTTATCAATCATTTTATCCCTAATCTTAAGGCTCAGAAACTTATCATGAATATCGCCGACGTTTATAATTACTTCATCACTGACAGAAAGTTCTCTTCTTTTCTCATCATATAAAATACGTAATATCAAAAGAATGATGGATTCATATAATTTTAAGTTGTATCGGTTATAGTTCTGCGGGTTCGTCAACTGTACAACACCATATTCCTCATTTATCTCCAAGCGATATCCCAGCAAAGAAAGATATTCCGAAAACTTTTCTTTATACTTTAACACAAAATAATAATCTGCTCTGCTTACCGGATTCCCCTTACAAAGAAAGCAATTACCAAGAAGCCGGTTACATATTCTTGTAAATTCGTCCTTATCTCTTTGTAGCATTCCCTCTAAAAAATCCATCCTATGTATTCCTTCCCCGTTTCAACTTTGTATTTTACTTTAAGCAAATTGTAAAATCACGGAATCGGTAACCACCGAGTTCTATTTCCTCGCCTGTCTTCACTGTGTAACCCATATTCCTGCGTTGTCCGTACAAACGCACATATATGATTTTAATAAAATCCTCCGTATTCTCTATCGGAAGCTGAGACGCCTGCATTTCACGCTTATCTCTTATTTGGGTCTTCACATAATGTTCAATCTTCTCCGCACTCAGCACACGCTGCATCTTTTCCATCATTTTTCGCAGCTTTTCCTGACGCAGTATAAGATCCGGTTCCTCCTCACCAAGCTCTTCCGGGCAAAATGCCTTCCGTCCTTCAATCGGTGCATACAGTGATTTCTCATCTACCACCGAGCTACTATAAATTCGCACTAATTCGTCCAAAAAATCAATGCGGTAAATTCCTCCCAGTTCCATATTTTCTTCGTTCATTCTCTCATTGATACCATTCAGCAGTTCCTTCATCTGTCCTCGGATATCCTCACTTCCGGTAAGAAGAAACTTCGCACGGTTGATTGCCGCTCTCTGATATTGTGTATTTTTATGATTGATTTCTCCCAAAATATCATCCATATTCTGGAATGCATCAATAATATCGCGAATATAGTGATAGACTAATTCCTCCGCCTCCTCCTGCGAAATTTCTTTGATTCCGGCAATATCTGTGCTCGCCTTCTCTATATATGCCACACTTCTGCTTTTGCTCTCCAGACGTTCCACAATTTCCGGACGAAATTTAGATACATTATCAGAAGTCAACAGGCGATGATACGCTTTATCCACAATGTTGGTAATATAATCGTTAAAAAGGGCATTCATAATTTCCGCAACCGTCTTATGCTTTGTTAGTTCGTCAATATAATGCTTGATGCTGGAATTCAAATTTTTTAGTCCGGTAACCAGCAAATCGGTGTTTTCCAGTATCTGCATCAACACTATTCCCGGTCTGTCCGTGTTGCTACGCACAAGACTATATATCGTATAAATATATCCCTGATACTCAATCTGCCTTCCCTCGGCAATCTCTGTCAACGTCTTGATAACTTTAACCGCATACTCTTTGAAATTAACCCGTTGCACATAACTTTTATCGGTCTCGATTTCAATCCATCCATAGTACTCCAGACGTCGGAGCATCCAATTCGCTTTTCCTCTGGCATCATTTGCTTCCGCATCTTCTTCCATGATAGACGCCGCATTTGCCTGCTCAAAATAATACTGCAATTCCTCTACAAGTACTTCTCTTTCCACACCAAAAGAGAGCTGATTATCCATAACGTTAAACAGCTTGCAAATACATTCCCAATATGCGATTTTACCCGGAGATGCCAATGGTGCAAAAAAATTTTCCGGCAGTATGTGAAACATGCTATTTCCCTCTTCGTGTTTTCTTGTTTGTCATCCTATTATTATATCTTTTCGGAGACTGCTGTTCAATAGTAAACCGCCCATGTTCAATCATATTAAATTTTGTGGAACAAAACAGAGAAGGCACGGATTCCGCAGAATCTCGCACCTTCTCGTATCTCTACTCAATCATTCCGTATTCCCGATAAAACTTTTTCCTTATCTCCTCATCCTCTGCCGCCAATCTCAAATCCTCTGCCCTGTTATCTGCAAGCAAACGGCTGATAAGTGCAGCAAGCAAAGTCTCGCCTTCTTTTAAACCTTCCCGTCTACTGTCTTCCATCATCTCACGAATTGCTGTACACATATCTACCCGACCATCCTCTCTTCTATAATCCTTAACATCAACCAGTTCCGTTACATTGGCATACTGTACCACCACATCAAATGCGTCTTCTTCCATATTCTGATAATACGCATCATTTTCCACCAACTGCTTCAAACGTACGTAAACGCTCCATAGTGGGTACTCCCACTTGGATAGCCGCTCCGAAGAGCGGCG
>CAZAGJ010000057.1:0-18431 GCA_964484605.1 uncultured Roseburia sp. | reverse complement strand
AAATCTCTCCATAGATAAGCTTATCTATATCCAGATTTAATCCAATCAGGTAGTCTGTTTCTTCCATCTCCTCATCATTGACTTCAGTACCATTCAGCATTAGTTCCTTATCAATGGAAAAATGGATGTCTGTCGGTACATCCTCCAGACAACGGCTACACGGAATCGATACCGTCAAATCAACATCTCCCCGGATAAGCAGCCGCTTGTTCTCCCGGTTTGCGATTGTGATATCAATCGGTGCCCTTTTTGTGATTGGGAATTCACCTAGCTTTGATACGAATGTATCGAGTTCGATTGAAACCTCTTTGGTAATTTCCTTATTCTCACAGGATACAATCTCTGAAATATCTATCAGCATGGCTCACTCCTTCACCTCCGCGAGTATTTCGCTTGTGAGGTTTTCACACCTAAACAATTATACATAGGCATGCTTAGTTTGTCAATCATTTCTTTGCAAAATTTGTCAAGTTTTTTTACTTGACACAAAACAAGAGAGCCGAAGCTCTCCTGCTTATAAATCCACAAACGTATTTATATCAGAGCAACTGTCTCACGTGCAATTGCAAGTTCTTCATTCGTCGGGATAACGCAAACCTTTACTTTGGAATCCGGTGTGGAAATCATCTCCTCATCACCGTGTGTCGCATTATTCTTTGCTGTATCTATGTCAATGCCAAGATATCCGAGATATCCCATAACTTTCTCACGGACAAAGCTTACATTCTCACCAATTCCTGCTGTAAAAGCGATTGCATCTACACCATTCATGGATGCCACATATGAACCAATGTACTTTGCCACACGGTAGCAGAATACATCTACTGCATTCTTTGCAAGTTCATTGCCGGCTCTGTATCCCTGCTCTAAATCACGGAAGTCAGAAGACAATCCTGATAATCCCTGCACACCTGACTTCTTATTCAATACATTCATAATACCATCTATGTCAAGATTTTCTTTCTTTGCAATATACTCCATGATAGCCGGATCGATATCGCCGGAACGTGTACCCATTACAAGGCCCTCAAGCGGAGTAAGTCCCATAGATGTATCCACACACTCACCGTTTAATACCGCACTGATAGATGCACCATTTCCAAGATGAGCAACAATAACCTTAGAGTTCTTTAAGTCTATGCCAAGGTACTCGGCAAGTCTCTTAGATACAAAGCTGTGGCTGGTTCCGTGGAAACCATATCTGCGAACCTTGTATTTCTCATAGTACTCATGAGGGAGTCCATAAAGATATGCTTTCTTAGGCATCGTCTGATGGAACGCTGTATCAAATACACCTACCATCGGGACATTTGGCATAAGTTCTTTGCAGGCATTAATTCCAATTAAGTTCGCCGGATTGTGAAGCGGTGCAAGGTCATTACACTCTTCGATTGCTTTCATAGCTTCGTCTGTAAGCAGTGTGGAAGCAGTGAATTTCTCACCGCCATGTACGACACGATGTCCTACTGCACCAATTTCAGAAAGGCTGGCAATTGCACCTGTTGCCGGATTCACAAGCGCATCTAACACCATCTGGATAGCCTCTTTGTGCGTAGGCATGGCAGCTTCTGTAATTTCCTTATCAAGTCCACTCTTCTGATATACTAATCTTCCGTCAATTCCAATTCTCTCACATAAGCCTTTTGCCAATACAGCTTCACTCACTGAATCAATAAGCTGGTACTTCAAAGATGAACTACCACAATTAATTACTAATACGTTCATTTTTTCCTCCTTATAAGCAGTCTTTTATTGACCGCATACCTGTTTATAAGTATACGCCATGAAATGTTTGCAGACAAGCCACAATTTGCCATATTCCTTGTATTAAAGTAGAAACATCTTGTCATTTTTTTAACATTCTAAATCTTCTCTGTTTCCTCTTAAAAATTGCATATTCCCACAAAGATGTGATAACATAGCTTATAGAAATGCAGATTACAGTCATACCGGAGGTTTTATGAAAGTCATCGGAATCATCGCAGAATACAATCCTTTTCATAACGGACACGCTTATCAGCTTGATACCATCCGTCAAAATACGGGTGCCGACTACATCATTGTCGCAATGAGCGGCAATTTCGTACAGCGTGGCACTCCTGCCATCATCGACAAATATACACGTGCAAAAATGGCTCTTTCCTGCGGCGCAGACCTCATTATAGAGCTTCCGACGCTCTGGGCAACGTCCTCTGCCGAATTTTTTGCAATGGCAGGAATTACCCTTTTCGATAAAGCCGGCTGTGTTGATGGTATCTGTTTTGGTGCAGAAACGGATAACCTTCCTCTGCTCAAACGCATTGCCGATATACTCGCTGATGAACCGCAGCAATACCGCAATGCACTTTCTTCTTATTTAAGAAGCGGTTTACCATTTCCAGCAGCACGTGCAAATGCACTCTGCGACCATTTTGCAGACACTGCTTCTGATACAGTTGAGATTGGTGCAATACTAACCGAGCCAAACAATATCCTTGCTATCGAGTATCTAAAAGCAATCCGAAAGCGCGGCAGTTCCCTGACTCCATATCTCATCCAGCGTACAGGAGCCGGATATCATGAGACAGTCATTCGCAGCGCAGACACAAGCTTGATGGCAAGTACAAACATACCATCCATGCCATTTGAGTCTGCAAACACTCTGTGCAATGCACCCACTGCATCTGCTACCGCAATACGAGGTATTTTAAGCAATTACAAATTGGGCACTAATACTCTATCCGCTTCTGCCCATTCAATGCTTTCTGATGCCATACCGCAAACCGCATTTGAAATTTTAGAGAAGTCGCTCTCTGATGTTCCCCCATTACAGGAAGATGACTTTTCTTCTATTTTAAGCTATCTGCTTCTTTCTAAACCACTGACTGAATTGGCAGAAATTGCGGATTGCAATAACGAAATTGCCAACCGCTTGTGGAAAAATCGTTTCAACTGCACTACTTTCTCGGAATTCTGTGCATATAACAAAAGCCGTGACATAACTTACACACGTATGAGCCGCATTTTAATACATCTGATTTTAAATATTACATCAGCCGACTACGAATACGCAAAAGCTCTGGACTATATTCCATACCTGCGCGTATTGGGGTTCCGGCGCGATTCTTCCACTTTACTTCGCGCATTAAAAGAATCTGCCACCGTTCCCCTTATCTCTAAGCTTACAGCCGCCCCTAATCTGCTTACGCAAGAAGCTCTCAGGATGTTAGAAAAGGACATATTTGCAGCGAACCTCTATGAGCAGACGCTCTCCCAAAAAGCAAAAACGACGACTCCACGCAATGAATATACGCGTGAAATCGTCATTCTATAAATTTCTGCTAATATGCATGCTCGTCCACACGGACAGCATGCACCACAAACCGGTGTCCCCTTGTAGAACAAGTCGACAATGTCAACACCTTATCCTCTTTTGTCACCTCAACCCCGGTATCCTCATACGACTTTCTTAGCATCTCACTTATAAATTCTTCATATTTCTCATCCGGTCCAAAACCAACCGTATAGACCTCATCTGTCTCCAAAACATCCCTATAAGAAAATATCTGATACCGATATGCCATGTCTGCAGTATAAACTGTAAAATACTGGTTTTCCTTATAAAATCCCTCTGTCTTGTATTGTTTCAGGCTGCCGAACATACTCAGGTTCTTCATATTATGTCCATATAATATCGTATGGTAGTCCTCAAAATCCGGATTACATGCCCCTTCCATAAAAATACTGCCCGAGGTACTATTATTTCCATAAATATCTGTACGCAGATACGTCTCGTCATCTCCGGAATACATGACCGGATAACTCAAGACATCTATATGGTCAAAACGTATCCATCCTATCACATCCTGATTTTCTGCTGCCAGTTCAGCCAGTTCAATATTCACATCCTCATACCACCAGTTTTCAGACTCTTCTGACTCTTCCGGTACCGTCACATAAGTCTCTTCCAATTCATCATATGTATGCTCTGCTTTTTTATAATCCCACAAAGTAGACGCCAGCAATACCACCGATGCAAGAATCAATACAGTTCCAATTATAAGTGCTGCTTTTTTTCTCATTCTCCATATCCTTTCTTCTATCATTATGCTATAACAAATCTGCACTTGTCAAACATTCGTATGAGATACCACGAAAAAATGTCACACAAAGTTTTTATTATGTACAAAAACTTCGTGTGACATTTTTTCTTCCAGCAAAATCTGAATTTAATGATGGAACAGTCTGATTCCAGTAAACGCCATCGCCATATCATACTTGTTGCAGGTATCTATGACATGATCATCACGGATAGAGCCCCCCGGCTGAGCCACATATTTTACACCGCTCTTATGTGCGCGCTCAATATTGTCTCCAAATGGGAAAAACGCATCTGAACCAAGCGCCACATCTGTGTTCTTATCTAACCATGCTCGCTTTTCCTCTGCCGTAAACACTGCAGGCTTCTCGGTAAAGATATTTTCCCATGCACCATCAGCCAGAACATCCATATAGTCTTCACCCATGTAAAGGTCAATCGCATTGTCTCTGTCCGCACGCTTGATGTCTGCCTTAAACGGAAGATTCAGCACCTGCGGTGACTGGCGCAGCCACCAGTTGTCTGCCTTAGAGCCTGCCAATCTGGTACAGTGGATGCGTGACTGCTGTCCTGCACCGATACCTATTGCCTGTCCGCCCTTTACATAGCATACAGAATTGGACTGTGTATACTTTAATGTAATCATCGCAATCGCAAGGTCAATCTTTGCTGCGTCCGGAATTTCCTTATTCTCTGTAACAATATTGTCAAAGAAATGCTCATCAATCACAAGTTCATTTCTTCCCTGTTCAAATGTGATACCAAACACTTCCTTATGTTCTATCTTTGCCGGGACATAAGATGGGTCGATTTCGATTACATTATAATTACCATTCTTTTTGGATTTCAAAATCTCAAGCGCCTCATCTGTGTAGCCCGGAGCAATCACTCCATCAGACACCTCTCTTTTGATAACAAGTGCAGTCTCCTTGTCACAAACATCTGACAGGGATATAAAATCTCCAAAAGATGACATGCGGTCTGCGCCTCTCGCACGGATATACGCATTTGCAAGCGGTGTAAACTCCACATCCATATCGTCTACCCAGTAAATTTTCCGTTCCACCTCTGTAAGCGGAAGTCCCACTGCTGCACCCGCAGGGGAGACATGTTTAAAAGATGTCGCCGCCGGAAGTCCTGTTGCCTTCTTAAGTTCTGATACTAACTGCCAGCCATTAAAAGCATCCAAAAAGTTAATATATCCCGGTCTGCCGGAAAGCACCTTGATTGGAAGTTCGCCATTCTCCATGTAGATACGGGATGGTTTCTGATTTGGATTACAGCCATATTTTAATTCTAATTCTTTCATGATAATCTCCATTCGCATTTTTATTCATTTATGCAGATTCGTAAACTTCGTTTACTCTTTGTTTTACATGTGTTTATTAACGATTCTTGTCTCATATTTCCCCGTTGCAATATCAATATATCTCACAAACAGTGAAACCTTGTTCGCTTCATTTAAATTCTCCCAAATCATATTGGTAAATGCATCGATATCGCCGTCAATTCCTACCCACTTTGGCTCTCCCTCAAAACTCGGAAGCGGATTACCATCCTGCATATATGTATGAATGAAATGCCCCTCGCCTGCGATTGGATTCTCATATGCGAACGTATAACGATTGCAGGCATCCGGATTGCCATTATTGCTCTTTAAGATAGACATCGCATAATTGTATCTGCTATTTTCAATGTGCATGATGCCGGAAATTCTCGGTGTATAATTTGGAGCATCCGGCTCAAACTCTCTTGTGCGAAGCGCCTGCTCAAAGGTCTGCTGCTTATCCATCAACTCATAAATCGTATCTGTCTGATCCCCGTTCGTCACGATAGTCTTATTTCCGAGTACACGCACCGGTGCATAGATGATAAGACTTGGGTCTGTCAGCTTGGAAGGATCGAATGCCTGTGTACGGATTCCCTCTCCGTCCTCTACAAACACACGGTTGCGGCTGTTCTCACTTCTTCCCATGATAAAATATGCGGTTACCGCATGTTTTCCGTCTGCTGATTTTCCGATGACGATACCTCTTCCCGGATATGCATTCGTGGCAAGTTCATTCTTTAATGACATCATTTCCATGATAATTCTCCTTGTTTTCCATCTTTTATGTGCTTCGTACACGGCATGTGGTTCTTATGCGCGCTGTGGCGCATACAATGTCTGACGATATTATATCACGCACCTTTTCATTAGTCACATGAATTTATTTACTAGGTTTTATTAGTGATGCTAATATTTGTTGTGTCCGTTCCCGCCATGTGTGTGCTTCCTTCGCCCGCATATAACCATTTTCCGCAATGTGCGCCGCAGCCCCTTCGTCGCCGAGCAGCAGATGAATCACATTCGGCAGTTCTTCTAACTTCGTCAGAGAAAAGAATGCCATCTCCTCTTCATCCTTAAATTCTTCGCTCAAATACCTGCTGTTGTCCGTCAGCGCCACAGTTTTCTGCAGCATAGCAGTAAAAACACGGTCATGCGCACCATCCTTAAACCATGGCATGATATTAAGTGCGACCTTTGCATTCCGCACTGCTTCCACGCATGCCGCCGAGGATAGTATTGCTCCGCACATCTGTCCTTTATTTTTTATGATATTCTCCGGTTTATGGCAAGTAAGCTTATCCCAGTCTGCGCCAAAAACATGCACCCTGACATCTGCCTCCGCCAGTTCGCGCACAATTTTACCGCGGAAATAGGTGCGCACAAGCAAATCTATCAAAAGCATACCGGACATTGCACCACACAAATCGCTATCGGAAACATCACCCAATTCATCCTTTATGTGACGCTCCATGACCACATCCATTGATTGTGCCGGATTACAAATCAAGTCATCTATGATTCCCCGATAAAACGTCTCATATTCTACATCCAGCACTGATAATTTCTGTTCTAACTGTTCCATTGGCACATAATTAGCAGTGAAAATCACATCATACGCACGTTCATCATAAGGAATCAAGAACTTTTCATAATTCCATACCGTATCATAGCTTTGATGTTCCAACTGCTCTGTCTGTGGCAGCCATATATTTCCTGCAAGCGGTAAAAATTCTGCCTTTATCCCCGGATAAAAACGATTGATGTATGCCACATGTTCTCTGTCAACACAATAAACCGTCAAACGCTGTGGAGCATCGAGTAATTTGGAATGATAATAAAGCGGATGGTCTACGAGAATATTTATATACTTCATCTCATACTTTTCCCAGATAAGCTTTCCCGACTCATCACGAAAAACTTCTTCCCTGCCCAGTCCAATATGATTAAATGTCAAAAGTGCGGTGTGACCTTTCACAGCGAACTTAGGAATCCCATTTATCGAGTCATACAGATTGTCATAATCGACAAAATATGTATCATATCCCAAGTGTTCCAATTCGAGCGCCATCTGCTCCGAAAAGCTGCCAAGTGTCTCCACCGCATTTTTGAAAAGAATAATCTTTGAAATATTTTCCATGATATTTATTAATTCTTAAAGCTGTGAATCGGAGCCGGAATTCTACCTTTACGATTAATAAAATCATCACACGAGAACTGGTTCACCGACATAATCGGTGCATAGCCAAACAGCCCGCCAAATTCCACCGTATCACCAACACCTTTGCCTATAACCGGAATCAGACGAGCTGCTGTCGTTTTCTGATTCACCATGCCAAGTGCCATCTCATCCGCAATCATACCGGAAATCGTTGTTGCCTTGGTATCTCCCGGAATCGCAATCATATCCAGTCCAACCGAACATACGCAGGTCATCGCTTCAAGTTTTTCGATTGTAATTGCTCCTGCCTGCACTGCATTAATCATTCCCTGATCCTCGCTGACCGGAATAAATGCACCACTCAAACCGCCAACATAGGAAGATGCCATAACACCACCCTTTTTCACCTGATCATTTAACATGGCAAGTGCCGCTGTCGTTCCCGGCGCTCCCGCATACTCCAAACCAATCTCACAGAGAATATCCGCTACCGAATCACCGATTGCCGGTGTCGGAGCCAGTGACAAGTCTACAATACCAAACGGAATATCAAGCATTCTGGAGGCTTCCTGTGCTACTAACTGTCCTACACGCGTTACCTTAAAGGCAGTTTTCTTAATCGTCTCACAGAGCACCTCAAAGCTTTCGCCCCGCACTTTTTCCAGTGCAGTCTTAACAACACCAGGTCCGCTGACACCCACATTGATAATTGCATCTGCCTCTGTCACGCCATGGAATGCGCCTGCCATAAATGGGTTGTCATCCGGAGCATTACAGAATACTACGAGCTTCATACAATCCACAGAATCTCTATCCTTCGACTGCTCTGCAACCTCTAAGAGAATCTCTCCCATCAGACGAACCGCATCCATGTTGATACCGGTCTTTGTAGATGCCAGATTTACTGAACTGCAGACCCTCTGCGTACTGCAAAGCGCCATCGGAATCGAACGAATCAGCATCTCATCTGCTGTTGTCATCCCCTTAGAGACAAGAGCAGAATAACCTCCAATCAGGTTTGCACCGACTGCTTCTGCTGCACGGTCTAATGTATGCGCAATTGTCACAAAATCTTCCGGTTTCTTACAGGCTGAACCGCCCACCAGTGCAATCGGAGTTACGGAAATACGCTTATTCACAATCGGAATACCATACGCATTTTCAATTTTTTCTGCAGCAGCCGCCAAATCCTTTGCCACAGTCGTAATACGGCGGTAGATATTATCGTTTAATTTCTGTAAATCGGAATCAATACATTCCAACAGGCTGATACCAATGGTAATGGTGCGGACATCTAAGTTTTCCTTCTCCACCATCTTATTGGTTTCATCTACTTCCCATCTGTTAATCATATTTTTCCTGCCTTTCCCTCATCTGCAAACTCTAATTCTGTTATGGATTTGAATCATCGCCTAAATTCTGTGCATTTTCTCGAAAATCTCTTCACGCTGACATTTAATAGAAACACCAATCTGTTCTCCAAGCTCCTCCAAATCTTTCTTGCACTCACCAAAGGACTTCGTCATCATTGCTATATCCACAATCATCATCATATTAAAATAACCAGACACAATCGTCTGTGAAATATCAAGCACATTCGCCATATTCTCGGAAAGATAGGTACATACTTTTGCAATAATACCAATCGTATCTTTACCTACCACAGTAATAATCACCTTATCTGTTTCTTTTTTCATATCATTCTCCTTACTTTATTCCTTTAAAATTTCACATTGATACATTAACAACGATTATAATACATTCAGATTTATGAAGTCAATACAGAAAAAGGAATGGCCGCCCGCGACCACTCCCTCTAAAATCTTACCATCTCTGAAGGTTCATCTCTTTTTGCCACATACATCGGAAAATCATCCCCTTTATAAGGATTATCTCCAAGGGTAACCTCCACACGTACCGTCTCATACGCAAGTTCCGGGTAATTATTTTCTTTTGATAAATGTCCAAGAAAAACCATCTTCACGTTATCATGCAAAACCTCACCCAAAAGCTTTCCGCACAATTCATTGGACAGATGTCCTCTGTCTCCTAAGATACGCTGCTTAAGCGGATATGGATAGCTTCCCACCTGAAGCATATGTACATCATGGTTCGACTCCAAAAAAAGTACATCGAGATTCTTAAGCTTCTCCACAATTCGCTCATCATACTTGCCAAGGTCTGTCATAATCGCCATTGACTTTCTCTGCTGCTTAAACTTATACGCCACCGGTTCAGCCGCATCATGCGAAATTGCTATCGGCTCAATCGTCATATCCCCAATCACAAAATCTACTCCCGGCTTTACCTCACAAAAAAGGCTTTCATCAATTTTGCCAACAGACCTCGTATGCAAAATCGCATCAATCGTCCCTGCTGTTGCATACATCGGAATCTCGTAGCGACGAGCCAAAACGCCAAGTCCCTGAATATGGTCGATATGCTCATGTGTTACAAGAATTCCCTGCATCTCCTCCGTCTTTAAAGCTATTGAATTCAGTCCGGCCTCAATTCGTTTTCCACTGATTCCGGCATCCACCAGCAGATGACAGGTATCTGTGCCCACACAGATACAGTTTCCGCTGCTGCCGCTTGCTATACTACATAATTCCATTATTTGCTCTTTCTATTATCTGATTATTTATTTCCAGCCAAGTTCAATCTCATCACCGTCCGACAAAGCAGCTGAGAACTGTGCATTACTGCCATTTAGCAGAGTAATAATTGCCCTTCCCGCTGATGCCTTTAAATCAAACTCATAAAAGTCAAAAATATCCACAAAGATATAGCTGCTCTTACCAGTCAGTCGAACCGGCTGTCCATTGATGATTACCACAATCTCATTTCCTTCCGGCAGTGTATGTTCTGTTTCCCCTTCTGTAAACGCATCATCAATAGCTTCTGCTGATACTTCTTCGTCTGCTTCCGTTTTCACACTCTCCTGTACCTCTCCACCGCGAATTGTTTCCATATCCGCTTCCGGCAGTTCCTCCATCGGAACTGCTGCCGCTCCAAAGGACAGCACCGTCCAATCCAGTGTAAAATTCTCATAAATTAACGTATCCGGTGTTGCCGTGCGGTTATTAACCATAACCTCATGCTCCCAGTCTACTTCCACATCCATAAACTCCGCAACCTGTCCTACTGTATAAAAACCGCGTGTTTCAATCTTATCCCCAGACTGAATCTGGTATGACGGCATCTCAAAGCTGCCATTTACCTCCAAGAACTTTGGACAGCGGACTATCCGCCCATTCACAATTACAGACATATCGGATGCACCATATTCATCCAACTGTTCCAGCGTACAAGATGCCGGAGCTCCCTGCGTAGATGCTTCAATTATAATGTCGCTGTTTGGCTCTAACGGTGTATTAATATTTGCAGGTTTATCATTCATATAGATAACTGCCGACTCACCCGCTTCGCCGCGCACAATACGTGTCACACCATTTACAGTAAACTGCAGTTCCGGACCGCGCTTCGGGAACAGTTCCTCGTTTGGAAATCCAGCCTGTAAGGCTGCGTCTACAATCGTGAGTTTATTATTATCGTAAAGCTTAATGCGTTCCCCATTGAAACGAACCATAATAAAACTGTTGCGCTGGTCATAATAATTAAGACAGATGCCAATCGGCGTAACCAGCAGCGGGTCTTTCTTAATCTCAGCCTGTAAAAAAGTAACTTCCTGTAACACTTCTTCGCCGCGAAGTGCCACACGTTCGCTTACCAGCCCAAGCTTCTCTGCCAACATCTGTGTATAGCCATGAATCTTGCCGCCACCACCTACGATAAACGCAGCACTGACACTCTTATCTCCATTCAGCTCCTTAATCTTAGCCGCCACCTCGGTAGTCATCTTGTCCACAACCGGTGCTGTAAGTTCCCACACCTCCTTTGACGGAATAGTGTGTTCTATCAGCATAATATCCTTATATGTCACTTCATCTCCGATGCCGCTGCTTAATTTAATATACTCAGCTGTTTTAAAATCAACCAGATAATTCTGCACAATCAGTTCTGTAATCTCATCTCCGGCAAGCGGTATCATACCATACGCGATGATACTGCCATCTCTCGTCACAGAAATATCCGATGTTCCCGCGCCGATATCTACCAATGCAATATTAAGCAATCGGAAATTCTCCGGAATCGCCACATTAATTGCCGCAATCGGCTCTAATGTCATATTTGCAACAGACAGTCCTGCCATCCCCACTGCCGCATACAGTCCGTCTACTACATCTTCCGGCAGGAATGTCACAATAATATCCTCACTGATTTTGTTTGCCTTGTGGGATTCCAGATTAGAAAACGGCTCATCATTCAAGTAATAGCGCACAACAGAATAGCCGACACAGTAAAACTTATACTTCGTATCATTCATTTCTTTCAAAATGTCCTGCGCCTTCTCGATACCCAGCAGTTCTAACGTATGTATATCCTCTCCGGTAACAACTGTCTCCTCCTGATACTCATAGGCAACATTTGTCGTCACAGTCTTAAGTACACGACCTGCGGCTGCAATACACACTTCTGTCAAAGTACTGCCTGTCTGAAGTTCCAGTTCCTCTTTTACCTTTGCAATCGTGCGCCCTACGCGTCCAATATCATGAATCTGTCCATCCAGCATAGCTCTTGTCTCATGCTCACGCACACACTGTGCCACAACGATAAACTCATTCTCTTCTGTGCGATATCCCACGGTTCCGACCACATTTCGCGTTCCGATATCCAATCCAAATACCAATGACTGTTCTACTGCACTCTTATCACTCATCTGCCGTTCTCCTACTCAGTTCTCTATGTTTTCTAATGCCTCGTCAATCTGGCGAAATGCTTCCTCCACTGTCCCATTGTTGTCAATCACAATACTGCAATGTACACGGTAGGCAGCTTCCGAAAGCTGACTGGAAAAAATTTGCTGCACTTTCTCCTGCGAATAACCTCTGCTTTTCATCAGACGCTCTTCTCTGACATCTTCTCTGCTATAAATATACCAGAGTTCATCACAAATTTCATCATAATGTTCTTCAATCAACAGCGCTGCTTCCAAAACCAGAAGCCGTAACTCTCCCCGCTCCTGTTCCGATTCTGCCCTGCGTCTGACATATTCCTTTACTGCCGGATGTACGATGTCATTCATCTGCTGTCTTTTTGCCGGATCAGAAAAAATAACCGCCGCAAGCTTTCCTCTGTCAAATCTGCCACCCGGCTCTGTGATATCCTCTTCCGCAAAAGTCTCTATAATCCGGTCATAGCACTCCGTTTCCGGTTCCATCAATTCGTGTGCAATCTCATCCGCTAGCATAACCTGTGTATATGGTTTTTTTGCAAGATAGGAAAGTATCTCCGACTTTCCTGCTCCCACGCCTCCGGTAATTCCGATAAATTTCATAGCCAACTCCTATTTCGCTTCATACCAGTCATGACCGCTATGTGCGTCTATCTCTAAGCACACAGCCAAATCCGCCGCTCCATGCATCTCTTCTGCAAGAATCTTTTTCACGGCTGCCTCTTCCGCTTCCGCAGTCTCTACCAGAAGTTCGTCATGCACAGTAAGAATCAATCTGGACTGCATTTTTTCTTCCAATAATCTGTCGTGTACGCGAATCATTGCAATCTTGATGATATCCGCTGCAGTTCCCTGAATCGGGGAATTCATCGCGATACGCTCCCCGAAGGAACGCTGCATAAAATTACTGCTCGAAAGCTCCGGTATCGGACGTCTTCTGCCAAACATCGTCGTCACATAGCCGTTATCCTTCGCCTCTGCTACCAGTCCGTCCAAGTATCCCTTAATCTTCGGATATGTCTCAAAGTAGCGCTCGATATATTCTGCTGCTTCCTTTTTGCTGATACTCAAATCCTGACTCAGTCCAAAAGAACTGATTCCATACACAATACCAAAGTTTACTGCCTTAGCATTGCGACGCTGCAAATCTGTCACTTCATCAAACGGAATGTGGAACACCTGCGACGCTGTCGTGCGGTGAATGTCCTGCGCATTTCGATATGCCTCAATCAGCTTTTCGTCACCGGACAAATGTGCCAGCACGCGAAGTTCAATCTGTGAATAATCTGCATCTACAAACACGAACCCCTCTTTCGGCAAAAAGGCCTTGCGAATCAATCGTCCCAATTCAATACGCATCGGAATATTCTGTAAGTTCGGCTCGGTACTGCTGAGTCTTCCGGTTGCCGTAATCGTCTGATTAAAGGAAGTGTGGATTCTGCCATCCTTTTCAATATAGTTCACAAGTCCGTCTGCATAGGTGGACTTTAACTTTGTAAGCTGTCTGTACTCTAAAATATCCGCTACAATCGGATAGTCCGGTGCCAGATGCTCCAGCACATCCGCTGCCGTAGAATACCCTGTTTTTGTCTTTTTTCCATTTGGAAGCTGTAACTTTTCAAAGAGAATCACACCTAACTGCTTTGGTGAATTAATATTGAACTCCTCGCCGGCTTCCTCATATATCTTCGTCTCCAACTCTGCGATGCGCACTGCCAGTCTGTCGCCGTACTCGCGCAACGCCTCGCCGGATGCAATAATTCCTTCTTTTTCCATGTCTGCAAGCGTAAATACTAACGGCATCTCAATCGTCGTAAAGAGACCGTCCATGCTTGTCTCCTGCAGTTCTTTCCACATCGGTTCCTTTGCAAGCAGTGACACATACGCCATATAGCATACACACTTTAAGAACTCTTCCGGTTTGTCTGATGCCGCCTTATCAAATGTAAGCTTCTCTAACAAATCACGGCGCGATGGAATCATCAGATTCGCATAATCTTTTGCAATGTCCTCATACGGATATTCATTTTTAATTGGATTTAAAAGATACGCTGCTATCGTCACATCAAACAGATTCTGCTGCGTGATATCGCCCACAGCCTTTTTCTCAAGCATTCCAAGATATGCAAGCTGTGGTTTTAAATCCCATGTAATGTAAGAATCAGCGCCACTCTTTACAAACATTTCTCGAATATCATCACAGGTCATTTTCTCTCCTGCTTCGATATAGTAAATCTCCGTCTCACTGCCTGCCACCGCAAGCCCCATGAAACGCCTTCCCGCATAACTTTCCGCACAATTTTCCATCATAGCTGTCGCATCCTGACGCTCCTCAGATACAAGGCCCATCATTCCAAACAAACTCATCTGTCCATCTGTCTCAACAGCAGTCGTCTGTACCATCTCATCCGCATCGGTATGCTCCTCAAACGGAACAATATAAAATCCACAGTTCTTGCCTCTTAACGAAGCAAAAACTTTCTGTGCCTCATCCTTATCCGTGACCTTCTTAAAGTGCTCTGCCGCTTCATCCTTTGGCCCTGCAACCTCAAAACGGTTCAGCAAATTCTTAAACTCTAATCTCTTACACAAAAGATAAGCTTCCTCTGTATACAAATCAGAAATCGATTCCAATCCGGCATCAGACAGCTCATAGTCGATATCTGCATGAATTTCAATCGTCGCCAATGTTTTACTCATCTGCGCCATATCATAATGCTCTTTTAAATTATTGCTCGCACGCGGAGGCTTTATCTCATCCACATGCTCATGCGCATTCTCAATACTGCCATACTGCACAATCAAAGCTGTCGCCGTCTTCTCTCCGATACCCGGCACACCCGGAATATTGTCAGAAGTATCTCCCATCAATGCCTTCACATCGATAAACTGTGTCGGTGTCACCTGATATTTTTCCAGTACATCCTTGGCATAATAATTCTCAATCTCAGTTCCTGTGCGCTTCGTCTTCGGAATACGAATCTGAATATGCTCAGACGCTAACTGTAATAAGTCTCTGTCACCGGACACCACGGACACTTCTAATCCCTGCGCTTCGCTTCTTTTTGCAATGGTTCCAAGCAAATCATCTGCCTCGTAACCGCCCTTTTCTATCACGGTTACTCCCATCGCCTTTAGCATCTCCTTCATCAAGGGCACCTGCTCCTTTAGTTCCGATGCCATCGGCTTTCTCGTACCCTTATACTCAGCAAACATCTCATGGCGAAAAGTCGGCTGGGAAACGTCAAATGCTACGGTCAGATAGTTTGGCTTCTCCTCCTCCAAAATCTTGAACATAATATTTAGAAATCCATAGACTGCATTGGTGTGCAGTCCTTCTGAATTCGTCAAATCCGGTATTCCAAAAAAAGCCCTGTTTAAAATACTATGTCCATCAATCAATACCAGCTTTTCGCTCATGTCTGTCTCCTATCTATTCCTAATTGCTAATCATTTTACACTGCTCGTGTATATTTTTTAAGCCATTCATTCTCCTCCGCAGTCATATACGGTGAGAGAACTTTATATACCATCGCATGATAATCATTCAACATCTTCTTCTCGCGTCCGGTCATCTCATCCGGGTCAATTGCATCCAAGTCAATCGGCGCATATGTGATATTCTCAAAGCACATAAACTGACCGTACTCATTCTTCTCCGCCTTGTGACATACCAATTCATTCTCCGTGCGGATTCCATACTTACCTTCTAAGTATACGCCAGGCTCATCCGTCGTAACCATACCCTCTTCCAAGGTACCATTATCATTGCGCTCTGCCACAACTCTCCAGCGGAAACCATTTGGTCCCTCATGCACATTCAATACATAGCCAACACCGTGACCCGTTCCGCATTTATAATCGATTCCCATATCCCAGAGTGGTCCACGGGATAAAATATCTAAGTTCAAGCCGCTGCATCCATACAAGAACTTTGCATTGGCAAGATTTAAGTTCGAGCGGCAGACAGTTGTAAAGTGCAGACGCATCTCATCTGTGATTGGTCCAAGTGCCATCGTTCTTGTAATGTCCGTCGTTCCCTCGAAGTAATGTCCGCCGGAATCCACCAGCAAAAATCCCTCCGGTTTCAGCTTAGCGTCAGACTCCGGTGTTGCAGCATAGTGCATCATCGCTGCATTTGGTCCGTATGCGCAAATTGTATCAAAGCTCAGTTCGATAAAGTTCTCCTGCTCTCTTCTGCGCTCCTCCAGATAATCGGATGCCGAAATCTCTGTCATCGGAATTTTGCCGATATTAGTCTTGAGCCAGTACATAAACTTTGTAAATGCGACACCATCCTTTATGTGTGCCTTTCGGATGTTATCCACCTCAACCGGATTTTTAATCGCTTTCATCAACTCTGTCGGATTTGGCTTATCCACAACTTTTACAGAATCCTTCAGACTGCTTGTAATACGGTAGTTCACAGTATTTCCATTCATCAGCACACACGCGTCTGCCGGAATCTCCGGTACATATTCGTAGATAGAATTGTATGGCTTTGTTGTAATCTGATTCTCATTTAGATATGCAGCAATCTTCTCATCCACAACTTCTTCCTGCAAAAACCAGATACACTCCTTATCTGTCAAAACCAGATATGACAGAATGACCGGTACGGATGCGATATCCCCACCGCGGATATTTAAAAGCCATGCAATATCGTACAGCGAAGTAAGAATGTGATAATTCGCGCCCTCTTTTGCCATCACTTCTCGAAGCTCTGCAATCTTTGTCTGTGTGCTCTTTCCTGTATACTTCTCCTCAAGCAAAAATAACGGCTTCTTAGACAGTGCCGGACGGTCTTCCCAGATAATGTCCACCAAATCTTCATTCACATGCAATGAGCCATTTTTCTCCTCTGTAATTCCTGCAAGCTTTCTGCCCCAGCTTCCGTTTACCACACGACCGTCAAATCCAAGGCAGCCGCCCTGCGGAAGCTTGTCTGCAATAAACTCATCCACCTTCGGCACGCCCTCTTCACCCATGCGGTATAAGGTCACAGTGCTTCCGGCAAGCTGCTTTTCTGCCTGCACAAAATAACGTCCGTCTGTCCAAAGTCCGGCTTCTGTCAATGTAACCACAGCTGTTCCTGCAGAACCGGTAAAGCCAGTGATAAATCTGCGTGCTTTAAAGTGCTCACCCACATACTCAGACTCGTGAAAGTCGGAAGTCGGAACCACATAAATATCAATATTTCTTTTTGTCATCTCTTCGCGCAATGCTTTTAATCTTTGCTGTATCATATTCTCTGTCCTCTTTATTATTATTTATCACAATTCACTCACACAATTCGCAAACTGCAATATTTTATACATCCGTAAACTCAAAGAACTTGGTGTCAAGTTCCGGATAGGAACGCTTTAGCGAAATCGGTCTGCCTGCACGATTCAAAAAACAGTGTGAGCTTGTCGCAGTCGTTCGCAATTCCCCGGTCTCCTTGTCCGTCATACGGTATTCTAACTCTAGCTTGATGCCGTTGTACTTCAAGATTTTGACCTCAATCACAACCGTATCATCAAAATGTACCATACTATGATACTCACAAGAAACTGACAGCACCGGACTGATGATCTCCATGGCTTCCATCTCCTTGTAAGAAAGCCCTATCTGCTCCATCATATCCATACGCGCCTCTTCCATCCACCTGATATAATTGGAATGATGAATAATCCCCATCTGGTCTGTCTCATAGTACCTTGCACGGTGCTCATACGGACGTACTCTGACATCCTCCATCTGCTTTCCATAGAGTTCAATTTCTTCTTCTGACATACAAATTCCTTCTTTCCGGAAAATCCTTCTATACAATAAGGTGGCATTCAAAAATCGCACTTGAATACCACCTTATATTATCACATATTCGACTATAAATTTCAATCTTAGCCTTCAAAATATTCCCTGTAATCATCCTCATTTGCAAACAGCATATATTCACCATCCACATATCCCATGTATCCAACTTCTACATTATATCCTTTCATAAAAATACACTCCTTTCATCTCCTGATAAAAGAAGTGTATCTTATCATGTGTCCAATTCTTCGGACAGATATTAAACTATTTTCCC
>CAZAGJ010000056.1:0-19173 GCA_964484605.1 uncultured Roseburia sp. | reverse complement strand
GCATTAGGACCTGGTGGTCTTTCCAGAGACCGTGCCGGATTCGAGGTACGAGATGTACATTATTCCCACTATGGAAGAATGTGTCCGATTGAGACTCCTGAGGGACCAAACATCGGTCTTATCAACTCTCTTGCAAGTTATGCAAGAATTAACGAGTATGGTTTCATTGAGGCACCATACCGTAAAATCGATAAAACAGATCCTAAGAATCCACGTGTCACAGACGAAGTAGTATACATGACAGCGGATGAAGAGGATAATTACCACGTAGCACAGGCGAACGAGGCATTGGATGAGGAAGGACATTTTGTTCGTAATTCTGTATCCGGTCGTTACCTCGATGAGACACAGGAGTATGAGAAGACTATGTTTGATTACATGGACGTATCTCCTAAGATGGTATTCTCTGTTGCTACTGCATTGATTCCGTTCCTGCAGAACGATGATGCGAACCGTGCGCTGATGGGATCTAACATGCAGCGTCAGGCAGTGCCGCTGCTTACAACAGAAGCTCCTGTTGTAGGTACAGGTATGGAGACAAAGGCAGCTGTAGACTCCGGTGTCTGCGTAGTTGCAAAGAAATCCGGTGTCGTTGAAAGTTCTGAGTCTAATCAGGTTGTGATTAAGAACGACGAAGGAACCAGAGATGTATACAAACTTACAAAGTTCTCCAGAAGTAACCAGTCTAACTGCTACAACCAGAGACCAATCGTATTTAAGGGAGACCGTGTGGAGGCGGGAGAAGTAATTGCAGATGGCCCATCTACACAGAACGGAGAACTTGCTCTTGGTAAGAACCCGTTGATTGGATTTATGACATGGGAAGGTTACAACTACGAGGATGCGGTTCTTTTAAGTGAGAGATTAGTGCAGGATGATGTTTATACATCTATCCATATTGAAGAATATGAAGCAGAATCCCGTGATACGAAGTTAGGACCGGAAGAAATCACAAGAGATGTTCCGGGTGTTGGTGATGATGCGTTAAAGGATCTTGATGAGCGTGGAATCATCCGTATCGGTGCGGAGGTTCGTGCTGGAGATATCCTGGTTGGTAAAGTTACTCCGAAGGGAGAGACAGAGCTGACCGCAGAGGAGAGACTTCTTCGTGCGATCTTTGGTGAGAAGGCAAGAGAGGTACGTGATACATCTCTTAAGGTACCACACGGTGAGTATGGTATTGTAGTGGATGCAAAAGTATTTACAAGAGAGAATGGCGATGAACTTTCTCCGGGTGTAAATCAGGCGGTTCGTATTTATATCGCACAGAAGAGAAAAATCTCTGTCGGCGATAAGATGGCTGGTCGTCATGGTAACAAGGGTGTCGTTTCCCGTGTGCTGCCGGTTGAGGATATGCCATTCCTGCCAAATGGTCGTCCGCTTGACATCGTATTGAACCCATTGGGTGTGCCTTCCCGAATGAATATCGGTCAGGTGCTTGAGATTCATTTGAGTCTTGCAGCAAAAGCGCTCGGATTCAACATTGAGACACCTGTATTTGACGGTGCAAAAGAGATTGATATTCAGGATACGCTTGAACTCGCAAATGATTATGTAAACTTTGAGTGGGAAGACTTTGAAGCCAAATACAAGGATACATTGAACGAAGATGTGATGAAGTATTTGTTCGACAATCGTGCGCATAGAGCATTGTGGAAAGGTGTTCCGATTTCCCGTGACGGTAAGGTACAGCTTCGCGACGGACGTACCGGAGAGCCATTTGATTCACCGGTTACAATCGGACACATGCATTACCTGAAACTTCATCATCTGGTAGATGATAAGATTCATGCACGTTCTACCGGTCCTTACTCTTTAGTAACACAGCAGCCACTCGGTGGTAAAGCACAGTTCGGTGGACAGCGTTTCGGAGAGATGGAGGTTTGGGCTCTTGAGGCATATGGTGCATCTTACACCTTGCAGGAGATTCTTACTGTGAAGTCCGATGATGTTGTTGGACGTGTGAAGACATACGAAGCAATTATCAAGGGCGATAACATCCCTGAGCCGGGTATTCCGGAATCCTTCAAAGTATTGCTGAAGGAACTTCAGTCCTTAGGACTTGATGTCAAAGTCTTAGACGAAGACAGAAACGAAGTAGAATTGATTGAGACAAGTGAGTATGGTAATACAGACTTGAATTCTATCATTTCCGGCGACAAGGATTTTGCTTTCGAGGACAGTGAATCCTTTGCAAAGATGGGATTCTCCCAGAAAGAGTTTGATACAGAGAACGAGGAACTTGTAGACATCGAGGAAGAGGCAGATGTAGAAGACGACGCTGATTTTTTTGATGAAGCAGAAGACGTTCTTGATGAAGAATAAATAGTACCGTTACAGACGGAACATTAGAAGGGAGTGTCATAATGCCAGAAGTAAATATGAAAGAGACGGCAAGCCAATCCATCTCATTTGATGCCATCAAAATCGGATTGGCATCACCGGAGAAAATCAGAGAGTGGTCAAGAGGCGAAGTTAAGAAACCGGAGACCATTAATTATAGAACATTAAAACCGGAAAAAGACGGTCTGTTCTGTGAGAAAATATTCGGACCGAGCAAAGACTGGGAATGCCACTGTGGTAAATACAAGAAAATTCGTTACAAGGGCGTTGTCTGCGACCGTTGTGGCGTTGAGATTACAAAGGCAAGCGTTCGTAGAGAGCGCATGGGACACATTGAGCTTGCGGCTCCTGTTTCCCATATCTGGTACTTTAAGGGTATTCCTTCCCGTATGGGATTGATTTTAGACCTTTCTCCAAGAACCTTGGAGAAAGTGCTCTACTTTGCTTCTTACATTGTATTGGATGCCGGAAATACAGCATTGCAGTACAAACAGGTTCTTTCTGAGAACGAATATCAGGAAGCGAGAGAGCAGTATGGCAATACATTCCGTGTAGGAATGGGTGCTGAGGCAATTCAGGAATTGTTACATGCAATCGATCTTGAGAAGGATTCTGCTGAACTTCAGGCTGAGCTTGCAGATGCAACAGGTCAGAAGAGAGCGAGAATTATCAAGAGATTAGAGGTTGTAGAGGCATTCCGTGAGTCAGGTAATAAGCCGGAATGGATGATTATGACTGTTATTCCGGTTATCCCACCAGACTTGCGTCCGATGGTTCAGTTGGATGGTGGACGTTTTGCAACATCCGATTTGAATGACTTGTACAGAAGAATTATCAACCGTAACAATCGTTTGAGAAGACTTCTTGAGCTTGGTGCGCCGGACATCATCGTTCGTAACGAGAAGCGTATGCTTCAGGAAGCAGTTGACGCGTTGATTGATAATGGTCGTCGTGGCCGTCCTGTTACAGGACCTGGTAACAGAGCGTTGAAGTCCTTGTCTGATATGCTCAAAGGTAAGTCTGGACGTTTCCGTCAGAACTTACTTGGTAAGCGTGTTGACTATTCCGGACGTTCCGTTATCTGTGTTGAGCCGAAATTAAAGATTTATCAGTGTGGTCTTCCGAAGGAAATGGCAATCGAGCTGTTTAAACCTTTCGTTATGAAGGAGCTTGTTGCTAACGGAACAGCACATAATATTAAGAGTGCGAAGAAGATGGTCGAGAGACTCCAGACTGAAGTTTGGGATGTCCTAGAAGATGTTATCAAAGAGCATCCGGTTATGCTGAACCGTGCTCCTACACTGCATCGTCTTGGTATTCAGGCGTTCGAGCCAATCTTGGTAGAAGGTAAGGCTATCAAGCTGCATCCGCTTGTATGTACAGCGTTCAACGCTGACTTCGACGGTGACCAGATGGCTGTGCATCTTCCGCTTTCTGTAGAGGCACAGGCAGAGTGCCGCTTTATGCTGCTCTCTCCAAACAACTTGCTGAAGCCATCTGATGGTGGATTGGTTGCAGTTCCTTCACAGGATATGGTTCTCGGTATTTACTACCTGACACAGGAGAGACCGGGCGCTAAAGGCGAAGGTAAGTTCTTTAAGAATGTAAATGAAGCAATCCTTGCATACGAGAATGGAGCAGTTACACTGCACTCCAGAATCAAAGTTCGTATGTCCAAGACAATGGCAGACGGAACTGTACTCACAGATACAGTGGAATCTACATTGGGACGCTTCATTTTCAATGAGATTATTCCGCAGGATCTTGGATTTGTTGACAGAACAATTCCGGGAAATGAGTTAAAGCTTGAGGTTGATTTCCTTGTTGCGAAGAAGCAGAATAAGCAGATTTTAGAGAAAGTAATTAACATCCATGGTGCAACCAAGACCGCTGAGGTATTGGATGCAGTTAAGGCAATGGGTTACAAATACTCTACAAGAGCTGCAATGACAGTATCTATTTCCGATATGACGGTACCGCCGCAGAAACCGGAATTGATTAAGAATGCTGAAGAAACTGTTGATAGAATTACAAAGCAGTATAAGCGTGGTCTTATCACAGAGGAAGAGCGTTACAAAGAAGTTGTTGAGACATGGAAAGAGACGGATGATGAACTGACACATGCACTTCTTTCCGGACTTGATAAATACAACAACATCTTTATGATGGCTGACTCCGGAGCTCGTGGTTCTGATAAGCAGATTAAACAGCTTGCCGGAATGCGAGGACTTATGGCTGATACAACCGGTAGAACTATCGAGTTGCCTATCAAGTCTAACTTCCGTGAAGGACTTGATGTATTGGAGTACTTCATGTCCGCACACGGTGCTCGTAAGGGACTTTCCGATACCGCGCTTCGTACAGCTGACTCCGGTTATCTGACAAGACGTCTTGTTGATGTATCACAGCACATGATTGTACGTGAGTCTGATTGCTGTGAAGGAACAGGAAGAGAGATTCCTGGTATGTGGGTAACAGACTTCATGGATGGCAAGGAAGAGATTGAGAGCCTTCAGGAGCGTATTACAGGACGTTTCTCCTGCAACACAATCTGTGATGCAGAGGGCAATGTGCTCGTAAAGGCAAA
Source organism: uncultured Roseburia sp. (assembly GCA_964484605.1). GTDB lineage: Bacteria > Bacillota > Clostridia > Lachnospirales > Lachnospiraceae > Roseburia. The sequence continues at coordinate 14,243 of CAZAGJ010000056.1, read as the reverse complement.
TCATATGATTACACCGAAGCGTGCAGCTTTGGTTATGAGCAAGGGTGTAGACGAGAATGGTCAGCCACTGACCAAGGTTAAGATTCGTACCGTATTATCCTGCCGCTCCCATATGGGTGTCTGCGCGAAGTGCTATGGTGCAAACATGGCAACCGGCCAGGCAGTACAGGTTGGTGAGGCAGTTGGTATCATCGCTGCTCAGTCTATCGGTGAGCCGGGTACACAGCTTACTATGCGTACATTCCATACCGGTGGTGTTGCCGGAAACGATATCACACAGGGTCTTCCTCGTGTCGAAGAAATTTTCGAGGCAAGAAAGCCAAAGGGTCTTGCCATCATCACAGAGTTTGGCGGCGTAGCAAACATCAAAGATACAAAGAAGAAACGAGAAATCGTTGTTACTAATAATGAGACTGGAGAGAGCAAGGCATATTTGATTCCTTACGGCTCCAGAATCAAGATTGTAGACGGAGCAGTGCTTGAGGCTGGTGATGAATTAACCGAGGGTTCTGTAAATCCACACGACATCTTAAAGATTAAGGGTGTTCGTGCCGTTCAGGATTATATGCTCCGCGAAGTTCAGCGTGTATATCGTCTGCAGGGTGTAGAAATCAACGATAAGCATATTGAGTTGATTGTACGCCAGATGCTACAGAAGATTCGCGTTGAGGAGAATGGTGATTCCGAGATGCTTCCGGGAACACTTGTAGATGCTCTGGATTTCGAGGATACAAACGAGATGTTAGAGAAGGAAGGCAAGCAGCTTGCAGAAGGTAAGCAGGTGCTTCTTGGTATTACCAAAGCATCTCTTGCAACAAACTCTTTCTTGTCAGCAGCATCCTTCCAGGAGACGACAAAGGTTCTTACTGAGGCGGCTATCAAGGGTAAGATTGACCCATTGATTGGTATGAAGGAGAATGTAATCATCGGTAAACTTATTCCTGCCGGAACCGGTATGAAGAGATACCGTAACATCAAGCTGGATTCAGAAATTGACGAGACAGAGGACATCATGTTTGATGATTTCGATGATTTTGAGGACAACGGTGTTATGGATGAAGATTACACCTTAGAGGAAATCGTATCAGAAGAATACGAGGAAGTAGAAGAATAAGCTTTTGTTTTAAATGGGACTGTATATCATGCAGTCCCATTTTTACGTGCCGACAGAATCCTTGTAACAGAGGATTTCTTGAAAAATAGTGAAAAAGAACTAAGATTTACGCTCGTTTTGCCGATATACTAGATAAGGTATAATTTGTCATAATCAAATTAATATAGAAAGAAACAGAACGTAGGACAAAGGAGATGCACGTATGTACAAGGATGTATGGAAACGAATTTTGGCTGTTGCGGTAACGGTGTGTATGGTAGTGGGAATGATGCCGGAGACTGTAATGGCTGCGGAGGCGAAGAATTATCATACTTATCAGCATGGAAGCGGTAGTACCTCCGGATGGGCAGAAGCGGCTACCGTAGCGGCGATATTTACGGTGGGACAGAATTCTTCCGGTGGAGCAGAGATACTGGACAGTGTCAGCTTTAATGCTCATTTGAATGAAGAAGGCAGGGATGCGAGTGCAACGGTATCCTATTATGTAAATCCGACACAAGGCAAGCCGGATTCCGGCACATATGTGTGCGCAAAGCCGGTTGGTACCTTAAAAGAAGGTATGAATTCTGTTGAAATGGGCTTTGAAGAGCGGGAATTGAAGGCAGGAGATACATTTGCGGTTGTTATCTCTTTAGAGGGCGCAAGTGTGGCGTGTTATAATGGTGCATCTGCGGGACAGACATACCTGCTTGCAGATGGAAGCTGGCAGGATGCGAGCGCGTCCGGAAAGTGTGTGGCAGTTCGGGCATATACTTATAATGTAGGTGATACTGGAACAGATACCCGCCCATGGCTGGAACAGATAACATCTGTATTTTCGCAGAGCAGGACTGCAAATAATGCGGCAGTTCCGGCAACTTTGTCAGTGAGTGCGAGTCTGAACAAAACAAGTATGCTGATTCCGGTTGATAATTATGGCTATATTACGCTAAATGATGCCGATGGACTTGTTACATGGACAAGCAAGGATACTACAATTGCAGAGGTTGAGAGATACGGCGGGGCAAATTCTGCAATTATACAGGCGAAGAAACAGGGAGATACTATCATCACGGCAAGCTATGGAGGAGAGACATTTGACTGTTCGCTTCGCGTCAGTGCATCATTGACAGAAGCGGCGATTACATTGACTCCGGACAGCGTGACATATGACGGAGCCAATCATAAGCCACAGTGGGAGGTCAAAATTGGCGATGTTGTGTTGGAAGAGAATACGGATTATTCGGTAAGCTGTGTTCCTGTTGCGGCAGATAATTCAGGAACAGGTGTTGACATCAGTGCGGCAGACGCCTTTGTGAATGCAGGCACATATCGCTTTACGTTTACAGGTCAGGAAGCATATGGTGGAACAGAACAGAAGGTTGATTATGTGGTTGCACCGAAGCAGGTGACAGACGCAACTGTAGAAGCTGTTTTAACGGCATGGAATCCGGCAGCACCGGATAGCTATATTACACAGGTGAACGATACGGCAAGAGGTGTGGCGCTGTCGCAGGGAACAGAAGCGGATGCGTCAGGCGATTACTATCTGACATATACAAAGGATACTTTGAATAATGTTACGGCTATCAATGTAAACGGCAGGGGCAATTACGCGGGAGTCAGAACATATACAACACCTGTATCTATTGCGGGTGCAGAAATTATTTTGGATCAGAGTACTCCATTCGTTTACTTGGGCAGAGAGTGGCAGCCGGGAATCAGTGTTGCAATTTCTGTGGATGGCGAAGAGATTATTCTGCCTGCGGATGGTTATACAGTAAATTACCGAAACAATGTTGCGGTAGGAACGGCAACGATTGAAGTGACAGGACAGAATGGATATTTTGGTACTGTAGCAAAAACGTTCGAGATAGCGGCAAAGGATATTGAAAACAAAGATAATACGTCAGTACAGTCAATTGTGGAGTTTCTGGTATCAAATGCGGTAGGAGATAGTGAACCGGATATTTTGGCGACATACAATGGAAATACTTTGATAAAGGGAACAGATTACCAGATTGTCAGTCACAGTAATGACCAGACAGCCGGAACCGGTGAATGTGTGGTTGAGGGATTGGGAAATTATACGGGTACGCGTACCCTGACTTATAAAGTAACAACCCAAAAGATTACAGACATTGCGGATGGAATTAGCGTTGCAGATATGATTTATACCGGACAGGCATTGACACCGGCAGTTGTTTTAACGAAGCAGGGCATGGAAGTGACGAGTCTGACAGAAGGTACAGATTATACAGTCAGCTACAAAGATAACGTGAATGCGGGAACAGCAACGGTTGTTGTGCAGGGCAAGGGCGAATATGCGGGTTCTATAACGCAGACATTTACTATTCAGAAAGCAGATTTAAGTAAGTTTGCATATCAGTTTAAAAATGCTTCCGGAAATGCTGTGAGCGTCAGCAATTATCAGGTGGATTATTCCAGAAAATTAGAGGATATGAAGCCGGGAGTGATTGTTACATATAATGGCAATATTCTGACGGAGGGCAAGGAATACAGTCTGGAGTATTCTATTGATGGAAAGCAGGTAACGGATGATCTGGTATCTGCAAAGTTGCAGGTAACTGTGAAGGCAAAAGACAGTAATTATACGGGAGAACAGACATTCAATTATTCCGTAAGAGCATGTGACTTAGAGAGTGCAGTAGAAGCAGGACTCATCAAATTGACTCTCAGCAAAACAAACTTCAACTATACAGGTGAAGTACAGAAACCAACACCGACTCTTGCTTATGCAGATGGCACAGAACTGTTGGCAGGAGATGATTACACATACACGTATCAGCCGACAGACCAGCCGAAGGAGGTTGGCGAGTATTCGGTAAGAATTACAGCGGGAAGCAATCATAACTTTGCGGGCTCAGTAGAAAAAACATTCCGAATCAATGGTGTGGATATCCAAACACTTGGCGATATAACCGCGGATAAGGAACATGGTAATCATGTAACTGATTATAAGGGTACATGGTTTGCGATGATGTGGTTTGATGACATCCCGACAGGCGGAAGCAATAATGAACTAAAGCTTATCATCAAGAACGGCAATGAAACACTCGTGGAGGGTACGGATTATACTTTAAGCTATGAGAATGTCGATCAGGTATCTGATAGTACAACTTTTGCAAAAGTAAAAATTACCGGAAAAGGAACCTATACCGGAGAGCGGGAAATCTACTATCTGCTTGCAGGCAGATTAGAAGATTACACCTTGTCACTGGCGGATGAGAAACTGGTATATACAGGCGATGAACTCACATTACAGGACGAGAGCATCACTGTAAAAACAGGAAGCTTGTTCTGGAAGAATGAACTCACACAGAACGTGGATTATCGCGTGCGCTACGACAAAAACTGTAATGCAGGAAAGGCAGAGGTATACATTGAGGCTGTCGATGATACAATGCTTCCGACAGTAAACGGATGTTATCGGTATGAGGATAACACTGATCAGCTGACAAAAACATTTAATATTGCACCGAAAAACATAAATGAGACAGATGTTGTGCTGACAAGCGCGGTTGTAAAAGAGTATAAGGGCGCAAAAGTGACATTGACTGTCAATGATATTCCGCTTGTATACAACGCAAAAGAATTGGGAACGGCTGATTTTACGATTGATGCCGGCAGTTATTCCAACAATAGCACACCGAGTGATAAAGCAAGCGTGGAGATTACCGGAACAGGAAACTTTACAGGAACACGTAAAATCTCGTTTGTTATAAAAGGAAAGAGCTTAGATGGTGCTGTGGCAGAAGTTGAAAGTGCTGTTTATACAGGAAAAGAACTGCACCCTGAAATTACAAAGCTCACAATAGACGGCGTTGACCTTACAAAGGGTGAAGATGCAGATTACACATATACCATTGCGGATTATAAGGACAATATCAACGCGGGTACAGGTAAGATTACAATTCATGGATGTGGTGAATATGTAGGAAGCACGACAGAGATACCATTTACGATTGCACAGAGGGATATCAGCGATACCGCCGGCGGCAATAAGTGTACGGTTGAGGGCGTGGATTTGGCGTATACATATACATCCGCTGAGATTGTACCGGCAAATGTTGTTGTAAAATATCAGATAAGCGGATTGGAAGCCAGAAAATTAACGCTTGGCGAAGATTATGCTGTCAGCTATCGTGATAATATGAATTGTACAACAAATGCTGCAGTAGTAATTGAAGGAACAGGAAACTATACCGGAACCGTTGAGAAGACATTTGAAATTCAGCAAAAGGATATTGCGGCAAGTGATATTGAAATTGCGGAGATTCATGCACAGACATTCAGTAATGGTGCGGCAATACAGCCGATACCGGAGATTAGCTACCAATATGGAAAATCAGATGCAGATGTTTATCATTTGACATCGCAGGATTATACGCTGACATACAGTTCGAACAGAAATGTTGGTACAGCGACTATTACGATAAAGGGACAGGGAAACTTTACAGGACAGACAGAAGTAAACTTCCAGATTGGTAACGCTATTCTTGACAAGACGACCATCATCTGCCCGGAGATTGAATCGGGAACGACATACATTTATAAAGGAAGTGCCTATAAGCCGGAAGTGCGTGTCGTAAATAATACGACACAGGGCGAATTGGAACCGGGTACAGACTATAAGGTTGAATATGGTGAGAATACGGATGTCGGAACCGGAACGGTTAAAGTGATTGGAATTGGCGCGTATGCAGGTGAAAAAGAGTTTACATTTGAAATAAAACCGAAGAATCTGGCAGACAGTGATGTAGAACTTGCGATTGAAGGCGTGAAGGACGGAAGCTATCAGGCAGCATATACCGGAAAACCTGTTACTCCGAAAGTGACAATTACTTATAATGGAAAGACAGTAAACGGTTATGATGTAAGCTATGGCGCGGACAATACCAATATCGGTATCGTGAAGGTCACTGTAACAGCTAAGGCGGGTGGCAACTTTACCGGAACGATTCAGAATACGGTTGCGGCGAAGTTTGCGATTGGCAAAGCGTCGATTGGAATGGGCGGAAGCGAACCGGCATCAGGATTTACTTTAGAGAAAGTGGAACCGCAGCCATTGGGAAGTGATGGAACGGCAAAACCGACACCGAAGTTGTATTATAATGGCAGCGTATTGGCGGCAGGTAAGGATTATACCTACTCATATGAGCAGAATAATGCCATAGGTACAGATGCAGTCGTTATCCTGACAGGTATAGGTAACTATACAGGAAGCGTGCGTCAGAGGTTTGAAATTCGCGGAAATATCGCAGATGCAGAAGTAAAAATTACAAAAGAAATCTGGTATAAGGACTATGTGAAAACAGACAATGTAACCGGAGAACCGATACTGCCGAGCGCAATCGAACTTGAGGATGATGAAATCATCGTTACCGTAAATGGTGCGGAGCTTGTGAAAGATACAGACTACGAGATTTCCTACACCAATAATACATGGGTTGGAACAGCGACCATAACCATTAAGGGAAAAGGAAATTATGCAGGTCTTGTAACACAGAAGATGCCGATTAAGGCAGATTTGTCTGAGACAACTGTGACAGTCAGTGATCAGAAGTATACGGGAAGTGCCATCAAGGCAGTTCCGGTGGTGGAATACTATGGTAAAGCGCTGACCGAAGGGACACACTTTATGATTCATACCTATACGAATAACACAAGCCTTTCAGATAAGGGAGCAACTGTTATGATTATAGGAAATGAGATAAACGGATTCTTTGGACAGGTAACGGCAAGCTTTAGTATTACGGCAGATGCGGATGCGTTGACGGTGTCCGGCGTGGCAGATAGCTACATGTATCGCGGCAAGGCGATAGAGCCGTCTGTTGTTGTTAAATTAGGAAGTGCAACACTGAAGGCATCGGACTATGATGTGACCTATGGAACGAATACGAACGTAGGATATGGAACTATTGTTGTAAAAGGAACAGGCATCTATGAGGGCTTGAATGGTAGCGCTGTATTTGAAATTACACCACAGGATGTCAATAATCTCACAGTAATGGATGGCACATCTAATACTTTGGCAGACAGAGAGTACACAGGACTTCCTATTTTGCCGGAACTGTCATTGACGACAAAGATTGGTATAACGGCGTATACGATGCCTGCAAGTGATTATAAGGTATCTGTAGCGGCAGGTTCAGATAATGTTTCCGTCGGAACGGTTACACTTGTGATTGAAGGAATTGCAAATACGAACGGTGAGCAAAATATTACGGGAAGCCGGGAAGTCAGCTTTGATATCGTGCCGAAGTCTCTTTCAAAGCCGACATCAGGACAAGATAAGATTTCGATGCAGGTGACACAGGATACCTACGCATATGACGGAACAGCCAAAGAACCCGAAGTGATAGTGACCTATCAGTATGGAACCGGAGATACAGAGGTTCGTACCTTGAATAAGGGAACAGATTATACGGTAGCTTACAGCAATAATATTGCTGCGGGAACAGCTCAGGCGATTGTGACCGGTATCGGTAACTATAGCGGCAGCAGAACGGCAAACTTTACAATTACGTCACAGGATATTTCTGCTGCAACGGTGACACTGCCGAATGGCACAGTTTACCCATATATGGGAAGTACAGTTCCGGTAGAGCCGGAGGTCGCAGTAGCTATAAAGGGCACAGTGCTTACGAAAGATGTAGATTATACGGTAAGCTATCAGAACAGCAAAACATGTGGTACTGCAACAGTGACAATTACCGGCAAGGGTGATTTTAGCGGTACAACTGCGACAACTTATACGATTGAGGCGCACAGTATAAATGCGGCAGATGTTGTTGTGGAGTCGATTCCGAATCAGGCATATACCGGTTCGCCGATTGTGCCGGAGCTGACAATTACCTGCGGAGCATATAGGTTGATAGAAGGTCTTGATTATCAGCTGAACTGCACCGGAAATACGGAGATAGGACAGGCGTCCGTTACCATCAGTGGAATAAATGGATTCAAGGACTCTCGAACAGAATTGTTTAAGATTGCCAGCAATATTGAACAGGCAGAAGTAACAGGTCTGAAAGAAAGCTATGTATACACAGGACAGCCGTTGACGATTGAACAGCTTGGAATCACAGGAGTTCAGATTGGGAACACTGTATTAAGTACGACGGATTATACAGTTACTTTTGCACAGGGTTGTGACGGAATGAGTGTCGGAAAACAGACAGTAGTATTGATTGGAACCGGTAATTATGGCGGAAGCAAGAAACTGGAGATTACAATCACTGCAAAGAATATTGCGGATGCGGATGTGGTGATGAGTGGTTTTGCGGAAAGTCTTCCATATGAAAACCGACTGGAGCAGAACATTGCACTGACATGGGGCGCGATTACATTACAAAAGGGAACCGATTACGAGGTGGTATGCAGTCCGAGCCAGAGTGCAGATACTTATGTGATGACGATTACCGGTCAGGGCAACTATGCTGGAACAATTGAGAAAAGCTATGCGGTGGAACAGGCAGTGGTAGACAGTCTTGAGATTAAGGATGTATCTTCTGATTATACATATAATGGACAGGCAATCGAACCGAAGCCGAGGGTACTGTTAGGAGATGCAGAACTGAAGGAGGGCGTAGATTACACATTGGCTTATGCGAATAACGTGAATGTGGGAGTCGCGACGCTGTATATTACCGGAACAGGTACATGCTTTACCGGTGAGAAAGAAATTCCGTTTACAATCTTAAGAAGAAGCATTAATCATGGCACGGCGAGCGCTATTGCAACCCAGATTTACACAGGTAAGGATGTGTATCCGGCAGTAGAGATGACGGATAATGGAACGGTACTTGCGGAAGGAACAGACTATACGTTGATGTATAAGAATAACCGCAGAGCCGGTACCTCGACTGTGGTTGTAGCAGGAAAAGGAAATTATACATCCACGAAGACAATTCCATTTGCAATCCGCCCATGTAATGCGGCTTCTGCAACTGTAATAGGCGTTTCTAAGACATCTGCAAGTATTACATGGACAGGCGAAGGCGTTGTCACGGGATACGAGATTTATCGTATGGATGCAGGCGGCAAATGGCAGCTTGTAGGAGGAACAAAAGCAACAAACTATATGGATGGAAAGCTTTCGGCAGGTACAATTTATTCTTATAAGATTCGCTCCTATGTAGTTGAGGATGGAGAGACTTATTATGGAGAATTCTCCAACGTTGTATCTGCAACGACATCAAAGTAAAGTAAAAAGGGAAGGAGGCACATCCGGATATGGAAAAATACAGCATCGGGAAATTTACGTTTGATACATATGAAGATTATGTCCGCGGTCAGGCGGATGTAAGGAACATACGCAAGATTACCGATTCTGTGGATATTTACAGACCGGATGTTGCCTTACGCCTTTATCAGTCCATACGAAGTGGGAAAATTAAGATTTATAGTGAAATCGGGGAGCATTTTCTGCTGGATTTGGCAGACATTGTGGCAGACAATGCGAAAAAGAACAGCGTTTTATATGATGACACTACAAAAAAGAACGATAAAAAACAGGATATTGCAGCAAAAAACAGACAGGAAAAACAGAGCGGACAGGAAGAAAAGAACAGAACAAAAGCAGATATCGGGCGCAATATATTAGGCGCAGTGTGTGTTATGGCAGCAATAGCATGCTTTGTGTGGTATTTTTGGTCTGACTATACAAATAGTCGTGGCAACAAGGTGAATGATTATCTGAAATCATTGCGGGAGGATACGCAGGAAGAAGCTGCGGTGGAAACCTTGAGCAATGATGCATTTTTTTCTGCGGGCTCGCCGGAACTGGAGGCGGCACTTCAGGGAGAATCCGTGGAAGGTGTTACTGTACAGACAGAAACACCGACAGTTTTGCCGGAATACGAAGCGATTTTGGCAGAGAACGAAAATTTTGCGGGCTGGATTACGATTGAGGGTACAAAGGTAGACTATCCGGTTATGCTGACAAAGACAGATGCTGATTATTATTTGAAGAGAAACTTTAACGGGCAGAATGATATAAACGGCACATTATTTATGGATGCCAGAACAAATCTGGAAGCGCCCAGCACCAATATCATAATATATGGTCACAATATGAAGAGTGGCGAGATGTTTGGCGGCTTGAAAAAGTACTTGGATGAGGAGTACTGGTTAGCGCATAGACAGATTTTGTTTGATACAATATATGAGAAGGGTACATATGAGATTTTTGCGGTGTGCTTAGCACAGGTACAGTATCAGAATACAGAAGGATTCAGGTATTACAATTTTATTCAGGCAGATTCCGAGGAAGAGTTTGAAGAATTCCTTGATAATATAGAACAACTCTCAGTGTTCACGGGGACAGAAATGCCGGTCTATGGAGACGAGTTATTGACTTTGTCTACCTGCAATAGTTATGTGGAAGATGGCAGACTGTTTCTGGTGGCAAAAAAATGCACGGATGCAGAGTGAAAATACACTTAGATTAAAGGATGATAGGAGAGAGTGGCATGAAATACCAGGTAAAAAGAAAGTTAGGATATGTGTTGACGATTACGATGCTTATAGCAATGATATATCCGGGAGAAATGGGAACGGCAGCTGTGGCGAAAGATGGTTTCTATGTGGAAGATGGTACATTAGTGCAGTATGTCGGTACGGAAAATGCGGTTGTGATTCCAAAAGATGTGGAAGAAATAGGAGAGTCCGCTTTTTTGAACACAACAATTATTTCCGTAGAAATACCGGACAGTGTTACTGCTATCGGTGACAACGCATTTTCGGGATGTGAAGATTTAAAAGAGGTTACCGTGCCTGCAAGTGTAGAGAAAGTCGGCGAAAATGTATTTTATGGCTGTATCAGCTTAGACCGCGTAGTATGGGAGAGCGATTCAGGTATTCCGAGTGGCGCATTTCGGGATTGTATAGGATTAACAGAACTTGAACTTTCAAAACAGCTTCCTTCTATCGCTGAAGAAGCTTTTAAAGGTTGCGAAGCCCTTACAAGTTTTGCAGTTCCTGCAGCGACGAAAGAGATTGCAGAGGATGCATTTGACGGATGCATTAATATGGAAGCAATTGATGTGGAGGAAGGAAATACATACTATTCATCATATGAAGGAATACTTTATTGTACCAACGGAGTGACGCTGTATCGCTGCCCGGAGGGTGCAAGAAGTATAAAAATATATGAAGGAACCAAGATGGTTGCACCAAATGCTTTTTATGGATGTAATCTGGGCAAGGTAAAACTTCCGGATACCATTACCACGGTAGAAGAAGGAGCATTTGAGGGGTGTGAAATTCAGAAGCTGGTAGTTGGAGATAATGTGAGTGGATTTGGCGCACAGGATACATCATTTGAAATTCATTCTATGGAAGTGTCAGCCAAGGCTCCGGTGGTGGCACAGTTGGTAAAGGAATACGGAGAGATTGTTGCAACAGATTATAAAGAACCGGAGGAGGGCGAAGAGCCTTCAGATACGGAGCAGCCTTCGGACACAGAAACGCCATCAGATACGGAAAAACCAACGGATACAGAGACACCGACAGGTACGGAGACTCCATCGGATGGAGGCAACACCGGAAATAATGAGAACAATAATGCCGGAAGTAATGGAGCCACAGACAATAGTGGAAATGCGGGAAATGCCGGAAATAACGGTGGCAGCGGAAATGCGAATAATGTCGGAAATACAGGCGGCACTGGAAATACCGGAAATACGAATAATACCGGAAGCACAGGAAATAGTGGAAACACCGGAAATACCGCTAACAAAAATAATGGCAGCAATAATAATAACAATAAGAACAATAATAACAATAGTGCAAACAAGGGTAATTCGGGCAGCCTGGGTGGAAACCGGACATATGCGAATAGAAATAACGGAAGTGTTTTGAATACTTCAACCGGAAGTAGCAACAACAGTACGGAAACAAGTAATGGCGGCGTACAGACTGCGGGAACAACGGCGGTGGCTGAAGAGCAGCAGGCAGAGCAACAGGAAAACAGTATATTTGCAGAGCAGGGAACGGCATATATTTCAGAGGATTCCAATGTCAGCGGATGGGATAAGATATATGCGCGGATGCTGGCGGCGGCAGATGGTGATACGATTTTCCTTACAATGAACGGAACAACGATTGTTCCGGCAAAAATATTGAAATTAGCGCATGATAAGAATCTGACCCTTGTGTTGAACATGGGAAATGGTATTGAGTGGACAATTCGAGGGAATGATATTATCGTAGATGGTCTTACGGATATTGATTTTGCAGTTACACTGGGAACTTCAAATGTACCACAGGAACTGCAGAAGGATGTTGCGGATGATTCGTGGTCTACCCAGCTTCATCTGGCACACGATGGAATATTCGGATTGACGGCTCTCTTATCTGTCAATGTCGGTGCAGGAAATGCGGGAAAGAATGCAACGCTGTTTTATTACGATGAGGTAGCAGGAAAGCTGAAGTATATGGGAATGAACTTTGTCGGAGATGACGGAGTGGTTGTATTTTCATTTGAACATGCATCAGATTATGTTATTGTTCTGGACGGAATTGTAAAAGAAGGCGGAAGCCAAAGCGGACAGGAGGCAGTATGGCTGAATACAACAGGCACAGGAAGTGGTGAAGCGCCTGTACCGGAAGATGGGGCTGCCGATGAAACCGTTGAAAGCGGTGCTGATAATGGAGGCGCGGCAACAGGAGGCACTGAATCAGAAAAGGATGATACACCGCCGACAGGACAATCATTAAATCCGAAATACATTTTATGCTTAGGTGTAATGTTAATGGGAATTTATATGATATTAACCAGCAAAAAAGAAGAAAAACTGCTTGACATCTAGGTTTTGTGTTTATATAATAATTTAGCGTGCATGCGAGTGCACGCTGAATTTGTGATGTGGATTTTACCACGGAACAGATTTGAAACAACTTATTTTAATCACAGGAGGTGAAAATAATGCCAACATTTAACCAGTTAGTAAGAAAAGGACGTCAGACATCTGTTAAGAAGTCTACAGCACCTGCACTTCAGAAGGGTTACAACTCTTTGCAGAAGAGACCAACCAATACTTCTTCTCCACAGAAGAGAGGTGTTTGTACAGCTGTTAAGACAGCAACTCCTAAAAAACCTAACTCAGCTCTTAGAAAGATCGCCAGAGTTCGTCTTTCCAACGGAATCGAAGTAACAAGCTACATCCCGGGAGAAGGACACAACTTACAGGAGCACAGCGTTGTTCTTATCCGCGGTGGTCGTGTTAAGGACTTACCAGGTACAAGATATCACATTATCCGTGGTACTCTTGATACAGCAGGTGTTGCTAACAGAAAGCAGGCTCGTTCTAAATACGGCGCTAAGAGACCAAAAGCAGCTAAATAATCTATGATTTAGCCAAACCAATAGTATCACATAACAGACTAGAGGTTAGTGTTGGGATTGTTTCACAATGAGATATATTTCCGCACGAACACTATGTGAGTACCGTTGAATTAATCGAAAATGAAGTTCACCGACACGAGAAGATTCGTGTCCGGCAAATGCAGATGGTGTCTGTAAGCAGGCGAAATCTGTAAACAGATAATATCTGTATAGTAAATTATGATTAAGGAGGGAAGAACCGTGCCACGTAAAGGACATACTCAGAAAAGAGATGTATTAGCAGATCCAATGTACAATAGCAAAGTGGTTACAAAGCTTATCAACAGCATTATGTTAGATGGTAAGAAGGGCGTAGCTCAGAAGATTGTATACGGAGCGTTTAACAGAGTAGAGGAGAAGGCAGAGAAGCCTGCTCTTGAGGTGTTTGAAGAAGCCATGAACAACGTTATGCCTGTTCTTGAAGTAAAGGCTAGACGTATTGGTGGAGCAACATACCAGGTACCAATCGAGGTTAGACCTGATCGTCGTCAGGCATTAGCACTTCGTTGGTTGACAATGTATTCTCGTGCCCGTGGTGAGAAAACCATGGAAGAGAGACTCGCTAACGAGATCTTAGATGCAGCAAACAATACTGGTGCATCTGTTAAGAGAAAAGAAGACATGCACAAGATGGCAGAGGCAAACAAAGCGTTTGCTCACTACCGTTTCTAATTTAGGGAGGAAATACCTTGGCTGGAAGAGAATATCCATTAGAGAGAACCAGAAACATTGGTATTATGG
>CAZAGJ010000055.1:0-19722 GCA_964484605.1 uncultured Roseburia sp. | reverse complement strand
TAGCTGTCTTACCGGTCTGTCTGTCACCAATAATCAACTCACGCTGTCCACGTCCGATTGGAACCATGGAGTCAATCGCTTTAATACCTGTCTGTAATGGTGTATCTACAGATTTTCTGGAAATAACACCGGATGCAACACGTTCAATCTGACGGAACTTATCTGTCTCGATAGGTCCTTTGCCGTCGATAGGCTGTCCCAACGCATTTACAACACGTCCTAACATTGCATCTCCAACCGGAACCTCTACCACTCGACCGGTTGTCTTAACAGTATCTCCCTCGTTGATATTCTTCTGGCTGCCGAGAAGTACGGCACCAACGTTATCTTCCTCAAGGTTTAATACCATTCCGTATACTTCACCGGGGAACTCCAAAAGTTCTCCCTGCATTGCATTGTCAAGACCGTGAATACGTGCGATACCATCTGCTACCTGAATAACAGTACCAACGTCAGCTACTTCTAACTGCGCTGCATATCTTTTAATCTGTTCTTTGATAACGGAACTTATTTCTTCTGGTTTTAAATTCATGGAGCGCATTCACCTACTTTCAACTGTATTTTGGATAATTCGCGTGTCAGTGTGGAAAGTTTCGTCTTGACACTGGAATCAACGACACGGTCGCCGATGCGGATTACCATTCCACCAATCAAGGTGGTATCAACTGCATAATGCATTTCAAACTCGACATACTTGGTTGTCTCTAACAATCGCTTCTCAATTGCTGCCTTCTGCGCATCGGATAACTCCATCGCAGCTGTCACATAAGCAGTACCGATATTCTTATATTCCTTGACCTGAGCCTCAAAGTACTCAAGCACGGAATCCATCTCCTCGAAATGACCTTTTTCAACAATCATACGAAGCAATCCTACCAGTTCGGCAGAAACTTTTCCCTCAAATATGTCTTCAATAACTTTTTCTTTCTCTTCTTTTATAATCTTCGGATGACTCATTAGCTTGAAGAGTTCCGGATTCATGGCAAGCGCGGCTCTCACCGCTTTTACCTCATCCCAGTAAGTGTCAAGCTGACCACTCTCAAGAGCGACTTCAAACAATGCATCACCGTATGTTTTTGATACTAGCTTTGCCATGTTGAATCACCCATTTCTTTCAATGTCTCTTCCACCAGCGTATCCTGCACAGCCGCATCAATATTTGCTGCAACAACCTTTGCTGCCATCATAGATGCAACCGTAATCATCTCCTGTTTTACTTCATCCATAGCACTCTTCTTTGAAAGCTCTGCTTCCTCATTGGCTCTTTGGATGATACGAGCAGCCTCTTCCTTGGCTTCACTCTCAATTCGCGCTGCATTCTTCTGCGCTTTTTGACGAGCTTCGCTTAAAATCTGTTCTGCTTCTTTCTCAATGTCCTTAATCTTTGCTTCATAGTCTGCCTTTAACTCCGCAGCATCCTTCTTATCATTCTCAGCTGCCGCAAGGTCTGATGCAATATGATTGCTTCTATTCTGAAGCATCTTCCGCACCGGCTCAAAAAGCATCTTCGACATGAACATAAACAAAAAGAATATGGCTATTGCCATAAGAATCGTGTCCTGAAACAACTGGGCATCAAGATTAAAGAGTCTTGTCATCTCTTCCAAGGTTTGGCCTCCTTTCGTCGCTTATTTTCATAACTTGTTTTAGCCTAAAGGCTGTACGAAAAGTAAAATGATTGCAACAAGCAAACCATAAAGACCTGTTGTCTCCGCAACCGCCTGACCGATTAACATAGTAGACATAACGTCTCCCTTTGCTCCCGGATTTTTACCTACTGCTGATGCACCAAATCCAGCTGCGATACCCTGTCCGATACCAGGGCCAACACCTGCGATAAGTGCGATACCTGCGCCAATTGCTGAGCATGCCATAATTAAATCGTGTCCTGTGATATTCATAGTAATATCCTCCTAAAATAATTTTTTACTTCCCATCCGGAAGTCTTTGTTTTGTTACAAGTTACGAAAAAGACACCTTAATCTGTTTCGTAATTCTGTCCAATAAATGTCATCGTCAACATACAAAATACATATGTCTGAATTGCTCCTGAGAATAAATCAAAGTATGCATGAAGTGCTGCCGGCCAAGCAAGTGCGATTTTACCAAGCAATCCGTAAACAAGTGCCATAATGGCGGTTCCTGACAATACGTTGGCAAACATACGCAGTGATAATGAGATTGGTGTTGCAACCTCACTGATAATGTTAATCGGCAGCCAGATTGGCAGCCACGGTGGCAACGGCGAACACATATCTGCCCATATCTGCTTCTTTGGTACGTTTTTAAACTTGGTGATCCAGATAAGGAAGAATGTAATAAGACCTAGTGCCAACGTTGTTCCATAATCGGCGGTTGGCGGTCTTAAACCAAAAATACCGGAAATATTACTCAGCAGGATGAAAATAAAGATTGTGCTGATATAGTTCACAAACTTCGGTCCTGCAATCTTTCCCATAGTTCCGCATACCATGCCATCGAGCATCTCGACAATCAATTCCAAAACATTCTGGAATCCTGATGGTATTTCTGTCGCACGCTTCATCGCCCGGTTCGCCGCTATAGAAAAAATCAGCAATATAAGTATAACGATGAGAGCGCAGACATGCGTCGTGGTAATCCAAAGTGTCTGACCAAAAAGTTCATAAGAAAAAATTCCGTGAACCATAAAGTCAATATCACTTGCACCAGACGACATCAAAATTGCGTTATTCACAGTTTCACCTCCTTAGTTTAAACTAATATCTTCACTGTCCGAAGACACATCACCTCTCCCTCGCAGTTTTGATATAAATTTATGTGCAACGGGCTGCAGGTACGCAGATACCTTCAACCCCATAACACCGGCAAAAGCGGCCAGAGGATTCCCTATCTCCAGCCTAATCATGGCAATAAAAACAACCGCCACAATAGCATAGCGAAGATTTGCCTTTCCGGTTGCAATTCGCTTCGCCTGCGTCTCGTCGCGGGCATCTACACTATCGCGAATCACCGTCGCCATATTCACCGACATCCAGCAGGCACAGGCGATACCAATCGCAAGTCCCACAGTATATCCCAGCTTGTCCGACACAAACCAGACACCCGCCAGTTCTATACACACACCATATATAAGAATTCCACACACCAATCCGGGCAGTGCATCGTTAAGTCTTTTAAATTCATCAAACATACTACTTATCTGACTCCTCATCCTGTTTATATATTTTCCGAGCCATTTTATAAATACTGGTAAATCCCGCCAATGCTCCCACAATAAATAGCGGAACTACCACAAAGGGAATATCGAACTTTCTGCCTAGCCAGACACCAAACATCGTACATATCATAATTGGAACTATCATATTGATTCCAAATTGCAAAACCAGCGGTATTACTTGAAATGCTTTGCGATTATTTTTCATGATGTCCCCTTTCGCAATATTTTAGTCCCAATTCACAAGTTTACTGAATATTTATATTATAACACTTTTCGTGACTTTGTCCATGCACCAATCACACTTCCAGTTAGTACCTTGGTATGAATTGTCAGAAATTCATGTTTTTACCACACATTTCTGTGCATTTTATCCAACAGCAAACCCGCCATATATTCCAAAAATGAGGCTGTCGCATTAAGAATTTTTTGTGCGACAGCCTCATTCCTTTTCAAAAATTCTGTTATAATGTCATACGAATCTCGCGATTTGTATGCTCATACTTTTGCAGTTCTACGCCTGCCGCCTGAAGCATTCTTTGAGAAGCTATAACCGACGGCGTTCCCTCGTATTTATTGCTATCATATATTAAGCGCTTGATACCGGACTGTATAATCGCCTTCGCACATTCATTGCATGGAAAAAGTGTCACATACATCGTCGCTCCCTCAAGACTGCCACCCCGATAATTTAAGATTGCATTCAGTTCACTATGCGTGGTATAGAAATACTTATTATCCAATGGCTCTCCTTCACGTTCCCAAGGAAATTCATCATCGGAGCATCCCACCGGAAACCCATTGTATCCCATCGATAAAATCTTATGGTCAGAACTTACAATGCATGCCCCTACCTGCGTATTCGGATCTTTTGAACGCATGCCGGACAACGTCGCAACACCCATAAAGTATTCATCCCAACTGATATAGTCTTCTCTCTTTCCGCCCATCTGTGTCCTCCAGAAACAATCCATGGTTTCAAACTACTTTGTTCCGAAAATACGATCTCCCGCATCGCCGAGTCCTGGTACAATATAGCCATGCTCATTCAAATGGTCATCCAGAGAACCAATGTAGATATCTACATCCGGATGTGCTTCCTGCATCTTTTTCACCCCTTCAGGCGCTGCAATGATACACATGAGACGTATATTCTTAACCCCTTTATCCTTAAGCATCTGAATCGCCGCTGCAGAAGAACCTCCCGTTGCAAGCATCGGATCTACCACAAACACCTCACGGTTTGCGCAGTCATCCGGAAGCTTACAGTAATACTCTACCGGCTCTAATGTCTCCGGGTCACGGTACAATCCGATATGTCCAACCTTTGCTGCCGGAATCATCGCAAGCATTCCGTCTACCATGCCAAGTCCTGCTCGAAGAATCGGAACTACTGCCAGCTTTTTGCCTTTTAACTCTTTGACAGTCGTCTTACAAATCGGTGTATTAATTTCTATGTCTGAGAGTTTCAAGTCTCTGGTTGCTTCATAACACATCAGCATCGCTATCTCGCTTACCAATGTACGGAAATCCTTAGACCCCGTCTCTTCTCTTCGGATAATTCCTATCTTGTGCTGAATCAAAGGGTGATCCATTACCACTACTTTTGACATATCTATTCTCCTTTGTTTAATAAATTTACAAGTTTCATAATACTCTTACGCAAGGTCTCATAGCAAAGACCATATGCCTGCAATGTCCCTCCATACGGGTCAATAATTTCCAGTTCATCCCCTACAAACTCTGTTAATACATGGACATTCTCCGGATTCACATTCTCGAATTTCTCGAACAGCTTCTCCATCTGTGTACGCTCCATAAGAAGCACCAATGTATCGTCCGTAAGGTCCTCTTCCACAAGCTGCTTAGACATAAATCCTTCCATACTTATTCCATTACTTATCATAACAGCTTCAGCTTTCTGATTCATCGGTTCCGGGAATAATACCACTAATCCCCTTGAGAGGATTTCAACCGGTCTTTTTAAACTGTACTCTGCCAATATGCCTGCTGCCATCGGCGCTCTGCAGGTATCGCTCCCACAGACAAATAAAATCCTATTATATTCTTTCATTATATAACTCTTCTCCTGCTAAACTGTTATTACCTGATGTCCTGCTGCCTTGAGCAGACGATTCATAATCGCCTGACCGATGCGCGGTGTTGCAAAACTCTCGGAATAAATTACATCGACATTCAAATCGTCAAACTCGCGAAGTATTTTGTACAGGTGTCTCGCTATCGCGTCCTCATCTGCCCTCGCTCCAATGCTCATCGTATAATCGCTGCCATAACACTCCTTCGTCTCATCCGTTGCGATGATACCGACTTTCTTTCCTTCCTTCTGACATGCTGCAGTCAATCGGTTAATCTCTGCCACAACATGGTCTGTTTCCCCCTCTACCAGTATCAAATCCGCCTTCGGTGCATAATGCTTGTATTTCATTCCCGGCGCTTTGGGCTTGCGCTCTGAATCCGAAGCAATGATTCCCGGATCTATGCGCACCTCCTCACCAAGTGCTTTCTCAAGCATCTCCTTCGTAATGTACCCGGGGCGGAGTATCATCGGTATATCTTCCGTCAAGTCGATAATCGTAGACTCGATACCAATGCCTACCGGACCCCCATCCAGTATCATCGGTATTCTTCCATCCATGTCCAGTGCAACATGTGCTGCCTCTGTCGGGCTTGGTTTGCCCGATGTATTCGCACTCGGTGCTGCAATCAGACAGCCGCTCTCCCGTATCAGTTCGAGTGCAGCCGGATGGTTCGGCATCCGCACTGCCACAGTCTCCATACCTCCGGTTGTCTCATATGGCACCTTATCATTCTTCCATACAATCATGGTAAGTGGTCCCGGCCAGAATGCATCGGCAAGTACTCGTGCCTGCACAGGAACCTCTTTGGCAATATATTCCAACTCCTCAAATCTGGCGATATGAACAATCAGCGGATTGTCTGACGGACGTCCCTTCGCCGCATATATCTTCTTCGATGCCTCCGGATGAAGTGCATCCGCACCCAGACCATATACCGTCTCTGTCGGGAATGCCACGAGCTCACCTGCACGAATCAGCGCCGCAGCCTCCCTGATATATCTATTATCAGCAGAATCTATTTTCAAAACTTTGGTCTGCATAATCAAGTCCTACCTTTCTGTATGATTATGCCACAATTCCGAAAAATAGGCAACCTACTTGCTATGTTTTTGCAAATGTGGCATAATTATTTGCGTTAAGCAGATACTTTGTATCAAGATTATATTTGGGGGATTATGAGATAGCTTATCTCATCAGGAAGGAGTTTCCATGAAAATTTCAAAATCTAATTTTGGCACTACAAACACAGGCGAAACAATTGATATATACCACCTTGAAAACGCAAGCGGCGCTTTTGTTGAGGTTCTTAATTTTGGCTGTCGTCTCGCAAAAATTGTTGTACCGAATCGCAATGGCGAGATGACGGATGTCTGCCTCGGCTTTGACACCAGCGAAAATTATGAACAGGACAATGCCAGCTTCGGTGCCGTTGTAGGTCGTGTTGCAAACCGCATCAAGGATGGTCATTTTTCCTTAAACGGCAAAGATTATCAGCTTGCCATCAATAATGGCACGAACCATCTGCACGGCGGAATCGTTGGATATGGTTCTAAGTGCTGGGATGCTGCGATAAAGGATGATAAACTGATTTTTACCATGCATTCTGCCGACGGAGAAGAAGGTTATCCGGGCAATCTGGTACTTAATGTCACCTATGGATGGTCTGAGGACAACGAACTATCTATTTTATACGAAGCAACTACCGATACAGATACTTTGTTAAACGTAACCAGTCACGGCTATTTCAACCTAAACGGCGAAGGCTCCAGTGAGGTTCTGTCACATGAGCTTTTCATTGATGCAGATATGATTACGGAACTTGACGAGACGCAGGCTCCAACCGGAAGGCTTCTTCCTGTTGAGGGCACACCGTTTGATTTCCGCACAATGCACACAATCGGCAAATTTTTAGCTTCCGACCATGAGCAGCTGCGGAAGTTTGGCACTTACGACCACAATTTCGTCATCAATGGTACCGGTCTGCGTGAAGCGGCAGTTCTCCAGTCCAAGGAAAGCGGCATCCGCATGACCTGCTTTACCGATCAGCCGGGCATTCAGCTGTATGTGGCAAACGGTGCAAACCCGATTCCGGGAAAAGACGGTAAAATTTATGAATCTCACACCAGCGTCTGCCTGGAAACCCAGCATTTTCCGGACGCAATTAACCACGAGAATTTCCCTAGCATCGTGCTGACCCCGCATGAACCGTTCCGTTCTAAGACTTTGTATCATTTTTCAACTTTCTAAGGTTTGTCGACTCTTAGCGCATCAACTCGGTTTGTGTACACTAACCATGTGCAAAATTTAGAACACGTACTTTTCTCTCTTGTAAAGCATGTGTTTTTGTATTAAAATGTCTTAAAGATTAATAATAATCTGAATTATGTATTTTATTTAAGGAGGGAATTAAAATGGCATACGTTATTTCTGATTCTTGTGTTAGCTGTGGTACATGCGAAGGCGAATGTCCAGTAGGTGCTATCTCTCAGGGAGACAGCCAGTACGTTATCGATGCTGGTGCATGCGTAAGCTGCGGTACATGCGCAGGCGTTTGTCCAACAGGAGCTATCAGCGAGGAGTAATTCCTGCATCATAGCAACTATTAATGGATGCAATTTTATATTGCAAAGAAGCCGTCACGGTTGTGACGGCTTTTTCTTTTTCCAAAATCCTCTCTGTTCTTCCTTTTCCCGCAGGTTTCCCCGAATTGCTGCATCCAGCTTACGAAAACGCTCTTCCTCTAATTCCTCTCGTTCCCGCATAAGATAGTTCATCTCTTTTAACACCTGTTTTCCAACCTCCTCGCTGATACTCTGACTCAAGTCACGATTGTTCGCGGCAAGTGCCGCCCCTACTATCTGTGTCATAAGCTCGGTAAATTGTGCCATCTTATCCGTGTTATCCAAGATGCTCTGCTGACTTTCTGCCACCATCGGCAATTCTTCCGTAAGCCCCTCTGCCGGAGCATTATGTACAATCATGCGAATTGCCTTTAACTGATATCCCTGCTCTTTTAATTCTTTTATCCGTTGAAACTCCTGAATATTTTCCTGTGTATAATACCGGTGTCCCATCTCGTTGCGCGGGATGTTAAGCTCCAGTTCATCCTCCCAGTAACGTAGTACATGCGATTCCACGTTGACTATATTTGCAGCATCGGAAATCATGTAACGTACTTTTCCCATCCTAAAACCTTTCCTTTCTGCAACATTTTCTGCTTAACTTATATTATAAGCAAGGCAGACGCCTGGTACAACGAAAATCGCTCGTCTTATTCCGACAGGATTCTGATTTATAGTGCAAAAAGCTGTCGCACAGAATACTTTTCGTGCGCACAGCTTTTTGTACTATTTTTCCATATTCGCAAACTTTGTGTACTGCGGTAACCATACGAGGTTGACAGTACCGATAGGACCGTTTCTCTGCTTCGCGATGATGATTTCTGAGATACCCTTCATCTCGGAATCATGGTTGTAATAATCGTCTCGATAGATAAACATAACCACATCGGCATCCTGCTCAATAGCTCCTGATTCTCGCAAGTCGGAAAGCATCGGTCTGTGATCCGGTCTCTGTTCTACGGCTCGTGACAACTGTGACAATGCAATTACCGGAACAGAAAGCTCTCTCGCCAACGCTTTTAAGGAACGGGAGATATCAGAAATCTCCTGCTGACGGGAGTCCGATGACTTACCGGAACCCGACATTAACTGCAGGTAGTCGATAATAATTAGTTTTAAATCATGCTCCAGCTTATATTTACGGCATTTACTTCGCATCTCAGAAATAGAGATACCCGGCGTATCATCAATAATCAATTCCGAGTTACCGATGGTTCCTGCACCCTCTATCAGCTTCTCCCAGTCTGCATCTGACAGATTACCGGTACGAAGCGCCTGTGCATCTACACGGGATTCCAGAGAGAACAGACGGTTTACCAACTGCTCCTTTGACATCTCGAGCGAGAATATCGCCGTACACATATGCTCATGAAACGCTACATACTGTGCAATGTTCAATACGAACGCCGTCTTACCCATGGAAGGACGCGCCGCAACCAGAATCAAATCGGAAGGCTGCAGACCTGCTGTACGATAATCCAAATCGATAAATCCTGTCGGAATACCGGTTACTGTGCCGGATGTCTTTGCCGCATTCTCAATCTTCTCGAGTGCGTTCATAACCACCTGACGAATCGGTACATAATCACTGCTTCCCCCGCGAGAATTCAATAGCTGAAACAGCTTCTTCTCCGTCTCCTCCATAACAACATCTACATTGTCCTTACCGAGGTAGCAATCATTTTCAATCTCCTGATTTACCTTGATAATCTTACGGCGCAATGCGTTGTCTTTGACAATTTGTGCATAATACTTCACATTTGCGGATGTCGGCACTGCCGTTACCAGTTCTCCCACAAATTCCAGACTGGCTATCTCCGGTGGCACATCTTTTTCTTTTAATTTGTTCTGCAAGGTTACCAAATCAACCGGAAGTCCCTGATTATACAATTCAATCATTGCATCAAACAGAACTCCGTACTGCTGATAATAGAAATCCTCACTGATGAGCATCTCCATCGCAGTAACAATGGCATCTCTATCCATAATCATGGAGCCGATTACAGATTCCTCTGCCTCCCGGCTGCTCGGCATAATCCGCTTATCCAATACCTCTTCCACGAATTTCCTCCTATGCTTCCACTACATGTACGGTAAACTTTCCGGTTACCTTCGGGTGCAGCTTAATCGCCACCTCCGTCATGCCGAATGTCTTTATCGGCTCCGGCAACTGCATTTTCTTTTTATCTAAGTCCATGCCGAGCTGTTCCTTTGCTGCTGCCGCAATTTCCTTGGTAGAAACCGAGCCAAAGGTTCTTCCGCCTTCTCCCGCTTTCATCTTAAGCGTAACTTTCTTATCCTCCAGCTCCTTTGCCAACGCAAGTGCCGCTTCATAATTCTCCTGTGCCACTTTGTCTGCATGCTGATTCTGAAGCTTTAAATCGTTCATGTTCTTCGCATTTGCCTCTACTCCCAATTTCTTAGGAAAGATAGCATTTCTTGCGTATCCGTCACTGACATCTACGATGTCTCCTTTTTTTCCAAGGGCTTTTACATCCTGCAATAATATTACTTTCATTCTGTGATATCTCCTTCTTCCAGCATTTCGTCAATCGTACTCTGAATCCTGCGGATTGCTTCCTCTATTGTGCAGTCACTAAGCTGCGCGCCTGCCACGTTGAGGTGTCCTCCACCGCCCAGATGCTCCATGATAAGCTGTACATTAATCTCATCTATCGAACGTGAGCTGACATAAATCCTGCCCTGATACTCCGTCAGCACAATCGATGCCTTGATTCCTACAATATTTAAAAGTTCGTTCGCCGCCTGCGCACCGACTATCGTTGGGCTCTCCAAATTATCTGCCGGGCAGACAGAAATTGCAAATGCTCCTCGATAGACCTCTGCATGGCGCACAGCTTCAGCTCTTGCCTTATACGCAGCCATGTCGTTGCGAAGCATTTTGCGGACTCTGGTAACTTCAGCGCCGGCTCTTCTCAGATAAGCCGCCGCCTCAAAGGTGCGCACTCCGGTCTTTGTCATAAAGTTGTTGGTATCTATCAATATACCTGCATAGATACAATCTGCTTCATGAGGTTCTAACTTGATATTCTCAGAGAAGTACTGCAATACCTCTGCAATCATCTCACATGCACTGGAGGCATATGGTTCTACATAGGACAGCACCGGATTCTCAATCACCTCACTGGTCTGTCTATGATGATCAAATACACACACAGTATCTGTTCGCTTTAATAATTCCGGACACTCTGTATAACTCGGACGGTTTACATCAACCACAACCACCAAGGTGTCACGATTCGTCAGCAGAATCGCCTCTTCATTATTGATAAACATGTCCGCCGAATATCCTTTTTCCTCGGAAAATCCATCTATCATCGGGCGCAGAGAAGATGTCACTTCATTAATTACAATCTGCGCTTTCTTGCCAAGTACTCTTGCGGCACAAAATACACCGATTGCCGCACCCAGCGAATCCACATCGCTAATCTCATGCCCCATGATAACCACATGCTCACGGCTCTCAATAACTTCGCGGAGCGCATGTGCCTTTACTCTTGCTTTTACGCGGCTGTTACGCTCGACCTGCTTGGTCTTGCCACCGTAATAAGTAATCTCCTCGCCTTCGCGGACAACAACCTGATCTCCGCCTCGTCCAAGTGCCAGATCAATAGAAGCTCTCGCATATTCATAATTCTGGTTGTAAGTATCACCACCGCTTCCGATACCGATACTGAGCGTTACTGCCATTTCATTTCCGACCTTTACAGTCTTGACATCCTCTATAATACTGAAACGGTCTTCACAAAGCTGCTCCATATATTGATTCTTAAATACAATAAAGTATTTATCACGCTCTATCTTACGAACAAGCGCATCCATCTCTGTAAAGTACTTATTTACTTTACGGTCAATCAGCGCTGTCAGCAGCGAACGCTTCACATCCTCGATGCTGTCTAGTGCCTCATCATAATTGTCAATATAGACAAGGCCAGCCACCAGACGCTGATTCTCATTCTCTCTGATATAACGCTTCAGCTCTGTCTCGTCAAACAAGTACAATGCTGTCAGGTATTCACTGCTCTCTTCTAATGACACTATCATATTACCGTTTGATGCGCTGTTAAAATAAATACGCTTCATCGTAACCCGGTAGTCTCTGTCCTCCATGGTCAGATTCATCATCTCAACTGCATCACTGCGCTGCAATATCTCTTTTGTGAGTGTCGGAAAAATTGTCATTATCGACTTATGGTAACTCTTGTCCTTCCCCGTTATCTCAGTAAATCGGTTATTTACCCAGAGAATCTTGCCGTTAAAATCAAGCAACGCATACGGAATCTCGAATTCCGTCAGCAGCTGCTTCTGCACTGATGCATACTGTGTGGCAAAGTTAATCATCTCCTCTGTCAGAAGCGGTTTGTTATGAATATACACAAACAGCATAATCAAGAAATAGAGAAGAACAAATCCGGAAAACATCCCTCCGGATTTCATATCATACATATATACTAAACCATTTAGACCTATCAGCAAAAACGTAAGCATCATCGGCAAATACAGATACATCCGCAGTCTGCCCTTAACTCGTATATTACTTTTCTTCTTCAAAACCTAACCTCCGTTTTTCAGGAAAAAACAATATCGCTATTTTAACCGCTTATCAATGATTATAGCATTTTGAAGACACAATATAAAGCTTTTTCGTCTATTCTGTACTTTTTTCCACCTGTGGAACAAGAGTCAGATATCTCCCCTGATCCATATCGTCAATAAGATTATTCGACAGAATCTGCGTGCCGCCAAGTGGCTCTAACTCCTTAACAGTCTCACTGAGTTCCGTCTGGTAACCACCTTGAGGATTGTAGCGGCAGATGCGGTATCCATCATCCTCATCCCCACCATAGGCATAATAAATAATATCATGCCAGCCGTTCGTCGTCTGCTCACTGATGGTAATCGGGGTACGCACACTCGGAAATGACTCCACAACCGTAAATTCCCCCGCCTCATCAACAGAGAGGATAAGCGCCGGATTACCGTTTTTTGCCTCCGTGTATTCACCTATCACAACAGCAAAAATTTCCATCATTCCATCGTCATTAAGGTCAATATAATTATAGTAATACCTCGTTTCTGTCTGGAATTCTGCCGGAATCTGATAATATGCAATCAAATAATCCGCCAATTCCTGATACGGTGTCTGTTCACTAAAAATCTCCTCAATAACAGGCACATGTACATCCTCTTCTGCCGACACAAAAAATTCTTCCAATTCTGTCGCCAGCTCCATCTCTGTCGGAACTGCTTCCTCTATCGCCTCTTTTTCATTGACTTCTTTTCTGCACCCGCCAAACAGTGTCCCTGTTATCAGCAGACATACTATTGCAAAGCATTTTTTCTTCATGTGCTCCTCCTGTCTGTTATGAGGTCATTTTTCATAAGCATTATATTATATGATTCCCATGCAAATTCCAAGCTTATTTTCTAATTTTAAGGAAAGCTTTAGAAAGCACAAAAAATTCCAGGGCGTACCTCCCCGGAATTTTAAAAACATTCTTATATGTAAGCAACTGACTCTCTCTCTACTATAGTCACTGGCATCCGGTATTCCTCCGGCTTGACTTTTTCCTCCTCAATGGTCGTACAGAGCAGTTCCACTGCCACTTTTCCCTTTTCAAATATGTCCTGTCCAATGGTCGTAAGACTCGGTGTGCAATAATTCGCAATATTCAGGTTATCAAATCCCATCACCGAAATTTCTTCCGGTACACGAACTCCCTTCGTCTGCAGTTCCCTGATTGCTCCTACTGCCATAATATCTGCCATACAAAAGATTGCCGTACAATCTGTTTCCTCGACAATTCTCGCCGCCATCTTTCTGGCTTCTTCAAAATCAACCATTCCTTCATAAACATACTCAGGCCGCATATCTATTTCTGCTTCCTGCAGTGCATTCAGATAGCCCTGATACCTCTTTTCGCTGACTCCATTTTCCTTCAGCTGTCCTGACATAAAGGCTATTTTTCGATGTCCATGCTCTAAAAGGTAGCGGGTAGCCATATAACCGCCATATGTATCATCTAGCTTCACTTCTTTATAATCATGCTTTTCCAGATAGGAATCCACAAGCACAATCGGGATGTTGCTCCGATTCAATCCCTCATAAAAATCCTCCGGGTATGCTCCTATTACAATAACGCCATCTAAATTCCGCTGCTTGGCAAGATGAAAATATTTCTCATCCGCATTTGTTCCGGATACAATGACATGATATCCCCGTAGTCTTGCATTATATTCTATGCTGGAAAGCATCTCACTATAAAATGGATTTTCAAACACCATAGCACTGCCCGGTTCTGTCTGTGGAATCACAACACCCAACAGGCTGCTTTTATTACTCACAAGACTGCTGGCTGAGATATTCTTGACATAACCCAGCTTTTCAATTGCATCATTCACCAATTTTACGGTCTCTGGCGGCAACTGCTTTTTCCCGCTCATCGCGTAAGATACCGTTGCAATGGATAATCCTGTCTCTGTTGCAACATCCTTGATTGTCACTTTTCTCATTGTATGCCTCGACTTTAAAATAATTTTTCAAAATACTCTTCTGCCTTAAACAACTGGTATTCACTCATTGCCCGAACAACTTTACCTTCTTTTACAGCAAATCGCACACCCTTCTCATCATATATGTCTTCTGTCACTTTTTCTCCAAAGGTAAGGATACAAAGATTTTTATCATGCCAAACATCATTTCCTATGGCTGCTCCCACTTTCTTTTCCTCGCCAAGATTCAATGCTACTGCCGCGCCCTCTCTCACGAAGAGCGGAATTGTTTGCAGCGAAGCTTCGACATATATTTCCGTTTCTCCTACTATTTTACTTCCATTCCAGAAATTATACCATATTCCCTCCGGTAAATACACCTTTCTTCCGTCTGCACCTTCTTCGATTACAGGAGCAATTAAAAGATTTCCTATCATATAGCAGTCATCCATTTCTGTCACTTTCCTATCCATCGGATACTCCAAGTATAAATGTTTCATAAATGGCTGACGATTTTTCACACTCCTGACTGCTTCCGAATAAAAATATGGAAGAAAGTTCATATGCAGATTTGCAAAATATGTTGAGATATCGAGGATTTCCCTATCATTTCCACAATATGCTGACATATTCCACGGACTTCTGTCATTTACCGCCACAGTCCCCTTCATAATTTCTGCAAATTGTCCATCTGCCGGCTCACTGTGCCACTGCATTGCCGGTACAAAAGCTGCCAACGCCGTGGAACGAAGGTACAATTCCTTTGTCGGCAGCGGACCTGCAAAACCACCAATATCAAAACTCCAGAATGGTACGCCACTGAGTGACAAGGACAAACCTGCCCGCAATACGGACTGAAGTTCTGAGAATTTTGACATCTGGTCGCCTGCCCAATGCATCGGTGTTGTCTGAGCACCCAGATATCCGGCTCTGCTGAAAAGTACCCTGTCATTTCCTATAAATTCCGTATATGCCTTCTCATACCATGCCGGATACAAATTTTTTTCTTCTTTTCCACTAACATTTTTATAAAAAACGGTGTCTGTATCATGGACAAATTCTCCGCCGTCTGTCTTGAATCCGTCCACTCCCATGTCAAGGAGATACTGCCTCTTTGCAAACCACCATTCTCTTGTCTTTGGGTTTGAAAAATCAGGCAGCATGGAACCGATGAACCACTGCTTCGGAATCTTATATGGCGTTCCATCCAGATTCGTTCCTACCAACTTTTGTTTCACGGCATACTCACAGTCCTTATCATGCTGCTGGCTGAGCTGACCCGGATCCAATTCCTTTAATGCCGGAATCTGCCATAATATCAGTCGGATTCCCTTATTGTGAAGTTCCTCTATCATCCTATCCGGCGATGGCCACGGTTCATCAAATTGAATATCCTCTCTGCTAAAAGACAAAGCCCCGTCTACCGGTTTATACTTAGAGCCATTCCACATATAAAAGGTTGCTTCATCACTCCATGCCTCGATTACCACCACACTGATTGGATAATTATATTTTTCTGCATAAGCTAATTGCTCCTCAATATCCTTTTGGCAATTCCAACGGTTTGCAGATGCCCATACACCAAAACTCCACTTTGGAGGCAATACCATATCCCCGGTCTTTTCTACGAACTGTGCAATAATCTCTTTTGGTGTTCCGTAGAGAAAGTGAACCAGAAATTCTGCTTCCTTTGATACAGAGATGCAAAAATGTCCGTCAGAAAAATCAAATTCCACCGCGTAGGCAGTCTCTACAAACACTCCATGCCCATCATCTGCATGATAAAACGGAAGTGGAAGATACGCAAATTCTCCCTGCTCACAGAATTTCTCTATTACCTGGCTCCGCAGTTTTTTTCCAATGTGATTTACACTGCAATAGCGCTCCCCCAACCCGTAGACCGCCTTTGCAGCGCAGTCATATTCTATTAAAATATTATCTCCAACTATGGTTTCGCTGAAGTTTGTGATTTTACTTTTGTCTAATCCAATAATCTGATGCTCCATCTTGTCTCTCTTCCCCTTATCCTTTTACTCCACCTGCCATTATACCGGTCTTCATCCTTGAATTTGCGCCAATGTATACAATAATAATCGGTATCATTGATATCAGACTTCCAGCCATCAGCACATTGTACTCTGTTGCATACTGACCATTCAAACTGTTGAGTGCTAATGTAATTGTCATCTTATTCCGGTCTGTCAGCATGACTAA
The DNA here is from genome assembly GCA_964484605.1 of uncultured Roseburia sp. Taxonomy (GTDB): domain Bacteria; phylum Bacillota; class Clostridia; order Lachnospirales; family Lachnospiraceae; genus Roseburia. Next base: position 3,079 of record CAZAGJ010000055.1, on the reverse strand, counting down.
CGGCCACAAATAATCATTCCAGCTATCCATAAAAGTGGTAATCGCCAATGTTGCGATTGCCGGTGATGTCAGCGGAAGCATGATTTTTCGATAAATATACCACATGCCAGCACCATCAATCTGTGCTGCTTCAATAAAATCATTCGGTATAGACCTCATATTTTGTACCAGCAGGAATATACCAAATGCCTTAAACATGGATGGTAATATAACACTTCCATAAGAATCTGTCATGTGCAAGGCATTCATGATAATGAAAAGCGGTATCAGTGTTATCTGCGTAGGAATCATCATAGATGCCAGGTATAACTTAAATATTCCATCTCCAAAAGGAAACCGGATTTTTGTAAATGCAAACGCTGCCATGGAGGATGAAAATATTGTAATCACGGTATAGCATACCGTAATAAATAAACTGTTTCCCACCGCTTTCAGAAAAGGGAATCGTTCAAACACCTGCACATACGCATCCAACGTAGGGTTTTCCGGAATCCACTGTACCGGGAGCGCCATAAGCGCTCCCTTATTTTTTAAGGATGTCGACAGCATCCAGAAAAACGGAATCATCACGATGATGGAAATAATGATGGAAACGCTATAATAGCCAATATTTCCCAATGTATTTTTTCTCTTATGATTCATAATGCACCCACCTGTTCTGCAATTTCATCTGTACCATGGTCAACACAAAAATAATGACAAACAAAAGCCACGAATATGCGGACGCATAACCCATCTTAAAGTAACTGAATCCATAAGTATAAATGCGTTCTACCATCACCTGTGTTGCACCGTTTGGCCCGCCTTCTGTCATAATCTGCACTTGTGGGAATAATTGGAATGCATTTATTAACGACATAATCAGGCAATAGAATATGGATGGTGTCATAAGCGGAAGCGTTACCTTAAAAAATGTAACCATTTTCCCAGCCCCGTCTATTCTGGCTGCCTCATAATAAGTCGGGTCAATTGCCGATAATCCGGACAACAGATATAAGCCATAAAATCCCATGTCCTTCCATACGGATGCCAGTACGATTCCCGGCATCGCCCACATTTCATTCGTCAACCACCCCGGTCCTGTGATTCCTATGATTGCAAGAATCTGATTTAAGATTCCATATTTGGGACTTAAAACCCATTTCCAGATTAAGCTTGCTGCCACCCATGATGTCAGAACCGGAATATAATACAATACACGAAATACCATTGTTCCCTTTTTCTTTTTATTCAAAAGCAAGGCAATTCCCATGGATGCAACGAACACAAGCGGAATATAGAGCACAATATAATACAACGTATGACCCAGAACGCTCCAGAACTCCTGACCACCTAAAATTGCTTTATAATTTCCCAATCCAACAAAATGCTCAAAGAATGTGTGAATACCCAGTCTTTCCAACCCATTCCAGTCCGTAAAGCTCAAGAATATAGCAATTAGTACCGGAAATAAACTAAATATCAGCATTCCGACAAAGCTTGGAAGCATAAATGGCAGTGCCTGTAAGATTTTCTTTTTTTCCGTTTTTCTATTCTGCTTCGACATATTACTCTTCCGTTTCTATGTTATTTCAAGGTAATACTGGTTTCGCACATTTCCTGTGCTTCGTTCAGCGCTTCTTCCACTGTCAGCTTTCCGGATGCTGCTTCTGAAAGTTTTTCAGAAATGACATCTGACATCATGCTGTATTCCTCAATGATTGGCGGTACTACCAGACAGTCTAAGGAATCAAATACTGCCTGCTTATTATCCGGCGGTGTAACCTCCAAATAAGAATTCAGAACCGTCTCATTCTTAATTGCCGGCAAGTCCCATCCTGCATCAATTCTCATCTGCGCTGCCTCATCACTGGATGCCAGCCATGTAATCCAAGTTGTTGCAGCCTCCTGCTGCTTACTATCTGCATTTACAACCAATGCGTTACTGAAAAAGTGTGTTGCTTTCTCTGCTCCTCCCGGTTCCACACAGATATCCCACTCAAAATCACATGCATCTGTAAAAGTATTAAATGCCCAGATACCGGTAGGAATCATACCAAGACGTCCGCTCTCAAACAAATCCCAGTCGCCCATTCCACCCATCTGCTCTTCATTCGGCTGTACATTGGATACCAGTACACGGTCAATCATCATCTGGGCTGCTTTTATATTCTCTGGTGAATTAATAGTAAATTCTGTCTTATCCTCATTCAGCATTCCTCCACCGTACTGAGCCGCCACCTTGTAAAACTCGTTATAAGTAAGTGGTGCGTAGATACCGTAAATATCATCTCCAAGATTGCTGATTGCCTCTGCTGCTGTCTGCACATCATCCCATGTCCAATCGCTGGTCGGATAGTCTGCCTGTGCCTGGTCGAAAAGATCCTTATTATAAATCAATACGACATTAGAAAAGTTTCCCGGAAGACCATACTGTGTTCCATTTACATTAAATGCACTTAATGCAGTTTCATTGAAATTAGAAGTATCTGCTCCGGACAAATCTGCAAGCACACCTTTGGATGCGTAAGATGCAAAATTTTCAATATTCAATTCATAGCAATCCGGTGCCGTTCCACCTGCCACTCTCGTCTGCATCATTGTAAAGTAGTCATCATATGCCACTGTCTCAATATCGACTGTAATATTCGGATACTGCTCATGGAACTTTTCATACATCGCATTCAATGTCTCTTCGTTTCCACCAGATGCATTGAAGTTACAATATGTAATCGTCACATCCTCACCAGATTTCTCTGCTGTACCGCTTTCTGTTGTTGCTCCCTCGGACACATTTCCTGTTGTCTGTGCCTCTTCACCAGTTCCTCCACATGCGGCAAGTCCTAATACCATTGTGGAAATCAATGCTGTTGCTAATACTTTCTTCATTAGAATACCTCCCAATATTATTTTGTTAAACGTTTAACTGCTTAAAAAATAAAAAACGTTGTGAAACGTTTAACTTGCTTTAAGTATAACATTTTTCGTACTTTTGTCAATTTGTGATTTTATCTAATATTTTATCAAAAATATTGTGACATTGTAATAAAAAAGTGCCCTCGGCACTCTCAACTCCCCTAACCCCTCATTCATGAGGGGA
>CAZAGJ010000054.1:0-20238 GCA_964484605.1 uncultured Roseburia sp. | reverse complement strand
ATGTATTTTATTCATTTTTAACATTATTTACTTTTATTTTTTGTGTATTTTTGCATGTTACTCGTGTACATTATATCTTTAATTGTATTGAAAATTGGCAGACAATCAAGAATTGGCAGACACAGAAATAAAAAAGAATGATATGTAGAAAAGTCCGTAACATATGTCACGGACTTTTCTACAATCTGAGATTTTTTCACCAAAACAATTTGCAAAGTACACTTATCTACTTTCCATTTCCTATTTCATCAAGCAGATTTACAACGGGCTTTACCTCAATATTCAGTTCTTTTTCTGCAAAGATATCGAAGTATGTCTTGCCTGATGAAAATACCAAAGCAGTACGACGGTAACAGTCAACACAATGGTGGTAATTCCACTCGCTTCAATCCCGTATTCAGCACCATTCCATATATTTTGACCTACGGATTGCATATTGAATACAGCCGTAACAGTTTTATCGTTACCGCTTAGGTTCAATCCAAGAACGCTATACAAAACGGCATTCCAGAAAGAGTGCAATCCGCAGGCTGCCCATATACTTTTAAAGTGTATCGTCAGAATTGAAAAGATAAGCGAAATAAGTACGAGGTTGATAATACCGATAACTCCGTAAATTGTTTCTCCCGCAAACAAGGATGACCAATGTGGAATGACAAACATAACCGTACTAACTGCTATTGCAGCCCCAAGAGAAGTCTTTTCCTTTACAGCATGGAATACAATACCTCTACATAAGATTTCTTCCGTTGCACCTTGAATAATAAAGCCGCCTATTAATAGAATAATCAAAAGAATGTCGGCATTTTCAAAAACACCGCGATATTCTATGTTTCCCGTTAAAACAATGACAACGACAGACAGCGTAAGCAGGAAAATGCCCGCTGCTGCTCCAATAAAGTAACTTCCAAAGTGCTTTGTCAATCCCATTTCAGATAAAGGCTTTTTCTCAATTAATCTCCAATAAATCAAAGCCACGCCTGACACAATAATATATCCATAATAAGTAATCAGCGTAATTGTCTGTGCATCAAATATATCTCCGACAAACATATTTTTTCCAAGTGCAAAATGCAAAAGTATGACAGCACCTTCAGCAATAAATAATCCTGCTATGTAACACACCCAAAAGGCAAGGATTTTCTTCACAACAAATAAAGCTGTCGGCATTTCTGTTCGGTTATTAAACGGACTAATGTTTTTCAATAGCTGTTTCATAGTGTTTTTCCTCCCTGTAAATCACGAATACCGCTTAATATAGTTTTTAGCGCGAAGTCGAAAGTATCATCAAGTGGAGCTGGATTTCCAAATCCTCCATGACTTTCAATTGTAGAAAATCCTTGTAGAAAACCCCGAAGCATACGGACACAATGCACTTTTTGTTCCTCATTCAAACTATAAGCTTCAAGCACTTGGAAGAGAATACTTATTATTCCCTGTGTTGTCTGCAAATGCTCCGCCGATTGATACATGTTGTACCATTGCATAGCTTCATATAAACCTCTGTGTCTGCTGACAAAATTACAATACGCATAGCAGATAGCTATAATAGCATCATCTTTTGATTTACCTATAGCTGCTCTTATAATTTCACTTTCCAAAGAACGCCAACCATATGTAAAAAGAACCCAGCATTATCTTTCTCGATTATCTTTGTCTGCAACGAATGAGGGCGATACATACATCAAAGACATTCCTATAGGGGCGTACAGTGCATCATAACTATAGCAAAAAAAGACGGGCAGAGACATGCGTCAAAGTCCGTCTTTTTCATATATTTTTTCAATGACTCTTGTAAAATCACACCGTAAAATCCAACAAATGAGCTTTATTCGTTCATATTGGCAAGTTTTGCTGCCTGATCGGCTGCAATGCAGGCATCGATAATCTCCTGAATATCACCGTTCATAATCTTATCTAACTTATAAAGTGTCAGGTTGATTCTATGGTCGGTTACACGTCCCTGCGGGAAGTTGTAGGTACGAATCTTCTCAGAGCGGTCTCCTGTACCAATCTGGCTTCTTCTCGCCTCTGCCTCTGCATCGTGTGCTTTCTGGCACTCAATATCATACAATTTCGCACGAAGCAGTGCAAACGCCTTCGCCTTATTCTGAAGCTGTGACTTCTCCGTCTGACTGTATACGACAATACCTGTCGGATAGTGTGTCAGACGTACCGCAGAGTCTGTGGTGTTGACACACTGACCACCATTACCTGAAGCACGCATAACATCAATACGAATATCCTTTTCATCGATTTCGACTTCCACTTCCTCAGCCTCCGGCATCACTGCCACACTGATGGTAGATGTATGGATTCGTCCGCCGGACTCTGTCTCCGGTACACGCTGTACACGATGCACACCGGATTCATACTTCATTACAGAATACGCACCGCTTCCATTAATCATAAAAGAAACGCTCTTCATACCGCCGATACCTGTCTCATCGACTTCCATAAGTTCTGTTTTCCAGTTTTTGCTCTCTGCATAATGCTGATACATACGATAGATTTCTGCCGCAAAAAGAGCCGCCTCATCTCCGCCCGCACCTGCACGAATCTCGACAATAACGTTCTTATCATCATTCGGGTCTTTCGGAAGAAGCAAAATCTTAAGTTCTGTCTCAAGTTCCTCCACACGGGCTTTTGCATCGTTTAATTCTTCCTTGGCAAGCTCGCGCATCTCCTCATCAGACTCCTCTTCAAGCATTGCGAGCGAATCCTCGATATTCTGCTTACACTGCTTATACTCTTTATAAGCTTCCACGATAGGACTCAAATCACTCTGTTCCTTCATCAGCTTGCGGAAACGCTCCGGATTATTTGCCACATCCGGCTCGCTGAGTTCACTCATCAATTCCTCAAAACGAATCAATAAATCTTCTAACTTATCAAACATAACCTCTACCTCTCTTTTTACAACCTTCCGGTCACAACTCTGTCATTATGCGCCAGGTCCTTTATTACCTGCACATCCTTAAATCCGGCTTCCCGCATCATAGCAGAAACTGCCTCCCCCTGGTCATAACCGATTTCAAATAAAAGCTTACCCTCTGTATTCAGATACTCTCTGCTCTCAGCTATAATCTTCTGATAAAAATAAAGTCCATCCTCTTTACCGTCAAGTGCCTCCGTCGGCTCAAACTCCTGCACCTCCGGCATCAACTTCACAATCTCCTGCGTAGGAATATATGGCGGGTTTGACACAATAACATCATAGGTTCCTGTCACATTGTCAAACACATCGCTTCGCTCAAACACAACTGACACATCATTTAACTTTGCATTCTCTTTTGCTACATTCAGCGCCTGCTTGGAAATATCAATGGCATATCCTTCAACCTCCGGCACATTATGAAGAATGCTCACAATAATGCAGCCGGAACCGGTACATAGGTCTAGTACTTTCATACCAGGCTTTACGACCTTAAGCGCTTCCTCAACCAATGTTTCCGTGTCCTGTCTCGGAATCAGCACGCTTGAGTTGACTTTAAACTTAAGTCCCATAAACTCTGTTTCCCCGACAATATACTGAAGCGGAATATGCTCCGCCCGCTTTTTTAGCGCTATCTCGTACTCTCTAAGTTCCTCCTCCGGCAAATCTTCCTCCATATGCAGATAGTAAAAGCTTCTCTCCATTCTGCATACCATCGAAAGCAACAGCCATGCATCCGTCTTCACGTCTACAACTTTTGCCATCGAAAGAATTTCTTCGCCGAGATTCATTGCCTCACGATATGTCATTCCTTCTCAAACCTTTCATTTCGTATCTCCTCCACGTAAGAGCGCCAGTCAAACACCGCCTCCACGGAAGCAATACCCGCCTCTATCATCTCATCATCCGGCTCTTTGGTCGTCAAATGCTGCAACCACAATCCCGGCTTACTTAAAATGTTGACAATCACATTATCACTGCGTCCCGCAAGTCGGATAAATTCATATGACACACCCGCAATTACAGGAATCAGCAAAATACGCAAACATAATTTCAAAATCGCATTATCCACACGGATAACCATGAAAAACAAGATGCTGACTACCATTACAATCAGTAGAAAACTCGTTCCGCAGCGCTTGTGTTCCTTAGAACTCCCACGGACATTCTCAACCGTCAAATCCAGTCCATGCTCGATACAGTTGATGCATTTGTGCTCCGCGCCATGGTACATATACACGCGCTTGATATCCTCCATGAGTGAAATCAGCGCGACATATCCGACAAAAATCGCCAGACGAATCACACCCTCCACGAGCGCAAGTACTGTCTGTGATGTGATAAACCGCTTAAAAAACAGTGAAATGCCATATGGCAGCACCATAAAAATTGCAACGGCAAGCACAACTGACAACACAACCGTGCCGCCCATCTTTGCATCTTCTTTTTTCTTCTTTTTCTCAAGTTCTTCCGCAGAAAGATTCTTGTCAGAAACTGATTTTCCGTCTTTTCCAGAGTTTCCTGCTGCTTCTTCATCTTCAAAAAATGAGGCTGAAAACATCAAAGACTTCATCCCCAGCGTCAAAGATTCTATAAAATTAAATACGCCACGTAAAATCGGCATATTTTTGATTTTCTTATTCACATTAAGACCGCTGTATTCAGCAACCTCAACAACTATCTCATGATCCGGCTTTCGCACGGCAACGGCATACTTGTCCTGATTCTTCATCATGACACCTTCCATGACTGCCTGACCACCAATTCCTGAATATCTCATAATTCTTACCCATCTTAGAAATCTAAAACCACAGTGAATGCTCTGATAAAATCCCCATGATTTTAAAAAGGTTGAGATTATAAAACCTCAACCTTATCTGTAACCGTTCTTAACTTGCAAATACGGTACGCCCTAACAGATTACTGCTGCATACCATACTTCTTATTGAACTTATCAATACGTCCACGAGCCTGAGCAGCTTTCTGCTGACCTGTGTAGAATGGATGACACTTAGAACAGATTTCAACGTGGATATCTTCCTTTGTTGAACCTGTAACAAATGTATTACCACAGTTACATGTAACAGTTGCCTGATAATAATCTGGATGGATTCCTTCTCTCATGATTTTCACCTCTTTATTGTTCTTATCGTTATTATAGTTGCCTGTTCCTTATCCCTTTATGCCCGTATACCCGATCCGCATATGGCACTTACTGCAAGGGACAGTCCCGAATAAACAGCGTTGTTATCATAGCATATACTTGCAATAAAATCAAGATATTTTTAGATTATTTTTGTCTTTTTCACCATACTGATGTATTCCTGATTATTTCTGGTGCGTGCAAACATATTTAGTATATTCTCCACTGCATCATCTGTGCGCATACCGTTGATTGCTTTTCGCATAATATCAACAGCCTCCTGCTCCTCTGCGTTCAGCAGTAAGTCCTCTCGTCTCGTACCGGACTTCACGATATCTATCGCCGGGAACACACGCTTCTCAGAAAGCTTCCGGTCAAGCACAAGCTCCATGTTACCGGTTCCCTTGAACTCCTCATACACGACATCATCCATCTTGCTTCCGGTATCTACGAGAGCTGTCGCTAAGATAGTCAGACTGCCTCCCTCACGCATATTGCGGGCAGCACCAAAAAATCTCTTCGGCATATGAAGCGCCGCCGGATCAAGACCGCCGGATAAGGTACGTCCGCTTGGCGGAACAGTAAGGTTATATGCCCTCGCTAATCGCGTAATACTGTCGAGCAGAATCATAACATCTCTGCCATGCTCCACGAGACGCTTCGCGCGCTCAATAACCATCTCTGAAACACGCTTGTGGTGTTCCGGCAATTCATCAAAAGTAGAATAAATAACTTCCACATTATCGCCCTCAATGGCTTCTTTAATGTCAGTAACCTCCTCCGGGCGCTCATCAATAAGCAAAATAATCAAATGCATATTCGGCTGACTCGCGGTAACTGACTTCGCAACCTCTTTTAACAGGGTCGTCTTACCAGCCTTCGGCTGGGAAACAATCATGCCTCTCTGTCCCTTACCAATCGGAGATACCAAATCGACAATCCGCATCGCCACACTACTGCCCGGGCGTTCTAAGCGAATTCTCTGATTTGGGAAAATCGGAGTCAAATCTTCAAAGCTTTTTCTCTTCTGTGCCACACTCGGATGGTATCCATTGACAGAAGTCACATAAAGTAACGCAGAAAACTTCTCCTGCTGTGTCTTTACTCTTGTATTGCCGCAAACAATATCGCCCGTCTTCAGGTTAAACTTGCGAATCTGAGATGGTGATACATAGACATCATTCTCTCCCGGCAGATAATTCTCACATCTTATAAATCCATATCCGTCCGGCATAACCTCCAAGATACCGTTCGCTGTCACACCACTGTCTAAGTTCGCCAGTGTCTCATCCGGAGCACTTGTATCGCGACTGCTCTCTCTTGTACCACTATTCTCACGTGCCTGTATGTTCGCCCCACTCTCTCGCCGGCTCTCCGTCTGTACTTCCTGTGGTTCTTTTTTCTCCTTTGCCTGACGTTCATCCTCTGCTAACATCAATTCTATCAAATCGCTCTTTTTCATAGCAGATACGTTTTTAAGTCCCCTTGCCTTTGCAAGGTCTTTTAATACAACTGCCGAAAGGCTTTCATACTTTTCTCTCATCTAACACTCCTTATTAAATTAAACCAATCAAACTCTCTCGTTATGGGATTCCTGCCTGAAATGACACACTGAATTTTGGATGTGTGTATTATACAACATTTTTTTCCAAATAGGAAGTCCTAATTTTCTTGATTTGTCAAAATGATAATGGTATGATTGTCATGTTATTGCTTTATAATAAGTAGTCATTCAATTATAAAGGAGAATTCGTCATGGAGAATAAGAATTTAAGTACAGCAGAAAAAGCATTAGTGATGCACGAAAAATGGAACGGAAAGTTAGAGACAACTGCCAAATCCAAGGTCAATTCCAGGGAGGATTTAGCTATTGCGTACACTCCCGGTGTTGCCGAGCCATGCAAAGTCATCGCCAAAGACAAAGAAGCTGCTTACACATACACGATGAAAGCGAACACTGTCGCCGTTGTTTCCGACGGAAGTGCAGTGCTCGGTCTTGGAAATATTGGTGCCTATGCCGCCATGCCGGTTATGGAGGGCAAGTGCGTCCTCTTCAAGGAATTCGGCAATGTCAACGCCGTTCCAATCTGTCTTGACACACAGGACACCGAAGAACTTATTACTACTATCAAAAACCTCGCTCCTGCTTTTGGCGGAATCAATTTAGAGGATATCTCCGCTCCGCGCTGTTTTGAGATTGAGGAGCGTTTAAAGGAGATGTTGGATATTCCGGTTTTCCATGATGACCAACATGGTACTGCTATCGTTGTACTCGCGGGAATTATCAACGGTCTTCGCATCACCGGTAAGAAGAAAGAAGATTGCCGTGTTGTTGTAAACGGTGCCGGCTCTGCAGGTGTTGCTATCACAAAACTGCTTCTCACCTACGGCTTTAAGCATGTGACCATGTGTGACCGCGAGGGTATCATCGGCAAGGATTACCCGAACTTAAACTGGATGCAGCAGAAAATGACTGAGGTAACTAATTTAGAGAACCAGACCGGAACACTCGCAGATGCCTTAAAGGGCGCAGATATCTTCGTCGGCGTATCTGCTCCAAATATTGTCACACCGGAAATGGTTTCCTCCATGAATAAGGATTCCATCCTTTTTGCTATGGCAAACCCGGTTCCCGAAATCATGCCGGACGTGGCAAAGGCAGCCGGAGCAAGAATTGTCGGCACAGGACGCAGTGACTTCCCGAATCAGGTCAACAACGTTATCGCATTCCCGGGAATCTTTAAAGGTGCCTTGGAGGGACGTGCAACACAGATTACCGAAGAGATGAAGCTTGCTGCTGCAGAGGCACTTGCAGGTCTGGTATCTGACGAGCAGCTAGGTGATGATTTCATCATGCCGGAAGCATTTGACCCGCGTGTAGCTGAGGTTGTAAGCCAGGCAGTGAAATCCCACATTGTACATTAAGCAATGATGCAATTACAGACATATACCCCACATTTCTGGGGCGATAAGCGTTACTACTCCTTAGACTACTATTTAAAAAATACATTCGGCGAAAAGGTTTACCGCCTCTCCCTAAACGGCGGCATGACCTGTCCCAATCGTGACGGCACACTAGGAACCAACGGCTGTATCTTCTGCAGTGCCGGCGGTTCCGGTGATTTTGCTGCCGCTCCCACCCTCTCAATCTCAGACCAGATTACTCAGGCAAAGGAGCTCATTGCGGCAAAGTCTGACTGCCGCAAATACATTGCCTATTTTCAGGCATACACAAACACCTACGCCCCTGTAAGCTATCTGCGGAAGATTTTTACAGAGGCTATTTCTCATTCAGACATCGTAGCACTCTCCATCGCGACCAGATGCGACTGCCTATCTGATGAGGTTCTGGACTTGTTAGAAGAACTGAACCATCAAAAACCGGTTTGGATTGAACTCGGTTTGCAGACAATTCATGACACCACCCTCACGCAGATTCGCAGCGGCTATACGCTGTCACAGTACGAAACTGCCGTTACCATGCTTCACTCCCGCGGCATCACGGTCATCGCTCACCTGATTTTAGGGCTTCCGGGTGAAACCAAAGAGATGATGCTCGCTTCTGTGGCTCATGTTGCAAAGCTTCCCATACAGGGAGTGAAACTTCACCTGCTGCATGTTCTGAAGAACACAGACTTAGGCAGACAATATGAAGAGGCACCTTTTCCGCTTTTTTCTTTGGAGGAATACTGCGACTTTGTAGCAGACTGTGTCGCCATGCTTCCACCGGAAATGGTCATCCATCGCCTGACCGGCGACGGTCCTCGCAGTCTTTTGCTTTCCCCGCTCTGGAGCACCGACAAAAAGCGTGTTCTGAATACAATTCAGAAAAGCTTTAAAGAGCGTGATTTGTGGCAGGGAAAATATTTTACGGCAGACTAATACCGCACCGAAACATTAACAGATTTTTCAGAAAGAGAGATAATAATGGCAGAACCATTTACAATATACAAACTTACGATTTTAAATATGCTCGATAAGGTGGACTTTCCACTGACCAACACACAAATTTCCAATTTCTTTTTAGAGCAGGAATATACGGACTATTTCCGTGTACAGCAGGTGTTAAATGACCTTTCAGATGCCGATTTAATTCGTTCTGAGTCAACACACAATAACACGCAGTACTCCATTACCGCTGCCGGCAAGGAGACGCTTGGCTTTTTCAGGGATAAGCTCACCGATGCCATCGAGCACGATACCATTGCTTACTTTGAAAAAAACAAGATGGAACTGCGCAATGTAAACTCCATCATTGCAGATTATTATAAGACACCGAACCACGACTACGCCGTGCGCTGTCAGTTCCGTGAACGCGGTACGAACCTGATTGATTTAACACTGACTGTCAAAAATAAAGAACAGGCAGAGGCAATCTGCAACAACTGGAAGAATCAGAACGAAGATGTCTATGCCTATCTGATGGACATTCTCATGAAATAGACTTTTTTTTGCGAAAGGATTTTTATCATGGCAAAACAGGCTTTTAAACCGGGCAATATGCTCTACCCGCTTCCGGCAGTTATGGTAAGCTGCCAATATCCGAATGCAAATGACCCGGATTGCATCAAACCGGACCTGCAGGGAAAACCAAACATTATCACGGTTGCCTGGGCAGGCACTGTCTGCACCAATCCACCGATGCTCTCTATCTCGGTAAGACCGGAACGCTACTCCTATCATATGATTGAAAAATCCGGCGAATTTGTTGTGAACTTAACCACAGAAGCACTGGTTCGCGCAACCGATTACTGCGGGGTTCGTTCTGGGCGTGAAGTCGACAAGTTCAAGGAGATGCATCTGACACCCTTACCATCCCGAGAAGTTACCGTTCCCGGTATCACAGAGAGCCCTGTGAATATCGAATGCCGTGTGCATGAGATTAAAGAGCTCGGCAGTCACAATATGATTATCGCCGATGTAGTTGCCGTAACCATCGATGATACATACATGGACGAAAATGGAAAATTCCACTTAAACAATACCGGGCTTGTGACATACTCACATGGGGAATATTTTCTGCTTGGCAAAAAGCTTGGCACATTCGGATATAGTGTCAAAAAGAATTCATCTGCCAAAAAAAGGAAACGCCGCTAAGCGTTTCCTTTTTCTTATTTCTTATTTCTTATTTCATAAACTTACTTGCATACAGTTCATTCTTCGCAACCTCAATGGCATTCTTCACACTGCCCGGCTCAAATGGATTGTGAAGATTCGCATACGAAAGTGTCTCCAAATAGCTCATACTGCCACCACACTTGCAAAGCTTCAGATAATCTTCCCATGCCTTTTCATGATTTTCGTAATTCTTTTTCTTGAACTCCATCGCTCCCATCGTTGTGAGTGTGTAGTTGATATAATAGAACGGATACAGGAAAATATGCAGTTTATGATACCAGTAGCCTCCACGGTCAAAGAAATCGTCTGCCTCATACTTTCTCCAAGGCATATATTTCTCCTCTAACTTCTTCCACTCTAATGTACGCTCTTTTGGAGTCAACGATGGATTTGCATAGCAGATATGTTGGAACTCATCCACTGCAACGCCAAACGGTACAAATGTGATTGCCTCCTGCAAATGTGCAAAGCGGTACTTATCCGCATCCTCACCAAAGAACTGCTCTGCGTATGGATATGCAAACTGCTCCATAGACATAGAGTGAATCTCTGCAATATCCGTAGACTCTGAATAATAATCTGCTATCGGCTGATGGCGCATTGCCATATAGCCTGCAAACGCATGCCCAAGCTCATGCGTAAGTACCTGCATATCAAAAATGGTCTGATTAAAGCAGGAGAACACATAAGGAGCTTTATAACGCGCCAAAAAGGTCATGTAACCTGTTGAAGCTTTTCCCGGCTTATTCTTTAAGTCCATCATCTCATGCTCTATCATGAAATCGATAAACTCACCTGTCTCCGGACTAATCTCATGATACATCTTGCGTGCCTGTTCCACCATGAAATCGTCATCTCCAGCCGGAACTGCATTGCCATCGGAAAAGACACGCTTTTCATCATAAGCCATAATCTCATCGATGCCCAGACGCTTCCTCTGTGCTTCATACAACTCTTCACAAAGCGGAACTAATTCTGTACGCACCTGCTCACGGAAAGCCTCTACTTCCTTCTGTCCGTAATCTGTACGTCCCTGTTGCATATATCCCACCGGAATAAAGTTCTCATATCCTAAATTTTTACCCATCTGGTTACGAACCATAATGAGTTCATCCCAAATCTGCTCCAGGCGCTCTTCATTCTTGTGATAAAAATCAGAATAAGCTTTCCATGCTTTCGCACGGATTTCTCTGTCCTCGTGCTCAAAATATTTCTGCACGCCATAGAGATTTAGCGTCTGTCCTTCAAACGGAATCTCCGCAGTCGCCATAATCTTCTGATATTCGTTGGTAAGCTTTGCCTCCTGCTGCATCAGAGGAATATTCTCCTCGCAGAATGTCTTTTTCTGTAACTCCTTCTGCGCAAAGTACTGCTTACCATATTCTTTTTCAATATCTGCCTTAAACGGACTGTTCATCAACACTTCATCCACCGCTAAAAGCTTCGGTGTAACCACCGGCATCATCTCATCGATATACGCCTGTTCCTTCTCATAAAATTCATCTCTGGTGTCTAATGTATTACGAATGGATGCAATCACACAATCCGTTGAAAAATCATTGGAAAATTCCTCCATCTGTTCCATCAGCTTCTTTAACTCCTCATAGGAAGCCGTCGCTTTTATCTTCTCTGCCATCTCATCGGCAAAAGCACCAATTGCCTCAAAATCCGGGCGCTTATACTCTAAAGTGCTGAACTTAAAATCACTCACGTCAAATTCCTCCTGTCTTCTTCCTGCCAATACTTACTGCTCCATAAACGATACATAAGAACCGCTTGCCATATTGGCAGCATCATAGTATCCATCCATATAAAATCCCATATAGTTTGTATCGTATGGTTCTGTAACCTGTTCTTCTCCATCTTTGATAATGGATTCATTGTGAAGTACCAGACAGGTAAAGTTCTCATCCGTATAAAACTCGCTGTCATCATTTCTCTCATAATACTCTGCCAGTTCATCCTCGGTCACGCCATACTCACCAAGATATGTCATAATATAAGATTCCGCAAATTCCGCACGATAACAGTCATACGTACCTACACAATAATAATCCTCATGGTCTGAATCATCCTGATACCATACAAATGTGCCATCTTCTTCAAAATATATCACAGAGCCATCTCCAGCCACAAATGCTCCTCCAATAAACGGGTCTTCTTCTGGTATTTCCTCGGAAATTTCTGGTTCTGTCTCAGGCTCTCCCAGAATACTCTCCTCTGCCTCGTACAGCTCAGCAACGGAAGCATTCATAATATCGTCATAGTTCTCTGCAAAGAACCCTGCAAACATTACCACATAAATCAACATCGCAATTCCCATGACAAAGCCAAAAGACGAGGTGATAATACCCGCAATCGCCATCCCCATCTTACTCTCTTTCTTAGCCAGAGAAACAATACCCAAAACCAGTCCGACAATTCCTAAAAATCCTCCTCCCACACAGCATAACACCAGTGAAAGAATTCCCAGTACTAATGATGCGATTGCAAAACCTTTTCGCTCCGGCTCCGGTGCTCCATATGGGGAATATGGCGGCGGTGTCTGCTGCCCGTTATTCCAATTATTATACTCTTGCATACCTGTATTTCTCCTTCATGTTTGTCATATATCATATTCAGCCTAAGGTATTCATATAAAAAAGTCCAGTAAATTTTCTATTAAATCCGCGTTATCTACTCATTCACCTTTTTCCGGAATCCATACCGCTTAAAAGCCCAAAGCAGAACCGCCGCTGCAACCAGAAAGGCCAGCGAAAGTCCGATGCCTGCCACTGTCGGTTCATATGCGAAATCAAGCCATCCTGTCTCCTGGCGCACAACCGCTGCCAGATTGGCTGCTATATGTCCCAGAATCGGTGCATAGAGTTTTCCTGTTGTCTCAAACAGATACGCTAAAAGTAATCCCATGATTCCTGCATATAGAAACTGTACCAGATTTACATGCACCAGACCAAATATGACTGCCGACAATATGATTGCCGCACCTGTGCCCAAAAGATTGCGTAGTCTCTTGTATACCACTCCACGATATAACACTTCCTCTGCAATCGGTATTACAAAGCAGGAACCCAGCAATTCATAACCAACTCCTCCTGCAAAAAATGAGTCGTTCGCCTCTTGAAATCCCATTGACACATCCATAAGAGGTGTCATTGCAATCAGGTTATTTACTGCGATGCCGCACATTGCCGCCGTTGCAACTGCAAAAAAGATATTCCGGATTGTGTACACATCAACAGAACGCTTCGTTGTCCCGTATACGACATCTTCAATCTTCTTATCCTGCTTATAAAAAAACATGGTGAACGGAATTGTCACTGCCCCACAGACCATCTGACGAAACATATATGTCTCCTGTTCACTGCCGAAAATCATTCCAAGTGCAATATAGGCAAAACTTGAAACCACATAATAAATTGCAATCGGATAAATCACCTGCCAGATTTTATAAGGTCCTATTTTCTTCAATATATCTCTCCACTTCCTCGATACCATCAAATACCGCTTCTGCTCCCGCCGCAAGCATATCTTCACGCGTGCCAAATCCATAACTGACACCGATACAGCGAATGCCGAATATCTTGGCTCCCGCCGCATCATACTTCGTATCTCCAATCAGGCACATCTCATCCTTTGTAATCTGCATATGAGCCATGCGTCGTCCCAATTCTTCTAATACTTCCTCTTTTGTGCCAATAGAGCCGTCGAGTGTTGCTCCTACAATCTCATCAAAATATGGAGTCAGTCCAAAATGCTCTATTATCCGCCTGCAGGCTGTCTCCGGCTTAGAGGATGCCAGTGCAAGCACATACCCCTTTTCCTTTAATGAAATAATGGTTTCCTTCACTCCATCATACAGACAGCATTCAAAAATACCCTTTACATCGAAGCGCTCTCTGTATTTCACAACAGATTCCCACGCCTCATCCTCCGTCATCCCGTAGTGTTCGCGGAAAGACGGTTCTAAGGGCGGTCCGATAAACCTCAGCAGTTTCTTTAAATCCGGCTCCTCTATCCCCTTGGCGCGAAGCGCGTACTGTACGCATTTCGTGATACCTTCTTCTGAATTGATGATAGTTCCATCCAAATCAAAAAGAATCGCTTTCATTATCTTTTCGTTCCTTTCGTATCCCGATTACCGATATGCAGACGATTGAGCGCATACTCTTTGCCCTTGACCTCAACATTGACATTATCTCCATTCGCCAGCAGATGAATTGCACTTAATGCATCTCCCGCGCCCAGTTTCATACCCCGCACACCGACGGCACCTTTCTTTTTCTCCGGTATCGCCGCCACTTCAATGCGCAGGAAATAGTCCTTATCGGACTGCATCACAATCGTCTCATCTCCCTCAATGCGATGCACCAGCAAAAGTTCATCTCCGTCCGTCAGCTTCGTTGCCGCTGTGGTACGCTTCGCCACATCAAATTCACTGCCTTCTACGATTTTTAGCATAGAAGTCTTCGTTCCAAAAATGAGTTTTGACGCACTGATAGAACCAAGGTTGGTAATGTACACAAAATTCTCTTCACTGCTGTTATAATTGCTCAAATTATCAATCGGTGTTCCCTTGTCACGAAACTTACCAAACGGAAGATCCAAAACTTTTAACAGATGCATCTGCCCTTTATTTGTAAAGATACAAATCTTATCCGTATTCTTACAGGTCAGGACATATCGATTCTCTGTGTCTGCCGCCTCCTTGTTACGCTCATATGTCGCCACATCAATCGTCTTCGCATAGCCAAAGCGGTCCATAAGGAAAACCACATCCATCTCCTCAATTTTCTTCTCCTCGATAACTACCTCTTCGAGGTTATCGATAACGGTCTTCCTCGGCGTGGTATATTCCTTTTTATATCCTTCTAACTCACGAATGATAACCTTCGCCATCGCACCGCGGTTACTAAGGATTTCTTCATATTCTGCAATGTTTGAAAGCGTCTTTTCATGGTCTTTCATCAATGCTTCAATCTCTAATCCAATCAGCTTGTAGAGACGCATCTCCAAAATGGCCTCTGCCTGACGCTCTGTAAACCGAAGCTGTGCTGCATCTTTTTTCGACTGTGCTGACTTAAACTTAATGCCATCCGTCACCCCCATTGTCAGGCATGCCTTGGCATCCTTGACATTGGTACTTCCGCGCAGAATCTCAATGATCAAATCAATCACATTGCATGCTTCAATCAGACCCTCCTGAATTTCCTTACGGTCAAGCTCCTTCGCCAGTAATGTCTTATACTTTCTCGTTGCAAGCTCATACTGGAAATTCACATGATGCCGAATCATCGGCACGATTCCCATCGTCTCCGGTCTGCCGTCTGCAACAGCAAGCATATTCACACCAAACGTATCTTCTAACTTCGTCTTCTTATACAACAGATTCTTAAGGTTCTCAGCATCCGCACCTCGGCGCAGTTCAATCACAATGCGGATTCCCTCTTTGGAAGACTGGTTTGTGATATCTACAATATCATTCGTTTTCTTTGTCTCAACCAGACTGTATACATCATTTAAGAATTTTCCGATATTCGCACCAATCATCGTATATGGAATCTCTGTAATGACAAGACGGTCTTTACCGCCTTTGCCATGCTCGATTTCCACTTTACCGCGAATCTTGATTTTCCCCATTCCTGTCGAGTAAATCGCAAGCAAATCGTCCTTATTTGCCACGATACCACCCGTTGGGAAATCCGGTCCCGGAATATACTTCATCATCTGCTCGGTATTGATATCCGGATTCTTCATATAGGCAATCACACCATCAATCACTTCGCCAAAATTGTGCGGTGGAATGCTTGTCGTCATGCCGACTGCAATACCCTCTGCACCATTCAGCAAAAGGTTCGGCACTTTTACAGGGAGTACTTCCGGCTCTTTCTCTGTCTCATCGAAGTTCGGCACAAAGTCTACAACATCCTTGTCTAAGTCTGCCAGATACGCTTCCTGTGTAATCTTCTGAAGACGCGCCTCCGTATATCGCATAGCGGCTGCACCGTCACCCTCGATAGAACCGAAGTTACCATGTCCGTCCACGAGTGGAAGTCCCATCTTAAAGTCCTGTGCCAGAACAACCAGCGCTCCATAGATAGAACTGTCACCGTGCGGATGGTACTTACCCATGGTATCGCCGACAATACGTGCACTCTTACGGTACGGTTTGTCGTAGCGGATTCCCAGTTCATACATATCATAAAGCGTACGTCTCTGTACCGGTTTTAAGCCATCTCTGACATCCGGTAATGCTCGCGCCACAATGACACTCATCGCATAATCAATATATGATTTCTGCATCAACTCAGAATATTCCGTGCGAATAATCTGTTCTTCCTGTCTCATTTATATCTACCTCTTCTAATATTTTACTTATACGTCCAAAGCCGCATCATGTGCATGCTCATAGATAAATGTCTTTCTCGGCGGAACATCATTACCCATCAAAAGTTCCGTGATGTCAGATGCCATACGGCCATCCTCTATCTCAATACGCTTTAACATCCGCTTTTCAGGGTCTAAGGTTGTCTCCCAGAGCTGCTCTGCATCCATCTCACCAAGACCTTTATAGCGCTGTAAAGTAAAGCTTCCCTTATGCGTGCGACGGTAGCGTTCGAGAGCAGCATCATCATACAGATATTCTTCCTCTCCTTTGCTCGGAATCGCCTTATAAAGCGGCGGCATTGCCACATAGACATGCCCCTCGTATATCAGTTCCGGCATAAAGCGGTAGAACAAGGTCAGAAGCAACGTGGAAATATGTGCTCCGTCGACATCGGCATCTGCCATAATTATAATCTTATCATAGCGAAGCTTTGTAATATCAAAATCATTGCCATAGCCTTCCGAGAAGCCACATCCAAAGGCATTAATCATCGTCTTAATCTCTGCATTGGCAAGAACCTTGTCAATGCTCGCTTTTTCAACATTCAAAATCTTACCGCGAATCGGCAGAATCGCCTGGAAGTTACGGTCTCTTGCCGTCTTTGCGGAACCACCCGCAGAATCTCCCTCAACGATAAAAATCTCACATTTTGACGCATCTCTGCTCTCACAGTTCGCCAGCTTTCCATTTGAGTCGAAGGAGAACTTCTGCTTTGTCAGAAGATTGGTCTTCGCCTTCTCCTCGGTCTTACGAATCTTCGCTGCCTTCTCTGCGCAGGAAATTACCGTCTTTAGCGTTTCTAAATTTTTATCAAAGAAGAGCTGTATCTCATCACCGGTAATCTTCGCCGTCACTCTGGATGCATCCTGATTGTCTAACTTTGTCTTCGTCTGTCCCTCAAATCTTGGGTCAGGATGCTTGATAGATACAACAGCTGTCATACCATTTCTGACATCTGCACCGGTAAAATTCGCATCCTTCTCCTTCAAAGTTCCCAGCTCTCTCGCATAGGAGTTAATCACTGTCGTAAATACCGTCTTGAATCCGGTAATGTGCGTACCGCCTTCTGCGTTGAAGATATTATTACAAAAGCCCATAATGTTCTCATGAAACTCGTTCGTATACTGGAACGCTGCCTCGACAGTAATACCCTCGGTCTCGCCTTTGAAGTATACAACATCATGAAGTACTTCGCTGTTCTTATTCAAATCCTTGACAAATCCCTTAATGCCCTCCTCCTCATGGTAAACATTGTGCTCTACTTCCTCACCTCTGCGGTCTTCATAGATAATGGTAAGTGCAGGATTTAAGTATGCGGTCTCATGAAGACGACTCTTTACTTCATCCTCCTTAAACTTTGTTTTCTCAAAAATTTCCGGGTCCGGCAGGAAATTGACCTTTGTTCCGGTCTTTTTCGTCTTTGCAATCTTAGGCAGCAAGCCATCTTCCAAAGCAACCACCGGTACTCCGCGCTCATAACGGTCATGATGTACATATCCCTCTCTGCTAATCTCTACATCCATATATGTAGAAAGTGCATTTACAACAGAGGAACCTACACCATGCAGACCTCCGCTGGTCTTATAAGCAGAATCGTCAAACTTACCACCGGCATGTAATGTGGTATAAACAATACGCGCCGCAGACACACCTTTCGCATGCATACCTACCGGCACTCCTCGTCCGTTGTCCTCAACCGTACAGGAACCATCTGCTTCTAATGTCACATATATCGTATCGCAGGCTCCCGCCAGATGCTCATCTACTGCATTGTCTACAATCTCATATATCAAATGGTTCAGACCTTTTCTGGACACACTTCCGATGTACATACCGGGTCTTTTTCTTACGGCTTCGAGTCCTTCTAATACAGAAATACTACTCTCGTCATAAGCTGCTTTTTTTGCCATTTTCCCTACCTCTTTATCATTTATTTCTGGGTATTCTCCCCATTTTTGACATACTGCATATGCGAAATAACCATCATTGCAATCTTAAACGTCATCGCATCATCAAATTTTCTGATATCAAGACCAATTACTTTTTCCAAACGTTCCAGACGATAGACCAGTGTATTACGATGCACGTACAACTGTCTCGCCGTCTCAGAAATATTTAAGTTGTTTTCAAAAAACTTCTGTATGGTAGTGGTCGTCTCCTCATTAAACACATCCGGAATCTCATCTCCGAACACTTCATGTATAAACATCTCGCACAGAGACATCGGAAGCTGATAAATCAATCTGCCGATTCCCAGATAGCGGTATGCAATCGTCTCTTTCTCCGCATAAAAAATACGCCCCACCTCAAGTGCCATCTTCGCCTCTTGATAAGATTTGGCAATATCCTGCAAATTATTCACACGATTGCCGTAACCGACGCGTACACGCACCATCGCCTCTGTATGCACGTTGTCTACAATCATGGAAGCAAGAGACTCCAAATCGCTCTCATCCTCCATATCCCGTGTATCCTTGATAAGAATGATACTCTGCTCATCTATCTCCGTCACAAAGTCTCTCGTTTTCGTCACAAATAGATTCTTAATCAGTTCCATGGCAGTCTGTTCTTTCCTGCCCTCCAAATCGATCACATATACCACTCGCTCTGCCTGTTCAATATGCAGCTTCTTGGCTTTATTGTACATATCCACCACCAGCATATTGCCCAGCAGAATATTCTGCATAAAATTATTGCGGTCAAACTGCTCCATATACGCCGCTACCAGATTGCGAATCTGACAGACTGCAAGTCTGCCTACCATATATGCATCTTCCGCAGAAGAACGTGTCACAAGGACATATTCCAATTCTCCTTCTACTATCACCTTAAAAAAATGACATCCGGACAGCATCTGGCTCTCCGCCATTGACTCTGCAAAAGAGCTCACTGCAAACTCCATATCGCCCTCCGGCTCAAAAGTTGCCGCCACCATTTTACCTTTTTCTGTGTAAATCGCCAAATCAATCTTAGATATTTCCCTTATCTCATCCAGCGCTGTTTGAATCTTATGGTTTGATATCATTCCTTCTACCCGTACTTTCCTATGAATCATAAAAACTGGGTACAAAATCTGTACCCAGTTTCATGTTATTGTTTGTCTTATTTTACCTAATTAGTTAGTAATTGTCAATTCTGTTTCTTTATCGAATACGTGAATCTTCTCTGGATCCATTGCTAACTTAATGTGGTCACCCATACGTGCTGTTGTTCTGGAATCAACCTTTGCTGTCATAGAGGAACCAGCTACATTGAAGTATAAGAGAACTTCTGCACCTAATAACTCATATCCTGTTACATCTGTCTCGAAAGAAGCATCCTTATGTGCTTCGATTTCAATCTCAGAATCACCGATATCCTCTGGTCTGATACCCATAACAACTGTCTTACCATTGTAACCGCCATCTGCTAACTTCTTAGCTTTTGCAGGAGGAAGAACAACAGTTGTGTTCTCGAAGGAAAGTGATACCTTCTCACCCTCTACCTTACATACAGCATCTACGAAGTTCATCTGCGGAGATCCGATGAAACCTGCAACGAACAAGTTATTCGGCTCGTTGTATAATTTCTGTGGAGAATCTACCTGCATGATAACACCGTCTTTTAATACAACGATTCTGGTACCAAGTGTCATAGCCTCGGTCTGATCATGTG
>CAZAGJ010000053.1:0-20672 GCA_964484605.1 uncultured Roseburia sp. | reverse complement strand
ATGACAACTCCGAATTTACTGGATTTACAGCCTATATATTATAGTTGATTGGTCAGGGGAACGCAAGGCTTGCTTCTTAATTTGCTTTGGTATGGAAATGAAAAAAATTTGCAAATAGGAAGCTTTGACTTTACTTTTGCTTCGGGAGTGGGTAAATTAATAGGAGAGATAAAAACAGGAGGCTATTATGGCAAGAGAATTACCAAAAAGAAGTGAAGTCAAAGAAGAATATACATGGGATCTTAGCGATATCTATGTTTCTAAGGAGGCATGGGAGCAGGAACTGGAAGAAATTACCGCTCTCACAGATGAACTGGAGAAGATGGAGGGAAAAGTAACTGCAAGCGCAGCAAATTTGCTTTGTACTTTAGAGTTATCTGCAAAGGCAGAACAGAAAATGGATAAGGCTTTTTCCTATAGTGAGAGGCTGTTTGATCAGGATCAGAAAAATGCAGCACATCAGGCAATGAATCAGAAGATGTATGGCTTATATACCGATTACTGCAGCCGTACTGCATTTATTGTACCGGAGATTTTAGCGGCAGATGAGAATGTGATAGACGGGTTCTTTTCACAGGAATCAGGATTAGAATTGTATCGTATTCAGATTAAGGAAATTTGGCGTACAAAGGAACACAGACTTTCGGCGGAGATGGAGAAGCTGCTTGCCATGACTGGTGAGATGTCACAGACACCAAGCAACGTATTTTCAAGTATCAGCAATGCGGACTTTGTATATCCTGAGATTACAGATGAAAAGGGTGAGCGGGTTCGCCTTTCACATGGCAACTTTGTTCCGCTTGAGGAATCGTCAGACCGCCGCGTGAGAAAGGATGCATTTGAAGCATTTTACAGTGTCTACAAACAGTTTGCAAACACTCTGGCAGGTCTTTATGACGGACAGGTAAAACAACAAATTTTCTATGCAAAAGCGAGAAAGTATGAGTCCACGTTAGAAGCGGCAGTGGATGCGAATCATGTACCATCTAAGGTTTATTATAACCTGATTGACACTGTAAATAAAAATATGGACAAGATGCACCGTTATGTAAAAATTCGCAAAAAATGCCTTGGTGTGGACGAACTTCATATGTATGATATTTACACACCGATGATTGCGGATGCTGCGAAGAAGATTCCTTTTGATGAGGCGAAAGAAACTGTATTAAAAGCACTTGCGCCGCTGGGTGAGGAATATGTTGCCAAGGTAAAAGAAGGATTTGAGAATCGTTGGATTGATGTGTATGAGAATGAAGGAAAGCGAAGCGGAGCTTATTCTGCCGGAGTTTACGGTGTTCATCCATATGTATTATTAAATCAGAATGATACGCTGGATAATATGTTTACACTTGCACATGAGATGGGTCATGCAATGCATTCCTATTACTCGAATGAGACACAGCCGTATATTTATTCCGGCTACAAGATTTTCGTTGCAGAAGTTGCATCTACCTGTAATGAAGTACTTTTGATGGAGTACCTGCTTGCCAATACAACCGATAAAAAAGAGCGTGCATATCTTCTGAATCATTACCTTGACAGCTTCAAGGGAACGGTATACCGCCAGACTATGTTTGCTGAGTATGAGATGCGCACCAACAAGATGGTTGAGGATGGCGAAAGCTTAAATGCCGAGAACCTTTGTGCACTGTATAAAGAATTAAATGAGAAATATTATGGACCGGATATGATTACGGATGAAGAAATCACCTATGAGTGGGCAAGAATCCCTCATTTCTACTATGATTTCTATGTATATCAGTATGCAACAGGATTTTCAGCAGCGGTGGCGATTGCACATGCGATTTTGAAAGAGGGTGCACCGGCGGTAGAACGCTACAAGAAGTTCTTGTCCGGCGGATGCTCACAGTCTCCGGTAGAACTGCTTAAGATTGCCGGAGTCAACATGGAAGAACCGACACCGGTACAGGAAGCTTTGAACGTATTTGGCGAAGTTTTGGATGAGATTGAGACGCTGAGCTGATTTTTTTCGTAAGCCGACAGAACCTGTCCGCAGGTTGTCCGAACAATTACAATAAAAAGGGAGATGTTCCATGGAAGTGATAGACCAAGGAACATCTCCCTTTTATAAATATGCTTTTAAATCATCTGCCAGCTTTTCCTCGATGCGAATCAGTTCTTCTGCTAACTTTTGGGATTCTTTATCTGCCGCACGATATTCATTGAGATATCGCTGAATGGTTTTTGAACCCATGTGACAGCCGTCTACAATTAAATCTGCACATACATGGTCACTATCGTCTACGAGCAGTTTGGTATTGGTTTTCATCCATGACATACCTTTTGCAATTGCTCCCGGTTCTTTGGTGGTATCGCCTAATTTATTGAGCTGGATGTGTATCTCGTTTCCAAGTGTAGTATGATGCTCCTTGGAAGAGGCGAGAAGTTCCTGCAATGACGGGTCTTTTACTTTTTCTAATACTTCGTCAATCGAGTAAACTGCCATCTGTGTGCCGGAATTACATTCGCGCAGAAGAGAAATTGTATCTTGATTTACCATTAGAATACCTCCGAAAAATCTGTAATTTATATACTTGTATCATGAAACTGTTTTTAGTATGGCTGTTTTTGTGAAAAACATTCGTATCAGAGAAATATTATGTACAGTCTATACTGTTACAACACGTGTCTTGTCAGCTGTAAACATATGTGCTATACTCGTAAATGTTCGTTTGCAGAAAAGACGAAAAGAGGGAAACTATGAATAATTTATATTATGATGTTGTAATAGCAGGCTGTGGCGTAAGCGGATTGTATACAGCATTACATTTGGGGGCAGATAGAAAGATTTTAATGCTCACAAAGGAAGATTTGGAAAGCTGTGATTCCATGCTGGCACAGGGCGGAATCTGTGTGTTGCGCGATGAATCTGATTATGATGAATATTTTGAGGATACCATGCGCGCGGGACATTACGAGAATCGTAGAGAAAGTGTGGATATCATGATTCGCGGCAGCCGGGCGGTAATTGAGCATCTGGTGGAACTGGGTGTGCGTTTTGAACGAAATGAGGATGGCTCGCTTGCCTATACCAGAGAAGGAGCGCATTCGAAACCACGTATCTGTTTTCATAAGGATATCACGGGAAAAGAAATTACGACAACGCTTTTGTCACATGTAAAGAAATTGCCCAATGTAACAATTATGGAGTATACGGAGATGACGGATATTTTGACAAGGGATGGTGTCTGTCAGGGCGTCGTTGTGCAGAAGAAAGACGGTGAGGTATTGCAGATAGCGGCAAAGGATGTGGTGATGGCAACCGGTGGAATCGGAGGACTTTATGAACATTCAACGAATTTTCCATCGCTGACAGGAGATGGATGCAGAATTGCAAAAAAGCATGGCGTAGAATTAGAACATATGGATTATGTGCAGATACATCCGACAACGCTTTACACGAAAAAGCCGGGCAGGAGTTTTCTTATTTCTGAATCTGCACGTGGGGAAGGTGCAATTTTATTGAATCACAAAGGAAAACGCTTTGTAGATGAACTTCTTCCGCGTGATGTAGTGACTGAAGCTATTCGAGAAGAAATGAAAAAAGAAGGCGTCAATTACGAATACTTGTCCTTTGAACATGTGCCGGAAGATATGATCCGGGAACATTTCCCGAATATCTGCCGACAATGTTTAGAGGAGGGATACGACATATTTAAAGAGCCGATACCGATTGTTCCGGCACAGCATTATTTTATGGGCGGTGTACATGTAGACAGTGATTCTATGACAACGATGCCGCATCTTTACGCAGTGGGAGAAACCAGCTGCAATGGTGTACACGGAAAAAACAGGCTTGCAAGCAACAGTTTGTTGGAAAGTCTTGTATTTGCAAAGCGTGCAGCGGCACGAATTAATGAAACATGACATTACTGAAATAAGCAATTAATTATGTAACCAAAAATGAAAAATATAATTAGCACAAAACAAGAAAAGGAGTAATATTATGAATCCAATTACAATGCAGCTTGTTGCAGACAAATTTATCAAAATGGCGTTAGAGGAGGATATTAACAGCGAGGACGTATCAACAAATGCTGTAATGCCGGATTACAAAAAAGGCGATGTACAGTTAATCTGTAAAGAGGATGGAATTATTGCAGGATTGCAGATTTTTGAGCGTGTGTTTACACTTCTTGACCCTGAGACAAAAGTCGAATTTATGGTACAGGATGGAGATGAGGTGAAGAAGGGGCAGCTTCTTGCTGTGGTGACAGGAGATATTCGTGTGCTTTTGTCCGGTGAGCGTACAGCGCTTAACTACTTACAGCGCCTTTCGGGAATCGCCACCTATACAAATAGTGTAGCAAAGCTTTTGGAAGGCTCTAAGACAAAGCTTTTGGATACGAGAAAAACAACTCCGGGTATGCGTATATTTGAAAAATATGCGGTACGCATCGGAGGTGGACATAATCACCGATATAATCTGTCTGATGGTGTGCTTTTAAAAGATAACCATATTGATGCAGCGGGCGGTGTGAAGGAAGCTATTGCAGCTGCAAAGGAGTATGCTCCGTTCGTGCGCAAGATTGAAGTAGAGACAGAAAATCTTGATATGGTAAAGGAGGCAGTAGAGGCCGGAGCAGACATTATCATGCTTGATAATATGACAACAGAGCAGATGGCGGAGGCGATTCGTATCATTGATGGCAGGGCAGAAACAGAATGCTCCGGTAATATTACAAAAGAAAATATTGAAACGATTACAGCGCTTGGTGTTGACTATGTGTCCAGTGGTGCATTGACACATTCCGCACCGATTCTTGATGTCAGCTTGAAGCATTTACGAGTATTGGAAGCTTAAAAATGGTGGGATGATTTGAGGATATAGATAGTAAGAGAGAAAGGACGATAACATGGAAAGGGAATTGAACGGTACAGACAGAAGAAAGAAAATATTACTTCTGATGCGCGAATCAGATATGCCATTGTCGGGCACGCAGCTTGGGAAAACCACAGGTGTGAGCCGCCAGGTTGTCGTGCAGGATATAGCACTGCTTCGTACTGAGGGGTATCCGATTGTCTCTACGGCGCGAGGATATTTTCTGGATGAGAACAGACAGGCAATGCGCCTGATGAAACTGTGCCACACTAATGAACAGGCAGAGGATGAATTGCAGACCATTGTAGACCTTGGCGGAAACGTGGTTAATGTCATGGTAAATCACCGTATTTATGGCAGGGTCGAGGCTCCGCTCAATATCAAAAACCGCAGAGATGTCAGCCGGTTTGTACAGGATTTGACTTCAGGAAAGTCCTCCTTGCTTTCAAATGTAACCTCGGGATATCATTTTCATAAGATTACGGCAGAGAACGAAGAGATATTGGATGAGATTGAAGCTGCATTGCGTGAAAAAGATTATCTGGCGGAAGTCCTTCCATATGAGATGAATGAATTCTTGACTTCCTTTTAAAATCGTTTTATAATAAATCGAATTAGCGTCGAGTACTATGTCAATGAGATGACGCTACAATGTTTTGCATAATAGGAGAAAACTCATGATTAAGAGCATGACCGGTTTCGGACGCTGTGAGATAGCGGAGGGCAACCGTAAGTTCACTGTGGAGATTAAATCTGTGAATCACCGCTACTTGGATGTGAACATCAAGATGCCAAAGAAGTTGAATTTCTTTGAGAGCGCGATTCGTAATCTCTTAAAGGAATATATTGAGCGCGGAAAAGTGGATGTCTTTATTTCTTATGAAGATTATACCGAGGATAATTTTTCATTAAAGTATAATGAGGATATTGCTGCTCAGTATCTGGCTCATTTACAGCAGATGGCAGAAAAGTTTGGCATTGATAATGATATTCGTGTGAGCACATTATCCAGATATCCGGAAGTGTTCACGATGGAAGAAACCAATATTGATGAGAAGGAACTCTGGGCTGGTTTGGAGAGTGCACTAAGAGGGGCGTTAGAGCAGTTTGTAGAGAGTCGTATTGCAGAGGGCGAGCGGCTTCGCGCAGATCTGATTGACAAGCTTCAGACCATGCTTACTTATGTGGATTATATCGAAGCACGTTCTCCGCAGATTTTACAGGAGTATAGAGAACGTTTAAGCGAAAGAGTACACGAACTCTTAGGAGACAGTCAGATTGACGAAGCAAGAATTGCGACAGAGGTTACGATTTTTGCGGATAAGATTTGTGTCGATGAGGAGACGGTACGCCTCAGAAGTCATATCCAGAGTACGATGGATACGTTGAATGCCGGAGGCGGCATGGGCAGAAAGCTTGACTTTATTGCGCAGGAGATGAACCGTGAGGCGAATACGATTCTCTCAAAATCAAACGATTTAAAAGTCTCTGATACGGGTATCAATCTTAAGACGGATATCGAAAAAGTACGTGAACAGATTCAGAATATTGAATAGGTATGATACATGGCGAAGTTAATGAATATCGGTTTTGGAAATATGGTGAACACGGAAAAGGTCGTCAGTATCATTGCATCGGATTCAGCGCCTGCGAAACGCCTGATTCAAAAAGGCAAAGAACAGGAAATCCTGATTGATGCGACACAGGGTAGACGTACAAAGAGTGTTATATTTACCGAAAATAATACAATAATATTATCTGCATTGCAGCCGGAGACACTTGCCGGCAGATTTAACGGCAATGCCACAGAGGTTTGTGATGATGCAAAAGAATAAGGGAATTTTGACAGTTGTTTCAGGTTTTTCAGGTGCCGGCAAAGGTACTATCATTAAAGAACTTTTGAATAAGTACAGCGAGCAGTATGCATTGTCCATATCTGCAACTACCAGGGCACCGCGAACAGGTGAAACGGACGGTGTGGAGTACTTCTTTAAAAGCAGGGAAGAATTTGAACAGATGATTGCAGATGAGGCGCTGATTGAATATGCGCAGTATGTCGGCAATTACTATGGTACACCGAGAGCATATGTCGAGGAGCAGTTAAAAGCAGGCAAGGATGTCATATTAGAGATAGAGATTCAGGGAGCTTTGAAAGTAAAACAGCGATTCCCGGATACACTGCTTTTGTTTGTGACTCCGCCGAGTGCAGATGAACTTAAGAATCGACTGGTAGGACGAGGCACTGAGACTATGGATGTGATTGAGTCAAGACTTGCCCGTGCCTTAGAAGAAGCAGAAGGAATCGAAGAATACGATTATCTGGTGATTAATGATGTGCTTTCCACATGTGTGGAAGAGGTACATGAGATTATTCAGAACGAGCACTATCGCGCATTGCGTAATATAGATGCTATCAATACAATGAGAACGCAATTAAAAGGGTTTAAACGCTAATTTGAAAGGAGAAAATTATGATACATCCATCTTATACAGAATTAATGAAGGTCGTAAACAATGACGTAGAAATCGGTGAGGAGCCGGTGGTAAACAGCCGTTATTCCATCGTAATTGCAACTGCAAAGAGAGCACGTCAGATTATTGACGGTGATGAGCCGATGGCAGATAAAATTGTTTGCCCAAAACCGCTTTCTGTTGCTGTTGAGGAACTGTATGAAGGAAAAGTTAAGATTATTCCTGAGGCTGCTGAAACAGAAGAATAGATTATTTGTAAGACAGAACTTGTAATAAAAGGATGATAGGCTTTATCATCCTTTTTGGCATTAGAAAGAAGAGGAATATGAAGTTACTATTTATTTCCCTGGGCTGCGATAAGAATCTCGTGGACACAGAATTTATGCTTGGTATGCTGCGGGATGACGGTATTGAAATGACAGATGATGAATACGAAGCAGACATTATTATTATCAATAGCTGCTGCTTTATCAATGATGCCAAAGAAGAGAGCATTAACACTATCTTAGAGATGGCAGAGCATAAAAGAGACGCCAGATTAAAGGCATTGATTGTTACCGGCTGTCTGGCGCAGCGTTATCAGGATGAGATTAAAGCAGAAATCCCTGAGGTCGATGCGATTTTAGGAACGAATTCTTACGAAGATATTGTAAATGCGGTTCATCAGACATTGGATGGCCATTTTTATAAGAATTTTAAGACTCTTGAAGGTCTGCCAAGTATTCGCACCAAGCGCACCGTGACGACAGGCGGACATTTTGCGTATCTAAAGATTGCGGAAGGCTGCAACAAACGCTGTACTTACTGTATTATCCCTCATATTCGGGGCAATTACCGCAGTGTGCCGATGGAAGATTTGATTGCACAGGCAAAAGAACTTGTGACAGGCGGTGCGAAGGAACTGATACTTGTTGCACAGGAGACGACGCTCTACGGAATTGATTTATACGGCGAGAAATCGTTGCATCGTTTGCTCGATGAGTTAAACAAGATTCCGGGACTTTTCTGGATTCGTATTATGTATTGTTATCCGGAGGAGATTTATGATGGACTGATTGAGGCGATGCTTCGCAATGAGAAAGTCTGTCATTATCTCGACCTGCCGATTCAGCACGCCAATGATACCATGTTAAAGCGCATGGGAAGAAGAACGAACAATGCGGATTTAGTTCGCATTATTACAAATCTTAGAGAGCACATTCCGGATATCACATTGCGCACAACGCTGATTTGTGGTTTCCCGGGTGAGACACAGGAAATGCATGAGGAACTGATGGCATTTATCGATGAGATGGAATTTGACCGTCTCGGCGCATTTACCTATTCACCGGAAGAGGGAACATCTGCTGCGGAGTTCCCGGATCAGATTGATGAGGGAGTAAAGCAAAACTGGCAGGCAGAAGTTATGGAACTTCAGGAAGCCATCATTTTTGATAAGAATGAAGAGATGTATGGCAGAGAGTTATTTGTCTTTATCGAAGGCAAAGTGGCAGATGAGAATGCCTATATCGGACGTACTTATCGTGATGCACCGGATGTGGATGGTTACATTTTTATTAATACGGACGAAGAACTTATGACCGGAGATATCGCAAAAGTGCAGGTGACCGGAGCGTATGAATATGATTTGATAGGAGAATTGATTTAGTATGAATATGAATTTACCAAACAAACTTACAATTTTACGTGTTATCATGATTCCGTTTTTTGTATTTTTTATGATGGCACCTTATTTTGAAGGGTACGGAAATTATATTGCAGTGACTATTTTTATTGTTGCAAGTCTCACGGATATGTTAGACGGTAAGATTGCCAGAAAGTATAATCTGGTGACAAATTTTGGGAAATTTATGGATCCGCTTGCAGATAAGCTTTTGGTATCGGCAGCAATGATTTGTCTGATTGAAACAGGACAGTTGGCAGCATGGATTGTGATTGTGATTATATCCAGAGAGTTTATTATCAGCGGTTTCCGTCTGGTGGCTTCCGATAACGGTGTTGTTATTGCAGCAAGCTATTGGGGCAAATTTAAGACCGTTTCCCAGATGCTGATGGTTATTGTGTTGATTCTTAATATCAACCACCCGGCGTTCCAAATCCTCGGAACGGTTTTAACCTACATTGCCTTGATTCTGACCGTGGTATCTCTGGTGGATTACGTTGTTAAGAATAAGGATGTATTAAAAGACCAGAAGTAGTGTGTGGGGAGGCAGATTACTTGAATAAGGAAGTTTGTAATTCCAGTGATGATGTAAATATGTCACTGGAATATTCCATATATGAATTGTTAAAAAAATATCAATATAAAATGACGACAGCAGAGTCAGCAACCGGTGGAATGATTGCGTCTACACTGATTAATGTGCCGGGAATTTCCAGTTTTTTTGAGGAGGGATATGTCACATATTCTAACGCGGCAAAGGTTAAGATGATTGGTGTATCAGCGGAGATCATTGAGCGTTTTGGTGTTGTAAGCAGTGAGACCGCTGCAGATATGGCACAATCGGCTGCACGCACTGCAGACTGTGAGGCTGCGGTATCTGTGACAGGGGTTGCCGGACCAGACGGCGGTACAGAGGAATGTCCGGTAGGGCTTGTCTATATTGGCTGTTATTTAAAAGGCAAGACGGTAACGGAGAGACATCTGTTTGATGGTGACCGTATGCAGGTGCGTCAGGCAGCGACCCAGGCGGCACTGCACCTATTGAAAAAGAGATTAGAACTAGAAGATGCGGAGGAATCATATGCGGATTATAGCGGGAACTGCGAGAAGTCTGCCACTTAAGACGGTAGAAGGCATGGGTACCAGACCTACGACAGACCGAATCAAGGAGACACTGTTTAATATGCTGCAAAGCGAAGTGTCGGGAAGTTATTTTTTGGATTTGTTTGCAGGAAGCGGACAGATGGGACTCGAAGCGATAAGCCGTGGAGCTGCTTATTCGGTTTTTGTTGACAACAATAAAAAAGCTGTTGCATGTATTGAGGATAATATCCGCTTTACAAAGTTTGACAAGGAATGCAGAGTATATGCTTCTGATGCTTTGAGTGCGCTGCTTGCGATGGAGGGCAGATATCAGTTTGACATTATTTTTATGGACCCGCCATATAATCAGGAGATTGAAAAGGAAGTGCTGCGGTATCTTGCTTCTTCCTCATTGTTAAAAGAAGATACGACAATTATTGTTGAGGCTTCCTTGGAAACAAAGTTTGATTATCTCGAAGAATTGGGATTTTCTCTTCGCAAATTAAAAACATATAAGACAAATGCGCATGCATTTATTGAAAAGCTGTAATATGCTTTAGCAGGATGCAGGAGGTAGTTTTATGAAAAAAGCAATTTATCCGGGAAGTTTTGATCCACTTACGCTTGGACATGTAGATATTATTGAACGTGCATCTAAAATCGTAGATGAACTGGTAGTCGGCGTACTGAATAACAGTGCAAAAAATTCGTTGTTTTCTCTTGAGGAACGTGTTAGTATGATAAAAGAGATAACTGAATCTATGCCAAATGTCACAGTGGCATCGTTTGATGGACTGCTGGTAGATTATATGGATGAGATTGGTGCAACCATCATCGTGCGTGGACTTCGTGCAGTGACAGATTTTGAATATGAACTTCAGATTGCACAGACGAATCATGTGGAAAATCCTAAGGTTGAGACGATTTTCCTTACAACCAGTCTGCAGTATTCCTATTTGAGTTCTACGATTGTCAAGGAGTTTGCTTCTTATGGCGGCGATATTTCAAAGTTTGTTCCGAATCAGTTTATCGACAGAATTTATGACAAATATCAGAAATAATAATTAGAACATTTAAAACAAGGAGCGTTTTTATGGCAAGCAGAATCGAGCAGATTATTGAAGAGATTGAGGAGTATATTGATAATTGTAAGCCGCAGACATTTTCTTCTTCCAAGATTATTGTTAATCGAGAAGAGATGGAGGAACTCCTTAATGAACTTAGAGTAAAAACTCCGGAAGAGATTAAGCGCTATCAGAAGATTATCAGCAATAAAGAGGCTATTTTAGCGGATGCACAGGCAAAAGCCGATGCGATTATTGCGCAGGCTCAGGTTAAGACAGATGAGCTTGTCAGCGAGCATCAGATTATGCAACAGGCATATGCGCAGGCAAATGAGGTTGTCATGATAGCAACCAAGCAGGCGCAGGAGATTTTAGATAATGCGACCAACGATGCCAACAGCATTCGTATGGGTGCAATGCAGTATACGGATGATATTCTCCGCAATCTTGAGAATACCATTTCTCATTCCATGGAGACAGCAAAGACACGTAATGATTCCTATATCAGTTCTCTGCAGGGCTTTTTGGATATCGTTACAGCAAATCGTGCAGAGCTTAATCCGACAGCAGAGGAACCGGAAGCAAAGTCTGCTGCGACAGGCAGTACAGAGGAACTTCCGAAAGTCGAGATTACCTCAGATATGTTAGGTTAAATCCCGGTTATTTATCTCAGCACGGAAAGCAGCGTGTGACAAGCCATGCCAGTATGACGGTGCATACGGTAAACCACAGTTTTAAAAGGAGATATCGCAGAAGCGAAAGCTTGGTGTCCCGAATCATAGAACTTGTCTGTGCGATTCCTGAAAGTCCGCCGAAGGCGGTAAAAGCCATTGCTATGATATACTGGCAGGCTGTATTTGGTATGGCAGTAGGAATCAGACTGATACCGTTTGTGATTTCCGTGATGCCGGTTAGGAGAACTTTCCAGAAATCTGTGACCGGAAGCATTTGCAGAATTGATGCAATCATGGAAAACAGCATAATATAGCCACCGAGTCTGGTCAGTGTTTCAAAACCGTTCATGATGCCGGCATCTATGATTTTAAAATTCATTTGAGATCTGGATGCCGGTCTTTTTACGATTGTCTGACTGGCAGATTTTTTTTGGTTTCGGTGCAAAAGCAGTTTCCCTGTCAATAATGGCGGCAAATATACCAACAGGTAGCTAATCCCGATTAAATGTGGCATTTTTAGCTGCTGAGTCATGATATAGCTGCTGATAAAGACAGGACTGATATTATTCGTGACAGCAAAGAGTATATCGGCTTCGTCCTGGCTGATTTGTCCGCACTTTAACAATTCTGCACAGTTTTTGCTCCCCATCGGAAATCCGAAAAGAAATCCGGTGAGCAGAATAAAAGCACCGCTGTCACTGACTGGAATAATTATTTTCAGCACAGGTGCTACCGGACGGATGAGATACTGCAGATAGCCCGAATAGATTAGCACATTCGAGAGAATGGCAAACGGAAGCAGGGTCGGAAGTATCTGTTCATACCAGAGCACGAGTCCGTTTGAAGCGGCAGCTACGGATTCTTTTGGAAATAAGATAATATATCCGGTAAATACAACGAGAGATAAGAATATTAATTTCTTTTTCATACTACAATATATGAATAACAGGAGGCACTATATGAGTAATTTAACAGAATTAAAAAGCATGAATCTGGAATCACAGAAGGTATTTGATTATTTTGAGGAAATGAGTGCAATTCCACATGGCTCTAGAAATACAAAACAGATTAGTGATTATCTGGTTGCATTTGCAGAGGCGCATGATTTAGAGCATTATCAGGATGAGTCAAACAACGTTGTCATCATTCAGGAGGCAACCGCAGGCTATGAGAATGCAGCGCCAATCATTATTCAGGGACATATGGATATGGTCTGCGAGAAAGAGAATGACCGTGAGATTGACTTTGAGACAGAGGGGTTAGACCTCTATGTGGACGGCGATTTCTTAAAGGCGAGAGGCACAACACTTGGCGGAGATGATGGCATCGCCGTTGCATATGCACTTGCAATTATGGATTCTCCGGAGATTGCACATCCGAGACTTGAGGTTGTGATTACGGTGGATGAGGAAATCGGTATGCTTGGCGCAGAAGTGATTGATTTGTCCATGTTAAAAGGTCATAAGCTGCTAAATATTGACTCCGATGTAGAAGGACATTTTCTGACTAGCTGTGCGGGAGGTATGACGATTGAGGTAACACTTCCGGTTACACGCATGACACAGGCAGGACTTGAAGTGACAGTGACAGTGACAGGTCTAGAGGGAGGACATTCCGGTGCAGAGATTGATAAGGAGCACGGCAATGCCAATATCGCGATGGGAAGAGTGCTCAAATATATCGCTGACCGTATGGAGATGGGAATTATCTCTATGGCAGGTGGATTGAAAGACAATGCAATTCCGCGTGAGAGTGAAGCGGTACTTTTGATTCCGGCAGAGAAAAAAGAGGAGTTCCTTTCTTATATTGCAGAAATAGAAA
Source organism: uncultured Roseburia sp. (assembly GCA_964484605.1). GTDB lineage: Bacteria > Bacillota > Clostridia > Lachnospirales > Lachnospiraceae > Roseburia. The sequence continues at coordinate 7,052 of CAZAGJ010000053.1, read as the reverse complement.
AGGTACTTAAGAATGAATTTGCAGCTTCTGATGCAGGTATCTGTGCGAAGACATCAGTTGGTGAAGAGAAGCAGGCGCAGATATTATCATATAATTCCATGTCAAAGGTGATTTTCTATTTGAGACAGGTTCCAAATGGCGTACAGCATATGAGCCGTGTGATGCCCGGTCTGGTGGAGACATCCTTGAATCTGGGAATACTTACATTGACAGAGGAAGCGCTTGTGACAACGACTTCTGCGCGAAGCAGTGTAGGAAGCCGCAAAGCAGAGATTCTTGACCGTGTGACACATTTGGTCGAGTTTTTAGGTGGTGAAGTTGAGGTAAACGGAGATTATCCGGCATGGGAATACAAGGCTGATTCCGAAATTCGTGAGACTATCAGTGCCGTGTATCAGGAACTTTTTGATGAAGCCCCAGTATTTGAGGCAATTCATGCAGGGCTTGAGTGTGGTATTTTGTCTGGTAAGATTGCAGATTTGGACTGCGTATCTTTCGGCCCAAACAACTATGACATTCATACACCGAAGGAGCGTTTGAGTATATCTTCCACAGAAAAAGTATGGAAGTTATTAAAAGAGTTTTTAAAAAGATGTAAATAAAAGCAAAGAAGGACATCCATGAATTTAAGAAGCATCCGCATCATACTACTGTTTAGCGCCGTGGTACTGCTCAATGTATTTTTACTGAGTTACACGGAGGAGAGGGTACTTCAGATAAATTGTTTTTCTTATGAGACTGCCTACCGGAATCTGCGTGATCATCAGGTTCCGGTAGAAGTTTTAAATGCGTTTATGCTGGAGTCGGGAGATACCGGAGAACTGGCAGAACTTTTGACTATGTACTTTGCAACAGAGGGACTTGTCACAGACTGCGATGTACTGCGTGACGATATTTCTTTTGCCAAAAAGTATCATGGTGAGGAATTTCGTGAAATCGCAGGATATGTCTATGCCGTATGGAATGATTTGGAACGTTTTCCGGTGGGAACCGCAGCTTTGAACGGGGATGCAGGTGTAACATTTGCAGACAGTTGGATGCAAAGCCGTACTTTTGGAGGAGACAGAGGACATGAGGGCTGTGATATCATGGCTACGGTCAATGTGCGCGGTATTTATCCGATTTACAGCATGACAGATGGTGTCATTGAGAATATCGGCTGGCTTCGCTTAGGCGGCTATCGTATCGGTGTCCGCAGTCCGTCCGGCGCATATTTTTATTATGCGCATCTGGCAGAGTATGCGAAGGATTTTGAGATTGGAGAAACGATAAAAGCCGGTACGCTGCTTGGCTATATGGGAGATACCGGATACAGCGATATACCGGGGACGACAGGGAATTTTGATGTGCATCTGCATCTGGGAGTATATTTAAATGATGCAGATGGAACAGAATTTAGTGTGAATTCGTATCCGATGCTGCGCTATCTTTATGATGAAAATGAGGAGACTTTTTAATGGCACTTCGATTGGATAAATATCTTACAGAACTGGGCGTGGGAACACGCAGCGAAGTTAAAAAGTTCATAAAAGCAAAACAGATTACGGTGAATGGCGCAGTTGCAGTAAAGCCGGAAATGAAGATAGATGAAGAGGCAGACGAAGTGTGTCTGCGCGGCAAAAAGTTAAGCTACACAGCATTTGAATATTATCTGTTTCATAAACCGGCAGGCTGTGTTACGGCAACGGAGGATAAGCAGCACAAAACAGTGATGGACTATCTGACGGATACGGTGCGGAGTGACCTTTTTCCGGTTGGCAGGCTTGATATTGATACAGAGGGACTTCTTCTGATTACAAACGATGGTGCCTTAGCACATGAACTGTTAAGTCCTGCAAAGCACGTTGCCAAGACCTATTATGCGAAGGTACTTGGCAAGGTTACGCAGGAGGATGTCACGCTTTTTGAAAAGGGCGTTGACATTGGAGAGGACAAGCTGACAAAGCCGGGCAGGCTGGTTATCCTAAGTGACGAAGGCCGCACAGACAATGAGTCCGTATTGGCAGAGCGTGATGTGGATGCCGATGCAGTTGTTTCAGAAATATTACTTACCATCACAGAAGGAAAGTTCCATCAGGTGAAGCGGATGTTTCGGGCAGTCGGCAAGGAAGTTATTTACTTGAAACGCATTTCCATGGGAACATTAACCCTTCCGGAAGATTTAAAACCGGGAGAATATCGTGCACTTACCGATGAAGAACTGGAACATTTAAAAGCATTGCGCGAAAATAATTAAGAACATATAGTTTGATATAGGAGACACGGAATGAGTAACGGATTTTTACCAATTAGCAAAGCGGATATGGAAGAACAGGGCATTACACAGTTAGACTTTGTCTATGTCTGTGGAGATGCCTATGTAGATCATCCATCCTTTGGACACGCGATTATCTCCAGATTATTAGAGGCACACGGCTATAAAGTCGGAATTATCTCCCAGCCGGATTGGAGAGATGCAGAGTCTGTCAATATACTCGGAGAGCCGCGCCTTGGATTTTTGGTGTCTGCGGGTAATATGGATTCTATGGTGAATCATTATTCTGTTTCTAAGAAGAAAAGGGCAACGGATGCTTTTACGCCGGGCGGTGTAATGGGGAAACGACCGGATTATGCCACCGTCGTGTACTGCAATATGATTCGTAAGCTTTATAAGCAAAAACCGATTATCATCGGCGGCATTGAGGCGAGTCTGCGTCGTCTGGCACATTATGATTACTGGTCTAATAAATTAAAACGTTCCATACTGCTTGATTCCGGTGCCGACATTATTTCTTACGGAATGGGAGAACGCAGTATTATTGAAATCGCGGATGCATTAAACAGCGGAATCGATGTCAGGGATATCACATTTATTAATGGAACGGTATATAAGACGAGAAAACGTGATGATATTTACGATGCTATTGAACTGCCGCACTATGAGGAACTTCTGGCAGATAAAAAGGAGTATGCAAAAAGCTTTTACACACAGTACTGCAATACGGATCCATTTGTTGCGAAACGCCTGTTTGAGACATATGATGGAAAGATGTTTGTCGTGCAGAATCCTCCGGCAAAGCCACTGACACAGAGTGAGATGGATCAGGTTTATGCGCTGCCGTATCAGAGAACATATCACCCAAGTTATGAGGAAGCGGGCGGTGTGCCTGCCATCGAGGAGGTACGTTTTTCACTGGTAAGTAACCGTGGCTGTTATGGCGGATGCAGCTTCTGTGCATTGACGTTTCATCAGGGAAGAATTATTCAGACCAGAAGTCATGAGTCGATTCTTGCAGAGGCAGAAAAAATCGTATGGGAACCGGATTTTAAAGGATATATTCATGATGTTGGCGGACCGACGGCGAATTTCCGCGCTCCGGCATGTAATAAGCAGATGACAAAGGGTGTCTGCCCGAACAAGCAGTGTCTGTTCCCACAGCCATGCAAGAACCTTAAAGTAGACCATCAGGATTACTTGAAGCTCCTTAGAAAACTGCGTGAACTTCCTAACGTAAAGAAAGTATTTATTCGTTCCGGTATTCGTTTTGATTATTTGATTTATGATGAGGACAGAACCTTTTTACGTGAACTATGTGAACATCATGTCAGTGGACAGCTTAAGGTAGCACCGGAGCATATTTCCAATGCGGTACTTGAGAAGATGGGAAAACCGAGTGTTGAGGTTTATCAGAAGTTCACAAAGGCATATAAGGACATGAATGAAAAGCTTGGCAAAAAGCAGTATCTCGTGCCATATCTGATGTCCTCACATCCGGGTTCTACATTAAAGGAAGCGGTAGAACTTGCAGAGTTTTTGCGAGATTTAGGTTATATGCCGGAACAGGTGCAGGATTTCTATCCAACGCCATCGACAATCTCTACATGTATGTATTATACAGGTTTGGACCCTCGTACAATGCAGCCGGTTTATGTGGCGGTTAATCCGCATGAAAAGGCAATGCAGCGCGCACTGATTCAATACCGTAATCCGAAGAATTATGACCTTGTCGTAGAAGCACTGACAAAGGCGGGACGTACTGATTTAATCGGATTTGACAAGAAGTGTCTGGTTCGTCCGCGAAGCATTGGCTATGGCAAAAAATCTTCCGGTGGTTATGCCGGAAATAACGCAGGAAACGGACGCAGCGGTGGGAAGGAAAGCGGTGCCAGCGGACGCGGCGGCAAGAAAAAGACTATCCGCAACATCCATAAGAAGAAATCAGGAAAGCGATAAAGGGTTAGACTATATGCGTGAGTTTCAGATTAACAGCAATGAAGCAGGACAACGCTTTGACAAATACTTAAAAAAGCTTTTAGTGAATGCGCCTAACAGCTTCATCTATAAAATGCTTCGCAAAAAAAATATTACTTTAAATGGCAGGAAGGCAGACGGCACGGAAAAATTAGCAACCGGAGATGCTGTAAAGCTATTTTTCTCTGATGATACGTTTGATAAGTTTGCCGGAAATGAAAAAGCGGCATCTGCTTATGAAAAGCTAAAGGGACTGAAAGCACTTCCGGTTGTCTATGAGGATGCGGATGTGTTGATTGTCAACAAGCCTTCGGGAATGCTCTCACAGAAAGCTGAGAATGCGGATGTGTCTGCCAATGAGCACATTTTAAGTTATCTCATTGCGAAGGGGGAATTGACAGAGGAGATGATGCGTACCTTTAAGCCATCTGTCTGTAACCGTCTTGACCGCAATACATCCGGTCTTCTGGTAGCCGGAAAGACGTTAAAGGGCTTACAGGAAATGTCGCAGGCACTAAAGGAGCGCACGGTGCAGAAGTATTATCGCTGTATTGTCAAAGGGGAAGTACAGGATAAAGCTTACATAAAAGGATGGCTTCTTAAGGATGAACATACAAACAAAGTGACGATATATCCATCTAAGCCACAAAATGCCGCAGTAAACGCATTTTTGCCGATTGAGACGGAGTATGTGCCGCTACATGTAAAAAATGGCTATTCGGAGCTTGAAGTACATTTGATTACCGGACGTTCTCACCAGATTCGTGCACATTTAGCTTCGATTGGACATCCGATTGTGGGGGATGTGAAGTATGGAGATAAAAAAGTAAATGAACGTTTCCGTAAAGAACTTCAGATTACTTCTCAGATGCTTCATGCATACCACATGGTGTTTGCGGATGGAAGAGAAGTGACTGCACCATGCGGAGCAGAATTTGATTGTGTTTTAAAGGGGTTAGATTTATTATAATAATAAAAGAAAATGCTTTTCATGTATTGAGAAAGGGGATTACGAGATGTACATTGCTTCTGAAACTCGTTATGAGACTATGCCATACAATCGTCTGGGTACAAGCGGCTTGAAATTGCCGGCAGTATCACTGGGATTGTGGCACAATTTTGGCAATACGGGACGCTTTGATAATATGCGTCAGATGTGTCGCACAGCCTTTGACAATGGAATTACGCATTTTGACCTTGCCAATAACTATGGACCGCCGGAGGGAACGGCAGAGATTAACTTTGGCCGCATATTAAAAGAAGACCTGGGCGTGTATCGAGACGAGTTGATTATATCGACTAAGGCAGGATACTGGATGTGGCCGGGACCTTATGGAGACTGGGGCAGTCGCAAGTATTTGCTTTCCAGCTTGGACCAGAGCTTACAGCGGATGGGATTGGAGTATGTAGATATTTTCTATCACCATCGTCCGGATCCGGACACGCCGCTGGAGGAAACTATGGGCGCACTGGCAACGGCAGTTTCGTCAGGCAAGGCTTTGTATGTCGGGCTTTCCAATTATACGGGCGCTCAGTTGGAGCAGGCCGCTGCGATTTTAACGGAAATGCATGTTCCGTTTGTAATCAATCAGAACAGATACTCTATTTTTGACCGCACGATTGAGAATAATAATCTGAAAGAAACTGCTGCCAAGCTGGGAAAAGGAATTATCGCTTTTTCTCCGTTGGCGCAAGGGTTACTGACTGACCGTTATCTGAAGGGGATTCCGTCAGACAGTCGTGTTATGACGGATGGACGGTTCTTAAAGGAAAATGCATTGTCTGAGGAGCGCCTCAGCCAGATACGTCAGTTGAATGACCTGGCAGCCAGCCGTGGTCAAACACTTGCTCAGATGGCACTCAGTTGGATTCTGCGTGATGGCATTGTCACCAGTGTTTTAGCTGGCGCATCCAGACCGGAGCAGGTATTGGATAATATTAAAGCAACTCAAAATACCGCATTTACGGCAGATGAACTAGCCTTAATTGATCGGATAAGCCTGACACAGTAAAGTATCTGTGCAGGAAAAAACCCACTCATTTTAAATAAATGGGTGGGATTCTTTATGCATGTATTAACTAAAATTTTTCTGAACTTGCATTGATGTGGCGCTTGATGGCTTCAAAGCTTTCGCTGCTGACATCGTGCTCGATCTTGCAGGCATCCTCTGCAGCAACACGAGGATCGACACCTAGCATTGTAAGCCAGTTAGAAATAATCGTATGACGCTCGTAAATCGTCTCGGCCACTTCAAGCCCGGCTTCGGTCAGATGAATATATCCCTCCGGGCTTACGGTAATATAACCGTTCTCTCGCAGATTCTTCATCGCGACACTGACGCTTGGTTTTTTGAAATTCATTTCATTTGCTATATCGACAGAACGGACATTTCCCAATCTATGATTTAATACTAAAATTGTCTCCAGATAATTTTCTGTGGATTCATTCATTACCATTTGGCATTACCTCCCAAGTTAAAATACCAATCCACCGACCGGAACGGGGCGGAAATCTATACTATATTTTTTAAGTATAGCATATGAAGCAACTTTTTACAAAGAGAATCTTTGGGTTGTTTCGTTTCACGGAATCACTTATAATTTAGGGAAAGAAGAAGTTGGAGGAACAGCAGATGGCAACCTGGAATTCAAGAGGTTTAAGAGGCTCCACCTTAGAGGAGTTCATTAATCGGACAAATGAAAAGTATTTAGAACATGGGCTTGCCTTGATTCAAAAGGTGCCGACTCCGATTACTCCGATTAATATTGATAAAGAAACGAGACATATCACACTGGCATACTTTGATCAGAAGAGTACGGT
>CAZAGJ010000052.1:0-21081 GCA_964484605.1 uncultured Roseburia sp. | reverse complement strand
TCTGCGAATGGTCCTTTTTTTAATGAACGAGCCATAATTTACCTCCTAATATTATCAGTTCCTCACACGCACCCGCGTGTTTCATAGAACTCGAAACATCTTTGCTATTATAACAGAGCTGTTCGGAGAAATCAAGCCCTAATTCTTTTCCTTTTGAAAAGGAAGTAACTAGTGCTTGACTCCGTTTTCCGATTCGCTCGTTTATCACTTATTTTAAAGCTTTGCCATCGCGTCTTCTTACGATAAGCTTGTTAGAAGCCTTATTCTTCTTTCTGGTCTTAAGACCAAGAGCAGGCTTGCCCCAAGGTGTACATGGACCCGGACGTCCGATAGGTGCACGTCCCTCACCACCACCATGTGGATGGTCATTCGGGTTCATAACAGAACCGCGAACTGTCGGGCGGATACCCATATGACGCTTACGTCCAGCCTTACCAAGATTAACAAGGTTGTGATCACCGTTTCCGATAACACCGATTGTTGCGCGGCAGTTAAGAGGAACCATACGCATCTCTCCAGACGGAAGTCTAAGTGTTGCATACTTACCTTCTTTTGCCATGAGCTGTGCGCTCATACCAGCGGAACGAACAAGCTGTCCGCCCTTACCCGGATACAACTCAATGTTGTGTACCTGAGTACCTACCGGGATGTTCTCAAGTGGTAAGCAGTTACCAACACGAACCTCAGCAGTCGCGCCGCTCATAACTGTCATACCGTCTGTCAAACCAGCCGGAGCAAGGATATAAGCCTTCTCGCCATCTGCGTAGCAGATTAATGCAATGTTAGCTGTTCTGTTCGGATCGTACTCGATACCGATAACCTTTGCTGGAATACCATCTTTGCTGTTTCTCTTGAAATCAATGATTCTGTATTTTCTTCTGTTTCCACCGCCATGGTGTCTAACTGTAATCTTACCCTGATTGTTACGACCAGCATTCTTCTTTAAAGAAGTTGTAAGGGACTTCTCTGGAGTTGTCTTTGTAATCTCGGAGAAATCAGAGCCAGTCATATTTCTTCTGGAAGGTGTATATGGGTTATATGTCTTAATTCCCATTGTTGTTCTCCTTTCAATGTTTATTATCGCACTTTACTGTGCCTAATTCGCTACCCAATCTTAAAGACCCGCAAAAATCTCAATGTCCTTGCTGTCTGCTGTCAATGTTACGATAGCCTTCTTTGTCTTAGCAGTCTTTCCTACTACCATGCCACGTCTCTTATTCTTTCCATCCATGTTCATGGTGTTGACGCTTGCAACCTTTACTCCGTCAAACATTTTCTCAACTGCTTCTTTAATCATGGACTTGTTTGCTTCCGGATGAACCAAGAAAGTATATTTCTTCTCAGCCATAGCTGCCATGCTCTTCTCTGTTACTACTGGTTTGAGGATTACATCATAATACTGTACGTTTGCCATTATGCATACACCTCCTCGATAGTCTTCACAGCGTCTTTTGTTACAACAACTGTGTCATATTTCAATACATCAAATACGTTAAGCTCGTTTGTCTGAGCAGTCTTAACTGCCGGCACATTGCTTGCAGACTTGATAACGTTTACATCCATGTCGTTCAATACGACAAGTGCCTTCTCAAGCTTAAGGTTGTTCATAACCTCTACGAACTTCTTTGTCTTAATCTCATCAAGCTTTAACTCATCAAGAACGATGAATTTGTTCTCAGCTACGCGAGATGTAAGAGCAGACTTTAATGCAGCTCTCTTCTCTTTCTTGTTGAGTTTGAAAGAATAATCTCTTGGCACCGGAGCGAATACTACGCCACCATGTGTCCACTGTGGAGCTCTTGTTGAACCCTGTCTTGCATGTCCGGTTCCCTTCTGTCTCCATGGTTTTCTACCACCACCGCTTACTTCGGAACGAGTCTTAGCCTTCTGTGTTCCCTGGCGGTTGTTTGCCAGCTGCTGAAGTACAGCCATGTGTACTAAATGCTCGTTTACTTCTACACCGAAGATCGCGTCATTTAACTCCAGCTTGCCAACTTCTTTGCCTTCCATATTATAAACAGCTACGTTAGCCATCGTTAAGTTCCTCCTTTCCTATCTAGCACTATTTACCAGCTTTTACTGTCTCTTTAATTGTTACTAAACACTTCTTAGCACCTGGTACGGCACCCTTTACTAAAAGCAGGTTGTTCTCTGCGTCAACTCTTACAATCTCAAGATTCTGAGTTGTAACCTTAACGCTACCCATATGTCCAGGCATTCCCTTACCCTTGAATACACGGCTTGGCGAAGAACATGCACCATTGGAACCCTGATGACGATGGAACTTGGAACCGTGAGCCATAGGACCTCTGTGCTGTCCTAATCTCTTGATAGCACCCTGGAAACCTTTACCCTTAGAAATTGCAGTAGCGTCGATCTTGTCGCCCTCTGCAAAGATATCAGCCTTGATTACATCGCCTAAGTTGTACTCGCTTGCGTTCTCAAACTTGAACTCGCGAACGAATCTCTTTCCTGAAACACCAGCCTTTGCAAAGTGTCCCATCTCTGCCTTGTTAACACCATGTCTACGAGCGACAGTCTTCTTGCCGTTCGCATCCTTGTTAACAACCTTTTCCTTCTTGTCAACAAATGCAACCTGTACTGCTTCGTATCCGTCGTTCTCCACAGTCTTAACCTGTGTTACAGAACAAGGACCTGCTTCCAATACAGTAACTGGTACTAATACACCGTCTGCATTGAAGATCTGAGTCATTCCGACTTTTGTTGCTAAAATCGCTTTCTTCATTACTTTTACCTCCTGTTTTCTCTACAGCGGAACGCTTCATGCCCATCTTGATGGGGTAGCGGAACCGTTCATCCTAGAAAGTCCATATAAGTGGATGTGGACAGTGCCACATAGAATGGAGGCATACGCCGAACATTCTTTGCTTCTATATAAAACCCTTCAGGATATTGTCTCATCAATCAAATGATTTTTGAAAAACTTATTTGTTTTTCATTTTGATATCGATGTAAACACCAGCCGGCATCTCTAAACGGGATAACGCATCAACTGTCTTCTGAGTCGGTGTTACGATATCGATAAGTCTCTTATGAGTTCTCTGCTCGAACTGTTCACGGGAATCTTTGTACTTGTGAGTAGCTCTTAAGATAGTAACAACTTCCTTCTTAGTCGGAAGAGGTACCGGACCGCTCACCTGTGATCCGTTCTTCTTTACAGTTTCGATGATTTTCTGTGCTGATGAATCAACCAACTCGTGATCATAAGCCTTCAGAGTGATTCTCATTACTTGACTTGCCATAAAAAAAGTCGCCTCCTTTTCGCACTTTAATTTCAGTACGACAAGCGGTGACTGTACACATTACCAGGTGTATCGCAGCTTTAAGCTCAATCATCACAAAGCTTTCGCGCGCGTCCACACGGACGTTCTACTACCTGTTCTACCTTCCGTAGACTTTATTCGTGATACAGTGACTTGTCGCCAGTTTCCTAACTTGACATTCGCTCCACGGAAAACCTGCAATCGCTTGCAGCAACCTCACGCTTCTACGCTATCAATGTCACAGCAATGCTAAGTATACATGATGATTTTTCCATTTGCAAGTACTTTTTTCACTTTTTTCACAGAATTGTATGTGCATTCACAAGCCATACTATATATAGAAGAAACTCATTTGTGATTACTGTTTCTTCCCAACAACATTTTCTCACTTGCGCTTCCCTTTTTTATTTGCTGTGTTATAATGGCTCTGTATTAACTATTTATTTCCAAGGGGTGTATATTATGGACATAATTATTGTGGGTTGCGGAAAAGTTGGCTACACACTCGTAGAGCAACTCAGCAATGAAGACCACAACATTGTTGTAATCGACGAAAAACCAGACAAAGTACAATACATTACTGATCGCCTGGATGCCATGGGTATTGTCGGCAACGGAGTGAACTATAAAACATTAAACGAAGCCGGCATTGCAACTGCAGACCTGCTCATTGCCGTTACCGGTGATGACGAGAAGAATCTGCTCTGCTGTGTCATCGCCAAAAAAACCGGGCACTGCCAGACAATTGCCCGCGTACGCAATCCGATTTACAATGGCGAGATGGAATTTCTCCGCAAGGAATTGGGACTTGCCATGATTATCAATCCCGAACAGATTGCTGCACAGGAGATTGCTCGTATTTTCCAGTTTCCTTCGGCTATACGCGTAGATTCCTTCGCCAAGGGGCATGTGGAACTTCTGCATTTTAAAGTATGTGCAAACTCCACACTAATCGGCATGAAGCTTATGAATCTGCCACCACTGCTTCGTCAGAACGTACTTATATGTACTGCCATGCGTGGCGAAGAACTCATTATTCCAAACGGAGATTTTGAATTTCAGGAGAATGATACCATTGCCGTTGTCGCGCAGCGCAGTAATGCCATCGCATTTTTCCGCCAGATTGGCATTATGAAAAACCGTGTCAATAATGCAATTCTCGCCGGAGGAGGCAAAGTATCCTATTATTTAGCCAAGGATTTAATCGCATCCGGTATTGATACAACCATTATCGAGATTGACCCTGCACGCTGCGAACATTTAGCAGAAATCTTGCCGGAAGCAACCATTATCTGTGCAGATGCAACCGATGAAAATGTGCTCGCAGAGGAAGGACTTGAAAATGCACAGGGTTTTGCCGCCCTGACCGGCTTAGACGAGGAAAATATTCTTCTCTCACTGCATGCAAATAAAGTTTCCTCCGCGAAGACCGTGACAAAAATCAACCGTGTAAGTTTCAATTCCGTTATAAACGAGTTGAATCTCGGAAGTATTATATATCCTCGAATAATTACGGCAGACTACATTTTAAAATATGTACGTTCTACTAACAATTCCAAAAACAGCAATGTAGAAAAGCTCTACAAGCTGGCAAATGGCAAAGCAGAGGCATTGGAGTTTACTATTAAGGAAGATTCTGCGCTCGTAGACATTCCTCTTGCCGATTTGCGCTTCCGTCGCAACACCTTGATTGGCTGTATCTACCGGAATGGCAAAGTCATCATTCCGTCCGGTCAGGATGTGATGAAAGCCGGGGACTCTGTACTTGTTGTGATTTCCGGATATCGTATCTCTGATATTCAGGAAATTTTGGAGGGTTAAGCAGCGATGAATTATTCTATGGTATTTTATATACTGGGCTATATTTTAAAATTTGAAAGTGGTTTTTTGCTTTTGCCGGCTTTAGCAGGACTATGTTACCGCGAGGACGACACTTTTGCCTACCTGTCTGTTGCTGCGCTATGCTTTGTACTGGGTCAGCTTTTGACCCGCAAACGTCCAAATTCCTCCAATTTGTATACGCATGAGGGATTCGTAACGGTTGCATTAAGCTGGATTGTCATGAGTATTTTCGGTGCATTGCCATTTGTCCTGTCGGGTGATATTCCATCCTATGTAGATGCCCTATTTGAAACTATCTCCGGCTTTACAACTACCGGTTCAAGTATTTTGACCGATGTGGAGGCACTCTCCCACGCCAATATATTCTGGCGCAGCTTTACTCATTGGATTGGCGGTATGGGTGTGTTTGTGTTTATCATGGCGATTCTGCCGCTGATGGGTGGTTCCACCATGAATCTCATGAAAGCCGAAAGTCCCGGTCCTTCCGTAAGCAAACTGGTTCCGCATGTAAAGGACACTGCCAAAATTTTATATGGCATATACATTGTCATAACTGTCTGCGAGATTGTTCTTCTCTGCGTGTTCGGCATGTCGTTTTTTGATTCGCTCTGCATCTCATTCGGAACCACCGGAACCGGAGGATTTGGAATCAAAAATAATAGCATGACAGGCTATTCTCCTGCCTTGCAAAATATTGTAACTATCTTTATGATTTTAAGCGGTGTCAACTATACCTTCTATTTCTTCCTCTTATCTAAAAAGATAAAGGATGCCTTCCACATGGAGGAAGTCCGTTGGTATTTTTTCATTATACTGGCAGCCGCCGGCGCTATCATCTATGATACGCGCCATATATATGCAACACTTGGCGAAACCGTGCGCCATGCCTTTTTCCAGGTTGGTTCCATCATCACAACTACCGGTTATTCAACCACCGACTATGATCTATGGCCAGCCATGTCTAAGACGGTTCTGGTTGTTCTGATGTTTATCGGTGCATGTGCCGGAAGCACAAGTGGTGGTATGAAAGTCTCCCGTTTGGTTATTCTTCTCAAAACAATCAAAAAGGAACTTTCGCTCATTATTCATCCACGCGAAATCCGCAAAATCCGCATGGATGGACACGTAGTAGAACACAGTACACTGCGCTCTGCCAATGTATATCTGGTCATCTATTTCGTTATGCTGCTCGGTTCCCTTTTATGTATCAGCATTAACGAATTTGACTTTACCACAAATTTTACAGTAGTTGTTTCTGCATTAAACAATATCGGTCCCGGATTAAACCTCGTTGGTCCAACCATGAACTTTTCTATTTTTTCATCGTTCTCCAAGTTTGTCCTGATGTTCGATATGCTTGCCGGACGACTTGAACTTTTCCCGGTACTGGTGCTTTTCATGCCTGCAACATGGAAGAAAAAATAAGGCACAGTTTGTCCGGTAGCCCGGCAAACAAAACCAGCCGAACTGTTACCCGGAAAGTTTTCATATACACACAGAAAGAGGATTATTATGTGGATTGCAAATAATTGGAAAGATTACGAAGTTATAGATTGCTCCAAAGGCGAAAAGCTGGAGCGTTGGGGAAATTATATTCTCGTTCGTCCAGACCCCCAGGTCATCTGGGACACCCCAAAAAGTGAAAAAGGCTGGCGCAAAATGAATGGTCACTATCACCGCAGCGCGAAAGGCGGCGGTGAGTGGGAGTTCTTTAATTTGCCGGAACAGTGGACGATAAACTATGGTTCTTTAACATTTAACCTAAAGCCATTTAGCTTCAAGCATACCGGACTTTTCCCTGAACAGGCAACAAACTGGGACTGGTTCTCAGAGAAGATTCGTACGGCGGGTCGTCCGATAAAGGTATTGAATCTCTTTGCCTATACCGGCGGTGCGACACTTGCCGCTGCAGCAGCCGGTGCAAGCGTCACCCATGTAGATGCTTCTAAAGGAATGGTTACCTGGGCAAAAGAAAACGCAGTCTCCTCCGGTCTGAAAGACGCACCAATCCGATGGATTGTGGACGACTGCGTAAAGTTCGTAGAGCGTGAAATCCGCCGAGGAAATCACTATGATGCAATTATCATGGATCCTCCTTCCTATGGAAGAGGCCCAAAAGGCGAGATATGGAAGATTGAAGACGCTATCTATCCGTTGGTTCAGCTGTGTGAGCAGCTTCTGACTGACGAGCCGCTTTTCTTCCTCATCAATTCCTACACAACCGGACTTCAGCCGGCAGTGTTGAGTTATATGATGAACACCGTATTAAAAAAATATCACGGAAAAGTTACCGCAGAGGAAATCGGCCTTCCGGTATCCTCCAATGGTCTGGTGCTTCCGTGCGGCGCAAGCGGACGCTTTGAATTATAAAATATAGTCTTCCGCTGTGCGCACGGTCTTAACCATGTAACGCATTGCTTCCACCGGATATTCCCCGGAAGCAGTCTCTCCTGTGAGCATAACTGATGCAGCGCCTCCCGCAACCGCGCGATAGATATCAGATACTTCTGCCCGCGTTGGCACTGCACTCTGCTCCATGGAAGCAAGCATCTGCGTGACAACCATAAACGGCTTTTCATCTGCCCGGCACATCTTTGCGATACGTTCCTGTATCACCGGAAGTTCCCACAACGAAACCGCATTTCCCAAGTCCCCTCTGGCAATTACAATCTCATCACAGTAAGGCAGAAGCTCCGGCAGCCGGTTTACGCCTTCCATATTTTCAATCTTAGCAAAAATTTTAACATCCTCAGCTTCTGCATTTATTAAAGCCTGTTTTAATTTTTTCAAATCCTCTTGATTCCTCACAAAAGGCAGCATTGCACCGGTAATTCCATATCTTTTGGCACTCTTGATGTTTTGTAAATCACTTTCCGTCAATGTCGCAGGATGCAATTCCACACCCGGCAGCGCAATACTTTTTCTTCCAGACAGTTTACCGCCTCTCATAACGACTGCTTCTGCCCCGCATCCGTTTCCAACGCGGAATATTTCTTCTATTTTCAGCAGAATCCTACCGTCATCTAACAGCACTTCCTGTTCCGGCTGTAAATACGAAAGCACAATCTCCGGCACGGGAATCTCCGTAGGGTCAAACAAATTATTCTGTCCATCTGCCACAAGAGAAAGCTCATTCCCCACCTCCAGCACACGCTCCATGCCAAGCTGGCCTATGCGTAATTCCGGTCCCTGAAGGTCGATAAGAATCTCCGGCTTTGACGCCACCCGAAAATCTTCTGAGTTCTCTCCTTTTCTGTCGTCTCCAGCCTTTTGGCAAAATCTTCCATATGCCTCATGAATGTTAGCAATCCATCCCGAAGCATCCTCCAGACTCGTATGTGACAAATTAAGGCGAATCCCTGTCATCCCCTCTTCAAACAGACGAACCAGCATGTCTGTATCCTGACATGCCGGTCCGATGGTTCCATATATTCTCGTCTGCATCTTTTCTCCTACAACATTTTCTTCTTGTGCAATACCAATAACGTAACCAGACAGCTCAATCCTATAACACCGCAGATAATCAAAAATCCATACGGTGTTTCCGAAAACGGCATCCATTGCTTCGCCACATTCATGCCGTAAACCCCGGAAATAATATTCGGTATCGCCATGACAATCGTAATGGTTGTCAGGATTTTCATAACATTGTTCAAACGGTTGTCAATCACAGAGGACATCAACTCTCTTGTACCGTTGATAATGTCACGATAAATAGATGTCATCTCAATCGCCTGCTGGTTCTCAATAATAACATCATCCAACAATTCCTTATCCTCCGGGTACTGCTCCAATCGCTTATATCGCGTCAGTCGGTCAAGCACTACACCATTCGCGCGCAGGGACGTTGCAAAGTATACCAGTGTTGACTCTAATTCATGCAAATCAACCAGATCTGAATCCTCCGTATCCTCTCCAATGCGCTCCTCAATCTCCGTTCTTCTCTTGTCAATAATTCGCAGATTTGCCTGATAAGTAGCCGCAGTACGATACAATATCTGATACACAAAACGCAGACGCTTCTTCGTACTGAACTCCTTCACACGATTCATCACAAAATTCTTCAGCACCGGTGTGTCCTCCGTGCAGACTGTCACAATCACATCCTGCGTCAATATAATACCAAGCGGAATCGTAGTATAAGACTGTTTCTCATGTCTCAGCTCTGTTGTTGGAATATCCACAAGAATAAGTGTATAACCATCCTCCAACTCAATACGCGACCTCTCTTCTAAGTCGAGAGCGGCTTTCACATCATCAATATCTACATTCAATGTCTCAGCAACTGCTTCTGCCTCCTGACTTGTCGGTGCAATCATCTGCACCCATACACCATCTTCTAAACGCTCTTCTTCATATATAATCTGATTATCTGTTTTGAAATACTTTACCACGGCTTTTTCACCTCATCTGTCTTAGCCTCTGTCATAAATGATTTCATATGCATTAAGGCTAAGTTTTTTGCCAAATTTTACTCCTGCATTCCGAATCTGACCACAATAAGAAAATCCAAACTTTTCATGCAAATGAATGCTTGCTGTGTTTTCGCTTGTAATCAGCGACACCACCGTCTCAATCTCCCGGCATTCCTTCGCATAGGCAAGCGTCTCCTGCATCAGACTGTAGCCAATCCCCTGCCCTCGATAATCCTCATGTATGTAAATCGAAATCTCCACCGCTGCATCAAATGCCTTTCTGTCACGGTAACGTGACAGGGACGCATACCCCGCCACACATCCGGCTGTCTCATATACATAAATCACATACTTCCCGGTATGTTCCTCAAACCATGCAATACGGTTCTCCATATCCTTCACTTCTGTGTCGAAAGTCGCTGTTGTATGTAAAATTGCCTCATTATAAATCTCCATAAGTGCCGGAATATCGTTTTTTGCCGCACTGCGAATCATATCTTCACTTCCTGTCTCTATCTCAAACGTTTTTCTTATTCTTCTCATTGTATGAAAAAATAAAAGCCTTCGTATGCCGAAAGCTTTGCTCTTTTCTATCATAACATAGTTTCTCTTCTGCCGCCACGCTAAAATTTTAAATTAGCAACAAATCACTCACCCGTTTTTGTCGGAAGCTGCACCAACACAATCGCTCCAAACATCAATCCGCAGCCAATCAACTCCCGAACTGACAACGACTGTCCCAAGACTGCCCAGCCTGCAATAACAGATACCACTGACTCCAGGCTCAAAATCAGGGATGCTACTGTCGGGTTCATTCCTCTCTGTCCTACAATCTGAAGCGTATATCCCACGCCGCTGGAAAGAACGCCTGCGTATAAAATCGGCGCCCACGCCTGTAAAATCCTCATCGCATCCGGTTTTTCAAATAAAAACATACACACTGCCGACAATACGCTGCAGACAAAAAACTGAATACAGGACATCTTTACCCCGTCCACACGGACAACAAAATAATCAATCACCAAGATGTGTACCGCAAACGCAAACGCGCAAAGCAGCACAAGCATATCTCCCTTTTGCAATGAAAATCCGGCATCTGTCATGCAAAGCAGATAAAGCCCCGCCACAGCGATAACCACACCCATCCACACGCGTCTACCCGCCTTCTTTTTCAGGAAGATACCCAGTATAGGCACAAGCACTATATACATCGCCGTGATAAATCCAGCTTTTCCAATCGTTGTATACTGAATTCCAAACTGCTGCAAATTGCTTGCCACAAATAAAAGCAGACCGCAGCTCACACCTCCTGCCAAAAGCGTCTTTCGCTCCGCTTCCCCCGATTTATCTTCGACCTGCAATTCTGTTTGGGTTCGCATCCTGCGCCCAAAACCGATACACGGCACAAGCACTGCCGCTCCAATCACATTGCGCAGTGCAGTAAACGTAAACGGTTCTACATATTCCATTCCCACGCTCTGCGCCGCAAATGCGCTTCCCCATATCACAGCTGTCAGCAATAACAGCAGCGATTGTCTCAGTACAAACTTGTTCATCTTCTCATCTCTCTCCTATCATATATGTTCCAAATAATAACTGCCGCCACAAAAACTATTCCAAAATAAAGTAGCATTGCATTTGTCTTTGGATATGCATCAAACAAAGCATTCCAATCATATATCGCACCGATAGAATCAATAAATGCGTGGTATATTGCACAGGCAAGAACACTTTTCGTTGCCTTATAAATTGCTGCACTGACAAAAGACCAGACAAAAATGGTTAAAAATAGTATCCATCCCAAAAAGACACCTATCGGTGCCTTTTTACTATTATTCTTCCACATAACCATTCTCCTTATCAGCTGCTTTTTTCTTACATCCTAAGACAGCAAACATCAGCGTCAATATTACGCCTGTCGCAATGATACACCATCCTACATTTCCATTATTAGTAGAAGCATTCCAATTAGTCAAATCAGCATTTGCAAGACTAATTCCATCAAATTCTCCGAGAGACAAGCTTACTACATCATTTACAAAGGCAAGAAGCAAACTGCTTACCAGACTGGCAACGGAAGCTCGAAACATTTTAGATATTGAAAGATATCTTAAAATAAGCACCATTACCCAAAATATTAACAGGCAATATGATGTAATAGGAATAGCCACATCCCAGTATCCCGGATACTTTGAATAAAGACCGGCTGCTATTATAATGCTGAAAACTGCAATACTTTCAACAACCATGCTAATCAATGCTTTGTGGTTGCGCACTCCCACAGGCAGCGATATATGTCTAATAAGAAACGGCATAAGGCAGATAACCAGTCCGGCAACACTGGGGATTACCGCTATGTAAAACCATTTTCCTCCTGAATAGATACAAATCGTCCCTAATAATGCCACTAATGATATTGTAAAAGAACAAGCCGTCCACAGTATTTTTCTATCATTAACCAGCAGTGGAACAACAGTAATTGATGTAAAAACCATAATTGACGTCAAAACAATAAAAAACCAATTAAGTGTATGCCCCACAGTCAGATTACAAATCAAGCATACAATCACAGGAATCATTAGAATCGCTGCCGTAATCAGTCCTATCATTGTGCTTCTCTTTTTTTCTTTTTTCAAATGCTTTTCAATCACCCGATTTTTTTCGATTGATAATTCTTGTGTAACCGTCTGGTTATCAAGCTTACTAAGTAACTCTTTGCATCGGGAACACTCTGAAACATGTTCTTCCACAGCAAACTTGCTCTTTATGCTGCAAACATCATCAATATACAGCGGCAAAAGGTCTTGAATAATCTCACAATCAACTTTCATGTTTTTTCCTTTCTACTGCATTTTTTCCTGCAGTTTTAGACGGGCTCTGTGATAAGTAACACGCGCCCAAGATTCTGTTTTTTGAAAAAGCTTACCTATATCCCCAAAGGATAACTCACCGAAAACCCGGAGTTGAAACACTTCTTTATATGGTTCTTCCATATTATGTAAATGTTCGTGAATTCTAAACGCGGTTTCTTTATTCTCTATTCCACGCAAAAAATTTGTATCGTCAGGGACATCATCATTCAACTGTTCCTGCTTATTATTTTTCTTAAGCACATCATAAGCTGTATTTTTTGCAATTGCACAGAGCCATGTATATTCGCTTGACTTACCTTCAAACGGCTTGTTCGCTTTTAATGCTTTAAAAAAAGTTTGCTGTGCAATTTCTTCTGCCAAGTCTGCATTTTTCACGAGCAGCAGAACGAAAGAATAGATTTTCATGTAATACGCATTGTATAATTTTTCAAAATCCACGAATGCCTCACCTCCTTTTTCGTTTTCTATTATTTAGACTACCAATAACCTCTTTTGTTACAAAAAAATTTATTTTTTTATTTTATAAATTTCTTATAACATATTAAGACAATCTTTATTTTGCAGTCAAGATTCAGACACATTTTCCCTGTATGATAATCTTATCAACAAAGGAGCTGTTGAGTTTCGATTTTCATTGGGGTTCTGTCAGTTCCGTCTAAAAACAATCCCGCGGCAAATGCTCATGTGTGATAAAGTAACATACAAGAATTTGATAGAGAGCAACCTGCTATTCCGTACAATTAGTAGAAATTTATCACTGAAAATGACACAATATAACAGCAAAGAGATATTTTTTTGAGTATATTTTTTTTGAGGAGGAACAGTCGTTGAATCAAACACAACATAAATTTTCAACATCGAAAACACTTGTAAATATCCTTGTTTACTTTCTGTTATTTTTGGCAGGAGATTTATTTAGCAGCATTCCTTTTGATTTGCTGTTTTCGTTTGTGGAACTTCCAAACAATGCACTATATGTAATTCTAAGAATGTTGGGGGCTTTATTACTAACCGTTTTCCTTTTTGGGCTTTATACAACAAAAGTGCTCCATTTGAAAATGAGGGACTTTGGTATTACACCGAACACAAAAAAATGGAGTATCCTAATATCTGTTTTTCTTCCCGTATTCGTTACAGCTATTTTTGCAATGATTGGAAAATTTGAAGTCAACTCTTTTTCGGCGGGTGAAATATGTTTAATTATAATAGCATCCATGCTTATAGCACTAAAGTCGGGAATAACAGAGGAAATGTTGTTTCGTGGGTATATTATGAAATTATTGGAAAGCAGATGGAATAAATATATAGCAATTTTAATTCCATCATTTCTTTTTAGTTTAGTACACATTCCCTCAATGGAAACTTTTACAGTTAGCGGTGTTATACTTTTAATCATAAGTGGTACAGTAGTAGGAATCATGTTTTCTCTTGTTTCCTACAAAGGGAAATCCATAAGTAATAGTGCCTTATTACACACTGCATGGAACTTTATTATGATAACAGATATTCTTCATATTACAACGGCACAAGGAACTTATGGAAGCCCAATTTTTTCGATAATAATATCTTCGGATAATGTTCTCCTTACAGGAGCAGGGTTTGGAATAGAAGCATCTATAATCGCAATTATCGGATATATTCTTGTTTGTGGGTTTGTGCTGCTTCCGAAGAAAAAATAAAGATTATTCAATTAAATAATTGATAGCAAAGCCCATTACAAGCAAGCCCGTCTATGACTACCTCATGGGCGGGGACGAAAACTTTATCATTGACAAGAAAGCCGCCCTGGTGGTACGGCAGATTTACAGCCTTTTCCTTGCCGGGAATGGTCCGACCAAGATAGCCCGTATGCTCACAGAGCAGCAAATCCACACGCCGGGGACGCTGGAATACCGGGAATATACGGGCTGCCTTGTGAATTTAAAGACGGACAAGGTTTCTTACAAGCTGAAACACAGCATAGAAAATCCCCCGGAAAAGCAAGTGATTTTTGAGAACCACCATGAGCCTAGCATTGACCGGGAAACAGGGGAACGGATGCAGGAGTTACGCAGACAAGAAATTGAAATCTATTATTCTTTTGTCGGCAAGGTAGAATTGCCCGACTAATGCCCGCCCTGTCCGGTTCTCTGACTGGATAGGAACGGCAAAATTTTTTACACTTCTTTTACTCACATGAACTAATGCTGCGGTTTTTATATAAATACAAAAACAACAATTCCTCACGCTCGCAAGTTGTCAAAAAACTCCCTTGTGCATAGTTAAAATGCCTGAAAAATATGCCGTTGTATGCTATATTTTTATCACAAATACAAAGGAGGACATGAGCTATGAAAAAACTACCAGTACTGTTACTTTTAAGCATGTTTACTCTAGGCTGCCTGTATGGCTGCGGAAGTGAATCGGCAGATACATCTGATGCCGCAAGTGCAGACGCTCCTTCGCTGGAAGTTAAGACAGATGATTCCGCGGAGAGTCAGGATACAGACGTTGTGGAAAGCAGCGGAGCAGAGTTTCTTACCTACGATGATTTACCAAAAGAAGAACGCATGCAAGTAGATATTGACCATTGTATAATCATCAATCTGCCCATTCCATGCGAAGGCACTGGCAATGGTTTAACCACATACAGCTACGTTTCCACGAATTACTATTACGTTGCAGTATGCGGAACAGAGATAATGCCGGATGCTGATTTAGAGGATGCATTTCTGGACTTGTTAAACCGCGAAGATAGCGACGGTTATCATGCCTCTTTAAATATGGCTTCCCATGGTACCTATGACGAAATGACTCCGGAAATGGAATATGTCACTTTAGACACCGGCGCAGAAGCCATTCGATTCACCGGTATACAGCATAAGGATGACTATGGAACACCTTACGATTGTGTCGTATATGGTTATGCAACCATGTGCGATGGTGTTCCCGTTATCGTATCCTACCTGATTGAAGATGAAGAAGCAGTTGACGAAGCTACCAAGGCGGAGCTTGGACGCTTTGTAGATGAGATGATAAATACCGTACACTTAAGTGAATGGTAAAACGAAAGCCCCCGGGATGTCATCCGGGGGCTTTTTATGTGTATTTCTATGCTTTCCACTTCTCCTCCGGCACCTCACGTTCTGCGAGGCGCTTCTTTACAAATGTTCTAAACAGTGCATACAGCACGGAACATAACGGAATAAAAAGAAGAATTCCTGCAATTCCAAACAAATTGCCGCCAACTGTAACTGCAACCAATACCCAGATGGACGGCAGACCAATGGAACCACCCACTACATGCGGATATATCAAATTTCCCTCCACCTGCTGCAACACCAGAAACAGTACCAAAAACCACAATGCCTGTATCGGATTGACCATAACAATCAAAAACATACCGATTATACAGCCGATGAATGCACCGAAAATCGGAATCAACGCTGTAATCGCAATCACGATACCTACCAGCATTGCATAAGGCATCCGGAAAATCGACATTGCAATTACAAACATCGTGCCAAGAATCACTGCCTCTAAGCACTGCCCCGACAAAAAGCTTGAAAACACCTGATTGGAAAGTCTTGCCACAGAGAGAACCTTCTCTGTTACCTTATCCGAAAAAACCGCATACAAAATCTGTTTCGCCTGACTCGCCAGTTTTTCCTTCTGGAGCAGCACATAGATAGAGAATACAAAACCAATCACAAAACTGGTCACGCCGCTCACAACACTGGAGAAAAAGCCCACACCGGAGCTGACAACCCCAGATGCAAGTTCCTGCACAAATGCCACCGCAGAGGAAGAAAGAGACGCCCAATCCAAATCCATCTCTTCAATTGCAGGCGCCAATGCCGGCCACTTTTCCGGAATCTCCACAAACCATCTTTGCATACTCTTTACCGCCACCGGAATCTGCTCTGCCAACATGGTAATCGTGTTCCCAAGTTCCGGTATCACAACCACCATTGCCAGTACAAGAACACCTATCACACACACTAATGTAAGCACATATGCCAATGGTCTTTTAAACTTTTCCATCTTTTTGTTCTTTACGAAAAGATGCTTCTCAATCTTCTTCATCGGAACATTTAGGATAAAAGCAATCACTCCACCCATCAAAAACGGCATGCTAATTCCCATCACAAAACGAAATGCCGCAACAACTACACCAAAATTCTGAATTCCGCAATACAGCAAAATTGCAAATGCAATGACCTGCATCAGATGTCTTTTTGTCTCTTTTGAAATCTCCATAGGTACCTCTGCCTCCTTTATATCGCTGCAATATCTGCAATTCCCATCTGCATACAGACAAAATACAGAATAAGCAAATGTATCGGATAGAACAGGTAAAAGACATATTTCATGTTCCATCCTCTCTTTCCATTGTAAAACGCAATCGGGATAAATGCAACCAGCGCCTCGATTTCCCACCATCCAAATGCAATGCATCCTGCCAGTATCTGCGCTCCGGGTACCTTGCGAAATACATACAATGCAATGATACACATCACGCCCTTCGCATCATAATCTGTGTGCAAAAGATATGCCACAGCCATGCCCGCAAACATAATCACCGACATCATAATTCCTCGTGCAATCGGCGACCATTCTGTTTTTTTCTCAATCTCATGAAATCCCATCATCGTAAGCAGCCCGATAAAAAGCGTAAAAAACACATTCTGGTGCTCGAATTCAAGAATCGTACTGCTAAACGCAAGGTCAAACGGCACCTCAGAAATCAGTGCAAACGCAAACAGACGCAATGCATATTTTTTACGATTACTCGTATGTTCAAATCCCTGCACAAGCAAAAAGCAAAAGATGGGAAATGCGATACGCCCAATGACACGAAGCAACAGATATATCTGGTATGTCCGCTCGCCGCCCTGCCCTGCAATCAGAATTCGCGCCAGCACCGCTGCCCCAATATGGTCTATCAGCATCGTGACGATTGCAATTATTTTTAATGCACTTCCACTCAATCCCCTCATCTATCATCCTCACATAATATAAAAGAGGAGAATCAGCATCGTATTCTCCTCTTGTAACTCTTACTTAACCAACAAATTCCTCTACACATCTGCGATATGCCGCTACCGGATCCTCGGCCTGTGTAATCGGTCTTCCTACAACGATGTAGTCAGAGCCCAACTCTCTCGCCTTTGCCGGTGTTGTCACACGCTTCTGGTCACCTACATCTCCGTCTGCAAAACGCACGCCCGGTGTGATGGTAAGAAACTTCTCTCCACACACTTCATGCACCTTTCCCGCTTCAAGCGGAGAGCAGACAACGCCATCCAGCCCGGCTTCCATCGTATTCTTTGCATAATGCATCACAGTCTGGTCGATTGGCTTCTCAATCCAGAGTTCCTGCTGCATCACTTCCTCGCTGGTGGAAGTAAGCTGTGTTACTGCGATGAGCAGCGGTCTGGTGCCGTCCGGTCTTGTCAGTCCCTCAATTGCCGCCTGCATCATCCCTTTGGTTCCTGCCGCGTGAACATTACACATATCCACATCCAAACCTGAAAGTACAGACATCGCCTTCTTGACGGTATTCGGTATATCATGCAGTTTTAAGTCCAGAAAAATCTTGTGTCCCATGCTCTTGATTGTACGCACAATCTCCGGGCCTTCTGCATAGAAAAGCTCCATTCCAATCTTTACAAATGGTTTCTCATCCTTGAACTTGCCCAAAAAACTTACCACTTCTTCCTTGCTGTTGAAATCACAGGCAATAATAACGTCTTTTCCCATATCTTCCTCCATCATCGCAATTATCATTGCAATTATACTCTTTGGGAAAGTCTTTGGCAAGCACTTCCTTCCCTATTCTTCTGCCGTTGCCGCCTCCACATATACAACCGTGGAGTCACCATTTATTGCCTGCTCTATCACAGCTTGTGCCAGCATTCTGAAATTGTTTCCTGAACTGGTCGCTCCTGTCAACGTGTCAATCTCTGCATCCAGCCCCTGCCCTGTCAGCTGGGCCGCATAATAACGAGTGTACTCATTCGGATATGTTCCGCTAATTGAGCGCATATTACTCATGTAGGCATTATCCCAGCTCTTGATAAATCCGCTCGGATTCTCGGCATTATACTCTGTTGTTACAATTTCTCCATTTCTTACTGTAATCGTCACATACTCTTTCCATCCAAAAGAGTACTCCGACATCTGCGCTGTATAAGAACCATCCTGCAATTCTCCTGTCTGTGCTGCATTGCCGCCACAGCCTCCCAGCAGCAATGCACATGTCAGAAGTACCATCCCCATCTTCCATCTTCTCATTTGTTTTCCTCCTAATCAGCGTTTTCACTAGTGAAAACGGAACTTGTCCAACAGTTCCTTTAACTTTTCAGACTCCGTCTCTAATTCCACGCTTGCATCTGCTGTATTTTCCGCACAATTCAAATTCTGCTCCGTAATCGCAGAAATATCTTCGATTCTGCTTGTAATTTCCCGCAGGGAGGTTTCCTGAATATTTACCACCTCTGTCAGGCGTGCCGCAATCTCTGTTACCGCATCAGAGCCTCGACTGATTGCCTCTAAGGACTGCGATGTCTCTGCCGTCAATTCAACGCCATGACGAATCAGCTCACTTGCTGTCTCGCTCATCTCTACCGTACTCTGCGCCGCCTCAGAACTCTGTGCCGCC
This sequence comes from uncultured Roseburia sp., assembly GCA_964484605.1. Lineage (GTDB taxonomy): Bacteria > Bacillota > Clostridia > Lachnospirales > Lachnospiraceae > Roseburia. The sequence goes on along the minus strand of CAZAGJ010000052.1, from coordinate 2,024 downwards.
AGCACCCTTACTTCCTGAGCCACAACGGCAAATCCCTTGCCGGCATCTCCTGCTCTTGCAGCTTCTACCGCCGCATTTAACGCCAGAATATTCGTCTGTCTTGAAATCTCTTCAATAAGCTTACTGATTCTTGTAATGTCTTCGGCACTATGGTTAATTGCCTCCATCGCCTCTTTCAGTTCACGCATTTTCTGACTTCCATCCGCAATCTGCACTGCAATCTCCGCCGCACACTCAGAAGTTTCTTTCGTACTTGCCGTAACATCGCTCAGATTTTCTCTAATGCTTTCTACCTCAGAGTTCAACTCAAGCATCGCATCTGTCTGACTTGCTACTGACTGGTGCAGTTCTTCTGACTGTCCGCTCATATTCTCTGCCGTCTGCATCAGGCTGGCTGCCGTCAGGCTAATCTGCTTCATTATCTGATTCAAAGATGTAATAATCTGTGTCAGCGACTCCTTGATTACAACAAAATCTCCACGATAATCTCCATCTGCCGACACATTCAGATTTCCATTTGAAATATTGTCAAGTACACGCCCAATCTCTGTCAGATAACTATTTACACTCTCTATCGTAGATTTTAAGGATACAGAAAGCACCTCCACTTCATCTCCGGAATGTCTCACATCTATCGGCGACTTCAAATCTCCTTCTGCCAATTTATTCATTCGGGCAATCGCCTTCTTAAGCTGTCCTGAAATCACCGTTGTCACTCCCCAGATTGCTATGAGTGCTATAATTAAAGCCGCAAAGGTTCCTACCATTGTGTTGTAGATTGCAATGTTCGTAGACTGCATATAATCATCCTTCGGCACCTCAACCGCAAACGACCAGCGCGTACCGCGCACCGGACAAAATGCCACATAGGATTCCTGTCCATTTACCATACCTTCTGCTACGCCCGTCTCCCGGCTTACCATACGGTCAAAAATAGCATGAGCCGAATCTGCGGTATCGAGTTCATAAATATTCAACTCCTGCATCACAACTTCCGTCATCGGATGCCCTACTACTTTTCCTTCTTCATTGATAATCAGCGCCATACCGGTCTGCCCTATATGGATTCCGCCAAGCACATCGCTTAACATATCATACTTATAGATACCCACCAAGTATGCAGATGTAGCTCCATCTGTCTTTATCGGCATCGCCATCGGAATTCCCACATACGACTCTGTCACAAGAGGGTCGGCAATTGTCAAATTGTCCGTCTCCTGCAAAAGCGGAAACCACGCAGCCTCGCTAAGATTACTGTAAATATCTCCATTTTTGGCAATCTGTTTTCCATTTACATCATACACCGCAATGCCGTACATCTCATAGTTATCACGCGCTTCCGTGAGCACTGCCCTCTCCTGCCCCTCAGCAAGCCGTGCATCTCCCGCCAGACTCATCATGCGGTCTGCCATCAGATGAATGTCCGCCTCAACTGCATTTGCAGATTCCTCTGCCATCGGCTGTAATATATCAAGCAAAATCTTCTCTGTCAGGTTCTGCATGGAATATTTCAAAATTCCTGCGCACACCAGCATAACACCGATAACAATCACAGTCGTCAATGTCACAATCTTAAAGCGGATACTCCTTTTTACTCGGATTTTGTCCTTTTTTACCCCTGCTTCTTTCATGCGTCCTACCCCTTTTATCATAGTGTATATAGTTCTTTCGTACCACTCCACTCTGTATTATACTGCCAATTCAGTTTTTTGTACATAAAAAAACTGACAAATTAACATATTATAAATAGTACTTCAACTATTACTCATTTTCTTATTTTCGCTGCATATAATTTAACTATTAGGGGGATTGTATGACGTATTTTATCATCGGAGCACTCATTGCAATCATTGTTGCAAAGTACTGGTACTGTCTGTATCACGGATTGAAGATGTTTACAGAAAAAAAGTAACACCGAAATGTCTGAAATGGAAAAGCTTGATATGCAAAAATGGGTATCTTTCGATACCCATTTTTTGTAGTCGATGCGACAGGATTCGAACCTGCGACCTCTGCGTCCCGAA
>CAZAGJ010000051.1:0-21366 GCA_964484605.1 uncultured Roseburia sp. | reverse complement strand
CCATCCGGACCTCCATACTGGCTTATGATAATCTTTGCAATCTTAGCATTCGGCTTTGTAATATTAATTGGATACTGTAATCTTCTTTCATATGTCCACATCAGCAGCTCCCCCCTTCCCATGGCAGAGGCGTAGCAGACCAATCCCAATAATCTGTCGGTCTTGCAGTTTCTAAACTAAGTGGTCCATAACTCTCCGCATAGGCACGCATGGCTGCCCGGCGCTGTTCCATATAATGATTAAAATACTTCATCGCTTCCACATCCTTAGGATGTGTATCCAGATATAGCATCATATCTACCATCGCAAAACTCGCCATATCAATCCAATGCAGCAGTTGCTCCTGATTCATCTGGTTCATCATCATCTCCGGCACCCCCTATTCTCTGCAAGGAACGGTTTATCCAGTTCTGGGAAAATTGTTCCTATTTCAAGGGCTTTGTCCGGTTCATATGTGTTCGTATAATACTGCCATGGCACATACGCCATGGCAAGTGTATATTCCTCTCTGTTGACAGGTGTTTCTGACGTGCGGTTGCAACCACATTCTGTGGTCGCAGGCATTGCATATCTTCTCATACAGCAACCTCTCTGATTTTTCATTCGTAATACTTTATGTTCTAAAATCTCAGATGGTGCATACTTTATCTTTTTCAGCTATTCACTCAGCCTGTCAATCGCAAACAATATCTTTTCCACCTGTGGGCGCATCTCTCCAACCTTATCCAAAAGCTGCTCTGCCTCTGTTTTCTGTTGCTTTATAATATCCATATTGTATTCCATTCTGGCACGAAGCTTCTGTCTGCGGTTAATAAGCGCATGTTTTACCTCTACCATTTCTTTCGGATTAACAAGCGCTGCTGCCTGCACTACCCATACCTGTGCATCATAAAAATTATACTGGGATAATTCCCTCACTAAGCGTCCCTTGAAATATTCCAAATCGTCATTGGTACGCTCATACTTTTCACGTTCCTTTACTGCTTCCAGATAATATTCCCACTGTCTGCTCAATTCCGCACCACTTTTCACATGGTACATTTCGCAGGCATAATCCACTGCATTTGCAATATTAACATACTTAATTTTGACCTTATTCAAAAGCTGAATCGCACGATTCTGGCATCGTTCCGTTACAGCAATTTCATCACTGTCACTCTGCATCCGCAAATAAATTCCGCAGATAATAAGTGCTGTTGCAAAAATCCATATCAGCCATCCGTAAAACATATTTAATTCCAGTACGAACTGTAATACAGCCAAAAGCACTGCTGATGTTGCAGCAATTCCAACCATGATATACAGCAGATTTTTTAACTGTCTTACCTGATGCGTCAGGTATTCTCTGCGCAGCACCCATTCAGACTTCTCTCGTTCCAGATACTTCATATCCTTCTGCAGAGAGTCCCGATATGCTTCATTTGCCATCAAGCGTTTGATTGCAGACGGAATCTCATCTTCCATCTGCTCTAACTGTGCAAACTGTGAATCCGAAAGCTTCTTCGCAGAATTCAAGAATTCGGTGCGTGATGCATTCAGCTGCACGACATTGACCGCAGTTTCTTCAATCTTCTTGTGTTCCTCCTCCGGCATATCCTCCAGAATCTGAATATCATTCAGATACGAAGTCACCATACGATACTCTGACTTTTCTTCATCAATCTCTTTCGTCAGTTCAATCATCTGCTCTAAGCGTTCCACAACATACTGTTCAATTTTGCGCGAGTCCTTATAATCCTTTTCAGAGAGTATGGTCGTCTCCAGCTCTCCAAATTTTTTTTCATAACTTTGTCTCTTTTTCTTCTTTCCAAACCACATAAGTTGCATCCCTATATTCTACAATTTTTTCGATAAGTTTCTTTCCATTCTGCCACTTTCTCACCAAGTTCCTGTTCTCTGCCCATAGAAAACTTCTCATCTAACCATTGTTCAAACTTTCCAATCTCTTCCATCCGGCTCACTGCAGTGAGTTCCCTGCTGATATCTGCTACTTCCTCCGAGTCCAGTCCAAATTCCTCAGCTGAATTTTTAAATCCCGGCTCATCATGCATACAACGATACGCATACAGGCATTCGCGCATTGTCTGCGGATTCTCATTTAATTCATAACCGCGTTTGAAACAAAGCGCCGCTTCCCGAAAGAAAAACAGACCTGCATACGCACAGCCTAAATTGTGCCATACATTTCCCATGAGAATATCGTTTACCTCATCTTTCATCTCTGTAAGCCTGCGGTATTCATAAATTGCATTGATGTAACGCTTATTGTCTACATAGCGATCCGCTTTCATCTTAATGCATTCAAACTCAGACTTATTTTCCATGTCCTTGAGTGCTGAAGAAATCCGGCTTATCTGATTGTTTCTAAGATATCCGGACTGGTTCAATATACACTCCACAAACTCCGAAAGAGTTCCTCCACCGCGATATATACTGCGAAGCTGCGCGGAAACTTCCGTAAGATGCAGTTCCTTATCAATCCATGTACACAATTCTTCATTCATAAAATCCGCTTCCAAAAGGAATACGTTATTTTCAATGTAATAGCATAACTCTTCCAATGAATAGACATTGAGAGCCGCTTCATCAATATAATACGGAAGTGCAGCCAATCCCTGATTGCATAAAATCAATTCTCCCATATTATCCCTCTCTTTCTTCTGCGAACACCATCACATACTCCCACACCTTATCAGAACTTTTAAAAAGTTCACCGAATCCGAGGTCCTTAATCTGTATCTGTACCTTCATATCCGACAACGGTTTTGCTGTAATACGCAGTCTTGTCGCGCGTTCCGGGCGATTCGGCAAATCAGAAAGTTCCAAACGTTCAATCTTCGCATCTCTGCTGTTCGGTGCCTGCAGCCAAAATGCAATCTCCGGTGTTCCATCAAGAATAACCTCACACTCTCCAACCGTCTCATACCAGTTGTCCCCGGCGTTAATCAGGGTATAAAACTCCATATTTCCCTTATTAAAAACCTTCAGGCTGACATTGACTTTCATCTCATTGTCACCAAGATATACATATTCCCAGTTTTCTGCCCCTTCCTGTACTGCTGCCGCATAGCAGGCACCTTTTGAATACAGGTTTTTCCCTATGAACGCTCTGCGTCCCTGACACAGGAATGCCACTGACTTCTTCATCCATCCGCCATCAAATCCATCTCCCGTCAGATAAGATGATGATACGATTCGTCCCCTGCAGCAATCCTGCAATATGTGTAGGAACGTTTCATCTCTGTCACTCTCGCTCATTCTGCGCACTTCTTCCGCAATCGTGACAAGCTGCGGTCTCGTATTCTGATGTCTGGTTACCCGGCAACAGCGAATGTCCTCTCCCCTGTAATCAAACAAAAAGACATCATGAAGCGTCAAATCTCTCTGTTGATGATATACAAAATAGTAAAAACATTCTTTGCGATCTAACAATGTTACCTGACTCTCTAAAAGTCCCAGTTTCGGAGTAATCTCTCCAAAGAGTTGTATTGCATTTCTTGAAAGCTTTTCCAGACAAATTACCAGTTTGTCCGGTTTTCTGTTCTTGCCAAGACTTCCTGCCAAAAGCAATAATTTCTTCAAATACAGACAAAGTAGTTCACTCGCCGGATAGCGTTCACCATCTACGAAAATCTTTTCCTGATTCATCGCGCAGGATAATAATTGGGTTACCCCTTCCTCCCCCTGCGAAATTGCAAGGCGTCCTGCCTCCTCACCAATAAACCATTGACCAATTCCTTTTTTCTTGGTAAGAATCATCGGAATCTGATATACTTCGCTTCCCGCCACCATGCTAAGCGTCTCAGGCTCTTTCATATTCAGTTCATAATAGCTGATTACCGCATTCCGGTCATCTAAATCAATGCCAAGATAGAAATGGTTCTCCATGCTTTATCCCTCTGGTGTCTACAATATTTGAAATACTTTGTCAGTCACTTCAGACATACCATAATAATTTTTCATCTGACGTTTTAACTTATCTGCATCTCCTAATGTGCTTTGCAAAAGTATCTCATTCAACCGTGCATAACGACCTTCATTTTCATTTTCCAATACATCATTATTGCTGATGCAGTTGCTCTCAATCACAGACGATTCTATTCCTTCTGCCTCCATAATATAGTACTGTACCGTTTCTCCAAAGAACAGAATAAACTCCTTGACATAAATGCCATCATACACTTCCACCAAATCCTCTGTCTGATATGCACCTTTTTCCATGCGGAAGTTGACTTTGACATGCCGCTTGGGTTCCGTATGATATTCCAGAAAAAACTTATCATACAGATGATATTTAAGAATCAGTTTTCTTTCCAGCTTTCGGTAGAAAGCAAAGTAAATATTCTTTGGTATATATTCCGCCAAAAGTTCATCTGCAATCCTAAGCTGCTGCTCCGTAAGTTCCCCTTTCTCTGCTAAATACTTGAGGAGTCCGAGTTTACATGCCTCATTGAGTTCCAATCCCGACACATATCTCTCCTGAATCTGTAAAAATACATGACCGGGAACCAATGCATCCTGCCGCAGATAGGTGTTAGCAAAATAGGACAGATATGCCATGCACACAAGTTCTCTGCCGCCTCCGGCATAGTAGCTGTCATATATCTGTTCCGCATATGGCGTGTAGTCCGTCGTATAAAGCATCTGTGTCAAAATACGTTCTTCCAAATCAAACGTATCAATCTGAAACTCTCCGGCAATTCTCCAGAGTTTCGCCATCAACTTTGTTGAAGCATTATAATACTTACAAAGATAAATCAACATGACATCATTGTACTTATCCTGTAAAAATGTACTTTCTGCAAATCCAATCAGGAAATCATCTTCCTCGAAACCAATATTGGTGATGCCATAGCTGCAAAGTGCCACACGCGCTGCATTACCAAGATAATTATATCCATCCATCTCTACCATGCGATACGCCTTCTCGTAGAGATGCGCCTCCGTTAAAAGTTCTGCAAGTTTTCTTCTGACTACCACGGACATGTGCTCTAAATCTGCTCGTTTCAAATACTGTTTCAGTGCGTTATCACTTGTCGAAAAATCAAATTCTCTGCGCTGATATCCGACAAGAAGTTCCATCAGAAGTTCCTGTTTAAACTCGTTATCAATCTGCTTTTCTTTAAGAAGCACCGAGAAAATCTTTTCTTTTTCCTCCTGTGTCTTCGGAAATTCATCTCTTCTTACATACCATGCAAGTGCATAAGTCCATTCATCCGATGCCAGTTCCATGCAGCGCTCCAAATATATCTCAGGGTGCATCAAGGCTTCATCCTGACACTGCACACTCCGACAGAAACGGTTTCCCTCTGTATCCTCTAAGATAATCACGTAGTTATCCGTGTAAGCAGAAAAATACGCAGTGCCATTTACCACTGCTGCAGTCAGTGGCTTTTTTAACTCCTTATGCCAGATTTCCACCTTAGAAATGCGCTTGTCCAGACATATCAGCTTGTGTGTAAACAATATATCCGACAGACGGTATGCAAGTTCAGTGTTCAAAACTCCCACACGAAGCATCTCATCATAGAGCACTGCAAGATTATCCCCGATATGTCCTGCCTCCATCTGCTCCATTGCAAACTGTTCCATCGCCCTCCGATACTTCTGATATACCTCAGGCTGATGTCCCCGTCCTGCAATGATATTTACAAAAAGTGCTGCTTTCTGGCGGTATGGCAAAGCACTGTCGTACTGAAAATACATCTGAATCATCTTCGGTACACTGCCCACCTGATTTGTGTCCATGGACATCAGATACGCCTCGTAGAGACTTGTAATGCGAATCTCGTGCTCAATACCAAGCTCATACCATTTATGGTAACATGTATCATAACACTGTCCCTTAATAAGATAGCCACAGATGACTGCCAGCATCTCATCTTTGGGATTGACACGATAGCACTCCTCCAAAATACGATAAACAAACGCGTCAAACTCACGAAGTTCCCCCACTGCATGCATGACCTGAAGTGCAACATCCTTCGAGATTGTTCCCTGCTTCTGCGCCCAGTTAAGCACCAGAATTTCAAACTTTCCAAGCTTTCCAAGCAGATACGGATCCTGCCACAGCAGATAATAGGCTTCCAGATACAGATACGGACTATGGTTCCCCTGCATTACCCATTGTTCAATCGCCTTGTAACGCCTTGAACTGTTATGATAATAGGACTCCTTCACAAACAAAAGTATCCAGAAAAGCAGTGAACTGTCCGGATTCTTTTTAAACAAAATCTCTATCTCATCTGCCATCCTATCCACATAGGAAGGCTCTCTCTCCAAAAGCGTGCACAAATACAGATAGTACCCCCATTCCGGTGTCTCTCTGTCTGTGCAGCCGCGCTTATAATCCTCCATAATCCACGATGCTTCCTGACGCTGTCTGTTCACAAGCAAAGCCTGCGCTTTCATCAGCGGATATAATGCCTCATTTGGCATAATTGCCATCAAATGGTCTAATATCTCAATCGACTGATTTGCCCATGCTCCGGTCACTATCTTCTTCAAGCGGTAATCCGTGTAAAGCTGCATCAATCGTGCCCTGCATTCTCTGATATCCGCATGCTCAGATTTTACCGGCTGTGTACCATCACACTTATCTCCGCGTGATGCACACACCTCGTATGTATACACGTTCCCGGGCATTTCAAAAAGCAATCTGCCGAAATTTCGTCCCGCATGTAACGTATCTTCACGGATATAATACTCAAACGGGCAGACACTTCCGATAAAATCCTCTTCCGTCAAATGTGTCTTCTCCGGCACCAAAAATTCTGCATCAGAGCGAACCCTGATATCAACATATCCCCACTGTCTTCGCTGGAGTTCAATTGTCTCCTTACGCGTCTCTGTCACACCGTAAAAATCTGCCTTAAGTTCCGCAAGCATAATCTCAACCGGCTTCTTTTTCTGCGTTCCGAGCAGGAACTCCTCTACCTTCTGTCCTGACGGTGCTCCCTGATACAATCCCTCATACAAAAGCCGCTCTCTCGACTCATCTGAAGTAAATATATTTCTAAAGTTCTTGGAATAAAACAGATGCTGTGCCTCTGACGCGCTCTGTTTTGCCAATTCCAGAAAAGCACTTAAATCATTAATCTTGCCAACAGATGTCTCCGCATACAGCTTGGAAATGGACATAACAAAAGAAAGGTTATATTCTCCCTGGTTACAAATAATATAAAACTCACCTTTCTGAATATCCCCTTCAACTAATCCATTACTGTGAAATTGATACCGAATCCGTACTTCTTCCCCTTCAAACTGTGGAGTCAAGCATTCCATTCTTGCATCTGAGGTGTATACAATTCCTCTCATCGGCACACGATTCGCACTGGTTATGACAAAATCTCCTGTGTAGTCCTTACCCTCTAACACTTTAATGTCAACTTTATCCGTCGAAAACGAAAGAAGTGGTCTGGCGTATTGGAACTCTCCCCTTGCTAGCTGTTGTATCCGTTTACGCAAATCGACACCTGCTTTTCTATTGCTTTTTTATTCGCAATGACTATAATAGATTATAAACTAATTTGAAGGAGTTATCAATGATAAAACATAAAGACCATTTTCATGGAAGTGATTTGGAAAAGATAGAAGAAATCTACGGTATCAGCAAGGACGAAATCATCAGTTTCTCCGCAAATGTAAATCCGCTTGGTGTCTCTCCTCGTCTGCGGCATGAACTTGCAAACCGGATTGATGCAATCACAACTTACCCGGACAGAGAATACACTTCTCTACGCAGATGTATTGCCTGTTATTGCGGAACCGATTATGAAAATGTCATTGTCGGCAATGGTTCGACAGAACTTATCTCTCTTTTTATCCAGATAGAGCATCCTAAGAAAGCGCTCGTTATTGGTCCTACTTACTCGGAATACGAGCGCGAAATTGCGCTGGGTGGCGGCACAACACTCTACTATCCGCTCCGCGAAAAAGACAACTTCCGTCTGGATGTCGAAGACTTCCTGACTCATCTGAATGAAAGTGTGGATTTACTTGTTATCTGCAATCCGAACAATCCTACTTCCTCTAGTATCACACGGGCAGAAATGCGGCATATTTTAGATGCCTGCAAACAGCACGACATTTATGTGATGGTGGACGAGACTTACGTGGAATTTGCAAATAATATGGACGAGATATCTGCCGTTCCATTAACCAACGACTACAACAATATTATCATCCTGCGCGGAACATCCAAGTTTTTCGCTGCACCGGGACTCCGCCTCGGCTATGCAATCACAGGCAACCGTGACTTAATCAAGTCCATCAATACAAGAAAGAATCCATGGACAATCAATTCTCTTGCCGTCGTTGCCGGAGAGACGATGTTTACCGACAAGGACTATATTGAACATACCAAAGCATTAATTTCTTCCGAGCGAACCCGTATCTATGATGCCTTAAGGAAAAATCCTGCTTATAAAGTGTACGAGCCAAGCGGCAACTTTATCCTCGTGCGCATTCTAAAAGATGAACTTACCTCGCAGGATTTATTTGACTGTGCAATTCGTGAAAAGATGATGATTCGCGATTGTTCGACCTTCCCGTTTCTGGACAACAAATATATCCGCTTCTGTATTATGAACCCGGAGGATAACGACAGATTATTAGATTGTCTGCTTCGCGCAGCCGAAGCATAGTATCTACTCTTTCCAGAGAAGCAGATACTCTACACAGCCTTCTATCCGAAAGAGGATGAAATTCTGTAAAAAGCGCATAGCTTCGCTATATAACGTTTCATCCTCCTCATCTATGAGACTGCCCTCAAGCAAGTAACTCATTCCGTTGTGGTAGTCTCTTCCATCCTCCAGTATAAAGCTTCTCCACAAATGCTTCTTCTGCTCTCGGCAATTGCTTCGCACCTTACATTCCAATACACTGATTCCCATATGTTCACTGTCTGCACAATGATTCCGATACAGATACACAAAATTCTTCGGTGGTACACTCTGCAAATTTCTCATTCCGTACTGGCTCGCCGGATGATTATCCTTCTGCTGTATCCAGACAAACATACTATGATATGTCAGTCCTCCTGCCTGCTTAAACTGTGTCGTCTGTTCTATTTTTTGAAACGCGACTTCTTCTAATCCTTGTTTTTCTACTATTTCTCTGCACTTTTTTTGAAAAATACGCTGCATCTTCGTATATTCATAATAATACAGCGAATTATAGTAAGTTGTTCCCGCCCATGAAAGACCGCTTTTTTCCACGGCTGTGCGTCCTTCTCTCTCGTTTGCTGCAACACTCTTTCTGGCATTCGCTCTGGAAAAGAATTCGTACAATGTGACTAATATCTCCTCCCGCCGTTTCTTCGGGAGTGTAATCTGTTTGTTTTTCTCTGTGCACTTCTGATAACAGCCAAGGAACAGTTCCCCGACAGCCCTCTCTCCCAATGCTTTTGTATAGTAATCCTGCATGATTGCATTTGCTATTTTGTACAAGATGCTCGCCTGCCAGTTACCTATCATTTTCACGCAATCAATAATATCCTCATACAACTCCGAAGTCAAAACCGGCTCGGTAAAATCTCTTGTCACTTCAAAAGAATCCCAGTCTATCGGTACCTCTTCCTCGCCTTTTACAACAATACGACAGTCGTATTCTTCTTCTGATATTCCGCTCACATTCTCACGATGTTCCTTTTTCTTCTCAGGATTCTGCTTCTCCCGCTCTTCCTCTTCAAACTCCCGTACCAGCACTTCAAGGAACCGTACACTCCACTGTGCATCCCGTTCCTTTCCGGTCTTTTTGCTCTTTCTTCCAGCAACTCCGGTCTTTTCAACAGCCTTTACTTTCTGAAATTCCATAACCGCATCTCCCAATTGTTTCCTGACATATATATCGGTCAAAATAAAAAAAACAGGAGCATTTCGCTCCTGCCTTTATAAAAAATTAATCTTCTTTTGTAATGGTTACGATACCCGCACACTTTGATATCTTCTTCCATGTAACATTTTCAAACACTTTATCCAGTTCATCATATAAGGTATAGCCGCCTTTATAGAGCCACTTTTCCTTATTTTGTCTGCTAAACTCCTTCATCTCCTGAAAGGTCTCATATGCCAGACCACCGATAATAAGTTTTCCGCCCGGCTTTAGCTGTCGTAATATATCCTTAATCAGATTCGTCTGCTCATAGTTGTCCAGATGATGCATTCCATAGCCACTGATTACCAGATCATACTTCTCACGAATCAAGCTAAGCGGCAGTCCAAAGGAATAATCTGCCATAACCAGCTTCGCATCCGGCATATCTGCTTTTCCTGCCTCCACCATCTGCTCTGACATATCAACACCATAAAGTTCATAGCCGTCCTGATATAATTTCTTCATAACCAGACCCGTACCAAATCCTATATCTAATATCTTTCTGGCATCTGACTTACGAATCATGTCATACATCTCTTCCAGCACTACGCGATAGCCCGCAAAAGGATATTCGTCATTATCCTCCTGCAGCTGTATCGGAATCTCATGCTCATCTTCCCATAAGCTGTACTTCTTCTCTTCCACTACAATCATCCTCTTTTCAGTGCGTTTCTTCTTTCACAATGCACACCTATATTATAGCACTTTTTCCATCCTGTTCAACTATTCCGAAAATTCTTATTGACATTTTCTTTGTATTATTGTATTATTCCATTAGTACAAATAACCAAATACGAAATGAGGTGAATGAATGGCTTGGAATCTTGATTCAGACAGACCAATTTTTCTGCAGATTGTGGAACGTATCCAGATGGATATCATTTCCGGGAAGTACGCTCCCGGTGACAAACTGCCAAGTGTACGTGACTTAGCCGGCGAAGCTGCCGTCAATCCCAACACAATGCAGAAAGCATTTGCAGAGCTCGAACGAACAGGTCTGGTATACTCAGTGCGTACCAGTGGACGTTTTATTACGGAGGACATCACTATGATTGAAGAATTGAAATCTTCTCTTGCCAAAGAAAAAATCAGCGAGTTTCTGGAACTTATGCAGAATCTCGGCTACAAAAATGAAGAGATACTCTCACTTATGAACCAGACAATGAAAGGAGACATCAAATGAGTACCTTATTAGAATGTAAGAACTTGACTAAACGATATGGTTCCTTCACTGCCATCGACCACATAAATCTGGCGATTGAAAGTGGACATATCATCGGTCTGTTAGGACCAAACGGAAGCGGTAAAACAACCCTCATCAAAATGATGAACGGATTACTCACCCCGACTTCCGGCGAACTGTATATGCGCGAACAGCCAATCGGCGTGGAAAGTAAGATGCACATCTCCTATCTGCCGGACCACACATACCTGAATATGAACCAGCGTGTATCTGATGTCATCCAGTTTTTTGCTGATTTTTACGAAGATTTCGATACTGTACGCGCCTACGAGATGCTTGAAACACTTCAGATTCATCCAAATATGCGTCTAAAGTCCATGTCCAAGGGCACCAAAGAGAAAGTACAGCTCGTTCTTGTCATGAGCCGCAGAGCTGATTTGTATATCTTAGATGAGCCGATTGCAGGTGTGGATCCAGCTGCCAGAGATTTCATTTTAAATGTCATTCTCTCCAATTATGAGCCGGAAGCATCCATTCTGATATCAACACATCTGATTGCTGATATTGAAAATATTTTAGACGAAGTTATCTTTATTCAAAATGGTCAGATTCGCCTCGCATCCTCTGTGGATAACATCCGTGAGAATCAGGGCAAATCCGTAGATGCACTTTTCAGGGAGGTATTTCGATGCTAGGTAAATTATTTAAATATGAATTCAAAAATACATCAAAGCTGATGCTAACTATCTATGGCATTTTCATTGCTTCTACGTTAATCAGTACTATCGGGCTTTCCACAGATGTTATGCAGGCAGATATAGACAACATGCCTCTTGTCATTCAACTTTTATTTTTTGCAGTTATGATGCTGTATATTCTGTCAATGTTTGCCCTTTTTCTTGTCACGTTCGTCTATATGTGTATACACTTCTACAAGACGATGTACTCCGACCAAGGGTATCTGACACATACGCTTCCGGTAAAACCTATGGCAATTTTTAATGTCAAACTGACAACTGCATGGGTATGGATGATGGGCTCTATGATATTATTCGTTTTATCGATTTTTATTATGATGCTTGGCGCAACCAAAGGTGAGCTTTTTGACATCGTGCTCAACTCTCCTATCCCACAGATATTAGAGAAGTTTGAGCAGGTATTTGGAATGAAGTTTCTTTCCTTTATCCTTCTGATGATTGTCACGATGGCATTTTCCTGCGTAAGCTACCTGCTGACGGTCTATGCAAGTATCTCCATCGGTCAGTTGTTCAACCAGCACAAAATCGTCATGGCAGTCGTAGCCGGAATTGCTATTTATGTCCTTCAACAGACTGTCGGTTCCATCGTTCTGCTGCTTACTGGCAATTCATATTTTAACACTTATATATATGAAGATTTTGTAACAGTCAGCGACATCATCTTCTCCACTCCAACAATTGCGAGTATGATTATCTCTGTTCTTTTTGCAATTGCATTTTATGTTATCTGTGTGGTAATTCAGAAGAAACATCTCAATTTAGACTAGATAATAGCTAAAACCACCCTCTGAATTGCAAGGGTATATTAAGGAATACGGAGGAATTCTATGAATTTGTTAATCAACAAAACCATAAGTAGCATTATACAAATTATCTTATTTTTAATCATTCCGTTTATCTGGTGGTTTGTAACTGTAAGAAAACAGCCGAATTTTTTGCAATGGATAGGACTAAAAAGGATTGCAGGCGGAAAAAAAACTTTCATTGCCATCGGCATAATGTCTATTGCATTTTTGTTTACAGGAGCATTAACTCTCTATGCAATAAGAGATGTTAAAACTGCATCTTCCGATTTTACAGGACTTGGCACAAACGCCATATCGGCGATAATTGTTTACGCTGCTTTCAATACTGCCTTTCCGGAAGAAGTGTTGTTTAGAGGCTTCTTACTTAAGAGACTGACAAATAAGTTTGGGTTTCACACAGCAAATCTTATTCAGGCAGCATTATTTGGATTATTACACGGGATAATGTTTATTTCTCTTACCGGGAACTTGGAAACGATTTTGATTACTATATTCACAGGAACTATCGCTTGGTTTATGGGATACATTAACGAAAAGTATTCAGATGGTTCCATCATTCCAAGTTGGATTATCCATACCATTTCAAACTTGTTTTCCGGTATTTGTTCTGCATTCTTAATTATCTGAGATGAGATTAGTTCATCAAACTGCCGCAATTCATTTAAAAACAAAACCCATGCATTTTACTTCAATGCATGGGTTTTTATATGTCTATTTATTCTGTAAATACTCGTCGATACCCTTCGCTGCCGCTTTACCAGCTCCCATAGCAAGGATTACGGTAGCTGCTCCTGTTACAGCATCTCCGCCGGCAAATACGCCGTCCTTAGATGTTGCACCGGTTGCTTCTTCAGCAACGATACACTTTCTGCGGTTGATATCCAATCCCTTTGTCGTAGAAGAAATCAATGGGTTTGGAGATGTACCAAGAGACATGATAACCGTATCTGCCTCAATCACATACTCAGAACCTTGAATCTCAACCGGGCTTCTTCTTCCGGACTCATCCGGCTCTCCAAGTTCCATCTTGATAACCTTCGCACCTGTCACGCATCCATTCTCATCTACGAGAAGCTCTGTCGGGTTCTGAAGTAAATCAAAGATAATTCCCTCTTCCTTTGCATGATGAACTTCTTCTACTCGTGCCGGAAGTTCTTCCTCGCCACGGCGATATACAATATGTACCTCTGCGCCAAGACGTTTTGCAGTTCTGGCTGCGTCCATTGCTACATTTCCACCACCGACAACGATAACCTTGCTTCCGGTCTTAATCGGTGTATCATATCCGTCTAAGAATGCTTTCATGAGGTTATTTCTGGTTAAGTATTCATTGGCAGAGAATACACCCATTGCCTGCTCGCCCGGAATTCCCATAAATCTCGGAAGTCCTGCGCCGGAACCAATAAATACTGCCTCAAAGCCCTCTTTTTCCATCAGTTCATCAATCGTAACTGACTTACCGATAACGACATTTGTCTCAATCTTAACACCAAGTGCCTTTACATTCTCAACTTCTGCGGCTACCACCTTCTGCTTCGGAAGACGGAACTCCGGAATACCATATACTAATACACCACCTGCCTCATGAAGTGCCTCGAAAATTGTTACTTCATAGCCAAGCTTTGCAAGGTCACCTGCGCATGTAAGACCTGCAGGGCCGGAACCGATAACTGCCACTTTATGTCCGTTTGTAGACTCTGCTTTCTTAGGCTTAATACCATGCTCTCTCGCCCAGTCAGCAACGAAACGCTCCAACTTACCGATTGCAACCGGCTCGCCTTTGATACCACGGATACATTTGCCCTCACACTGGCTCTCCTGTGGACATACACGTCCGCAGACTGCCGGAAGTGCAGAGGACTTGCTGATAATATGATAAGCTTCCTCGAAGTTTCCTTCCTTCACCTGTGCAATAAATCCCGGTATATTTATAGATACCGGACATCCTTTCATACATTGTGCATTCTTGCAGCCTAAGCAGCGGGAAGCCTCTGCCATTGCTTCTTCTTCATTGTATCCCAAACATACTTCTTCAAAGTTCGCCGCACGAACCTGCGGTTCCTGCTCACGAACCGGAACTCTCTTTAATACGTCCATCATTAACCTCCAAATAAATATATTCTGTTATTGTAATTTATCAAATCCCTGTATGTTCATGGCTGACATACGGAATTCACTTCACTTAATTACAATTTCCGCATCCACCATGATGTGTATCGCCTTCCTGTAACTTCAGCATCGCTCTTCCTTCTTCGGTCTTGTACTGCTGCTGACGCTGCATCGCCTGGTCAAAATCTACAAGATGTCCATCAAATTCCGGTCCATCTACGCAGGCAAACTTCACTTCATTGCCAACCATCAGACGACATGCTCCACACATACCTGTTCCATCTACCATAATCGGGTTCATGGATACGACTGTTGGGATTCCTAGCTCTTTGGTTAACTTACAGACAAATTTCATCATAATCATCGGCCCGATTGCCACACAGTGGTCATAACGTACACCCTTATCCCACAACTCCTGAAGCTGTGCAGTACCTGTTCCCTTAAATCCATAAGAGCCATCATCGGTTGTCACATAAAGGTTCGTTGCAACCTTTCTCATCTCATCTTCAAGAATCAACAAATCCTTATTTCTGGAACCCATGATTACATCACAGTCAACACCATGCTCATGCAGCCATTTTACCTGCGGATATACAGGTGCTGTTCCAACACCGCCTGCAACAAATAATATTTTCTTTTTCTTCAGTTCCTCTATATCTTCATGAACCAGGTCTGATTCACATCCAAGCGGACCTACAAAATCCTGGAATGCATCTCCCTCTTTCAACTCTACCATGCGCTTTGTAGATGCTCCTACTGTCTGGAATACGATAGTGATGGTTCCAGCCTCTCTGTCATAGTCACAGATTGTCAGTGGAATACGCTCTCCCACCTCGTCAATCTTTACAATTACAAACTGTCCCGGTTCGCAATACTGCGCTACACGCGGTGCCTTGACATCCATAAGATAAATGTTGTCTGCCAGTTCTTCTCTTCTTACAATCGGATACATAGATGACCTCCTCGATTATTTATTGTTCCATTCATATCTCTACGATGTGAACTCAAATATTATATATGTTCTTCGCAAGCTTAATGTAAAGCAGAATCAGGTGGATTCTATCGCTTTCATGAAACTTACTTTAATATCATAAAGGAAAAAACGTTATATTTCAACGTTTTTTCCTCTATTTTACACCAAAGTTCTACACCAGCCATAATTATCTTACTTTTGAAAATAGTATTCTGTCGTTATCCATCCTTTTTCCTGCAGAATGCGCAAATCTGTCCAGCAAATCATCCACACTCATGGATACACGCTCTTCTCCGCACACATCCAGAACAATATTTCCTCCATCCATCATCAGAGTGCGATTACCAAGTTCTAACGCCTGATGCATATTATGTGTAACCATAAGACAGGTAATTTCTCTATCCGCCACAATCTGTCTGGTAAGTGCTAATACTTTTTCTGCCGTGGCAGGGTCTAACGCCGCTGTATGTTCATCCAGCAGCAAAATCTTTGGTGTTACCATCGTCGCCATAAGAAGTGTCAGTGCCTGCCGCTGTCCTCCCGATAAAAGTCCCACCGGCTGTCTCATGCGGTCTTCCAAGCCCATATCAAGAAGTGCAAGCTGCTCACGGAACTTCTTTTTATCTGACGCGTTGATTCTGCTGAAATAAGCATTTCTGGATGTCTTGGCACGCAGATACGCAAGTGCCATGTTTTCTTCAATCGTCATGTGCGGCGCAGTTCCCTTCAGTGGGTCCTGAAACAAATGTCCGATCACCTTGCTTCTGACATGCTCTTTCTGATAGGTAATATCCTCTCCGCCCAGCATGATAAGTCCTTTATCCACGAAAAAGGAACCTGTAATCGCGTTAAACAGCGTGGACTTTCCCGCACCATTACTTCCGACAATCGTTGCAAAATCACCTTTTTCTAAAGTCAGATTCACATTATCAAGTGCGCACTTTTCATTGACGGTTCCCGGATTGAAGGTCTTGGTGACATTTTTCATAATAAGCATTGGATTCTTTCCTGTCATATCACTCGTTTCCTCCTTCCTCTGTGCATTCTTTCTCCTGTAATTCACTGATGTATCTGCGATTTTCTGCTTTCGTGGTACGTTTCTGCTTATAGAACATGGATTGTGTTTTTAAATACGGAAAAGCAATTGCCACCGCCACAATGATGGATGAAACCAATTTTAAGCACTCTGCCGGAACATTCATGCGAAGTGCGACTGCCACGATAAAACGATACAGACAGCTTCCTATGATAACTCCTGCCACGCGTCTTAACATACTGCCTTTTCCTATTATCGTCTCTCCGATAATAAGGCTTGCTAACGCAATCGTTACCATTCCGGTTCCCAGATTAATATCACAGGACTTCTGATACTGCGCCAAAAGTCCCCCTGATAGTCCGGTTAAAGCGTTCGCTACACAAAGTCCGATTGTAATCATTGCGCTCGTATTGATGCTCGATGCCCGCACCATATCCGGATTGTCACCGGTTGCACGGATAGATAGCCCCAGTCTGGTGTTTAAGAAAATCGAAACAAGCACACCAATGAAGAGTACAACCACTGCTGCGACAATCAATTTGTACCACGTTCCGCCAATCGTTTCCTTTGCCCATGTAAAAATTGAGTCACAGGCAAACAGATTCACGTTGGATGCAAAGCCCATTACTGCGATATTGATAGTGTACAGCCCCGTATTTACGATAATTCCTGCCAGAATAGACTGTATGCCAAGCTTTGTCTGCAAAAGCGCTGTTACAAAACCGGAGCACACCCCCGCTGCCATCGCTGCAAAAAGTCCTAATATCGGATGTCCTGCAAGCGTCACTGTCGCGCAGACTGCACATCCCAGTGTGAAACAGCCATCCGTCGACAAATCTGCAATATTTAAAATACTAAACGAGATAAAAAGCGCCAACGCCACCAATGCATAAATAAATCCAAGTTCCAATGCACTCTGTACGATGGACAACGTGATAATTGAGCCCATGTTTTTCTTCCTCTTTCATAGTCTTTTCTCTTCAGAGATACTTATCTTTTATTCAAAACTCTCCGCTGTAACTGTCTCTACAACCTCAGCACACATCTCTGCAAATACTGCATAGTCAAGTCCTATTGCTTCTGCAGTTTCCGTGTTGACAGTTACGATACCCCTGTCCAAGGTACGAACCGGTGTCTCTGCCGGGACTGCTCCGTTTGTCAATATCTCTACTGCCATATCTGCAGTTGTTTTGCCAAGTTCCTCATAATTGACACCATATCCACAGAATGCACCGTTTAATGCGAAGGAATCCGCTCCTGTGTAATGTGGGATACCCGCTTCCGTAAACTTTTCAAAAATCGCAAGTTCTGCTGTCATAATCGTATTATCCTGTGGCGTAAATACGGCATCCACGCCCGCTGCCACCAGTGCATCCGCTGCCGCCTGCACTTCTGCCGCTGTCGTTCCTGTCTTTTCTACATATTCCATGTTATTAGCCTCGCAATATGCCTTAGCATCTGCTATCGCTGCAAGTGAAGATGCCTGGCTTTTATCATACAAAAGTCCGACTTTTTTAGTATTCGCATCTGCCGCAAGCATCAAATCAAATATTGCATCCGTATCAATCGCGTCAGATGTTCCGGTAATATTGGCTCCCGGTGCATTCACATCTGCCACAAGTCCGGCTCCCACCGGATCAGACACCGCGGAAAATACAACCGGAATCTGATTGTCCTCTGTCGCACTCTGCATAACCACTGCTGTCGGTGTTGCAATCGGAATGATAATGTCCACTTCATCTGCCACAAGTTCTGCCGCAATCTGTGTCAGAATCGACTGGTCTGCCTGACCATTATATGTATAATCCGCATAGTCAAATGCCACGCCAAGTTCTGCTCCTTTGGCATCCAATTCCTCTTCAATGGCTTTTTCAATCTGATTTAAAGATGCATCATCTACATACTGTACAATTCCTACCTTGTAAACCTTGTCAGATGTAGTCACCTCACCGTCTGATGTGGCTGCAAGTTCCGCTGTCGGTCCATCTGAAGCGCTGTCCGCTCCTCCGCATCCGCTCATAACGCTTGCGGCCATTGCCATTGTTAATACAACTGTCATCATTTTTCTTTTCATTTTCTTTCCTCCAGATTTTAAAATTAGTTTTGAAAATCCGCGTTGATTCGGAGGCTGGAGCTGGGATACCGATAATAACCTATGTTCTGGGAATGAATAAAAAAAACCGTCCCAAGCTGTTGCTTGAGACGGTAATAAACTGAATTATTATCGCGGTACCACTCATATTGACTATAAAAGTCCACTCACTCATGTACTAGCATACATGCCGGCTGGATAACGGGTCCGGTTCCCGGCGACTCCTACAACTGACGGTTCAGGTCGCCCTCAAAAGTCCATTCAGCAAATCTCTCCATACTGCAATCCCACCGCCTGCAGCTCTCTGTGATATTGATATAAATGCCTACTACTCTTTCTCAACGGTTTTTCTTTGTTATGGTAGTACTTTAATACATTAATGTGTTTTTGTCAACACTTTATTTTACTTTTTAATCTTTTATATGCCCTTCTTATTTATAAAATATCTCGTCCAAGTCTTGCATGGATACATTCCGCTTTCTATACCATTTTGCAAACTTTCTATATATTCTCGTTGAGGGTATTACCGAACTGAACGGCATCCATATGCACATCCATAGAACTCCTATTGTAACTCCTAAACAACCATAGGTTATATCTTTAAAAACAATAAGTAAAACAACGGACGGAACTATAAATCCAGCTAATATGCCAAGTAATTGAAACCAAAATGTAAACCAATATGATTTCATAAATTTGTTATAGTTCTCTTCCAGTAATATTTCCTTTGCAAATTCTTTCATTTTTAAATTTTGTCGTAAATTTTCTAACGAGGCATTGGCTTGTTTGAAATCTCTTTTCTGCATACTATTTCCATCTCCTAATTCCATTACATAATTTCCGATTTGTATCTGAGAACATCTCTGCCCTCTTCTGCTGATTAGTTTAGCAGAAAGCACCTGCATCCTCAATCTTTCTATCACATGTTTTTTTGCAAGTCTTGGGAACTTTGAGGCTACTCTTTCAGGTAATATAATAAAGTTCTGAATAGATAGAAAAAAGATATGTCTTCTTACCAAAGTAAAAAAACATATCTTTTCTTAATCTCATTTATTCCCTAACCACTACTATGAGAAATAAACTAACTCATCTTCTGGTGTTGCCGGTTTCTCCGCCGGTGTGATAGATATTGGATAGAGCACAGGACCTTTGCCCTTGTACTCTTTTGCAAACTCATATCGCACTTCCGCCGTAATATGAATCCATGACTTGTGCGGTATTTTATCCTCATCCGGATATTTACACTTAAAGCCGATAAAGGTTACATCATCCACGCAACAGGTCATTGCAAATCTGCCCGGTACAAAAACACCCTTTTTCAGCTTGTCCGGATTGTAAACCAATGCCAGGAAGCTTATCTTCTTACCGATATACTTCTTCGGGTCGTCCATACAATCCATATACCAGATGGCATAATCCGCATCTGAAATCTCCAATTCATCGGCAGAAATGTCGAACGGAAGCTCCTCCTCACGCTCATCAAGCGTGCCATCCGCACGTTCATAGACAAGCTGCGCCTTGCGGTTTAATGACTTGACATTACGACGATATTTGCCCTTGTCCGTACTGTCATCGCAGCGGTTAAAAATAACAACATCCGCCATAAATAGCTGTTCCATAATCATCGCACGCATATTGTTAAGATACATATCAAATGTGGTCGCATCCACCGTCGCAAGTGACTGAACAATCACCCAGCCCTTCGGAATCTGTGTCTCCATCAGTGAATCCATCCCCCATGTACCATTGTACTCAAGGAAAATCTGATCCGGATGATACTCTGCATCAATCGCCGCCAGACGCTCCGCGGTCAAATCTTCTTCATTTTCAATCATGACAAGCTTCGCATGGATTCTCGCCAACTCTGCCTCATCAAACTCTACCTCGCCGTTTTCACAGCAAATGATAAGACTATTGCCCTCCTCGGCAAAGCCATTTTCAAATAAGGTCTCTTTAATCAGTGTCGTCTTACCGCTGTCCATGAATCCGGTAAATAAATAAATTGGTATTTCCTGCATACTAAATCCTTTCTATCCTGACAGTATCACACTGTCACCTTCCGCACCGACTACGCAAGTTCAAATAATTCTTCCAGTCTGTGCTCATCAATGTCTGTTCCGATCACGCAGAGACGGCCTGTATAATCCGGCTCACCCTCACGAAGCTCATATTCGCCCGGAACCATATCAAAGTAAATCCATGTGCCATTTACATCCTCAACCATACCTTTAGCACGCAAAATTACACCGTAATCATCTGTCTCGCAAAGAGTCTTGAGAACATCCTCAATCTTTTCTTTTGTATATTTGTGAGGAGTCTCCTTGCCCCAGCTTGTAAATACTTCATCCGCATGATGATGTCCATGCTCATGATGGTGTCCGCATCCGCAGTGCTCACCATGCTCATGATGATGGTCGTGCTCTCCGTGGCAGCAATGTTCGTCATGCTCATGCTCCTCGTGCTCATGATGATGGTCGTGCTCATGGTCATGACAGCCACAAGTACAATTCTCATCATGCTCCTCATGCTCATG
>CAZAGJ010000050.1:0-21433 GCA_964484605.1 uncultured Roseburia sp. | reverse complement strand
AAATTCTCGCATTTTGCTCGAAAAGATTTTGAAATTTGTTTTCGGAAATGTGTTTCGTCCAAAGTCCTGATAATAAAAATTATGCACAGTAAAATATGGCTTCGCATGACAGCTCCGGGCAGTAACGAATCATCTTCCTATCGCCCACTCTTACGAACCAGTTTACCATATCCTGATTGAAAAACCAACCGTCAAACAAGCTCCGCAATACGTGTAACTGCCACATAAATTTCTGAGATTTTATACCATGTACGATAATCAATCACTCCCGTTACCGGCAGTCCAAAGACCTGCTGAAACTTCTCTACTGCTGCTCTGGTTGCCGGTCCATAGATACCATCCGGTGTTACCGTAGGAATCGCCGGGTAAGAACGGGAAATTCGCGCCAACTGTTCCTGCACCTGTCTTACTTTCTCTCCCGTAGAGCCAACCGACAAATCGACGCGCGGCCAGGATGCCGGGATACCGGACACTTCCTCCGCTGTATTGATGTACATGTTATTTCCATAGTAATAGCGGATAATCTCCACGGCATCATAATTCTGACTTCCCAGAAACTGACTTCCCCACTGACTCATCCAGTTCGGACAGGTCACACGCTGTCCGTCACAGTACTGCGTCAATATCGGCTGTCTTACATTTGGTCTGGACAGATAATTCTGGAACATCTCATCCACCACATCTGAAATACTTTGGAAAATATTTCTTCCGTACATAAACTTCTGGTCATATGCCGTAGAAGATGTAATGGTAAAATTATAGCCTTTGTTCCGATACCACTCTGTGTATACACGATTCAATGTAAAAGACATAATTGCAAGCACATTTGCCCGGATTGCCGCATCTGTCCACGTTGAATAAATCTCGCTGGATGCCACATTTTTAATATAGTCCCGATACCGGATATAATAATCTCGCGCTGTTGTGTCACTCGGTGCTCCGTCATGCACCACCACATACTCCGGGATAACTACCCTGCTAAGAACAATCTCACCTGTCTCAGTAACCGGTTTAATCTCTGATTCCGGTATCTTTGGCGGATATTCTTTATACAGCGTATGTGCCGGTATCACGATGTTATCCGTCGGATTTACCGCGGCTTCCTGTGCATCCATGCGGACTTCCTGCAGCGCCAGCTGACCCGACATAATTTCAATACCGGAGATGTTGATTGGGCGATATCCCTCAGCAGTAACCTGAATGGTATACTCCGCATATGGCTGCATCTCGCTTGGCTGCATGGAATATTCAAGTGGAGGTGCAGCAAGCGTAATTTTTTCGGCAATGCCGGATTCATCCGTATTCACCTCCTCCATTGTACTCTCCGGATCTCCGGAATAAGATATCGCAATCTTTGCATTGTTAATCGGTGTGCTCGCCCCCCTCGCAATTACCTGTATGCGCAAATCCCCCCGATCCACATTATTCATCTGTGTACTCTTAATATCTGGCATAAAAACCTCACAGTTTCTTTCCATATATCCTATGCAGTTTTATACCCATGTTTCCCAATATATATTCTGTCTTTATACAAAATTAGCAGGAAAGGATTATACCTTTCCTGCTAATTTTGATGTTTCCGCATTCATTTGGTTAATTAAAGCTGCATAGCGTTCCCTTTTTATCGGGTCGCTCATTCTCAATACTATATCTGTCGGTGTACCTGTACGGTAAAAATCTGCCGTGATAGGTTCGTCAAATTGTTCACTGCTCAAGTCGACAATTTCTCCATCAATTACATTGTAATAGTGGATTTCCTTTTCTTTGATTCTCAGTTCAAAGACATCCCCACCGAATACTTCTCTGACAGCCATTGCCGTTACAAAACACTGACCTTTTGCTATGTTTCCGTTCGGCCAGTTTTCACGAAGAGAAGGACTGCAGCTCTCTTTGCTCCAAGCATTTTTTACTTTGTTATAGTATGGCAGCATCATTTCCGCCGTTTTTTTCGTCTCTGTAAACATCTCAAATTTCTCCTGCCAATCTACAACGCGTCCAATGGACAACTTTTAACACACTCAAAGCAAAGAATACATTCTGTGCCATTTTTTCGTTTTCCTAAACCAGAACCCTATCTTACTCTACTGTTACTACTTTCGCCAAGTTTCTTGGCTTATCCACGTCAAACCCTTTATCTGATGACACATAATATGCCAACAGTTGTAATGCAACGGAAGCCGGCATTACCATAAATTCATCCTGCATATCCGGCAGTTTGAATACTTCATACTCATCCGCCAAATTGCCGGCAATAGCCTCCTTGATGAAAATTACCACATCTGCTCCTCTGGATTTCACTTCCTTGATATTAGAAAGTTCCTTAGACATCAGCTTCTCCTGTGTCACAGCCGCAACCACCGGTGTATCCTGTGTAATCAAAGCGATAGGTCCATGCTTAAGTTCACCGGACGCATACGCCTCCGAATGAATATAGGATACTTCCTTAAGCTTCAGTGAACCTTCTAACAGAATCGAATAATCCAATCCCCGGCCAATCATAAATAAGTCCTTCGCTTCTAACACTTTCTTTGCAACCACATGAATATCTCTGCGCTGTTCTAAGACCCGCTTCATAGCCTCCGGCGTTCTCTGCAGTTCGCGTATAAAACTCTGTGTCTGTTCTGTGGTGAATACACCTCTGGAATGTGCCATCTTTGCAACAATCAGATAGAATACTGCCAGCTGTGTCGTGTATGCCTTGGTACTTGCAACCGCAATTTCAGGACCGGCATTTGTATAAAGCACATAATCACTCTCGCGCGCTATGGAAGAACCCTTTACATTGATAATGGAAAGGGTTCTTGCACCACGGTGTTTTGCATATTTCAGTGCCTCTAAGGTATCAATTGTCTCACCGGACTGCGATACCGCAATTACAAGAGTTTTCTCATCAATCACAGGATCTGAATACATGAACTCCGATGCCATCTCCACATCAATGTGCATATGAAGAATAGACTTTACAAGTGCCTGCGCTACAAGTCCTGCATGCATAGCCGTTCCACAGGCGATGACTGTAATTCTCTCACACTCTTTAAAAATAGAATCCGGCACACCATCTGCCTCAAAATCCGGCAAGCCGCCCTTGATTCGCTGACTAATCGTATTCTCAATCGCCTCCGGCTGCTCCATAATCTCTTTTTCCATATAAAATGGATACCCGTTCTTTCCGGCGCTGTTTAACTCCCAATCAACAGTCAGAAATTCCGGTTCTGTCTCGTTGCCATCAAAGTCACTAAGCACAAGCTTATCGCTGTGAAGCTCCAGAATATGATACTCAGGAACAACAAAATAGCGGTTCGTAAAACGGCAAAGAGCCGTAAGATCCGATGCCAGCATCGCACCTTCCTCACATAAGGTTGCCACAATCGGGCTGACATTACGTGTAGAGTAGATGACATCCTCCTGATCCTCAAATAATATCACAAGCGCGAATGTTCCTCTCAGCTTAGAGACAGTCTTTTTTATCGCCTCATGCGGATTTCCCTCATAGAAGCGGTTAAGAAGCGCTGCCACTACCTCGCTATCTGTCTCAGACTTCAATTCTCTCTCTAAGTCATAATCTGCAATCAATTCCCTGTAATTTTCGATAATTCCATTGTGTACAAGTGTGACATTTCCCACCTGATGCGGATGCGCATTACCGTCATTGACTCCACCATGTGTCGCCCATCTGGTGTGTCCGATTCCACAGCGCGCTGTCATCTCGTGCTCTGCGCAGACTTTTCTGAGGTCACTCACTCTTCCGGCGCGCTTATACACTTCCGTCTTTTTGGTATTATGATTTTTTACTGCGATACCTGCACTGTCATAGCCTCTGTACTCTAAAAGTTCCAACGCATCCAGAAGAACTTCACTGACATTTTCACTTCCTGTATAACCAATTATTCCACACATAGATTTTCCTCATTTCTATAATTAATATATACAATTCATCATCAAACGAGAACGCATGACGCTCTCTGATTTACAAACATCCCTCAGCATCGTATTTGTTTTGCAGTTACCCGCATATTTGCCGATGTGTCTCGCACAGGAATGGTACGGAAAGGCATCCGCCGAATTTTCGATCACCTTTCTCCTCGTTAACCTGCTCACGCAGGTGCATGGCGCTAAAAATCTATGGCTTCTGGTTTACAAAAACGTAACTTTATTTATTTTTCAAGGTTCAACGTGTATACTATACTATCTTATATGAAAAAAGTCCAGCAGATATTTCCCACTACTCTTCCATATATTCTTCTACATCATTTGCGCCTACTTTTTCATAAGGAAGCCTGATATACTTATTATCTTCTAAGTCAAGTTCCATGAGGTCACCTTCAACTGCAAGCGCATATGCCAAATCCAGCATTGCCTCCGCCTGGCCTTCTTTGTCATTATAGACAGTTCCGACCATCTCTTCATTTGCTACCGCTTCAAGACCTACATCCGTTCCGTCAATCCCGACGATAACCGGCCACACTTCCCGCTCATAACCAGATGCTTTCAGCGCATCAATGGCTCCAAGCGCCATGTCATCATTGTTTGCGAGCACAAGTTCTATGTCTTCTCCAAATTCCGCCAATATCTGTATCATCTTCGTCTGCGCCTGTGCCCGATTCCAATTTGCGATTGCATAGCCAAGCTTCTCTACTCCCACACCATTATCAACCAGTGTGGACACCGAATACTCCGTGCGGACAATTGCATCCTGATGCCCTGCTTCTCCCTCTAACACAATATACTGGAAGATTCCATCTCCATTCTTATCCACTTCGGGATGACTTTTGAATGCATCTGCCGCAATCTCCCCCTGCATAATACCGGATTCAAATGCTTTTGCCCCCACATAATATAGCTGATCCCAGCGTTCCAAATCCTCTGCCACCAATTCACGATTAAAAAAGATTACCGGCACATCCTCTTTCTCTGCCATATCAATAATCGTTGTCGGCTCTGTGCGGTCTACCAGATTCACGCAGATAACATCACAGCCATCACTTAGCATTTCCTTTACCTGATCATTCTGCGTAGATTGGCTGTCAGAGGCATTGTAAACTTCTATATTAATAGCTACATCATTCGTTTCTTCTTTCTCCACCGCATATTCATTAAAGTCCTCCATTAGCTGTGACACAAACGTATCGTACTGATTATAAAGAGTAACCCCTATTTTAATACTCTTAGAAGACTGTGTCTCCAAACTGCTGCTACACCCCATTGTCTGACCTGCCACCATACATACAGCAAGTATTCCCGCCCAAAACCTTTTGTTTGTCTTCATTCTTCTCCTCCATTACTGTACGATTGGAAATAGAACTTTCTGGTTATCTTCATCATATAAATTATCCCGGTTGACCACCAGATACTCCACTTCACAGTTTTCTGCCTGTATAAGCCGATAGCGCAGCTGATTTGCCAACGACTCCATACTCTGATATCCCATGTTAAACTCATTCGGTACCACCAGCGTATGAATCACACCTTTATCGAGATAATACACCGTTTTCTCAGAACAGCCTACCCCGTACAAAAGTATTCTTTCATTTTCCTGCAGCGCATCTACCATATGCTCTGTCTCATCATTTTCAAGTGCCACCACAATATCTGCCGCCTCGGCTCTTTGCAGCAAGTCATCTCCCGCATTTCCGCTATTAGCGCAGTCAATTGTCCAAATAATTGCAGCACCGGCATCACGCATTCCCTCTTCAAACCCATTCAAGCGTTCCTGCATGGCAATCTGTTTTTGATTTCCGCAAATAACTCCCACCTTCTTCCCGGCAAGCGTATCTCCCAAATCTTCTCGTATTGCTTCCGCAAGTGCGTTCCCCAGAGCTGCATTATCTGCTCCGGCAAATGCATAAACATCTTCCGGCATAACATCACTCTCTAGCAACACCATCGCTGCACGCGCAGAGATTTCCTCCAACGCCTGTCCCTGTTCTTCGCTGGATGTCATCTGTACAATAACACCCTCTGCGCCATTATCAATCTCTCTGTGAATCAGCGCTATCTCTTCTTCCACTGTCTTAAATTCTCCGGTGGACACAAAATTCAAATCTACATCGTAATCGTCTGCCGCCTGCGTAAGGCCTTCATGCAACGCAATCCAGCGGTCATTGTTGCTGTCTTCCACAATTACAGAAACCTTATGCACTTCCTGCACTTTCCCTGTATGAAACATTCCATAAAATGCCCAGGCAGTAATCACCAAAAGGCTCAGGAGCACTCCGCCAAAATAAATTCTATTTTTATTCATTCTCCTGTTCCTCCTTTAACTGTTTTAGCTTTCCACACTCTAAGGCTTCCATCGTCTCCTGTGAATAGCTGATATCCGGCAGATGAATCCGCACTGTTGTACCCTCATCCGGTATACTTTCAATCTCAAGACCATATCTGTCACCAAAGCGCAGACGAATGCGGTTGTGTACATTGATAATCCCCACACCGGAACCGGATTTACGCACCCTGTTATTCTCCGTCAAAAGAGCTTCCACCATCTCCTCTGGCATACCGAGTCCATTATCAGACACCTCTATATAGATATCCTCTTCCTTTCGATAGCCAAGCACTTTTATCTCACCTTCACCGTCCATACACTCTACACCATAATAAATTGCATTTTCTAAGAGTGGCTGCACCACAAGTTTCACCGTACAGCATTCTAAAATATCCTCGTCGATGTCAAAATCAACACGAAAGATGTTTTTATAGCGAATTTTCTGAATGTTCATATAGTTTTTCGCATGCTTTATCTCATCCTCTATCGTGATAATCGTCTTCCCACGGCTTAAACTGATGCGGAACAAGCTGGCAAGCTGTGTAACCATAAACACTGCATCTTCGTAGCGTTCCCCTTCAATCATCCATACAATCGAGTCTAATGTATTATATAAAAAATGCGGGTTTATCTGTGACTGCAATGCTTCAAGTTCACTCCTGCGCTTTTCCTCCTGCTCTACGAGGATATCATTCATAAGTTCCCGTATCTGTTCCACGGTAGAGCGGAGCGTTTTTCCTAAATGCTCTACCTCCAGAGAGCCTCCTACATAAATGTCGGGATTCAGATTGCCTGCCTCCCACTCTTTGACCGATTCATTCAGGCGTTGAAGCGGATGTGCAATACGCGCAGATACCAACTGATTTAATACGATAATCATCATCATCGACAACGATACCAGCAAAATCACAAACATTCGCGTACCGGAAATGCCCATTTCAAAAGAACTCATCGGAACGACACTGACCAGTTTCCATCCGGTATAGCTGACTGTCTTTACCGTCACCAGACGTTTCTCGCCGTCAAACTCTTCCTGATAGCTGCCATCTTCATAAGAAGCTGCCACTAAATTATTTTCATCAAAAAGATTCGTGTAGATAAGCTTCTGTTTCGGATGATAGATAATCTCGCCATTGCTGTCCATCAGATAAATATATTCGGATGCGTTGTCCGTATTTGCTTTTGTCAAAAGCTGTTCGATACTGCTGTAATTCATATCTACCAACAGCACGCCCAAGGTAGAGTTACCATTGTTGGTAAGCTCCACCGCACGGCTTAAAGACACAACCCAGTAATATCGGTAGCTTGTATCGTCGAAAAGATTCTGCACATGTGGTGTTGAAAAATGGATATTCTCCATCTGTCCAACCGCCTCCGTAAACCACTCCTGATTCACGATGTCCAAGTTCTCTTTCTCTGTCGCAACCGGAGTTGCCGCCACCAATTCTCCCGCATTCGTATAGCAGGCAATACTAATAAGATTATCCTTATTTGCCTCGTATAAGAGATTCATTTCCTCATCGAGAGTCTCAATACTCAAATCTTTGTCCTTGATAACGCTGTAATACATCGCATCAGAAATGCGTCGCATACCACGCAGATAATCTTCCAGATTAATCGCCGTCTGATTTAGCAGTTGTTCCGCACTCTGCGTTGTCATATCTTCCATTCGATTGACAAATCGACTGTACAGCGCCACACCAAGTACAAGCATTGAAATCACAGACACTATGGTAAAAGATATCGCAATCGTCATCTGTATTGATTGTGGTTTCATATGACGTTTCACATATGTAATTATTCGTTCATTATATGTTTTTAGCTTTTTCCCCATTTTCCGATACCATGCCTGTATTTTATGCTTTTTATATATTTGCATCCATCTTACTTGTCTTATACTTTGACGGAGACATTCCAAACTGTTTTTTAAATACATAGCTGAAATAGTTTGGGTCAGAATATCCCACTTTTTCTGCAATCACATAGGTCTTCTCATTCTGCGTCAGCAGCAAATCCACTGCTTCCTGCATACGATAATCTGTGAGGTAATTGATAAATGTCTTGCCTGTTTCTTTTTTGAATACCGTAGAAAAATACGCTGCGCTGACATTCAGACATCCACAGATAGTCTCAATACTCAAATCCTGATCCGCATAATGTTCTTTCACATATTCTATGGCTCTGGCAACAAAGGATTTTGTTGTGTCAGAACGTTCACTTAAAACCTGTTTTTGCATTTTAAGGCAGTTATCCTGCAGCCATTCTCCCAAAGCTTCCGGCGACTCTAACTGCATCGCCTGTGTATACACATCATCATCTCCGCCAAAAATTTCATCCAGATTCATCTGATTATTAGCACCGAAACGGGAAAGTTCTGTGATTAACTCCATAATCAAAATCCGATACTTCTGCAATGACATTCTGCTCCGCGAAAGCGCTTCTGTAAATTCGCAGATTGCCTCTCCTAACGGCTCTCTTTCACCCATCTTTATCTTCTTAAGTATCTTCTGAATATAAGGTTCTTCCCATGGGATATCTGCATTTTCCTGCGGGTCCATCTCCGCAATGCTGATGGCTCTGGCATTGCCATATAGTACACGATAAGATGTTGCATTCTTAGCCCCCTGATAGGAGAGAGGAATCTGCCCCAACTGACTGCACACATACCCTACTCCTGCTGTCACACACGCGCCACACACACGCTTCGCCATTTTACATATTTTGTCCATCATATCCGTAAAACGAGTAATCTCTGCTTCCTCTGCAAGCTGCGCAATCACCACAATATCTCCCAGATACATCACCGCCCGGCTTTCCCACTTTCCAGTAAGCTGTTCGTCTACGAGCCGTTTCACCGACACCGACATTAAAAATGGGTCAATAACAAGTTCCTTTTCCAGATTTGAAGTGCTGATATGAAGTGCTGCAACCACATAATACGGTCCGTTCAAATGTATCTGATAATTAGCAAGATACTTCTCCATCGCATTTTCAGGAATCCGTCCGTCAATCAGTGAGGTATAAAAATTCTCCTGCAATACCGGCAGACTCTCCATATAGTACTCACGCAGCTTGTCGATATTACGCTTTTCATCTATCTCTTTATCCAAATTCCCTTTGATGCGCTCAAATACTTCCCGCAGTTCATTCGCATTAATAGGCTTTAAAATGTACTCCTCTGCCTCTATCTTAATTGCTTCTTTGGCATACTCAAATTCATCAAACCCTGAGAATATGATAACTTTAATCTTCGGATAATTTTCTTTTAACTTTTTGCAGAGAGTAAGCCCATCCATATATGGCATCTTGATGTCTGTCATCACCACATCCACCTGTAACTCCTCTGCCACTTCCAGTGCTTCCACTCCATTTCTGGCATAGCCTGCAATATGAAATCCCATGCTCTCCCAGTCCAACTTTTTCATGATGACCTGAAACACTTCTTCCTCATCATCGACCAATAATACCGAATACTGATTCATACCTATACCAACCTGTCTCCATTTTGCATTTCACCTGTTATGCGCCGTACTTCTCCTCCATGCGCTTCCACAAAATACCCATAATCAGCAGACATGCGGCAAACTCTGCCAATGCCGCATATATATTCACAAAAATCAAAACTGCCATGACCAGTGTTGCCACTCCCATAAAAAGAACCAGCTTTCCTGCTCCGATGGCATACTTCTCCTCATCCCGCACCGGTGGTTTGTCCTTGCTTCGAATCGCTCTCACATCATGCAAAACCAAAAGGCGCAGTCCATAATATACACACACAAGAAATATCAGCAGCGGAATCCCCGCCTGCTCCAAAATTACATCTATTGACATCCTCTTCACCCTTTCTATAAGGAAATAGCGGTCGGGAAATTCCAACCGCTATCTCATTATAATATATTCCTTATTTTCTTGCTATATACTTTCTGATATCCAGTGAAATTGCAATGAAGATTACAATACCGATTGCAATGTACTGTGCATTTGCATCCATACCCATGTACTGCAATGCCACCTTCAGCAGCTCAAATACAGCTACACCGATGATAGCAGATGATACCCTGCCTCGACCACCTGTTACAGATACACCACCGATGGTACATGCTGCAATAGCCTCCATCTCGTAGCCATATCCCAACTGTACAGATGCTCCTCCGGCTTTTGCGCCAAGCATGAAACCTGCCAGACCATACATAGCCGCCGCTTTCATGTAGATGAGAATCATGGTTTTCTTCACCGGTACACCGGCAACCTCTGCCGCCTGTGGATTGCCACCGATTGCATACATATACTTACCATGACGTGTCATATTAAAGATAAACCATGTAATCGCTGCCACAAC
Organism: uncultured Roseburia sp.; assembly: GCA_964484605.1. Taxonomy (GTDB): domain Bacteria; phylum Bacillota; class Clostridia; order Lachnospirales; family Lachnospiraceae; genus Roseburia. Next base: position 10,832 of record CAZAGJ010000050.1, on the reverse strand, counting down.
AATCGCTATCCATATCAGGTAATTGATACCTAAAAACTTGCCGGATGCCACATTGGTATATTCTTTTACATATCCACCGAGTGGGGTTGCATTTGTGAAAATCATGTTAAGACCATACACGACTTCCATCATTGCCAGCGTTGCAATAAACGGTGGTACCTGTAAGTACGCAATAAAGAATCCGGTCACCGAACCAAACAATGCACAGATTACCATGACAATGATTGCTACTACCACGACATTCATCGGCTCCATATTCGGGAAAAATTTGCCCGAATAATCCATACGCTGCAACAGCACACCTGCGATACATCCGCCCAGACCAATCATACGTCCTGCGGAAAGGTCACATCCTCCGGTAATAACACAGCCTGCAATACCCAGCGCGATAACAAGTCGTGAACTCATATTCATGAGGATATTCATAAAGTTATTCTTTGTGAAGAAGTTATCAGAAGTAAATCCGGTGTAGATTACCAGAATAACCATTACGATGATAACTCCGTTATTAATCAAAAAGTCTTTGATTTTCTGCTGATTTGTCTTTTCCATTCTCTCTTCCTCCTATCATCAAAATCTTGTTGCATAGTCCATGACTCTTTCCTGCGTCATCTCTTCTTGTGTATCAATCTCTCCGGTAAGCTTGCCATTACACATAACGCAGATTCTGTCTGCCATACCAAGCAACTCAGACATCTCCGATGATATCATGATGATTGCTTTTCCCTGTTTTGCCAAGTCGTTCATAATCTCATAAATCTCATGCTTTGCACCAACATCAATACCTCGCGTCGGCTCATCCATAATCAATACATCCGGGTCATTTGCCAGCCATCTGGATACAATAACTTTCTGCTGGTTACCACCGGACAGATTTGAGATATGCTCTTTCATACTCGGTGTCTTAATACTCAGTTTCTTGATGTTGTCATCCACAACCGAATCAATCTTCTTATGGTCTAACACAAATCCTGCTCTCAAATACTTGTTATACACAGATACACCGACGTTATCTTTGATAGAAAGGCATCCAAAGATACCATTTCCTCGTCTGTCCTCTGTGATAAGTCCGATTCCCGCATTCATCGCATCAATCGGATGCTTAATCTTCACCTGCTTACCATGCATATAAACTTCTCCGGATGACAGTCCGCGGATACCGAAAATCCCCTCTACAAGCTCGGTTCTCTGTGCACCAACCAATCCTCCGAATCCAAGAATCTCTCCCTTGCGCAGTGTAAAGCTGACATTCTGGAACGACTTCTCATGAATAGAGCTTAGATTCTTGACTTCCATGATAACTTCTCCCGGTGTGTTCTCCCGCGGCGGATATACATTCGTCAGCTCACGGCCAACCATCTTAGCAATAATCTGGTCTGTGGTCAGTTCCGCTGCCGGCCAGGTTCCTACATATGTACCATCACGCATAATCGTAATGTCATCTGCGATACGCTTAATCTCATCCATCTTGTGAGAAATGTATACCATCGCTACACCCTTGTCACGAAGATCATTCATAATACGGAACAACGCCTCTACTTCTTTGTCTGAAAGTGAGGAAGTCGGTTCATCAAATATTACGACCTTTGCCTGCTGGGAAACAGCTTTGGCAATTTCCACCGACTGCATCTGTCCGATAGAAAGTGAGCCAAGCAATGCCTTCGGGTCAAAGTCCATCTTTACTTCCTTTAACCACTTTTCCGTCTCGGCATACATCGTCTTATGGTCGATAACTCTAAACGGTCCAATGTTCTTCGTCGGATATCTTCCCAGATACATATTCTCTGCCACGCTTCGCGCCGGCACCGGCTGCAATTCCTGATGCACCATCGCAATACCATATTTCATTGCTTCATCCGGATTTGTCACTTCAATCTTCTGTCCATCTAAGTAGACTTCCCCCGCATCCATTTTGTAAATACCAAAGAGGCATTTCATCAGGGTAGATTTTCCAGCACCATTCTCGCCCATCAACGCATGAACAGTTCCCGGCCGCAAGGACAACTGCACGTTATCAAGCGCTTTTACACCGGGAAAAGATTTTGATACACCCTTTAGCTCCAGTTTGTACTCAGCCATGTTTCTCCTCCTTTTTTTTACTTTATATTCATACAGATACCCCATATCTGTCTGTGTTCTAATTTATGTCATTCACTTTTTCAATCGTTTTTAAAGAATCAGTTCTGCTGATTCTTTGCGCCTGAGCTGTGCTGCTTGCAGCTATTTTCCGCTCCGCGAAGTGCGCATTTTACAGCGCACTATTTTCAATCATTTATGATTGAAAATAGTGCGGGTGCACATGACACCCGCACCATAAATAACTCACTGCTTATAGGTCCTCGAAATTACTTAACACTGTCAAGAATTTCCTGTGCGTTTTCAGATGTTACTTTTACATAATCACAACCAATGTAGTACTCATTTGTCTCACCATTCACAAATTTAATAGCTGCATCTGCTGCGCTGTGAGACTGTGAGAAGTGGTCATTAAATACGGTACCTGTCATCTTGCCGGCGATTACATTCTCAAGAGCTTCAGATAATGCATCTACACCTACCAGATAAATATCTTCACCTACGGTACGTCCGGCAGACTCAATTGCCTGTAATGCTCCAAGTGCCATAGCATCGTTGTTACAGAATACAACTTCGATGTCTTCGCCATACTGTCCAAGTGCATTAGCTACAATCTGCTGTGCCTGATCCTGCTGCCAGTTACCAACCTGATCAACTAAACATTCAACCTCAACGCCTGCATCTGTAAGGGCTTTTACAGAATACTCTGTGCGATACTGTGCATCAACGTTTTCAGGGTCTCCTTCTACCATGATGTACTGAATCTTGCCGTCGCCGTCTAAGTCTGCTGCTTCGCCAAGATCAACAATCATCTCACCCTGCATTGTACCGGACTGACGAGCATCACATCCAACGTATGTAACATTCCAGCCGTTCTCTTCCCATCTTGCCTCTTCATCAGCGGATGGCTCACGGTTGATATATACAAGCGGAATACCGGCTTCTACTACTTTATCTGTGATTGTCTCAGCAGATGAGGAGTTAACCGGATTGATAATGAGAACATCCACACCTTCTGCAATAAAGCTGTCAATCTGTCCTGTCTGAGTAGCCTGATCATTCGCTCCATCTACGATAGTGATATTATCCTTAGAAAATCCCTGGCTTACCAGATAATTCTCAAGTTCTGTACGGAACAGTGTCATAAAGTTATCAGAGAATTGATAAATACATACGCCAACTTTCTTGTCTGCCAAATCTCCGCCAACTGCCTCTGCTGCTGCGTCTGCACCTGTCTCTGCCTCTGTAGAAACCGCAGTGTCTGTGTTCGCCGCATCTGTACCTGCACCTTCATCGCTTCCACCGCCACATCCGGCAAACATGGTTGCTGTCATTGCTGCTACGAGCATCAAGCTAAGAACTTTCTTCTTCATTGTAAAAACCTCCCTTAATATATTTATTAATAACTCCCTGTTACAAGAAAAATTATAGCAATCCTTCTTTTCAAAAAACATACAATATCCTTCTCTCTTTCTTGAAAATTCTTCTCTCTTTTTTGTACAATTCGCATATTTTTCATGCATTTTCTACCTTTCTATTGTTATTTTTATGTGTTTTTCATTTTTCTTGATTATTCTTTTGTGCATTGCTCTAGTTTTCCATTATTCTCCTAATGCTTATAAAATCCTTATATTTTCCTGGTACGCTTACTATGACAAAACAATTTATCTTATTTTAACAGGAGGTTTTATTCTATGAAGCAAAACACTACTACCGGTCTTTCCGGCTTCGCACTCAAGTATCTGGCAGCTGCCCTGATGCTGTTAGACCACATTCAGTATTTCTTTTCCTTTACAGGGAAAGTTCCGCTCATTTTCTCATGGCTTGGCAGACTAGCCGCCCCACTCTTTCTATTCTGTCTGATTGAAGGATTTGTCCACACACATGACCGCAAAAAATACTTTTTGCGCATTTATCTCATCTCTATCGCGATGGGGCTGATACAATTTTCCTTCTATAATATAGGTTCCGGGCTGGTACGCGCGGATGGCTTTTTCCCACAAAACCAAATGCTCGCTTCCTTCTCCATCCTGCTTGTGGTTCTGCAGGGAATTGACTGGTGCCAAAAAAGACAGTGGGGACGGGGACTTGCCGCAATTTTGATTCCGGTGCTTCTGCCTTATGCTTTCCTGCTGTTTCTCTCTAACTGCCAGAGACCACTTGCCGGATTTGTTTTAAATCTGCTTTCCTTTACCGTTCTGCCATTGCACGCCTGCATCATAGACGGAGGAACTGCTACTCTGCTTGCCGGAATTATTCTCTATGTATTCCGCAAAAACCGTTGGATTCAGGCTAGTGCTTTTATCGCCTTCTGTCTGCTCTACGATGTCGTTCGGATACTTTTTTATATGCCACAGATTACTCCGTCTGTTTTCTTTACCACAGCATATGAATGGATGGAAGTCTTTGCTGTCGTCCCGATGTTATGCTACAATAAAAAGCGTGGAACCGGCTCTAAATACTTTTTCTACTGGTTCTATCCGGTACATATCTATGTACTTTATATAGTATCCTGCATTTTGTATCCAATCATTATGCACGGCTAATCCCAGGAGGATTCCTATGGCTCGTATTCTTGCAGTTGATGATGATAAGGCAATTCTTGCTCTGATACGCAATGCACTGCGTAAAGACGGACATGAGGTAATCTGTATGGAGCAGATTACCCCCTCACTGTCCAAAGAACTTTTATCCTATGATTTAATTCTTTTAGATGTCATGCTTCCGGGAACAGACGGTTTTTCTTTCTGTCAGGATATCCGCGCACAGGTGGACTGTCCTATTCTCTTTCTGACCGCCAAAAGTCTTGAGGAGGATGTCGCATTCGGTCTGTCTCTCGGTGCTGACGACTATATCAGAAAGCCATTCTCTGTGGTTGAACTTCGTGCCAGAATTCAGGCACATTTAAGACGGGAACAACGAGAAAAGACCCAATGCTTTTCCGTATCCGGTGTACACTTTTTTCTCGGCAAACGCGAAGTATCTGCCAATGGGCAGCCGATTTCCTTCACCAAAAGCGAATACGACATCTGCCTGCTCCTCGCTAAGAACCACGGACAGGTTTTTTCTAAGGAACAGATTTTTGAAAACGTCTTCGGCTATGAAAAAGAAAGTGATATATCTGCAATTACGGAACATATCAAAAATATCAGACGAAAGCTCGCCGGTGCAAATCTTGCGCCGATTGAAACCGTATGGGGGATTGGATACCGATGGAATTAACTAAGAAAAAAGAAATCACTTTAAGAAAAGTCTTTTTGAAATTTTTATTACAGCTTGCCGCTTTCTGGGTACTTATACTGGTGCTCTGGCTTGCACTGTTAGAATTTGCACTGTACACAGGCTTTCTCCTGCCTTCTAATGCAATAGAACGACAGGTTTCTGACTGGATTGACACGCATACGAATATCTCCGCCTTCTCCGAAATCGACCTTCCTGCAGATGCCGATTATGCCTGCTATGCTGCAGATGGCACATTACTTTGGAGCAATCTCACGGATAAGGCTAAGAGAAACGCCGATTTGCTTATGACTTCTCCCGACTTAGGCAGTCAATATCTGTCTTATCCCTATACTTATGTAAAGGTAAACTCCGATTCACAGACACTCATCCTCGTCTATCCGGTTCGCGCCACATTCGCTTCTGCCGGATTACGCCGTCTTTTTCCAAGTGCAGAACCTTTTCTGCTTGTGGGGCTTCTCCTGCTGCTACTTGGTTCACTCATCTTTTTTGTACTGTCCTACGCGAAAAAATTATCAACCGAGCTTTCCGTACTGGAATATACTTCTGAGCAGATTCGTGCAAAAAATCTGGATTTTGAGGTTTCACAGACAGGGATTGCGGAATTTAACCATGTGCTTTCCTCTCTGCTGATGCTAAGAAGCGAACTTCGACACTCTTTAGAGCAGCAATGGAACAGCGAACAACAGAAGAAGAATCAGATGTCCGCTCTCGCGCACGACATCAAGACACCTCTGACCGTGGTAAAAGGTAATGCCGAACTTCTATCGGAGACAGAACTGACGGATGAACAGCAGGATTATAATGCGTTTATTCTGGAAAATACAGCGCAGATTCAAACCTATGTTACCAAAATGTTAGAAATCTCCCGTCCTGCTCCAGCAAAAGCTTCGTCCTGCCATCTGCCTATGCTGTTAGAACAGATTAAAAAAACTGCGGAGAGTCTCTGTGCTGGAAAAAATATCTCTTTTCATCTGGTCACAGAAAACCTTCCGCAGAATGTTGCTCTCCCTGAGGAGACTTTAAAACGTTCCTTACTTAACCCGCTGGATAATGCAGTCACCTATTCACCTGCTCACGGAACAGTTACCCTGCGTGTCTGGCAGACATCCGATACCACGGGTATTCCAAGTATGCTCTGCTTTTGTATCACCGACGAAGGTATCGGTTTTTCGTCTGAAGCTCTCATGCACGCCACAGACGAATTTTACCGCTCTGACAACAGCCGCTGCAGCCATGAGCACTTCGGGCTAGGACTTGCCATTACCAAATCTCTGGTGGGCGAACAGGGTGGCACATTAGAGCTTTCTAATCGTCCATCCGGCGGTGCCTGTGTGACATTAAAATTCCCTATAAATCAAGCACACGCTCCGCAATCTCCACTGCATCCCTGATGCAGTCCTGACAACTGCGGAGAACGGTTCCTGTCTCTACACCTTTTAATTCCTTACACACCAGCGTCCCATTCTTTTCACAAAACGCTCCGGTAATCTCTCTCGTATATTTGTAAGTTGCTACCTTCGTGGTTGGATTCTTCGGGTCGCCGGAGCTGTTTTTTAATCCTGCTGCCATCACCGCACCCGATACTGCACCACAGGTCGCCTCCATACCACCCATGCCAAGTCCGAATCCCTCACATGCTGAGAAAAGGAGTTCCTCCGGGACTCCCAACTCTTCTGCAAACGCACATGCAACAGCCTGTGCGCAATTATAGCCACTATTATGTAATTCAATTGCTTTTTCCTGTTTTGTCATCTTAACCTCTATTCTACCGGCAGTGTCCAGCCATACTTATCCGAAAGCTTGCCCCACTGAATTCCGGTCAATGTATCATAAAGCTTCTGTGTCAAATCACCAATTTTAAAATCGTTGATGGTTACAACATCATCCTTGTAACGAAGTTCTCCAACCGGCGATATCACTGCTGCTGTACCGGTTCCAAATACTTCTTCGAGCGTGCCGTCATGTCCTGCCTTCATCAAATCATCAATGGAAAGCTTCTCCTCATGCACCGTATATCCCCAGTCTCTTAAAATGTGAAGCATGGAATCTCTGGTAACACCCGGAAGTACCGTACCCTCAATCGGAGCTGTATAAATCTCCCCTGCAATCTTGAACATGATGTTCATGGTTCCAACTTCTTCCACATACTTGCGCTGCTCACCATCTAACCAGAGAACCTGAGAATATCCCATCTTCTCTGCTTTTACCTGTCCTAAAATGGAACCGGCATAGTTACCGCCGCACTTTGTAAATCCGGTACCGCCTTTTACGGCACGTACCAGTTCATCCTCTACCAGAATCTTAACCGGATTGATACCCTCTGCATAGTAAGCGCCAACCGGACAACAGATAATCATAAATTTGTAAGATGTCGCCATATGTACGCCGAGTGCTGCCTCTGTCGCGAACATAAACGGACGAATGTAAAGAGATGTCTCCGGCTCTGAAGGAACCCAGTCCTCCTCCACTTTCACCAATGCTTTGACCGCTTCCACGAACATATCCACCGGGAACTCCGGCATACAAAGTCTGGCGTTTGAGTTAATCATACGCTTTGCATTCATCTCAGGACGGAACAACTGAATCTTGCCCTCCGCAGTGCGGTACGCCTTCATACCCTCAAATGTCTCCTGCGCATAGTGCAGTGTCACACATGCCGGGTCTAAAGTAATCGGTGCATGCGGCACAATTCTCGCATCTTTCCAGCCATCTTCCTTCGTCCAGTCCATAACAAACATATAGTCAGTCATGTATTTACCAAAGCCAAGATTCTTCTGATCCGGCTTCTCCTTTAACACATCTCTTTTCTCAAATCTGATATCCATCTTCACGACCTGCCCTTCCTGTCAAAATAATTCTTGTTCCTCATTATGATACTTATTTTTGGGGGTGTCAAGATTATTCCAAGGGCTTATGTGGCGTATAAATGCAGGTTATTACATAACTAACTTCTCATCTCATCAAACGCCCCATATACATCCAGTGCCCCATATCCCCACTCACGGTTCGGGTAGCTGCGCTCATCTGTCTTTCTCGCACCCCGAATCAGTATATTCTTTATCCCGGCATTTGAGAGCGTCGGTTCATTCTGTTGGACAAGCGCCCACTGCATTACCTGTGCCACGCCGCCCGCGGTGATTGCCGCCGCCGCACTTGTTCCGGTAAATGTCACATAATTACTCCGCAGTCCCGGTCCAAAGACATTCACCGCCGGAGCGGCAAAGTCCGGCTTAATTTCCCCGGATGTGGTATAACCACGCCCCGAATCCGCAAAGATACTTCCATTTTCTGCATTGTATCCGCCAACCGTAATAACCTGTCTGGCATTCCCCGGTGATGTCAGCGTCGTATCAGGATTGGAACGCAGAAAAAAAACATTCCCTTCCGTCAGCTGTACCATCGGAAGCCACAGATTATAGATACCCGTTACCACATCCTCCGGATATACCCGTACAGTCCAAAGCCCCTTTGTCGGTGACACAAAGCGCAGATATATCAGCTGATTTGCCGTCTCCTTCGTCTCAATGCGGTAATCCACGCTGATAGTCGTTCCCTCAAATATAAACCGAAACGTTTCGGACGCTCCTGTGCGCGGGGGAACTCTCTGCAACTGCTCCCCTGTCGGAGATATCACAGACACCGCATAAAGTTCCGGTGAAGCCGCCCACATCTCCACGAAAAAACCTGCCATATCTGTCTCCACGCTGATTTCCACATCCTCATATTCCATCTCCTGCTCCATGCGTCCTCTAAAATGATGCCTGCTGTTCGCTTCATTTCCTGCTGCCACTACAATTGAGCGGCGGCGTTTTGCACAAACCTCGTTCAGATAAGTAGAAAGCGGGCCATTTTTCCCGTGACTTCCGATGCTGTTTCCCAACGCGATGCAGATAACTAACGGCATATTTAAGATATTCGCCAGATTATCCAGATAAGAAACTCCCATCATAATGTCGTTCTCCTGATAAGCCGGTACTCCCTCCGGTACAAAAAAGAACTCCCTCAAGTACGTTTTTGCTTCCTTTAATTTTACCACGGCAATCTGAGCATCCGGCACAGCACCGATAAAATCATTTTCCACATCCTCGCTTCCGCACGCCACTCCCGCAAGGAATGTTCCGTGCCCGTTCTCATCCTTACTATTTATAACACTATATGGATTTTCCTGTGCAAGGGCACGGTCTATCTCTTCTCTGCTGTATTCCGCCCCATATAGGATGCCTGCGGGCGGTGTACCATCCTCCATGGTCTGGTCCCAGATACGCACAATGCGCGAACTTCCATCCGAATACCGGAACAATGGATTCGTATAGTCAATTCCGGTATCAATGAATCCCACCAACACCCCGTCTCCTCGCAGTGACAGTATCGGCTGGTTCTGCAGCCGGATGATTCCTGACACTTCAAGCGCCGTCGTGTCCAAAAGCCCATAACACTTTGGTATTGCCGTGTAAGTGTAATTCTGAATGGACAATGGCGGCAGACCATTCCTCGGATAAAAGAATATGTCGAACCCCTCCGACACACGCTGCGCGCAGCCGCCCGCTATCGGCACCTCCGCCTCCACTCCGTAAGGTATGATAAAATCAAAATAATCATTGGAATATACTTGTTCCCTACAATCAGGCATAAAAAACTCCGGTCATCTATTCACTTACTAATAGATGCCGGAGTCTCCAATTTATTCCTGTCTGATATTATTTTCTTCTATTCTGTATCAGCGCTTCACCACATTGTTAACCTTTCACAGCTCCCGACAAACCTTCCACATAATACTTCTGCAAGAAGATGAAAAGAATTACAATCGGAACCGCAATCAGAAGAGATCCTGCTGCAAACTGTGTATAATAAGCATCAATTCTTCTGAAATCTGTCATCCATTTCAAACCAACCGCTACTGTATAGGATGCCTGCTTATCACCAAACAGCATACTTGGGAAAATATAGTCTGACCAAGGTGCCAGAAATGATGTTAACATGGTATAAATAATCATCGGCTTCGCCAACGGAATACTGATTTTCGTAAAAATCTGAAATCTTGTAGCACCATCAATAATTGCCGCTTCATCCAACGATTTTGGTACAGTATCAAAAAATCCCTTACATACCTGATACCCCATCGCTGCTCCTGCAACGCCTATAACAATCAGAGCCATAAGATTCTGTGCCAATCCCATACCTTTTAAAATGTTATACACAGCAATCATGGACATAAAGCCAGGGAACATACCGATAACCATCAACACTTTCATAATCGTCACACGACCGGTAAAACGTGTTCTGCTCAGTACATATGCTGTTGCCAAAATAATAATGGTATTTAATACACAGCAGACAATTGCCACAATAAGTGTATTCGTCCACCATTTTGCAAACGGAATAACGCTCTCTTCCGAGAAAAGCTGTATGAAGTTATTTAACGTAAATCCCTTCGGTATGAAATATCCTACATAATATCCCTGTTCTTCACGGAAAGCAGTAAGTACAATCCAAAGAATTGGGAATAACCAAAT
>CAZAGJ010000049.1:0-21520 GCA_964484605.1 uncultured Roseburia sp. | reverse complement strand
CAAGTTCTTATGCAGGTAGAAAAGAGAGAAAGAGACAGTTCCGTCAGTTATGGATTGCTCGTATCAACGCAGCAGCAAGAATGAACGGTATCTCTTACAGCCAGATGATGCACGGCTTAAAACTTGCTGGTGTTGAAATTAACCGCAAGATGTTAGCTGAGATGGCAGTGAATGATGCAGAAGGTTTTGCAACATTAGCAGAGCTTGCAAAAAGCAAAGTAGCATAAGAAATTTTATCGGACTTATCCGGTGGTGGGACAACCTGCCAAGGATAGGTCCTTTTTGCAATTATACAAATGATATGTGAGGTTCATTAGGTTATTTTGGGTATTCCTAATAGGCATACCAATTTTCTTGTCTGATTATTGACAAAGAAAACTGACATTGTTATTATCAATGTTAAGCGTGATATACAATTACATTTAGTTAGGAAGGTTTTTTATGAGAAGACAGGTATTATCGCTCTTAGTTGAGAATAATCCGGGTGTTACAAGCCATATTTCAGGACTGTTCAGCCGCAGAGGTTATAATATCGACAGCTTTTCTTCCGGAGTGACGGCAGATCCGCGTTATACGCGTATTACGATTGTCGCAAGCGGGGATGAGAGCATATTAGAACAGATAGAAAAGCAACTCGCAAAGCTTGAGGATGTTGTAGATATTAAGAAGCTTGAACCGGGAGCATCTGTTACCAGAGAATTGATTATGGTTAAAATTCGTGTGAAAGCGACGGAGAGACAGCCGATTATCAATATCACAGAGATTTTCCATGGAAAAGTATCTGATGTCACACATGATTCCATGGTGATAGAGTTGACCGGACAGCAGGACAAGTTGGAGGCATTTTTGGAACTGCTCAGTGAATACGAGATATTAGAACTGGCACGTACCGGAATCACAGGATTATCCAGAGGAACGTCCGATGTGAAAATGTTTGATGAGAACGGACATTTACAGAGTTTGTAGATGTCTGCGATACATAAAGAATAATATTTTGGAGGAGAACAATATGTCAGCAAAAATTTTTTATCAGGAAGACTGTAACCTTTCACTTTTAGATGGAAAGACCATAGCCATCATCGGATACGGCAGTCAGGGACATGCACATGCATTGAACTTAAAAGAATCCGGATGCCATGTTATCATTGGTCTGTATGAGGGAAGCAAGTCATGGGACAAGGCAGTAAAGCAGGGATTTGAAGTGTATACAGCCGCAGAGGCAGCAAAGAAAGCTGATATCATCATGATATTAATCAATGATGAGAAGCAGGCAGACCTTTATAAAAACGACATTGAGCCGAACCTTGAGGAAGGCAATATGCTTATGTTTGCACACGGATTTAACATCCATTTCGGATGTATCGTACCTCCGGCAAATGTCGATGTTACGATGATTGCACCAAAGGGACCGGGACACACCGTTCGTTCTGAGTACCAGGCAGGTAAAGGTGTTCCTTGCTTAATCGCAGTTGAGCAGGATGCAACAGGAAAAGCTCAGGATTTGGCATTGGCATATGCACTTGGTATCGGCGGTGCGAGAGCAGGTGTGCTTGAGACTACATTCAGAACAGAGACAGAGACAGACCTTTTCGGTGAGCAGGCAGTGCTTTGCGGCGGTGTATGTGCATTGATGCAGGCAGGTTTTGAGACATTGGTAGAGGCAGGATATGACCCTAGAAATGCATACTTTGAGTGTATCCATGAGATGAAGTTAATCGTAGACTTAATTTATCAGTCAGGCTTTGCCGGAATGAGATACTCTATCTCTAACACAGCAGAGTACGGTGATTATGTGACAGGACCTAAGATTATTACAGATGAGACAAAGAAGGCTATGAAGAAGATTCTTTCTGACATTCAGGATGGTTCTTTTGCAAAAGAGTTCCTGCTTGATATGTCACCGTCAGGTAAGCAGGTTCATTTCAAGGCAATGAGAAAACTTGCTGCGGAGCATCCGTCTGAGAAGGTTGGCGAGGAGATTCGTAAGCTTTACAGCTGGAACAACGAAGAGGACAAGTTCATCAATAATTAAGCTGTATTTTATAAGGCTGCTCTGCAGGTGCTATGCTTGTAGGGCAGCTTTTTTTAGCGCAAATTATCACGGCAACACTGGTAAAAATTTGTTTCTGGATATAAATGAACGTAAAAATATTGATAATTTAGAGTGTATGTATAATAGTAATAAATAGCAAAATTAATATAAGGGATAGGATAATATTGTGAAAAGAAAATTATGTGTTTTTTTAATGATAGTATATACTTTGTCAATGCTTGGATGTGACGCAGCAGATACAGTAAAAGAAAATGAAGCAGAATCTATAAATACAGAATGGAATATAGAGAATGAGAATACAGAAAATCTTGGAGTAACAGAATCTCCAGATGATGAGCAGGAGCCTTCTGTTGAGGAAACAGTCGATTGGGCAGAGTATTATCAGAATGTCCTTGCAAATTATACGTCTGAGACGGTCAATCAGGTAATTGTCGGTGATTTTAAAGGGGATGGAATGACGCAGGCATTTATTATTACGACTCCTCAGCCGGTAGATATTGATGATACAGATTTTATAGAGAGTTATTTTTGTGTTACAAGTTTGTGGTATCTGGATGGAGAAATGTGCCAGAATATGTATTTGGATTCAGATAAATATTCAGTGATATGTGAATCTGGTTATATACAGGATAAGATGATTATTGCAATAGGAACTCTTACAGCCTGGGCACCTGAACAAAATTATGATAGCACAATTTGGTATGTTTCCGAAGATACTCCTATGAGCGCAGGTCAGATGGCATGTGTCGTTGGAATTGAAGATGGATATTTACTTACTTTCTTCAAAACCTATGGCGAAGATGAAGAAGGAGAATACAGAGCATTGTTTATGTATACGAGATATTCATTTGATGACGGAACCATATCATATGTGGATTCTTATGTTGAATAGTAATTACATTTTCCTTTTTTTTGAGTGAAATGTAGTTAGAAAAGCTGTGTATTAGCGGTGACTTGACATCTAAAATCTGTTATTTTTGTATGCTCTGCCTTCTGCGATAAAAACAGATTTACAGAAAGAGGGGCAGGTGTGAAATTGAATAAAAGCGAAACGGTTTCGGCAATTCATTTTGTATTGGTTTTGTAAAAGACACAAATACGGAATTAAATGTATCAAATACTTTGTTGAAAAAGGATATTAGAGATGTAACAGCACAGCCAACTTATAAAGTGTTTGCAGTTATTTCAAAACATTATACGGAGGAAAAGTATTCTGTTTTTGACAAGATTGATAAGAACATTGATATATGCAGTTGTCATTTGTTTCTGTCACTAAAATTCAGTTGACAAATACTTCCTATATGATAAAATAAATCATGTTGCAGGATAAAATACATCATGGATGTATTTTTATATTAGGATACCGACTTTGATAAGGAGTACTAAGAACCGTAAGTTTTCAGAGAGCTGCCGAATGGTGTGAGGCAGTAGCCGAAGTTCCCAACTCGCCTTTGAGTCCTTTTGCTGAAGCAGAATTCGGATGAGTCTGACTGTGGGTAGGCAGGAGCGTATCGTTCGCGTTAAGAACATTGAGTGCGTATCGTAGATATAAGCAAGCTGTTTGTCAGTGAGTTTTATAGGTATGATACGAAGTAGAGTGGTACCACGGTAGATATTCCCGTCTCTAGTTTTTAGAGGCGGGATTTTTGTGTGCAGAGCACACTTGGAATTATGTACATTTATAACACTATTGCAATAAGATGAGGAGAGAGAAGATGGCAGAACTTTATAACCACAAAGTCATTGAGAAGAAATGGCAGAAATACTGGGAAGAGAATGAAACCTTTAAGACAGATGTCTGGGATTTTAGCAAGCCGAAATATTATGCGCTTGATATGTTCCCGTATCCGTCAGGAGTAGGTCTTCATGCAGGACATCCGGAAGGATATACAGCGACGGATATTATGTCCCGTATGAAGAGAATGCAGGGCTACAATGTCCTTCATCCAATGGGATATGACTCATTTGGACTTCCGGCAGAGCAGTATGCAGTTTCCACCGGAAATCATCCGAATGGATTTACACAGGAGAATATCAAGACGTTCTCTAAACAGTTGAAGGAACTTGGATTTGACTATGACTGGTCAAAGATGATTGCAACCTCTGACCCGTCTTTCTACAAGTGGACACAGTGGATTTTTAAGAAGCTGTATGAGGCAGGTTTTGCAAAATATATTGATATGCCGGTAAACTGGTGTGAAGAATTGGGAACGGTTCTTTCTAATGATGAGGTTATTGACGGAAAGTCAGAGCGTGGCGGATATCCGGTTGTCAGAAAGAATATGAAGCAGTGGGTAATCGACCAGCCTGCATTTGCAGAGAAGCTGTTAGAGGGACTTGACGAGATTGACTGGCCGGAATCCACGAAGGAAATTCAGCGCAACTGGATTGGCAAGAGTACCGGTGTTGAAGTTGATTTCAAGATTGTAGGCGGTGGAGATTTCTCTATCTTCACTACATGTATTGAGACGATTTATGGTATCACATTCATGGTTCTTGCTCCGGACGGAGAGATTGTTAAGGGGCTTATGGACCGCGTGGAAAACAGGGAAGAGGTTCAGGCATACATTGACGAGACGTTAAAGAAAAATGATATGGATCGTACGGAGTTAAATAAAACGAAGTCCGGCTGTATGTTGAAGGGACTGTATGCAATCAATCCGGTAAATGGCAAGGAAGTGCCTCTTTTTATCGGTGATTTTGTACTTGCAAGCTATGGAACAGGTGCGGTTATGGCAGTTCCAAGTCATGACCAGCGTGACTTTGAGTATGCCAAGGTGCATAACATTGATATGATTCAGGTTATCGATGGTGCAGATGTATCGGAGCATGCGTTTGAAAAAGGCGCTTATCTTGGCAAAGGCTGTAAGCTTATCAATTCAGAAGAGTTTACAGGACTTACGGTTGAGGAAGCGAAGGAAGCAATCACAGATAAGCTTGAGAAGCTTGGCGTTGCGAGAAGAAAAGTAAATTATCATTTCCGTGAGTGGATTTTCGCGCGCCAGAGATACTGGGGTGAGCCTGTTCCGTGTGTATACAAGGAAGATGGCGATATTTATTTCCTGCCGGATGAGGAATTGCCTCTAATTTTGCCGGAACTTGAGGATTACAAGGGTAAGAACGGCAAAGCACCACTTGAAAATGCAGTTGAGTGGAAACAGTATGATAAGAATGGCGTTAAGGGAGTTCGTGAGACATCCACAATGCCGGGTTCTGCTGGTTCTTCCTGGTACTACATGAGATACATTGACCCGGATAACGATAAGGAATTTGCGAATCAGGAATTGTTAAAGCACTGGCTTCCGGTAGACTTGTATGTCGGAGGACCGGAGCATGCAGTAGGACATCTGATGTATGCACGTATCTGGAATCGTTTCTTATATGACAATGGCTTGTCGCCAGTCAAAGAGCCATTCCAGAAACTGGTTCATCAGGGCATGATTTTGGGTGAGAACGGCATTAAGATGGGCAAGCGTTTCCCAGAGTTCGTAGTAAATCCTAGTGATATCGTGGAAGAGTACGGCGCTGATACATTAAGACTCTATGAGATGTTCATGGGACCGCTTGAGGTGTCCAAACCATGGAATTCTAACGGTGTAGCGGGTGCGAGAAAGTTTATCACGCGTGTATGGACATTCTTTACCAATCCGGAGAATATCACGGAGGAAAATGATGATACACTTACTAAGGTATATCACCAGACAGTAAAGAAAGTGACAAGCGACTTTGAACAGCTTGGATTCAATACGGCAATCAGCCAGATGATGATTTTCGTAAATGAAGTATATAAAGCCGGCAAGTGTCCGAGAGAATATGCAGAAGGTTTGATTAAAATGCTTTCCTGCATCTGCCCGCATGTTGGAGAGGAAATCTGGGCAGCGCTTGGACATGAGAATACGATTGCGTATGAGAAATGGCCGGAGTATGACGAGGCAAAGACTGTCGAGGATACCATTGAGATTGCGGTTCAGATTAATGGCAAGACGAAGGGAACTCTGGCAGTTGGCAGAGAGGATGCAAAGGATGAGGTTATCGCAAGAGCCAAAGAAGTCCTTGCAGATAAGCTGACAGGCAATATCGTAAAAGAAATCTATGTACCGGGCAGAATTGTCAATATTGTAGTAAAATAGTTTGTGTATGATTGTAACAGTGCGTTTGGCAAATGAAATATGCTGAACTGTTACACATAATTTAGGAAGAGATAACATGAATAACAAAGGAACAAAGTTATTAGAAGGTTCCATCTGGAAAGGGATTGTATCATTTGCAATCCCTCTCTTCTTGGGAAATTTATTTCAACAATTATATAATACAGTGGATTCACTGATTGTCGGAAACTTCTTAGGAAGTGATGCGCTTGCGGCAGTAAGTTCAACGGGCAGCTTGATATTTCTGCTCGTAGGATTTTTTAACGGCATTGCCATGGGAGCAGGTGTCGTCATTTCTAAGTATTTTGGAGCAAAGGACTACGAGAATCTTAAGAAAGCAGTTCATACAGATGTGGCATTTGGACTTGTGGCAGGTCTGATTTTAATGGCAGTCGGCATGGTATTGGCACCGCAGATTCTGGTTCTGATGGGAACACCGGAAACGGTTCTGCCGAATTCGGTTGCGTATTTTCGTACTTATTTTGCAGGCTCACTGGCATTTGTGATGTATAACATTGTGATGGGAATTCTGCAGGCGGTGGGAGACAGCAGACATCCATTGTATTATCTGATTTTTTCGTCAATTGTAAATGTGGTGCTGGATTTGCTTTTTGTTGGTGTATTCCATCTGGGCGTTGGCTCAGCTGCAGCTGCAACCGTGATTTCACAGGCTGCGAGTGCAATTCTTTGTTTTGTCCGGCTTGTGCGGACCAAGGATGTCTATCAGGTACATATCAAAGAGATTCGTTTCCATCCATATATATTAAAACAGATTATTCACATCGGTCTGCCGTCAGGACTGCAGAATTCATTGATTTCGATTGGAAATATCGTTGTACAGACGAATATTAATAAGTTTGGCGTGATGGCAGTTGCTGGATGTGGAGTGTATTCCAAGATTGAAGGATTTGCCTTTTTGCCGATTACCTGTTTTGCAATGTCACTGACAACGTTTATCGGACAGAATCTCGGCGCAAAACAGTATGACAGAGCGAAGAAGGGTGCGAGGTTTGCGATTCTTTGTTCTATATCGCTTGCAGAGTTGGTGGGCGTTATTGTGTACTTTTTCATCCCGTATCTGGCGGCAGCATTTGACAGTAGTCCGGAAGTGATTGAAATTGCCACGAAGCAGGCACATACAGAAGCACTGTTTTACTTTTTACTTGCATTTTCGCACTGTATTGCAGGTATTATGCGTGGTGCAGGAAAGTCAACAGTTCCGATGTTTACGATGTTAGCCTCCTGGTGCCTGATTCGAATCACTTATATTACAATCGTGGTGCGCCTAATTCCGAAGATTCAGGTGATTTTCTGGGCATACCCGCTGACATGGTCAATCAGCTCGGTTATCTTTTTGATTTATTTCCTTAAGGCAGATTGGATTCATACGTTTGATAACTCTTATAAAACTGAATAAATTCCGCTAGGGATTTTGATGGTTTCGTGTTGGTGCGATAAGCGAATCCGACTTCACGTCTGGCAATCGGGACATCCAGTGGAATTTCTACCAGTGTACCATTCGCAAGATCATTTTGGATAAAGTTCTTGATGACACATGCAACACCGACACCGATGCGTGCAAAATCAATTAGTAAATCCATATCGGAAATATCGATGGAGTCACGTACCTGAATCTGGTTTCCCTGTAAATATTCATCGATATATTGTCTTGACATATTGTTTTTGTCAAGCATCATCAGTGTAGCATTTGAAAAAATAGTATCTCTATCCACGCCGCGTGTCTGCAGGTTGTGCAGATAATCTTTAGTTGCCACAAAGCAGTCTTCAATCTCTTCCAGAAAATCAAAATGAATGCTCTTGAGATTGGCAGGTCTTCCAATTAAACCGATGTCAATCTTGTTGTCCTCTAAGAGCTTTAATGTCTCGTTGGTGGATTGACAGGAAATCGAAATGGAAATATGCGGATTCTGGCGAACAAACTCTTTTAAATAGGGCAGAAGCAGATATTTGCAGAGTGTGGAACTGACGCCGATTTTCAAATGTCCAACGCCAAGTTCGATAGAACGTTTTAATTTTTCTTCACCGAGCGTCAGTGTCTCAAAAGCAGTGCGGACATGATCATACAGCAGTTTGCCTTCGTCAGTCAGAACAACGCCTCTGGAACTTCTGGAAAAAAGACGGCATCCTACGCTGTCCTCTAACTTTTGAATCGATTTACTGATGGCAGGCTGACTGATATAAAGCTCTTTTGCAGCTTTGGAAATATTGCCGGTATTGGCAACTGTATAGAAGATTCGATAGGAAGATAAACTTTGATTCATAACTAAATTCCTTTCATAACATAGAATTATAGTTATTATAACATGAAAGCGAGTTATGGTAAATATATTTATTATGTATTTTTATTATATCGATTCGTATGCTAGAATTTGATATGATAAATATCAGAAAAACATTGGATTTTTTTGAAATTGAATCAGTTATCAGATGATATAGGAGGATATGCGCATGGGTATGACGATGACACAGAAAATTCTTGCAGCGCATGCAGGACTTTCTTCTGTCAGTGCAGGAGAACTTATTGAGGCAGATTTGGATTTGGTTTTAGGGAATGATATTACCTCACCGGTAGCTATTCATGAGATGGATAAGATGAAGGTGGATGGTGTTTTTGATAAGGATAAGATTGCGCTTGTACTGGATCATTTTGTACCGAATAAGGATATCAAGTCTGCACAGCATTGTAAGTGTGTGCGGGAATTTGCCTGTAAGCATGAGATTACGAATTACTTTGATGTGGGCGAGATGGGAATCGAACACGCGCTGCTTCCGGAAAAAGGTCTTACGGTGGCAGGCGATGTTATTATCGGTGCAGATTCTCATACCTGTACGTATGGAGCGCTTGGAGCATTCTCAACCGGTGTTGGAAGCACGGATATGGCAGCCGGTATGGCAACCGGAAAAGCATGGTTTAAGGTTCCGGCGGCAATCAAGTTTAATCTTATCGGAAAACCTGCGAAGTGGATTAGCGGAAAAGATATAATTTTACATATTATTGGTATGATTGGCGTGGATGGCGCTTTATATAAGTCTATGGAGTTTGTGGGAGACGGTATCTCTTATTTGACGATGGATGACCGCTTTACGATTGCAAATATGGCGATTGAAGCAGGTGGCAAGAATGGTATTTTCCCGGTAGATGATTTGGCAAAGCAGTATATGGAGGAGCATTCAAAACGACCTTATGTGGTTTATGAGGCGGATGAAGATGCGGTATATGAGGAAGAGTACACGATAGACCTTAGCACATTAAAGCCGACGGTAGCTTTCCCGCATCTTCCGGAGAACACGAGAACCATTGACGAAGTCGGTGACATTAAGATAGACCAGGTTGTCATCGGTTCCTGTACAAACGGAAGAATGGACGATTTGCGTATTGCTGCATCGATTCTGAAGGACAGAAAAGTTGCCAAAGGTGTACGTGTGATTGTGATTCCGGCAACACAGCAGATTTATCTGGATGCGATGGCAGAGGGATTGCTTAAAATCTTTATTGAGGCAGGAGCGGTTGTCAGTACACCAACCTGTGGTCCGTGTCTTGGCGGTTATATGGGAATCCTGGCGGAGCATGAGCGATGTGTCTCCACGACGAACCGCAACTTTGTTGGCAGAATGGGGCACGTGGAATCAGAAATATATCTGGCAAGTCCGGCAGTAGCAGCAGCAAGTGCGATAACCGGTAAATTGTCCGATCCGGAGGAGGTATAACATGAAGGCAGCAAAAGGTCATGTATTTAAATATGGAGATAATGTGGATACCGATGTCATCATTCCGGCAAGATACTTAAATTCTTCCAACCCGAAGGAACTTGCAACACATTGTATGGAAGACATCGACGCGGAATTTGTCAAAAATGTAAAAGAGGGAGATATTATTGTAGCCAATAAGAATTTTGGCTGTGGTTCTTCCCGTGAGCATGCGCCGCTTGCAATTAAAGCGGCAGGAGTAAGCTGTGTGATTGCAGAGACATTTGCGCGTATCTTTTATCGTAATGCAATTAATATCGGGCTTCCGATTATCGAATGCCCGGAAGCAGCACGTGCTATTTCGGCTGGAGATGAGGTAGAAGTGGACTTTGATACCGGAGTGATTACGGACAATACAACAGGACAAAGCTATCAGGGGCAGGCATTCCCGCCGTTTATGCAGAAAATCATAGACTGCGAAGGTTTAGTAAATTATATCAACCAGAAATAAAATCTGTCGCATTGTCGAATTTTTATGCGTATAATTTTCATTATTAGAATCTTTGATGCAGCACGTTCCCGATAAAATAAATTTCAAAATCTTTTCGAGCATAATACGAGATTTTTAGAATCCGCGTCTGAAATTATGTTCCGTGTCTCTTTCAAAGCTAGTATGTATCGCGCGGAATGTCCGCGGCTGACACACAACTAGTCGAGAACTTTCTAGTTGCAGTAAATGGCTGCCTGCACAGACGTGAATAAACCTTGTTGCGGAACTCAAACTCTCCTTCAATTTAAAACATGGCAGGAGAGTTTTCAAACAGTCCTCACTGCGGTTACGTTTTGTGCAGGCTAGCCATGTAACTGCAACACGAAAGACCTCTAAATCGTTGTGTGTCAGCGGCGAACCTTCTCGCGCAGGACGTACTCGCGTTGAAAAGACATGGATTATGACATCTTTCAGGCGCGGATTCGTGAAAATTCCGTATTTTGTGAAGTTGATTTTGAAATTTTGCTTTTACCGGGAATGTGCTATGTCACAACTTCTCGTAATGAAAATTATACGCATGAAAAAGCATAATGCGACAGGTTTTATTTTATGGTTTCGAGATAAGTTATATAGCGCTTGGAGATATGAAGTTTGGTATAAACCTCCGCGTACTCCTTCGGACTATAACTTTCCACATAGTTTTCAGGAAAATTCTTGGCGATTCCGGCAACTTTTGCCATATCCGCGGCTTTGTTGTAGGCGACAGCAGCTTTTTCTTCAGTAGAGTAGGTTCCAATGACATAATTGCCGTTGATATGGATGAAGGTACGATATTTTATGACACCATTTTGGGAAATCTGCTGAACGCCGTGATAATGATTGCGGACTAAGATGTTTGAGTAGCGAAAATCATGCGGGTCACCATTGACAAATTCATAGTCACGTCCGGCAACAGCATATGGTTTGATGCCATAGCGCGAAAGTATGGAGTATTGCATGCCGTAATCGCTGACAAAAAGATGTCCATGACGTTTTTGGATTTTGTGACTGGAATAATAAAAAAGGTCATCAATATCGAACTTTAACTCTATAGCAGGAGACAGAAAATAGCTGAAATATCCCTTGCGCAGATAAATAGGATTTTTGATGTACAGTCTATTGTCGCGAAAATTCAATAAAATAATCATTTTTTCATGGGAAAGTATGAAATTGGAATCCGCGAGCGTGATAAGGTCAATGGTAGTATCATTTAGAATTTTTAACGCATCCAGATAAGCCGTGCCAGCATCTTCTTCCGTTGAAAAACTGCCGAGGCTGATATGTTTGTTTTGATATGTGATGCTGGAGCGATAATAAATGGTTCCATTTTTTTGCTTTGCAATAGATACACCTGATAACATAACAACTCCTGTTTACAATAATAATATTATGTAAATGTGCATTACTATACATTCATGTGTCGAATCAAGCATAGCAAATTTAGTAAAAATATGCAATATACGGAAGAAATTAGAAAATATCTATGAATCAAGCAATTTAACGCTTTACTACATTGACATAAACAGATACTTTCCGCTATAATGTGTAAAACGCAAAGCGCGTGAGTGTGACAAGAATTTGAGAATAAGAGGATGATGGAAATGGAATTAATGTATGCAAGCACAAGAGATGCAGATGAGAGAGTAACCGCATCACAGGCGATTTTGAAAGGACTTGCGAATGATGGGGGATTGTTTGTTCCGACAGCAATTCCGGTATTGGATGTGAGCATGGATACACTGGCAGGGATGTCCTATCAGGAAGTTGCTTATGAAGTGATGAGCCGGTTTTTGACAGATTTTACAGAGGATGAATTGAAGCACTGTATTAATTCTGCTTATGACAGCAAGTTTGATACGGATGAGATTGCTCCGTTGGTGGATGCAGATGGTGCATATTATCTGGAATTGTTCCACGGCTCAACCATTGCTTTTAAGGATATGGCACTTTCTATTTTGCCATACCTGCTGACAACAGCGGCGAAAAAGAATCAGATTAAAAATGAGATTGTAATTTTAACAGCAACATCAGGAGACACCGGGAAGGCGGCTTTGGCGGGCTTTGCAGATGTTCCGGGAACGCGCATTATCGTATTTTATCCGAAGGATGGCGTGAGCCCGATTCAAAAGAAGCAGATGGTAACTCAGAAGGGTGCCAATACATTTGTTGTTGGTATTAATGGTAACTTTGACCAGGCGCAGACGGGTGTGAAGCAGATGTTCTCGGATAAGGAACTGGCAAAGCAGATGGATGCGGCAGGATTTCAGTTTTCTTCTGCAAACTCCATTAATATCGGACGTTTGGTTCCTCAAATTGTATATTATGTATATGCTTATGCAAAATTATATGCAAATGGTGTAATTGCTAAGGACGAGAAAGTGAATGTTGTTGTTCCAACCGGAAATTTCGGTAATATCTTAGCTGCATTTTATGCAAAAAATATGGGAGTACCAATTGGAAAGTTAATCTGTGCATCCAATGAGAATAAAGTGTTGTATGATTTCTTTGCAACAGGTACTTATGATAAAAATCGTGAGTTTATATTGACAAATTCTCCATCTATGGATATTTTGATTTCCAGCAATTTAGAGCGTTTAATTTATCGTATCGCAGGAAATGATGCAGTAAAGAATGCGGAACTCATGAAGTCTCTTGTGACAGAGGGTAAGTATGAGATTTCAGATGAGATGAAAGCACAGCTTTCAGAGTTCTATGGAAATTATACGAGCGAGCAGGAGACGGCAGAGGTTATCCGTGCACTCTATGAGAAAACCGGATATATCATTGATACGCATACGGCTGTTGCGGCAGGTGTGTATAAGAAGTATCAGAACGATAGCGGTGATGCAGAGACAAAGACAATCATTGCATCAACAGCGAGCCCGTTTAAGTTTACCAGAAGCGTTATGAATGCGATTGATACAAAGTATGACAGTATGGGAGACTTTGAACTTGTTGATGAACTCAGTAAAATCGGCAATGTTGCGGTTCCGCAGGCAATCGAGGAGATTCGTGAGGCGAAGGTACTGCATGATACCATATGTGAAGTAGACGAGATGCCTGCTGTTGTAAAAGGTTTTTTAGGAATATAAGAAAGCTATGGGTTGATTTTATGCAGAATACAGAAGTAGAGAAAGCCATACCATGGAATCCGTGGCATGGATGTAAAAAAGTAAGTCCCGGTTGCAAAAACTGTTTTGTCTATAAAATGGATAAGCGTTACGGGAGAGATACTACCGTCATTACAAAAGGCAAGACAACCTATGAGTTAAAAGATAAGGATTGCCCACCTAATTCTTTGGTAAAGCTGTGTTTTTCTTCTGATTTTTTCATTGAAGAAGCAGATGCATGGAGAGAGGGATGCTGGGATTTCATTCGACGCAGAAGAGACTGCATTTTCGTCACGACGACGAAAAGACCTGAGCGAATAAAGGAATGTATACCGTCTGATTGGGGCGATGGATGGGAACATTTTCATCTGAGCATTTCCATCGAAAATCAGGAGATGGCAGACAAGCGTCTGCCATATTTCCTGGATGCACCATTAAAGCATCGAGAGGTATTCTGTTCGCCGCTTGTTGCGCCGATGACACTCGGAAAGTATCTTGATACGGGACTTATCAAGTGTGTAAATGTGGGTGGTGAAATGGCCCCAAAAGCGGATGTCAGACCGATTGAGTATGAGTGGGTAAAGGCATTGTTTTTGGAAGCCAAAGAGAGAGGAATAGAGTTCTATTTTCATCAATGCGGCTCCATGTTCCTGAAAGACGGCGTAAATATTGGCAAGTGGAATTTAAAAGATCAGATTAAGCGTGCAGAAGAAATTCAGCACGAATTAGAAGAACTTTATGGATAAAATAGATGTAGGAACCTAAAAAAGTCCGGCTCTAATGAGCCGGACTTTTTGACATATTTGGAAATTAATGCGTCTTACACATCTCAATAATGAAATGAATTGTTCCAAATGGATATACAATCGGCAGGAGATATGTCTCAGTCTCGAAGGTCAGCAAATCGGTATCCTGAATAGTAGGAGGCGTCAGCCCGAGCTCGATGGAAAAATCGTTGGACATGTTGACCATAAAGAGACCGTTATGTAAGTTCAGGAAATCCTCCAAGGAGGCCTGTACATATTCGTCAAATGTTGTGAACGTATCACCGACATATCTGGAAGCAAAAGCAATGCAGGCATCTTCAGGAATATCCAGATACGGACAAATGGAAAATTCGCCGGTTACTTTTTGAGAAACACAGTAGTTCGTTGGATATTCTTTGCACAGGCTTGGTGGAACAAGCGTGAAGTCATCACCAATAAAACGAACAAGATTACTTAAAAGCAGATGGATAAATGAAGTCTCATGCTGTGTAAGCGGACGTTCTGCCAGAACAAAAAAGTTCTCAACCATGTGATCGATGGCATCTAAAGTTTCGGCAGAATAGTCAAAAGCCCCCAACTCGTTTTCGGACTGATAATCAATGATAAGATTCTGGAGCTGTTCATTGTCTAAAACATGTTCCTCCACCAGAGCCTGTCCTAATAGCAGAAAATCCGGTTTCTGCTGCTTTAAGAGTTCGGTAACCTGTGCCTCAGTTAAATAGCCTTCACTGATAGCAATTTCACCAAAACGCTTGTCATAATGAGTCTGTAAAATAATGACGCGGTCTATTTCGCTGGCGGTCATGTATCCTGCATGAAGCGCAAGTGTGCCGAGTCTAATCTGAGTAGAAGACTTCTTCTGCATAGCCTGTATCAGCTGTTCATTGGTAACAACGTTTTTTGATAACAGGTAATTCCCAAAAAACTGAGCGTACATTCTTTATCTCCCTTCGAATCGTGCAGTAATAACATGATGGATAACATCCGGATTTAACGGCTTCTGAATGAAATCCTTTGCACCTGCCTGAATAGCAGCTTTTAACTGCGACTGTGTTCCAACGGAGGACACAACAATAATATCAGCATTTTTATCATAATCAATAATTTCACGAATGGCTGCATTGCCATCTTTTACCGGCATAACAATATCAAGGAAAACAATATCAGGTGATTCCTTTTTATAGAAATCGATGGTTTCCTGTCCATTGGAAGCTTCAATGAAGGTTGGTGTGCCTTTCAGAAGAATGATGTCCTTTAGCTGCTTCCTTGCAAGAATTGAATCATCGCCAATCAATATTTTAACTCCATCTAACATTACAACGCATCTCCCTTGCTGTATAATTATATATAGATATTTTACACTATGTAAAATAAATGTTCAATCGTAATCTTTAAATTTGTGAAAAATTCATTAAAAATAACAAAAAATTCGTACAATTCATTGCAGAGTTAAAATTTAACGTATATAATTAGAAAAACAAACGAGACAGGGAAAAGAGGAAGAAAAATGGATGTAATGGTACTATTTGATGTCGTGATAATGATATTGGGGATTTATATGATTTTTGCTGCACTTAAGATGCATAAGACGGGTGAAATCAGTCCTGTGATTATCACACCGGAGGAGATATCCAGGTGCAGAGATAAGCAGGGATTTATTGCGTTTATGTACTGGAAGGAAGCTGTGTTTGGAGGAATACTGACGGCGGTTGGTGTATTGGGACTGGTGAACGATTTGGTTGTATCTATGGGAGCGTATAACGTGATAGAACTTCTGCTTTTCTTGGCGGCGTTTCTTTGGTTTCAGGAAGAGCTGCGCAAGGCGAGAACAAAGTTTATTTAAGCTTCGGATAATTGTCATGCAGTATTCACAAGAACGTCACATTCCTCAGTTAAACTGAAGAAAATGGGAGGTAGAGCTATGAAGAAGATTCTGGTTGTGGATGACGAAGAGAAAATTCGGGCAATTATTCGCAAGTATGGTGAATTTGAAGGATATGAGATAACAGAAGCAAAAGATGGCATGGAGGCGGTAATGCTCTGCCGGGAGCAGGACTTCAATGTTATTATTCTGGATGTGATGATGCCGGAGTTAGATGGATTCTCCACGTGCAGAGAGATAAAAAAGGATAAGGACATACCGGTTATTATGCTTTCTGCGAGGGGGGAGGAATATGATAAGATACATGGTTTTGAACTTGGAATAGACGACTATGTGGTGAAACCGTTCTCGCCGAAAGAGTTAATGATGCGTGTGAAAGTGGTGATTGACCGCAACAGCAGCAGAGCCAAAGATACCATGAATCAGGATGGACATGAGATATTTGAGGCAGAGGGACTTTGCGTGGATTTTACCGGACGTACAGTCAGCATTGACGGCAGACGCGTGGAACTTTCTCCAAAGGAATATGACCTGCTTTTTTATATGGTGCGCAACCGTAATATTGCCTTAGAGCGTGAACGACTGATTACAGAAGTGTGGGGATATGATTATTACGGCGATGACAGAACCTTAGATACACATGTGAAGCTGCTGCGAAGCAGTCTGGGTGAGTACCGCAAGTTTTTGGTGACATTAAGAGGGGTGGGATATCGTTTTGAAGCATGAGAAAATCAGCATCAAATGGAAGATATTTTTGTATTTGTTTGCTTTTACTGGTATTTTACTTATGATACTCTGGCTGATTCAGATATGTTACCTTGACTCATTCTACAAGATGATTAAGAACGGTGAGGCGGAGAAGCTTACAGGGAATATTACAGAAGTTCTGCAGAGCGATTCTAAGAATATCGGAGAACAGATTGATGTGCTTGCAGCGCAGAATAATATGACCGTGTTTGTGACGGATACCGCAGGAAATCCGGTTTACAGCGCAGAATATATCACAACCTCACGGCTAGGGACGATGCCGACAGAATTGGTGGAACTATATTATAATGTCGCAAAAGATAATGATGGAGTGGCAAAAATAGAATTCAAAGGGGGAGAGAACAAGACTTTCCCGGATGAAAATATTCCGCAGATGTATATGGATGAAATGCATGGGGAAAACGGCAGGATAGATATGATGCCGGAGCCGGGGCACGGATTTATGCAGAATCGCGGACAGGAACAGATGGAGAGCGTTATCTATGTAAATATCGTGCAGGTGGATGGAGAAGAGTTGATTCTTATGGTAAATACCCAACTGACTCCGGTAGATGCTACGGTAAATACACTGCGTATTGAACTCATCTGGATTACAGTCATCATGACCGCTCTGTCAATTGTGATAGCGTTGTTGCTATCCAGACAGGTATCGAAATCGCTGATTCAGATAAATGCGTCTGCCAAAGAGATGGCGCGCGGCAACTTTGACATACGCTTTGAGGGAAAGGATTACCGTGAGGTGGCAGAACTTTCGGACACACTGAATCAGACTGCGATGGAACTGGATAAAAATGAGCGTTTGCGTCGGGAACTGATTGCAAATGTATCGCATGATTTGCGGACGCCACTTACGATGATTATTGCTTATTCCGAGGTGATGCGAGATCTTCCGGGTGAAAATACACCGGAAAACGTACAGGTTGTTATTGATGAGGCGCAGCGGCTCACAAATCTGGTAAATGATATGCTGGATATTTCCAAGCTGCAGGTAGGTGTTCAGGAAAAAAATGTGACCACATATAATCTGACCGAGAGCATAGAATCTGTCTTTGCCCGATACAATAAGTTGAAGGAGCAGGATGGATATACCATCAATTTCTCTTATGACCGCATGGTGATGGTGGAGGCGGATGAATATAAGATTTTTCAGGTCATCTACAATCTGGTGAATAATGCAGTTAATTATACCGGAGAGGACAAGCAGGTATGGATTCGCCAGAGAGTTTTAGGGGATGGCTATGTGCGGATTGAGGTTACGGACAGTGGAGAAGGGATTGAAGAAGCAGCTTTGCCGTATGTGTGGGATCGCTATTATAAAGTAGATAAAAACCATAAGCGCGCGGTGATGGGAACCGGATTAGGACTTTCGATTGTCAAAAATATATTGGAACTTCATGAGGCGAGATACGGTGTTGAGAGTGAAGTGGGCGTTGGCTCAACATTCTGGTTTGAATTAAAAATGGCGCAATAAAAAGTCGTGGAATTTCCACGACTTTTTAAATAATGCTTTAAGTACTAGGTACGGTCAGACATTGGCACATAAATCTTGCGTTCACTGACATTTTTGTATGCCGGACGCATGATTTTGCCACCGCCGGATACTTCTTCAAGACGATGGGCGCTCCAACCGGAAATTCTTGCAATCGCAAAAATCGGTGTGTAGAGTTCTACCGGAAGACCGAGCATACTGTATGCGAAACCACTGTAAAAGTCAACGTTCGGACTTACACCTTTGTAAATCTTACGTTCTCTGGCAATAATCTGCGGCGCGAGTCGTTCTACGGCAGAATAGAGAGCAAATTCTTTCTCACATCCCTTTTCGGCAGAAAGCTTTTCGACAAATCCACGGAAAATCTGTGCTCTCGGGTCAGAAAGTGAGTACACTGCATGCCCCATACCATAGATAAGACCTGCGTGGTCAAAAGCTTCCTTGTGGAGAAGTGCCGTCAGATAACGGCTGATTTCTTCCTCATCTGTCCAGTCTTTAAGATTGGCTTTCATATCATCAAACATCTTTACTACTTTAATATTGGCACCGCCGTGTTTTGGACCTTTTAATGAGCCAAGAGAAGCAGCGATGACAGAGTATGTGTCTGTGCCGGAAGAGGATACCAGATGTGTGGTAAAGGATGAGTTATTACCACCGCCATGCTCCATGTGAAGAATGAGCGCAATATCCAAAAGCTTTGCCTCTAATGGCGAGAACTTGCTGTCCGGTCTTAAGATATGGAGAATATTCTCTGCGGTAGAGTATTCAGGCTTTGGTGAATGGATAAACAAGCTGGCTCCGTCGTGATAGTGCTTGTATGCCTGATAGCCGTATACGGATAATAGCGGAAACAGACTGATGAGCTGTAAGCACTGTCTAAGTACATTTGGCAGAGAAACATCATCTGCAAGGTCATCATAAGAATAAAGTGTAAGTACGCTTCTTGCCAGCGTGTTCATCATATCTTTGCTCGGAGCCTTCATGATAATGTCACGCACAAAACTTGTTGGAAGGGTTCGATAATCACTTAACATCCGTACAAAATCGGACAATTCCTGCTTCGTCGGAAGTTTTCCAAAGAGCAGAAGATAGGTGCATTCTTCGAATCCGAAATGGTTGTCTTTGTCCATGCCGCTGATGAGGTCCTTGACATTGTAGCCGCGATAGAAAAGCTGACCATCGGCAGGGACGGATTTGCCATCCACCTCTTTTGTGGAGCAGACTTCAGAAATTTCCGTCAGACCGACCAACACACCTTTTCCGTTGATGTCACGAAGCCCCCGCTTGACATCGTATTTGGTATATAAGTCCGGATCTATCTGTGAACAGGTTTCTACCTGTGTGGAAAGCTTCTCCAGTTCGGGAGTGATTTCACAAAATTTATTCGTACTCATAGTAACCCTCCTTTTCGATTAGTTTAATAATCATAGCATATGTTTTTTGTCGAATACAAGAAAATTGAATATATTTAATGAAAATTTTAAAAATTTAAGAATGTTTTAGTGCTATGAGTGAGTAAAGTACCAGAAGTTGAGCAACAGAATCTATATATAAAAAAAGACTAAATTTTGGGCGAAAGCAATTGACAAAAAAATAACATAGTGTATTATTAATGTAGCGGATTTTGGATTGTTTTTTCCGTATGCTATCTATTATATTCTTAAATTAAGGAGGACATAATATGTCAACGAAAGCATATTACCCGATTAACGAGATTGGTGCTGGAAAAGTTGGTTTTTCCAAGACACGTTCAATCATTGAAGCAGCTTTCTACGGCAACAACGTCGTAAAAGTAAACACATTAAAGGAAGCCTATGAGTTAGCTAAAAACTCCCCGGGCACAATCGTTACAGATATGCCTATCAAAGACGGCGAGACTTTCGGCCTTGAAAAAGATGCAAAAGTATTATTGTTCAATGACGGTGCGGTAACCGGACGTTACGCAGCAGCACGCCGTATCAAAGGCGAGCCGGGTGTTGACGATGTAAAACTTGATAAAGTAGTTATGGACGCTGTATATGAGACAAGATGGAAAACATTGTATCATGCAGAGTGCTACATTGGTCTTGACCCAGAGTTCATGGCAAAAGCACACCTTTTGATTCCGGAAGGAGAGGAGAATATCCTTTACAACTGGATGTTAAACTTCCAGTATATGTCTGACGAGTACGTTAAGATGTACAAGAACTCCAAGCCTATCGGCGATGGAAAAGAGCCGGATATCTACATCTTCTCTGACCCACAGTGGGCACCACATGATGCACCGGATGTTGATTATAGCTGCTTAAGCGACCCGCTTACACTTTGCTACTTCGATACGAACCAGAACTGTGCAGCAATTCTTGGTATGAGATACTTCGGAGAGCACAAGAAGGGCACACTTACTATGGCTTGGGCATTGGCTAACAGAAATGGTTACGCTTCCTGCCACGGCGGACAGAAAGAGTACTCTTTAGACGGCGGTAAGAAGTTCGTTGCTTCTGTATACGGTCTGTCAGGTTCCGGTAAGTCTACATTAACACATGCAAAACACGGCGGAAAATATGATGCATTCGGCGGTATCAAGGTTCTTCATGATGATGCATTCATCATCAACACAGATACATGTGCATCTATCGCTTTAGAGCCTACATACTTTGATAAGACAGCAGATTACCCAACAGGATGCCCGGATAACGAGTACTTATTATCTGCACAGAACTGTTCTGCAACATTAGATGAGAATGGCAAGATTCAGTTAGTAACTGAGGATATCAGAAATGGTAACGGACGTGCTATCAAGTCCAAACTATGGTCTCCAAACCGTGTGGACAAGATTGATGCTCCGGTTAATGCAATCTTCTGGATTATGAAAGACCCAACCATCCCACCAGTAGTTAAGTTAAAGGGAGCTGCACTTGCATCTGTTATGGGAGCTACACTTGCTACCAAGACATCTACTGCTGAGCGTGTTGCTGCAGGTACAGACTTAAATGCACTTAGAATCGTACCTTACGCTAACCCATTTAGAACATACCCATTAGTAAATGACTATGAGAAGTTCAAGAAGTTAGTAGAAGAGAAGAA
>CAZAGJ010000048.1:0-21544 GCA_964484605.1 uncultured Roseburia sp. | reverse complement strand
AGGAACCGGAAGCGGCGAAGGAACCGGAAGCAGCGAAGGAACCGGAAGCAGCGAAGGAACCGGAGCAGGCGGAAGCACGGACAACGGAAGTAACGAAAACTCTTATTATATGCCGTCGCAGCAGGAAGTTATGTCTGGCGTGGCAGTCAGAATGACACCGGACGCGGAATGGTCTTCTATCAATACATTGCTTCAGGGAATTTCAGAAAGCTTACGGCAGAACTCTGTAAGCACGGGTCAGAGCGGCTTGAATGTCGATCTGCAGATGAACGGCAAAACAATAGTTCCGGGTGAACTTTTAAGAACATTAGCGGGAAACGGGATTACCGTAGCGTTCCAGCAGGGGGACGAAGTCGCCTTAAGCATCAGCGGAAGCGCGCTGAATAAGCGCAGCAATCTGGATGCTGCCGGAGGACTTGACCTGACGACGGATACGGATGTATCAATTATTCCGGAGAAACTCATCCGCGAAAAGTATGTGGATACATACCGTCAGATGCAGATTAGTGATACGGGACGCTTTGCGGTACCGGTCAATCTGCATGTCGGCATGGGCGAAGAAAATGCGGGACGTTATGCGAACTTCTACCGCTACAATGAGGTTGCCGGAAGACTGGAATACTGCGGTTCATTCCAAATCACGGACAACGGTCAGGCAATGATGCGTTTGATACAGGGTGGAAGCTATCTTGTGACTGTGACGGATACGAAACCTGTGGAGAAGTATTGGTTCTCCGGTAATTCCTATACGGTACAGTCCGGGGATACACTCAGTGAAATTGCGCGCAGATATCATATGACCATTGCAGAACTGCTTCAGAATAATCCTGAGGTGAAGAATCCGAATCTGATTCTCATTGGACAGAATCTCTATGTGAACTGATAAAACGGACGCAGTAGGATTGACTTTTTAAAATGCACACATTATAATGAATTGCTGTGAATAAGTAGAGCAAATGATCGCGGCCCGCCGTATGGCGGGGTGAGGAAAGTCCGGGCTTCACAGGGCAGGATGCCGGATAACGTCCGGTGGAGGCGACTCCAAGGATAGTGCAACAGAAATATACCGCCCCCGATTGTGGCGCTGCCACAATCGGGGAAGTTGCGCAGCAACTTCAGAGAAACTGCTTGCAGTTTCTTTGGTAAGGGTGGAAGGGCAGTGTAAGAGACTACCGCCTCGCTGGTAACAGCGGGGGCATATGTAAACCCCATCCGAAGCAAGACCGAATAAAAGCGTAGACGCGGCCCGCCAGCTTTAGGTAGGTTGCTTGAGGTGGCTGGCAACAGTCATCCTAGATAGATGATCATTGCCCTGTCTTAGGACAGGGAACATAACCCGGCTTATCGCTCTGCTTATTTATGAATGGAAGATAACGAGGTTGTCGCATTAAAATTTTTTGTGCATAATAAAAATTATGCGCACCAAAATTCTTAATGTGATAGCCTCGTTTTTTGATTCATATGGAAAGCATGTGTTAATTTGAACCGGAAATGACCGATATATATAGATAGCAACGATATATAGATGGCATTGGAAAAGGAATTCAAAAACATTCATGGAAGAAGATTGAGAAAGCAGATATGTTTTTGGAGGAAGAATGAGATGATAGGTTCGGTCAGTACAACACGAAGTGAAGCACTTCGGCAGCTTGGAGAGCGCAAAGAAGAAATTTTGCAAAGGGCAGAAAACGGAGAAATTCAGCCGGCAATTGCAATTGGCGGAAATGCTTATACAGATGGAGCATGGAACAAATTGATAGAGCGTATAGATGCGAATGTAGAAGCTGTAAAAGAAGAGCAGGAAGAGCGTTTTGCGCGCATCAACAAGGAACAGGCGGAGGCGGCAGCGTTAAAAAAACTTGAGAAGCAGAAAAACGAAGTGCCATATTTTTATCTGGCAAAGGATGGACTGATAGAATACAACGGCGTTGTTTTTGTATGTGACGAAGAACATAAAGCAATCTGCCTGGGTGATATGACGAAGGCAGAGAATGTGATAACGATTCCACTGACGGAAGGCGGTTGTTTAAAAGTAAACCGAAACAATTTGTCGGAATTATCACAGGCGATTTCGATGTTTTCGCCTTCGGATATCCGCAGAATTTTAGTGGCAATCCAACAGGATGCAAAATGCGAACAGATGAAGCTACAGTTAGATGAAGACAGCGACAGTATTGGAGATGCTGCAGAGCGAAACGTGGAGAATGACGGTATAGACGAGGTGGCGCCGGAACAGGTGGCATTGCTCCTGCAGGACAGAGAAAAAGATGAATAAGAAGAAAAGGCTTTTTGTGAACAACACAGAAAGCTTTTTTTGTCGCTTTTTGATGCAAAAGGTTTTGAAAGATACTATAAAGTGGTGTATGATAGATTATATTGGATTATTTTTGGAAAAAGGGGTAAGCAATGGGGCTTAGAAACAGGAAAAAGCGTATCGGAGATATGCTGCTTGATGAGCATATGATTACGGAGGAGCAGTTAGCACAGGCATTGCCGATTGCTCAGGAGCACCAGAAAAAAATCGGAGAGGTTCTCGTAGAACTGGGGTTTGTTACGGAGGAAGGAATTGCAAATGCACTTTCCAGACAGTTGGGAATTGATGTCGTGACTTTGAGCGGAGCGAAGATTGAGGAGGATTTGTTAAAGCTTGTCAGTGGAAGTCTGCTTCGCAAGCATACGATGATTCCGTTTGAATATGCCAGAGATAATCTGAATGTGGTTCATGTGGCAATGGCTGACCCGATGGATATGACTGCAATTGATGATTTTGCGATTGTGTCGAATATGCAGGTGGAGCCTGTGATAGCGACGACACGCGAGATTATGATGGCACTTGACAAGTACTATGGAGATTCGGAAACCATGATGGCGGCAGAACGCTATGCGAAGGAGCGGGAACTGGCTGAACAGGCACAGCAGAGTCAGATGGCGAATGAGGACGTCAACAGTTCTCCAATCGTACAGCTTGTCAAGAGTATTGTGGAGCAGGGGGCGAGACAGAGAGCCAGCGATATCCATATTGAGGCATTGGAGAAGAGCGTTCGTGTGCGTTATCGTATTGATGGTGCACTATATGAGCGTTTTACATATGATATTCACTTGTTGCCGGCGATTATCGCACGTATCAAGATTCTTGGAGGTATGGACATTGCGGAGAAGCGAAAGCCGCAGGATGGACGTATTACGATGATGGTTGACAGGCGTGAGTTTGATATTCGAGTTTCGGTATTGCCGACTGTTTTTGGTGAGAAATGCGTTATGCGTCTGGCACAGAAGAATAATCTGATGAGAGATAAGTCAGAACTTGGATTATCCGAGCAGGATATGGCAGAGTTCGATGAGATTTTGAAAAATCCACACGGTATGATTCTGGTAACTGGACCAACCGGAAGCGGTAAATCGACAACGCTATATACTGCGCTGAATGAGCTGAATAACGAAGAGGTAAATATAATTACGGTGGAAGACCCGGTGGAAGCGAATGTGGATGGTGTCAATCAGGTACAGGTCAATCCGAAGGCGAACCTTACATTTGGAACGGCACTTCGCTCTATCCTGCGCCAGGATCCGGATGTGATTATGATAGGTGAGATTCGAGATTCAGAAACAGCTGAGATTGCGGTGCAGGCATCCATTACCGGACATCTGGTAGTGAGCACCCTGCATACCAACAGTGCAGCAGGCACATTGACGCGTCTGATGGATATGGGAGTGGAGAGTTACCTCCTCGCAGATTCCATGGTGGGAATCATTGCACAGCGGCTTGTGCGCCGTCTGTGCCCGGCTTGTAAAAAGTCTGTGCCGGCTACGGACGAGGAAAAGTCGATTTTAGAATTGCCGGAGGATGAGCAGATAGAACTGTTTAAACCCTGCGGATGCCCGCAGTGTGGCAATACAGGATACATTGACCGTATCGGTATCTATGAGATTATGCGTATTACACCGGAACTTAGAAATGCAATTTCTCATCGCAGACCAACGCAGGAGATTCAGAGCGTGGCACTCAGCCAGGGTATGCGGACATTGAAGCACAGTGCGAAGAAGCTGGTGCTTACAGGAGTGACTTCCTTGTCTGAGATGATGCGGGCAACATATGAAAATGAATAGGCAGAGGACAAAAGCTATGGATGATATGATAGAGATTATTGAAATATTAGAGGAGGCGCAGACGAGAGCAGCGTCTGATATTCATCTTGCACCCGGTACACAGGTAATGTTTCGTATCGACGGCAAGCTGGTTCGCATGTCAGATGAGATTGTTCCTCCATATGCCATTGAAAAAATGTTAGAGCCTATGTTAAATGAGGCACAGCAAGAGGAATTAGAACGGAATGGAGAGTTGGATTTTGCGTATTCGATTCCCGGTTTTCAGCGTTTGCGCGTTAATGTGTTCCGGCAGAGAGGAACCTATGCGATGGCAATTCGTATCCTGTCTTTTGAGATTCCGGAGCCGAAGCAGCTGGGGCTGCCGCAATCTGTGATTGATTTGACTGCAGGAAAGCGCGGACTTGTACTCGTTACGGGTGCAACCGGAAGCGGTAAGTCGACAACGCTGGCGGCGATGATTCGCGAGATTGCCGAGAATTATGAGAAGTCCATCATTACGCTGGAAGATCCGATTGAATATCTGCATAAGCATGGGAAGTCCATGGTAATTCAGCGTGAAATAGGTTATGACAGTCATTCCTATGCGAGCGCACTGCGCGCCGCACTGCGTCAGGATCCGGATGTTATCCTGGTGGGGGAGATGCGCGATATAGAGACAATTTCGATTGCCATCACAGCGGCAGAGACCGGACATCTGGTATTCTCCACCCTGCATACCAACAGTGCATCGGAAGCCATTGACCGTATTATCGATGTGTTTCCGCCACACCAGCAACAGCAGATTCGTGTGCAGTTAGCAGGTGTGTTAAAGGGGGTAGTAGCACAGCAACTGTTGCCAAAACAGAATGCCGGTGGACGAGTTGCTGCGTTTGAGGTATTGCTTGCCAATCCGGCAGTGAGTAATCTGATACGTGAGGGCAAGACATATCAGCTTCTGTCAATGATTCAGACCAACCGCAAGGCAGGCATGCAGACGATGGATGATGCAATTTATGAACTTTACATGAAGAGCTATATTGATTCCGATACGGCAGTTTCCTACGCTCAGGACCCGGCAGGAATGAAACAGAAGGTTCAGTTGTTCTAAGGAGGAAACAGACGTGGAATTCGTCTACAAAGCAGTTACCAGAAGTGGAAAAGAGAAAAAAGGAAATATTGACGCGGAGGACGAGGCGAGGGCAGCGGTCAAGTTAAAATCCATGGGGCTTGTGCCTATCGAGATACGAAAGGCAAATATCTGGAATAGGGAGCTGGACATTTCTTTTGGACAGGAAGTAAAACCGAGAGATTTGGGTATCTTTTGTCGACAGTTTGTGAGTATGCTGCAGGCGGGTATATCGATTACCGACTGCTTGAATATGCTTGCATTACAGACGGAGAATAAGAAGATGGCACGGGCAATCCGACAGGTACAGAGTGATGTAGAAAAGGGAGAACCGCTCTCTGCTGCGATGAAAAAGTGCCCTAAGATATTCCCACGCATCATGATTAGCATGGTGCAGGCAGGAGAGGCATCCGGTAAGCTGGAAAAGTGTCTCCTTCGCATGTCGGAGCATTTTGAAAAGGACGCTAAGATTCGGGGAATGATAAAAAAGGCGGCGGTATATCCGATAATCGTAGCGATTGTAGCGGTTGTCGTGATTATTGTACTGTTGGTAAAAGTGGTACCGTCCTACATGGAACTGTTTGAGGACATGGATGTAGAAATGCCTTTGATTACGCAAATTGTTATTGATATCAGTACTTTCTTACAATCTTATTGGGGCGTGCTGTTAGCTGCACTCATTGTTGTGATTGTGGCGGTCAACACATTTTGCCAGACGGAGCAGGGCGAGCGCTTTTTCGGAACACTGGCGCGAAGTCTGCCGATATTCGGTAAGCTGAATGTGAAGACGCAGGCATCTATTTTTGCCCGTACATTGAGCACTCTTCTAGGCTCAGGAATTCCAATGATTGAAGCACTTGATATTGTGGCAGGTACGATGACAAATGCACTTTACCGGGATGCGTTAAAAGAAGCGCATGAAGAGGTGGCAAAAGGCGTACCACTTTCGGAACCATTAGAAAACAGCGAACTGTTCCCACCGATGGTAACGCATATGATGCGTATTGGGGAGGAAACCGGTGAGATTGAGGAGATGTTAGACCGCCTCGCAAATTACTATGATGAGGAAGTCGAGATGACAACACAGACCGTCATGGCGGCGTTAGAGCCGATGATTATTCTTGCTATGGCAGTGATAGTAATTTTCGTGGTTGCAGCGGTTATGTCACCGATGACAGCGATGTACGCCGGTCTGGATAACTTATAATGAATTAAGGCTGCATGCGAACACGCAGTTTTAAGATGTATAACATTTATGAAAGACAAAGGAGAAGAAAAATGTTTAACAGAACAGACAAGAAAAATCAGAAAAATAAGGGCTTTTCCCTCGTGGAATTGATTGTAGTAATCGCAATCATGGCAGTGCTTGTTGCAGTGCTCGCACCACAGTTTACGAAGTACATCGACCAGTCACGCAAGAGCAATGATGCGGCTACGGTATCCGGTATTGTGACAGCGGCGCAGGTGGGTATTGCGGATACGACAAATTATAATATTCTGGAGGCAACATATACGATTACGCTAACAACAAAAAATGCACTAGATGTGAAAGTTGTGGCAAATGATGGTGGAACAGTTTCGGCGAATGCAAAAACGGAAATGGAAAAGGCAATTAAAGATGCATGCGGAGACTTGTCTGGATTAAAAATCACATCTTCAAATTGGGAAGAAAATCAAGTAGTAGTTACTATTAAATATGTAAATGGTGCAGTTACGGTAACATATTCTAAAGATTTTGATGAATATGTAAATGGAAAAGCAAAATAATATCCATTTTTCAAGCAAATGATGTGGAAACATTATTATTAAAAAGTTATAATTCATCCCACAGAAAGGAACTCTCATGCCAAGCGAACTGATATCTCTTGTACTTCCGGTTGTATTTTTATATGGAATCGTCATCGGCAGCTTTTTGAATGTCTGTATATACCGGATTCCATTAGGGGAGAGCGTGGCAAAGGAGCGTTCCCACTGCATGCAGTGTGGACATCGGTTAAGCTGGTATGAATTGATACCGATTGTAAGCTGGGTGGCACTTCGGGGAAAGTGCCACAGATGTCATGCGAAAATATCCGTGCAGTATCCACTGGTGGAGGCACTCAACGGAATTTTGTATGTCGTTATATTTTATGTACATGGATTCCCGGAAGAGATATCTGTGGCGTTTGACATGCAGATGATTATAGAAAGCGGCATTTACTGTCTGATGACTTCGGCACTGGTTGTGCTGGCGGTGATTGACGAACGGACAGGCGAGATTCCGGTGGGAATCAATATGTTTCTGCTGGTGCTTGGCATAGCAGAGACAGTGCTGACGCATGAAGCATGGGTTTCCCATATCATTGGCATGGTAGCAGTCAGCGGATTTTTAGAACTGATTTTTTTGCTGTCGAAGGGTAGCGCTATCGGCGGCGGAGATATCAAGCTGATGGCAGCGGCAGGATTGATTCTCGGATGGGAGAAGATTGTCCTTGCTTTTTTTATCGGATGCATTCTTGGCTCTGTGATTCATTTGACAAGAATGAAGCTGACAAAGGCAGACCATGTATTGGCATTTGGACCATATCTGTCTGCCGGAATTTTTATTGCAGCAGTCTGGGGATCACAGATGATACATTTTTATATTCAAACATTTATTTGAGATGGCATTGGAAAAGTACGTTTTACGTTTAGATAAAGAGGTTGTGACGAGAGGAAAAGACGATGGCAGGAAGAGTTCTCAGCATCGAGATTGGAAGCTATAAAACAAGAGTTCTTGAGATGGATTATAAAACGAAAAAGACACCGAAGATATATCAGTTTTTTAGCATTCCGACACCGGATTATATGCTGTCTGACGGCAGTGTAATCATTGACCAGGAGTTTATTGTGGCATTGAAGAAAGAGTTCAAAGCACATGACATTCGTGCGGACAAGGTGATTTTTGTGCTGAATTCTGCGCGGATTGCAAGCAGGGAGGTGACGATACCTGCGGTTAAGGAAAGCAAGATACATGAACTTCTGATTACGAATTCGGAGGAGTATTTTCCGGTTGACCTTGTGCAGTATCAGCTGGTGCATCATATTGTAGAACGTGATGCAGAGAAGAATACATATAAGCTTTCTGTTTTGGCGGTGCCAAATGAGATGATACAGTCGTATCTTGCATTGGCGGAGGCGTTAGGACTGCAGGTGGAAGCACTGGATTATATGGGAAACTGTGTGGCGCAGGGAATGAAGAAGCTTCTGCATGGAGAGGTGAAGGTAACGGTAAAGATTGACGAGCAGAGTTCACTGATTACCATTATCCGAAATGACAAGGTGGAATTGCAGAGAAATGTCGCCTATGGAGTTGGTGATGTGCTGGAAGCAGTGATGGAGCACCCCGCATTCGGAACGAAAAAGAACTTAGAGCAGGCGATGGATTTGCTCAAGAACCGCAACTGTTTAGAGGAAGAAGAAGTATATGAAAATCTGCGCCCGGTGGTAGGAAATATCGGGCGGATTCTGGATTATTATGTCTCCAGAAATCAGGATGTTACATTCAGCGAGGTATGGCTGTTGGGTGTAGGGGCAGAGTTCATGGGACTCGAGGAACTTTTGGCGTCGGAACTGAATGTGAAAATGTACGCATTGCGCAGTGTTCCGCAGGAATATGAACTGGCGAAGAATCTGGATGCAGATTCCTTTGTCACGCCGGTGTATACCGCCTGTGTGGCAGCAACGATAGCACCGCTTAATTTTAACCTCAGCATAGGGGAGCAAAAAGGAATTCTTGGAAAGCTTGTTGCAAAAGGAGATATGGGATATGCGGTGCCGGTATGTGGTATTTGCGTGTTTATAGCCGCCTGTATGATAATCTATGCGCTTGCTTCCACCGGAATTATGAAGATGCAGAATGCAGACAGAGAGCAGAAGCTGACAGAACTTAGCGATGCACAGATGGCATATGATATCTATATCAGAACGCAGGCACAGTACGGAGATTTGGAGCAGATGTATGAATTAACGAAGACACCGAACGATGCACTGCTTGCATTTCTTGCAGAGATGGAGGGGAAAATGCCTTCAGAAATTTCTGTATACAGCATGACAGCGGGCACGGACGGCGTGACGATGAATATTACCGTTTCGTCAAAAGCGGCAGTATCGAAAGTATTAATGCAGCTTCGTGAGTTCGAGACGATAGATGAGGTAGATACACCGGGGCTGACAGAGACGATTAGCAGTGGTCGTTCGACGGTTTCGTTTTCAGTGTACTGTACATATGCAGGAGAATAGGAGAACGCTATGATTACGCAGAGAGAGAAGAAAGTGCTGCTGTATGCAGCTGGTATTTTGAGTATTGTATTTGCATATGTGCTTGTAGTTGCACCGGGAAAGGCTAAACGTGCAGAACTAAAAAGTGAAGGTGCTGCGCTTGCGGCAGAGTTGGAACAGGCGGAGCAGCATGCAGACATGCAGGAGTATTATGAGCAGGAGACAGTGACAATGCAGACAAGGATAGACGAGGTTTTGGCGGAGTTCCCTGCGGATATCAGGGAAGAAACTGCAATTATGTATGCAGATATGCTTGAGAATAAGTGGGATATATATATTCCTGGCATCAGCATTGGAGCAAACAATCTGCTCTATACACTGGGACAGGATTCCGGTGAGACGGCAAATGGTGGAGTGTCGTTATATGGAACACAGATTGCATACAGTTTTACCGTCCCATATGATGACATGAAGCAGGTCATCCGTACGATTCAGGAAGATGAAGAACAGCGCAATGTTGAGACAATCACACTGTCCTATGAAGCAGGAAGCGGTGAACTGGTTGGTAGCATGACAGTGAATATGTATTCTGTGGTGGGAACGGATAAAATGTATGAAACTCCGAGTGTGCCATCTATGTCCCTTGGTACGGATAACATCTTTGGAACGGTAGTGACAGGACGGAATGGCGAAATTGATGAAAATGTGCAGGAGGATGATTCTGCGGATGAGGGAACAGATTCAGAGGACGAAGAATAATCAGGGATATACATTGTTAGAACTGGTTGTTGCCATCACGATTCTGGCGCTTATTGCAATACCTCTGATGCATGGATTTGTTACGGCAGCGAAGACAAATCAGAAGGCGCGCGAGATTGAACATGCGACGACGGTTGCACAGAATGTGATGGAAGAGATAAAAGTAACACCGGTGGACAAACTACTTGAAGATGTGAACCCAAGCAAGGTAAGTGCGCTGACAGAGAGCGGCGAATATGTGGATACGTTTTCTTATCATGTTACCTGTGAGGAAGCAGAGACGGACGGCGTGCCTTATCATGTGGATGTCTGGCTGGATAATGGACCATATAGCAGTGGGATATTTGAGTATATTACAAACTACAATCTTACAGAGATGCCTCAGCTCTACGATATGAATGCGGCGTATGACGCATTTTATATTTTGGAGGAAGCAACGGATACGGCACTTATCGAAGAACTTGCGGTAGCAGCAGGTGTTGATGAAGCAGTTGTTCGTGCGGATGTAGAGCGTAACATTTATCTGGACATTCAGGAGGAGCATGGCACACGGACAGTCTGGGTCAATGTCTCTTATACTTATAGAAATAAAACCCGCTATATGGCAGCAGATAACCAGTGTATCTATTCCAGTTCTTCTTCAGATACCTACCTGAGAAATGTCTATGTGTTTTTTCAACCGCTTGATAATATGCAGGCAGGAGACAGACCGAAGGAGACGGTGACAGTGCGCAATACATGCTGTACGGAAGATAAAGAACCAGTACAGATTTATCTGGTGAAGCAGGGAATGTCGTATCATGCAGACTACAAAGTGGCTGTGAATCTGATGGAACAGCCTAGGGGACTTGACACTTATCAGAATGCAGACGGCAGTCTGCGTGTGATGACGAGAATCTGTACGAATCTTTCGTTCCCAAAGGATGTGACGGACACAGCGGACGAGCAGATTATAATAAAATACAGCACTTGGGATGGTGGCTATCAGGAGCGCACATCAGAATATGGAGGTCTTTACACGGCAGGCGAATTAGCGGGACTTACAGATTTATCCGCAGGAGAAGTACAGGATTGGGTATATTCTGTGCGAGTGGAAGTGCGGGAGAAGGATGCAGATGAGTATGGAGATGCGTTGGTATACCTTACGGGAACAAAAGAAAAATAATAAAGGTTCTTCCATTGTGATGGTAATTGTAGTCATGGCGCTGCTCATGATTCTGGCAGCCATTGTTTTGGCTCTGGCGCTAATGAATTACCGTATGAAAAATACAGACCGCGCATCTACGGCAAATTTTTATAATGCAGAGTATGCGCTTGAGGAGATACGGGTAGGACTTGCGGAGGAGGTGTCTGTGGCCGCTGCAGATGCTTACAATGATACGATGGCAGAATTTGCGGACCTGGATGAGACAGAGCGCAGAAATTGTTTTAAATCGGCATATATCAATAATTTGACGGAGGCACTGATGGATGACGATGGTACCGCCATGAACGGTATGAGTTATTCGATTCCATATGTGAGTGGACTTGTAAAGGAAAGTGCTTATGAAGAAGAATGGCTGATAGGTGCAAAAGTTTTGACGAATCCGGGTGAAAATATCATCAATGAGACGGCGGAAGGACTGCTCCTTAAGAATATTAAGGTCGCTTATTATGGCGAAAATGATTATGTCGATGAAATCAAGACAGATATTCTGCTGGAATTCCCGGACATTAACTTTTCACAGATGGCGACGATGCCAAATCTTTTAGCGTATGCAATCGTAGCGCAGGACTCTGTGCAGATTTGCGATGCGGCAGTCTGTCAGGTGAATGGCAATGTGTATATGGGAACAGGGGAGAGCGTGGTCGATAATGCAGTGTTTGTGGCGCACAGCAAGCCAACGGCAGTGGAGCAGCAGCTTTTCATCAGTGGAGGAACGGTAAAGGGCGAGTCTAATGCCAGTATTCAGGTGTCGGATATGGAAGTATGGTCTGATGATATCGTTTCAGACAGCAGTGTTATGAATATGAACCGCACTGCCATTTATTTAAAGGATGATTTAATTTTATGCAATAGTTTGTATCATGCCAAAGGTGCACAGACGGAGAGTAAGGTCAAAATAGAGGGCGCATACTATGGTTTTGGCAATGTGGAGACAGCAGTGAATGCTGCCGCAAATGCGGGAAACAGTGAAAGAATTACGGGGATAAAAGAAAACCCGGCGAATTATAACAGTTCGATGATTATTAATGGCGTAAATACAACACTTGATATTTCCGGACTTTCTGTATTCAAACTGGCAGGAAATGCGTACATCAACGGAACGGAGCATGCCGATTCTCTGGATGA
Source organism: uncultured Roseburia sp. (assembly GCA_964484605.1). GTDB lineage: Bacteria > Bacillota > Clostridia > Lachnospirales > Lachnospiraceae > Roseburia. Next base: position 9,002 of record CAZAGJ010000048.1, on the reverse strand, counting down.
CATGGTTGCAGATGCCAACCGGGCAGAGACGGGAGCCGTGGATGTAGAAGTGACGAAGGATATGAATACACAGGATGTACTGATGGGAGAATCACTTGCGATACGTTCCGATCAGATTGCATGGCTGATTCCCGCAGATTGTATTGCACCGGAGACGGAGAATGGCGGCGTGAATCCGATGCCGATTACACAATATTCGGAGTTGTCAGAAGAGTTAGAACAACTCTACGGGAATGGCGTGCGTGATTATCGGGCGGTGGACAGCCTTGTTTCACTGGATACAAGGTCTTCAAAACTTGGTGGAGCGACACTTCGCGAGCTGGGTGTGACCGGATGGCAGATAGAGGCACAGCAGGTGGTAGGAACTGCAAAAAGCATGGTTTATGTATTTGCCAAATTTGATTCAGTGGCTTCTGCGAATGCTTTTTTCAGAAGGTATTACAGTGAGGCAGAAAATCTCACAAAACTCAGTGAATATCTGGATTTATATGCGAGCGGCGGAATTCGTCTGCCGGAGGAAGTGCTGGAAAATTCAGGAGATACAAGTTTTTACTTCAACGGCAATATTCTTGCTTCTGAGGCAGCAAAGCTGTATGTTCCGGACACACTTTCCGAGGTGTCTGCGCAGACGGGAGCGCGCTTAGAGCAGAGAGTGTTGGAGGAAGGCGTGGCGTATCAGGACAATTTCGCTGCCTTAAATACCAAGCTTTTAAAGGACTATTCACAGCTTATGGATGATGAGCGGGGAAAAACAGTTTATGAGAATCTTGTGAATTCCATGGTTTCGGCTGAGAATACGGAATACAGTATTTCAGAGGGCAGTTCCCGTGTATTTGTGAAATCCACAGGTCAGGCGGCAGTCATTGTGAATGGCGATTTTACGGTAAATGCTGAGAACCTTGCAAAGATAAAGACAGCTAAGGATGCAGACGGCGTGATGCATGCGGATGCAGAGTGCTATGTGCTGATTGTCTCCGGGAATGTCACGATAGAAAAAGACTTTACAGGACTTATTTTCGCGGGTGGTACAATTGCTGTCGCGGGAAAGAATGTAACTCTGACTGCAGATGCGCAGAATGCAGCACAGGCGCTTATGGCAGAAAATGAAGCGGGAATCCATGCCTATGATTATTTGAAAAATGGAGAGACATACACGGTATCCGGTAGTCTGGAAGGAGAGCAGCCGGCTCTTTTCTCGGCGGATAGTTTAAATATGACTGATTATGTGGCTTATTTGAATTGGTCAAAGCGGTAGCAGGAGGAGCGCATGAGGAAAAACGAAGGTTTTTCGCTGGTGGAATTAATTGTAGTTATCACAATTCTCGCAGTGCTGGGAACAGGAGTGATTATGGGAGTTGGGATGTTAGGCAGCTGGCAGTTGCGTGAGTGTGTCAGTCTGTTGGATGGCGGACTGAATGAAACACGGACAGAGGCACTCAGCAAGCAGGCGACATATCTCACCATATCCTGTGATGAGAGCGGCAGTTATTATATGGAGGTAACCGGAAAACCGGTAGAAAAGCTGGCCGGAGATAAGATTACCATCACATATGCGACAGATGCAGAGGAGGATGATGTGGCGATTACTCCGGGACAGCCGCTTGTGTTGTCTTATGACAGGGCATCAGGGGCATTTTTGCCGATGAAAGACACCGAAGTGTACTGCACTGCCATTCATGTGCGGATGGGCGAGGAGAAAAGCACTACGATTAAACTGGTAAAGAGCACCGGGAAGCATACCATAGAGTAGAAAGCAGAGGAACTTATGAAGAAGAAAAACCGGGGATATACGCTGGTGGAGCTGATTGTGACAATTGCAATTCTGGCGGTTGTGGGAATCGGTATCAGTTCTATAATTTCGCACAGCATGAAGCAGTATCGTATGTCAAGCGCTGAGGTCAGTTTACAGCAGGAATCTCAACTGGTGGGAAATCAGTTGATGAATCTGGTTATGAATGCGAATGATGGTGTCAGCGTAGAGACAGGAAAACTGAATCTGTATTCTTATGATTCCAAATGTGATATGCACAGCAAGATAGTCATTTCTTATGATGAAGATACACGTGTGCTAAATTATAGCGCTTATCAGAGGGATAGTGTGAGTGGTGCATGGGAGGAAAAGCCCGACGAGGCAGAGCAGTGTCTGGCAGAATATGTGACCGTGTTTACAGTGAACTTACTGGATGAGAGCGGAAAACGTGTAATCACAAGTGCAGACCGTGGCGAACGCAGGGTGAGTCAGGTGGAGATGAAGATTTCCTATGAACTGGACGGAAAGGTGTATGATTTCAATCAGACAGTCACACTGCGCAATCAGGTTTTGATGAGTGATATGAGTGAGGGTATGTAGGCTTAAAATATGAGGAACAGGCAAGCAGGAATAAAAAATAGAAAAAGTATATATAAAAGACTGATGCTCTGCGGTGTCTGCGTGGGATTTGCCGGAATGCTTGCTGCGGGAGCAAAACATACACAGGCGGAAGAAATGAAAATATATGCATTTTCTGCCCTGACGAATGCAGGAGCAGAAGCTGGCAGTGCTGAGAGACCATTTCTGATTCTGGAGATTGTTCCAAACGAAAGTATGGGAATGATTGGCTATATGATTGATGGCTGCGAACCGATTTCCATGGATAAATTGTCGGCAGAACAGTACGGTGCGACACAGGCTTACAGAGACAGCATGGTAACCTCCGGTCTGGTAACGCAGGAAGAGGTAACTACCTATGCTTTTGCGGATGAACTTCCGACAGATGCACAGATGGCAGGCTGGTCAGGAGAGTTCGGAAAATGGGTATTACATTCCAATGCATCCATGGAATACTACGAGACAGGTTATTATGAAAATGCAGGTGCCGGAAACGGCGCTTATGCTTATGATGTTATCGGAGATTCTTTTTCCTATGTAGGTATCGGAAATGGTGCGTACACATGGAACCTCGCAGAGTCGTATGTGGCAAATCAGGAAGGTGGATATACCTGCACGAGCCGGATAGACACAGCAACGGCGGATACTACGGTAAAAGATCCGCAGACTGTCTATTGGACGACCCGGGCAGAGAGTGAATATTACACCTGTTGGTGTTACAGATATACGAACAATGACTGCTTTTTGCAGGCAGCATTCGGGGTGACCGGGAAAGACGGCTTTGCAACAGAAGTCATTACGATTACACCGGACGAGCTGAAAGGCGAGAATCTTGTGTTAATCGATCAGGCAGATTTGATTACAATGAATGCACAGAGCTATATGACAGAGGTGTGGGACGCATACAATTTGGAGGGGATAGTCAGAACTGCGGAGGAGAAAGCAGCAAGACCGACAGCTTTTCTGGGGGCAGATGGCAATGATTTGACATGGGAGGCGACGCTTCGCATTGTGGAGCGAATGGCATCTGCCACGCCGGCGGCCATGTACTTAGAGCAACCGGCACTCTATAATGGCAATAATTCCGGAGAATATAATGTAGGCAAGCTGTATGTTATGCTCATGCAGTATGGTGCAAATGTATTCTGGAATTCATTTATAGATGGAAATGAGAACCTGACAGCAGACACCTATGTGACATCGGACGGCAAAACGGTGTACGGAGGTGTATATAAGAAATACAATAATACGACAGGGCAGATGGATGTGATTACAAACTGGACGCAGCAGACATTTCTGACTTCGTATGGGGAGAGTGTCATGCATGAAGCGGCGTTTCCGCTGGGACGAACCGGAGAAGTGTTTGGAACCATATTGCTTTATAATAGTGATATGAGCTTTCTGCGAACTTTTATGACGACAGTAGTGCAGGAAATCACTTCAGCGAATCCGTCTTATCCGATGGGTACAAACAGTGAGATGTTTGACTATTATGAATTGCAGACAGGCACCCGCCCGACGGAACTCTCCATCAGGGATGCGGTCAGGTATATCATTGGCGGTGCACTCGGCATGGATGGGGAAGAGGTAACACGTAAAGAACACCTTAATATCCTTGAAATCCAACCGTGTAATGAGTTTATCTATGGTACGGAGAACTGGCAGCTTTATTATATGAGCATTTTCCCGACATTTCAGGGGAGTATCACAGAGGACGTTACGGTAACGACCATGACGACCTATCAGTTTATTGGCGATATTGCTGATTTGAATTCTGCGTATGACTTAATTATCATTGGAAGCAGTCAGGATGCAACGAATGGCTTGTATGGATATAACGATACCCAGATGGGAAAACTTATCTATACGAGCGTCGGTGATATTGTCACAAATTACCGCAATAGAAACTGGCGGTGGAGCAATGGTTCTACATCTGCGGATGCCGGTGCAGATGAGCAGATGGGAAGCGACGCTTACCAGATAAAATCACGTTATTCGGGCACAGATATCACGAAAAAGAAATACGAGGAACTTCGTGATTTTATGGCATCGGGCAGCCCGGTTGTTGTGGACACGAGACTATATCAAGGCAACGGGCAGGTGGATACTGCACTTGTGGATGTGAATTCTTACATTTATGCGCTTGCGTGCGGAGTTTACCGGGATGGCAGTGAAAGTCTGCTTTTTACATCGGATGCGGCGCGCAGCTATGCAGAGCGTCAGCGGCTGAATGTGGCAATGACACAGGAACGGTGCGAACTTTCTTTTGCAACGGATGGAAGTGGCAGGCCGAGCGAGTATTCGACAGTTACAGAGGATAAGAATGTACCGGTTAAGAATAGCAGTGGTACCACGAAGTCATGGACGCGCGTGGAGGGTGTCATTGTTTCAGAAAACTATAATACAGATGTGGATGAAAATGGAAGCCCGGTACTTCGCTATGCATTTACGCTAAAAGGAAATGTAGCAGACAGTTATGGTGTAAGGCTGTATCTCGACCACAACGGCGATGGTATCTACAATAATTCCATCAAAGAGAGGATGGAATTGTATGCGGCGGACAAGACAGCGAGTAACCTGAATACGACGCTTACCAGTGAGGAAGCAAACGGAACCCGCATTACAATCTATGATCAGACGGCACAGACTTATGTGAGTGCGGACAATCTTATGGCAGGACATACCTATCAGCTGGTATATCGTGTGAGAAGTACAGAGAGAGGTATTTTGCCATGGAAGCTGGAAGTTTATAATAATAACAATCAGAGTATCCGCAGTTCAGAAACCGGTTATACAGCATTCCGTGTGAGCGGCGGTAATGTGGAAAAGGAGCAGATTCATGTATTGCAGATGAATCTGATGCCGGACATGCAGGATGAGACTGCTACATATGTTAATTTCGCAGATGAGACGACGGAGACAGGAGCGAAGTTTGCCGCATATCTGGATGCGGTGGAAGATTTTAATGTCAATATTGACTTTATGAAGAATCGTGACTGGTATGCGGAATATGGCGAATATGGCAGCAAGGCAGTGAGCATGGGATATACAAAAGAAGTGCAGAGTGCCAGATGGAAAGAATTTTTGGAAGATTATGATATGCTTATCATCGGTTACTGTGATATGGCATCTTTTACAAATGATGATATTTTCTATGATGGATTTATGGAGTTTGTAAATCAGGGAAAAAGTGTGATTTTAAGTCATGACCTTGTAAATGATGCAAGTTTTTTGTACAGACATCACAGTCTTACAACAGATTATGATGCACAGATACGAACATTATCCGGTCAGCGCCGCAAGTATTACGTGAGCGGCACCAATTATTATCAATACAGTAGCACCATGTTAAACGGCGCACAGATTTCCCTGCTTCCGCCGGAGGATTTTCTGATTTGGTACAGCGGAACCGGAAATGGCTGGGAGCGTCTTGGCAAAGCGGATTTTATGTCTGAAGTGGAGACAAATAATCCGAATGCACCGACGGACAGTGCAAATGAGTTTATGGATAACAGTGTGCGACTGATGATGAGTTATTCATCACAGAATTTGAAAAAAGACCGTATTTTAAACAATAACATCACGAATTTTTCATGGATTGGTCATGCAGAGTCTCAGTATGTGGAGATAGCCAATGTGGGACAGATTACGACATATCCGTATAGCCTTGGCAGTACCTTACATGTAGCCACAACGCATGCCCAGAACTTTCAACTGGATTTGGAACAGGAGGATGGCGGCGATGTAACTGTGTGGTATAATCTGACAGATGGCTATGACTCAGATGTAAGCGCCGGAGGAACAGATGATGGCGTGTATTCTTCCCGTTCCGGTGATTCGAGAAATAATTACTATATCTACACCAAGGGAAATATCACGTATACAGGGCTGGGACATAGGAACACAACGCTTACCAATGATGAGGTAAAGCTTTTTGTCAATACAATGATAAGTTCCTACCGGGATGTGCCGGCAGTTCCGTATGCACGGGTGGAAAATGCGGATGCTTCCGAGCATAATGGCTGCTATACGCTTTATGTGCCGCTGACAGGTGCAGAAAGTGCAGATGACACAATTGAAATAGAATTCACTATTGTTGATGAGAATGACCACAATGTCACGTCTGTGCGACACTATACACTGCGCTATATGGACGAAAACGGAAATACACTGACGGATACGGTAGAGACTTCAGCACCGACGGGAGCTCTTTTGAATTATATGCCGGATACGAAAGAGTATCAGGTGCAGCAGAATGGTACTTATACCTTTAATGTGCCGTGTCAGACGGTGCTAGATGAAGGGGAAGCGGTATATTATCTGAATGTTTCGTCGAGTTACTATGCGGGCAACAAAGAGTACACAACATCAAAGGTGACGAAGGTTTGTGTGTATGCGATGCCGCTGTTTTCTCTGCATTGAGCAATTCTAATCAAAGTATAAAATGTTTCTTAAAAGACAATAGATGTGTTGACAGTCTGTTTTTGACAGATTATTCTAGTCAAAGAACATTTGGAAGGGAAGGAATTGCGATGAGAGAAAAATTACAGCATTTTATGACAGGAAGATATGGTGCAGATGAATTGGGAAAGGCACTGAATATGACAGGTCTGGTGCTTTTGATTGTATCCATGTTCTTTCGGAAAATTCCTCTTTTATATAGCTTACTTTATTGGATTGCACTGGTAATTTTGATTTTTAACTGTTACCGTATGTTTTCAAAAAATGTATCAAAGCGTTATGAAGAGAACCAGAAGTACCGCAATTTCAGATATAGTATGACGGTAAAAAGAGATGCGCAGAAGAAACGCTTTGCACAGCACAAGACGCATCGTTTTTTCAAGTGTCCGCAGTGCAGACAAAAAGTGCGTGTGCCGAAGGGCAGAGGTAAAATCTGTATTACCTGTCCAAAATGCAGATGTGAATTTGTGAAGAGAAGCTGATAAGTGAGGGCGAAGGAGAAGCATAGATGTTTGGTTATATCAATATCAACCAGAAAATTCTGACAGAAGAAAATAAGAATGCCTATCAGGCATATTACTGTGGACTTTGCCGCAGACTGAAGACGAACTGCGGTACTAAGGGGCAGATGCTGCTGGATTATGACATGACATTTATGATTGTACTTTTGACCGGATTGTATGAACTTACAAATGAAGAGACAGAGATTACCTGTGCATTGCATCCGACGAAGCGCCGGACAGTCTGGATAAACGAAGCGACAGATTATGCTGCGGATATGAATCTGATTCTGGCGTATCACAATCTGATTGATGACTGGAAGGATGACAGGGCATATTCAAAGAAAGCACTTGCCAAAATGCTGGATAAGGATTACGAGCGTGTGAAAGAGAAGTATCCGAGACAGGTTGCTGCAATCGAAGAATATATGCGTAAGACGGAAGAGATTGAGATGCGCAAGGAGACGAATCTGGATGCGGTGGCAGGGCTTACCGGTGAGATGGTAGGGGAAGTGTTCTGCTGGCATGAGGATGAGTGGGCAGAGGAACTGCGTACACTTGGGTTTTATATGGGCAAGTTTATCTATATCATGGATGCATATGAGGATTATGATTCGGACGTACGCAAAAAGAAGTATAATCCTTTGAAATACACGCTGCAGGAGAGCAAAGAGGATATGGACACTTTTGTCAGATTAGTGCTTACAAGCATGATGTCAGAGTGTGCGAAGTCTTTTGAACGGCTGCCGATTCTGCTTCATGCAGATATTTTGCGGAATGTGCTCTACTCCGGTGTCTGGTCGAAATATGAGCTGCTTCAGTTGAAGAAGCGTAAGGCAGAAGAAAAAGCAAAGAAAAAAACGCATAAATAGCGAGGTTATCATTTATGGCAGATCCATATCAGGTGCTTGGTGTATCGCCGAGTGCCTCGGATGAAGAAATAAAAAAAGCATATCGGAATTTAAGCAGAAAGTATCACCCGGATGCAAATATCAATAATCCAAACCGTGCGCAGGCAGAGGAAAAGTTTAAAGAAGTGCAGCAGGCATACGACCAGATTATGAAAGAGAAGCAACAGGGCGGCGGTTACAGTGGCTATGGCGGTTATGGTACCGGCAGCTATGGTGGCAGGGCGAACAGCTATGGTTATTATGGCGGTGCCGGAGCATCGCAGAGGAGAGAAGAGTCACCGCAGATGCGCGCAGCTGCAAATTATATCAGTAACAGACATTTTGCGGAGGCGCTAAATGTGCTGAACAATATTCCGTTTGGTGAGCGGCAGGCAAGCTGGTATTATTATAGTGCACATGCCAATCGAGGCATTGGCAATAATATTCAGGCGTTGGAGCATGCGAAGCGGGCAGTGGAGATGGAACCGAACAATATGGAATACCGCATATTCTTACAGCAGTTGGAAGGCGGCAACACATGGTATACCAACATGGGCAGTGGTTACGGCAGACCGTATGAGAGTGCCGGAAACTGGTGTCTTAGTATGGTGTTGTTAAATATGTTCTGTAATTGCTGTTGTCGTCCGTTTTAAGAATGTTTGAAGAAAAGTAAAAATATGAGGCTGTCGCATTAAGAATTTTGTGCGTATAATTTTTATTATGGAAAATTGTGTCATAACACATTTCCGCTAAAACGAAATTTCAAAATCAACATCACAAAAT
>CAZAGJ010000047.1:15843-21727 GCA_964484605.1 uncultured Roseburia sp. | reverse complement strand
CCTCGCGTGAAGTGTACTGGCGTCGAAAAGACATGGATAACCACATCTTTCAACCACGGATTCGTGAAAATTCCGTATTTTGTGATGTTGATTTTGAAATTTTGTTTTATCGGAAATGTGTTATGATACAACTTTCCATAATAAAATTATACGCACCAAAATTCTTAATGAGACAGCCTCTTTTATGAAAACGTCTTAGTCGTTGGTGTAGTTATCAAAATATCCCTGAATCAGGATAACCGGTGTTCCCTTGTCTCCGGAACCGGATGTAAGGTCGCACAAGGAACCAATCAGGTCTGTGAGCTGTCTAGGAGTTGTACCCTGAGAAGCCATGTTGCCAACTAAGTTGTCCTGCTTTGTCTTGATGCTGTTAGAGATAGCTTCCTTTAATGCAGCACCGCTTAAGTTCGCAAAATCGTTGTCTGCGAGATATTTCAGCTTTAATTCGTTTGGTGTACCGATAAGACCGTCTGTAAATGCAGGAGATACAACCGGGTCAGCTAACTCCCAAATCTTACCCTGTGGGTCTTTGAAAGCACCGTCGCCGTAAACCATAACCTCTACGTGTTTGCCGGTCTTTTCTAAGATAGAAGCCTGAATATCTAAGACAAGGTCCTTGCACTCGTTCGGAAACAGCTTAATCTTGTTCTCTGTGGACTTGTTAGAACCAAGCAAGCCGTATTTCGCATTGTAGCCGCTTCCGTTTACCGGAGCAGTTAAGATATCGTCCAGACCGCATACAACCTTTGCACCAGCCTCTCTTAAAATACGTTTTGTGCGCACACGTGTGTGGATATCACAGTTAAGGACACAGTCTGTATAGTCAAGAATTGTCTTTGCCTGATTTGCAAATACAACCTCAACTTCAGCGCCGGCTTCACGGATGATATTGGAATAATATTCTACATAATCGACACCTGTAAATTCATGCTTATTTTCACCAAATAATTCACGATATTTCTCTAAAGTTAATACGTCAGAATAAGGATTGATACCTGCTTCGTCTAACTGGTCATAAGTGAGTAATGCATTACCTACTTCGTCGCTTGGATAGCTAAGCATCAGAACGACTTTTTTGCATCCCATAGCGATACCTTTTAAGTTAATTGCAAAACGGTTGCGGGATAAGATTGGGAAGATGACACCAACGGTCTCTCCACCTAATTTTGCCTTGACATCTGCAGCGATGTCCTCTACAGAAGCATAATTGCCCTGCGCACGCGCAACGATAGACTCTGTTAAAGCGATAACATCGCGGTCTCTAAGTTCAAAGCCTTCGCTCTCTGCGGCAGCTAATACACTGTCTACTGTCATTTCAACTAAGTTGTCACCCTCACGGATGATTGGACAACGGATACCTCTTGATACAGTACCGACTCTTCTTTCCATTCTATATACCTCTTTTCCTTTCGTATACAAGTACATACATAACGTATTATACAGCAAAATGAAGAAGAGAGAAAGTACCGATAGAAAAAAATAGGTTTTTTTTCTGAAAAATTGTTTTTTGGGGCGAAATCCGATATACTTGATAGGAACGAAGTATTAAGAATTCCCTATGCAAGCGGAGCAGGTGTCTGCTTGTATAAAAGGCAGGAGTGTTTTCATGTATCACATTGCAATCGTGGAAGATGAAGCGGAGTTTTCCGCTCAGTTACAGGAATATATCAAACAATATCAAAAAGAAAATGACGTGCCCGTTAAAGTCTCGGTGTTTACGGATGGAGCAGAGATTCTGGAGAATTATGAACCGCTCTATGACATCATTCTGCTGGACATTGAGATGCCAAAAGTAAACGGTATGGATGCAGCAGAGCAGATTCGTCAGATGGATGCAGGAGTCGTGCTGATGTTTATTACTAATATGGCAGCTTATGCGATTCGCGGCTATGAGGTTGGTGCATTGGATTTTGTAATGAAGCCGATCAATTACTATACCTTTTCCATGAAGTTTACCAGAGCAATCAAGCGTGCACGCCAGAAGGAAGAACGTCAGATTCTGCTTAACCTGCCTGATGGAGTAAAAAAGATTGGCATTCAGCAGATTTACTATGTGGAAGTGCAGAACCGGATGCTTCATTATTACACTGAGGCGGGAGAGTTTGTGATGCGCGGCACAATGGCGAGTGTAGAGGAAATGCTGACACCGTATCCTTTTGTGAAATGCAATCACTGGTATATGGTGAATCTCATGCATGTCACCGAAGTAAGGAAGAATACTGCAGTGGTTGCAGGACATGAACTAGAGATTAGCCGACGCAATCGAACAGCATTTCTGAAGGCGTTGACTGATTATGTGGGAGGAGCATCATGATAGAATGGCTGTATTTATGGGTGCTGGAAATAACGTTTTTGATGAGCGGAATCGTGTACGCGCACGTTCGCGAAAAACGCGAAGAATTCAACAGGTATATGATGGTTTGCGTGCTCGCATACATTGCGGTGTGCGCATGTGTAAATCTGACTATTTTCGGAAATATAGACAGCATTGCCGAAAGACTGTTTGTCCGCCTTGCCGGATTTGCATTGTTGATTTTATTTTTGCATATCTGTTGGGAGATAACATGGTCTGTGGCGGTATACGATTCTATATGGGCAGTTTTGTCATGGCAGCTGCTATATGAGTTTTGGATGGGAATAAGCAGTGCGTATGTGACAGATGCAGTCTGGCGGGGATGTGCAGCAGTTGTGATTTTTGCAGCAGGACAGATGATAGCAGCATTTACGATAGCACGCTGGATGCCGCAAGGAGCCGGAAAGGCGATTGGTCCAAGACAGATTGGCTCTGCGCTTTTAATCTTTTTGGCATTTGAAATCATAGGATTGAATCCCGGTGATTTTAATGCGGGGAAAACCGGTGGAAAGTGGCTGGTTGTTTATCTGACACAGCTTTTGCTTGCGCTTATCCTCTACCTTCAGAATGAATTGTTCAAGAAGAGCGCAATGCAACAGGAGTTTGCGGTTATGAACATGTTGTGGAAGATGGAAAAGGAGCAGTATCAGTTGTCCAAGGAGAACATTGCGCTCATCAATCAGAAATGTCATGATTTAAAGCATCAGATACGCGCGATACGAGGTGCGAGCAGAGAAGATATTGAAAAGTACTTAGAGGAGATGGAAGATTCCGTTCAGATATATGAGTCTATCGTCAAGACGGGCAATGAAGTGTTAGATACGATTTTGACAGAAAAAAGTCTCTATTGCAGAGAACGGGGAATCACGGTATCCTGTGTGGCAGACGGAAGTCAGATGGATTTTATTAATACGGTTGACTTATACGCGATTCTTGGAAATGCAATTGATAATGCCATTGAGGCGGTAGAGAAATTTAAGCACGAGGAGAAGAGGCAGATTGATGTGCTGATTCACAGACAGCAGAACTTTTTGGTTATTAATATTATCAATCCAATCAAAGGTAATTTGACATATGAGGAAGAACTTCCGGTTACGACCAAGGAAGATAAGCAGTATCACGGCTTTGGACTTCGCAGTATGCGTTACCTTGTGAAAAAGTATGATGGATTCTTAACTGTCGGTGAAGAGGATGGCTGCTTTTCATTAAAGATATTGATTCCGATTCCGGCAGATAAGTAATCTGTCTGCGATTGAAGCGTCCACTTAGGTCATTTTTTCGACCACTTGTGTCTGCATTATTGAAAATAAAGAAAGAACTTTGTAAATTTGAAGTATCAATTCTACAAAGTTCTTTTTTGTTTGCGTTAGATTTTGTAGAGAAAAATGAAAGAAGGGAGGAATGCAAAGCAGCATGAGAAAATCACAGAAACTGATGGAAGACTGGATGTTTACAAATCAGTCAGGGAAAAAACGTCCGGTGGATTTGCCACATACATGGAATGCAGTGGATGGGCAGGATGGTGGAAATGACTACTATCGCGGTACTTGCGTATATGAGAAGACAATTTCCAAGCCGGAATTTAATGAAAACGAACGTGTTTACCTTCAGTTCCGGGGAGTAAATGCAAGCGCGCATGTACTTTTGAACGAAAAGGAAGTATGTACACATGATGATGGATATTCAACATTCCGCGCAGATGTGACGGAGTTATTGGAGAAAGAAAATGAACTGCGTGTGGAAGTAGACAATAGCAAAAACAGCCGCGTGTATCCGCAGGTGGCAGATTTTACATTCTACGGAGGTATCTACCGTGATGTAGAGTTTTTGATTGTGCCAAAAAATCACTTTGACTTGGATTATTATGGAGGTTACGGACTACGTTACAGTACAGAGGTTGAGGGCAGCACGGGAATCATTTCTGCAGCAGCATACACGAATGTAGAGAATCTGTCAGAGGCGCAGATGCAGGTTGTATTCCGATTGATGGATGCGAATGGTAATCTGGTCTGTGAGGAGACGGGAAGCACAGCAACATTAGAAAATCGTGAGACGGAGGGTGGAAGAACTTCCAAAGAAGCATGTACAGCAACTATGAAGGTGACAGATGCGCATCTTTGGAGAGGTGTGAATGACCCGTATCTCTATAAGCTTCAGGCATGTCTGACGAAGGATGGAGAAATCATAGATGAGGTATCCTGCAACTGCGGTATCCGCACGATTTTCATTGATCCGGACAAAGGATTTTTCCTGAATGGAGAGTCATATCCGCTACGCGGTGTTGCAAGACATCAGGACTGGAAGGGAATCGGTAATGCGATTTCGTATGAGCAGATGGAACAGGACATGGAACTTATCCGGGAGATAGGAGCCAATACAGTTCGCTTGTCTCACTACCAGCACGATCAGTATTTTTATGACCTATGCGATAAGTATGGTATGGTTGTGTGGGCAGAGATTCCGTATATTTCTGCACATATGCCGGAGGGAAGAGAAAACACTTTTTTACAGATGCGAGAACTGATTGTACAGAATTACAATCATCCGTGTATCGCTGTATGGGGACTTTCCAATGAGATTACCATCAAGCATAAACACAAGAGAGATATGCTAGACAATCACCATGCGTTGCAGGCGTATGTGAAGGAGATGGATCCGAGCAGACCGACAACAATGGCTTGTTATGCGATGTGCGGACCGTTTAATCCGGTCACAAAGATTTCGGATGTTGTGGCATGGAACCTCTATCTAGGATGGTATGTGCCGGGACTGTTCTTAAATGACTGGTTTATGAAGTTCTATCATTGGAAATATCCGAAGAGAGCACTTGGATATTCCGAATACGGTGCAGAAGGTATGCCGAATCTGCACAGTGCAAGACCGAGGCGTGGTGACCATACAGAGGAGTATCAGGCAAAATATCATGAATATATGCTTGAGTGCTTTGAACGTCATCCATTCCTGTGGTCAAGCTATTGCTGGAACATGTTTGATTTCGCGGCAGATGCCAGAAATCAGGGTGGTGAGCCGGGCATGAACCATAAGGGGCTGGTGACATTTGACCGCAAGATTAAGAAGGATAGCTTCTATATATATAAGGCATGGTGGAGTGATGTGCCATTTGTTCATCTCTGCGGAAAGCGATATGAGTATCGCACCGGAAAGACGACGGATGTGACGGTTTACTCCAATCAGAAAGAAGTGTCACTTTACAATAACGGCAAGCTGGTTGCGACAAAGAAAGGTGCGTACGCATTCCACTTTAAAGTGGTGCTTGAAGCAGAGAATCACTTGGAAGTAAGATGCGGCGAACTTACAGATGCTGCGGTTGTCTATAAGACAGAACAGCCAAGACCGGAATATAAAGTGAAAAAAGGCAAAAGCCAAAACTGGGTTTAGCAGCGAGGAAAATGTGCAACGCACGCTTGCGTGCAGGTTGCGGCATTTGACGAGCGCCATCCCTGAGCATGAAGCACAAAGTGCGGAATGCGAAGGGACTGGGTGCGAAGCAGACAGGCGAAACCCAGAGCG
>CAZAGJ010000047.1:0-15743 GCA_964484605.1 uncultured Roseburia sp. | reverse complement strand
ACGGAAAGTGCGGAATGCGAAGGGACTGGGTGCGAAGCAGACAGGCGAAACCCAGAGCGCATGTGGCGAAGCCGCCGTGTTATACGGAAAGTGCGGAATGCGAAGGGACTGGGTGCGAAGCAGACAGGCGAAACCCAGCGAGGAAAACGAGAAGATAAAGGAGAAAATAATGGACGATAAGAAAAAAGAGTTTAAGGCTCGTAAGAAGTCCTTTAAAAAGGCAAGAAGAAAAGCTACCAGACCATGGAAAGGTCTTAGCATTTTAAGTGCAGTCATTGCGATTATCATGATTCCTGCGACCATTTTGTTATCGATGTTTGATAATACGGTTGCAGCATTCGTGGGCGGCACATTCTGGCAGCTTGAGAATGCAGATGAGCACGCACAGTATTTTAAATCTGATTTTGTATCAGCAGAAGAAATGGTTGCATACGGATTAGACATTTGTAAACAAGTAGAGGCAGAGGGTGCAGCACTTCTTCTGAATGAGAACAACGCACTTCCGTTGGCAGAAAACGCGAAGGTAAGCTGCTTTTCCGGTTCCTCTGTAAATCTTGTTTATGGTGGTACAGGTTCCGGTAACATTGATGCTTCCACTGCAGATACGTTAAAGAGTGCATTGGAAAATGTTGGAATGGAAGTAAATGCAACTCTTTGGGATTTCTATAATTCTGAGGAAGCAGCGCAGTACGCAAGATTTGACGGAGATTTCTCCAGCAATGCAAAAGTCGGCGAGGTACCTTGGAGTGTATACCCGCAGGAGGTATTGGACTCTGTTTCTGCGTATGGAGATGCAGCAATCGTTGTATTATCCCGCGTAGGTGGCGAGGGTGCTGACCTTGAGTATGCAGAGACAAACTACCTCGCACTGAATGAGGACGAGCGTACCATGATGGAGAACTTGGCAGCGTTAAAAGAGGCTGGTACCATCAAAGAAATCGTTGTGTTAATCAACTCTGCGAACACATTACAGGTTGATTTCTTAAAGAACAATGAGTATAACGTAGATGCTTGTATGTGGATTGGTGATGTGGGTATTTCCGGTATCAATGCAGTGGCAGAGATTCTTTCCGGTACAATCAACCCGTCCGGCAGTCTGGTAGATACATACTGCTATGATAACTACTCCTCTCCGGCAATGGCAAACTTTGTTCCGACAACATATGAGGGCTATGAAGAGGGCATCATTCCTGACAATGCAAAGTCTTACATGATTTATCAGGAAGGTATCTATGTAGGATACAAATATTACGAGACACGTTACGAGGATTATGTCATGGGAACAGGCAATGCCGGCGAGTATGCATATGGCAATGACGTAGCATTCCCATTCGGATATGGCTTGAGCTATACGGATTTTGAGTACAGCGATATGGCGGTAAATTATAATGCTTCTACAGACCAGTTCGAGGTAACAGTAACAGTTACAAATGCTGGTGATACTTATTCCGGAAAAGAGACAGTTCAGGTATATTCTCAGTCTCCATACACAGCATATGATGCAGAGAATGGTGTGGAAAAAGCTTCCGTGTCACTTTGCGGATTTGCGAAAACAGATATTCTAGCACCGGGTGCTTCTGAGACAGTAACATTATATGTGGACAAGAGAGATTTGGCATCTTTTGACGCTTACGGCGCAGGAACTTATATCTTAGATGACGGTGATTACTACCTGACAGTGGCAACAGATGCGCACAATGCGGTAAATAATACATTGGCAGCAAAAGGCTACACAGTTGAAAGTACAGAAGGACGTATGGATGCAGACGGTAATGCAGAACTTTCCTATAAGTGGACACAGGAAAGCTTTGATGCTACAACGTATGCAACCTCGTTAAACGGAACAGAGATTACAGCACAGCTCTCCGAGTCTGATATTAACCTTTATTCCGGAAACGGCGGACAGAGTGTTACATATTTAACAAGAAATGACTGGGTAGGAACATTCCCGACGACAATTACGCAGCTTGCATTGACAGAGCGCATGACACTGGATTTGCAGGACATACAGTATGATCCGGCAGATTACGAAGCAGTTATGATGCCGACTTTAGGTGCTGACAACGGCATGAAACTTGTCGACATGGTTGGAAAAGATTTTGATGATCCGTCCTGGGATGCACTTCTTGACCAGTTGACATTTGATGAGATGGTAAGCTTAATCGGTGATTCCTTCCACTGGACAATGCCGATGGCATCTGTAAATGCACCGGGTACCCGTGAGGAGAACGGACCACAGGGTCTTACAGCATCCTTGCTTGGTTCTGACGCAACACAGTTAGAGGCAACAGCGTTTACATCAGAGGATGTTATGGCTGCAACATTTAACGTAGACCTTATGACGGAAGTTGGTAAAGTAATTGGTAACAACTGTTTAGAAGCAAACATCGCATGTCTGTATGGACCGGGTAACAATATTCATAGAACACCTTATGGCGGACGTAACTTCGAGTATTACAGTGAAGATGGATTTCTTTCCGGAAAAATCAGCCAGTATGAAGTTGCAGCGATTCAGGCAAAGGGTGTAGATGTGGTAATGAAGCATTTTGCACTTAATGACTGTGAGCAGGATCGTATCGGTCTTGGCGTATGGTTAGGTGAGCAGGCAGCTCGTGAGATTTACTTAAAAGCATTCCAGGCTTCGTTCGAGTATGGTGATGCAAACGGTGTCATGATGGCATATACACGCTGGGGTACACAGTGGTCCGGCGGTAACAAGAATCTTGTGACCGGTATCATGAGAGGCGAGTGGGGAAGCAACGGAAAGAGTATCACAGACAATGTGCTTACTACTTATGTAAACGGAGTAGACGGAGTCCTTGCGGGAACGACTTACTTTGATGCCATGATGCCATATGTAACACAGTTACTTCCTAAGTATGAGAATGACGCAGTTGTTGTAACAGCAATGCGTGAAGCATGTCACCACAACTTATATGCGCTTGTAAACTCCTGCGGTATCAATGGTTTGGGTAATAATACAATTGTTAAGGTGACACAGCCGGTTGTTATTACACAGACTATGATTATTGCATGTGCAGCAAGCTTCTTCTTCCTTGTATTTATTGTTATATTTATTGTTAAAAAGCGTATATTCAAGCAGAGTGAAGAATACACAAGCTTCATGGAGTATAAGGCAGCTTATAAAGCCGGAAACACACAGAATGCAGAGCAATAGAAAGCTTTACGGTTAGAGGGAAAGGCATAAAATGAGTGAAGAAAAGAAAACAGCATCTATAAATAGAGCGAAAACTTATCAGCTGGTATTGTTCCCAATGAACAATGGAGCAACGAATGTATATTACATTCTGACGATGAACTTTATTGCATATTATGCAAATGGAGTTCTTGGATTGGCGCTTATGTTCGCAACCACGATGGTTACGGCAATGCGTCTGTTTGATGCGGTGACGGATCCGATTATCGGGGCACTTATTGACCGTACTTCCACGAAGTTCGGCAAGTTCCGCCCGTATATGGTACTTGGAAATATAATCATGATTATTTCGGCGATACTGATGTACTTTGGAGCACGAATTGTACCTACGGATATGATGTGGCTTCGCTATGTGTGCTTTGTACTGTTTTATGCGCTGTATGTCATCGGATATACATTCCAGACAGCATGTACACGTTCCGGACAGACATGTTTGACGAGTGATCCGAAGCAAAGACCTTTATTTACGGTATTTAACACGATTGCCAGCTTGATTGGCATGGGATTGGTGCAGTTTTTAGCACCAATCCTGAGTGAAAGACTGGGTGGATACAACAGTGCCGCATTTTTTGATGTGATGGTACCGCTTGCGATTGTGATTTCTGCGATTCTGACATTACTTGCAGTTGTTGGTATTGCAGAAAAGGACAAGCCGGAATTCTTTGGCGTGGGCGGTGAACAGGAAAAAGTTCCATTCGGCGAATATATTGCTATCTTAAAGGCGAACAAAGAACTACAGCGTCTGATGGTTGCAGGTGCCGGATGTAAGCTGGCATTTTCCATCGCGACCAATATGACGGTGCTTTGTATGCTTTACGGAGCGATGATGGGAAACTATAGCGGTTTGTACCTTCCGATGATGATTGTGGGGTATGTGTTCTCTGTTCCGTTTTTCCTGCTTACGGTTCGTACATCACAGAAGCATGGACAAAAGGCATCCCTGGTTCGTTATACGGCATTGGCATTGGTAATGTATGTAGGCGTTCTGGTATTGCTGTTGCTCTGGAAACAGGGTAATCCGGCATTCAACTTAAGCCTGTCCTCCATTAATGTGTATTCTATCCTGTTCATTGTATTCTTTGGCGTGGGATATGGTGCATATTATGCGACGGCAGATATGCCGATTCCGATGGTTGCGGACTGTTCCGATTACGAGACTTACCGTTCAGGACGTTACATTCCGGGTATCATGGGAACGTTGTTCTCACTGGTTGATAAGCTGGTAAGTTCTCTTGGCTCTACGATTGTTGGTGCAGCAGTAGCAATGATAGGTATTCATACACTGCCGGACGGCAATACACCTTATGCAGACGGTATGCACGGAGTGGTTATTGTTCTCTTCTGTGTGGTTCCGATGATTGCATGGATTGCGACATTGATTGCAATGAAGGGATATACTCTGACAGGCAGCCGTATGAAAGAGATTCAGGAAGTAAACGCAGCCCGCAGGGAAGCGATTGCTGACGGTATGAGCTTAGAAGAGGCAATGGAAAAGTATAAATAGGTTTAAAAATGGAAAGCGAGTGGCGTAAAGTCACTCGCTTTTTGTATGCAGGTTCTGGATTCCTAAAAAAGAAGTGCTATAATTTATGTATAGGCTAATTTGGGCTATAGTGTATCTGGTTAATGAACAAACATGGGGGGTACATATGAAGAAAAAATGCCGTTGTGGGGAAAGGCAGCGTTGACATTATTGAGTTGTTTTTTCAATGTTACAGAACAATGAAAAACAGCATAAGCCGAGGATTTGTCAAAGGGGCTTATTCCAGAGGGTGATAAATTTGATTTTGCAGAGGGAATCTGATAAAATGAGGAGCAATGTGCAAAAAAGAGATTAGGAATGTATAGAAAGAAAGCAGATATCATGTCAATTACGAAACAATTTACAAAATATGTGACACAGAATATTTTGGGGACGCTAGGTGTCTCCTGTTATATTATAGCGGATACTTTTTTTATTGCGAGGGCGGCAGGGGCAAATGGAATTACTGTCTTAAATCTGGCACTTCCCATATACAGTATCATTTTTGCGATAGGAGCACTGATTGGTGTAGGAGCGGCGACACGTTTTGCCATCCTTCGGGCACAAAAAGATGCGAGCGCGGAGTATTACTTTTTTAATGCGATATGCTTCGTCTGGCTGTTAGCAATTCCGTTTGTTTTAGCAGGAGCGCTGATTCCGGATAAGATTATTGCGCTTATGGGTGGAGATGCGCAGATTGTTGCACTTGGAACCGGATACACCCGTATTTTCCTGCTGTTTACACCGTTTTTCATGATGAATCATGTAGTGAGTGCATTTGTTCGAAATGATGGGAATCCTTCACTTGCGATGATAGGAACTTTGTCAGGCAGTATTTTTAATATTGTGTTTGACTATGTGTTTATGTTTCCGATGGAGATGGGATTAGAGGGCGCGGCATTGGCAACTGCGGTATCTCCAATCATCAGTATTCTGATTTGCGGAACTCATTTTCTGCAGAATCGGAATACAATTCGGTTTTTCACAAGCCGGCCATCATTCACGTATCTGTGGAATTCTTGTCAGCTGGGAGTTTCGGCGTTTGTGGCAGAAATATCGTCCGGTGTTACAACGGCAGTGTTTAACTTTTTGATATTGGCAATTGTTGGGAATGTAGGTGTGGCGGCATACGGTGTCGTTGCAAACTTTGCACTCGTGGCAGTGGCAGTTTTCAATGGCATCTCATTGGGCTCTCAGCCACTTGTCAGCACTTATTATGGACAGGGTAATGCTACAGCGGTGAGAAAGATATTGAAAATGGGGTGTCTGACAGCGCTAACGCTGGCGATACTCATCCTTGCAGCAATCTATGGATTCACCGATACACTGGTGGCATTGTTTAACAGCGAAGGTTCGGTAGAATTGGCTGCTTATGCACATACGGGTTTGCGATTATATTTTATTGGTTTTATTTTTGCAGGATTTAATATTGTAGGAACAGGATTTTTGAGTGCGACGCAGCAGGCGAAGGGCGCGTTTATCACATCAATTATGCGAGGCTTTGCAGGAATTCTTGCATGTTCGGTTGTGATGGCGGCGTTGTTTGGCATAAATGGTGTCTGGCTTGCATTTCCGGTATCAGAGTTTTTGACTTCTGTGTTGATGTGCCTGATTTTATTTCAGGGAAAGCGGAACGTGCAGCTGGAACAGTAAAACAGAATAAGGAAAAAAGAAATAGGGGAGATATCTCAATGAGACGGTGTACTGTTTCATTGGGATATTTTTTATACCATTTTTTCTGCATTCCTTTCAGCGAAACACACATATTTAATGATTTCATCACATAACCATCACATTTCTTTCAGACAGATTTTAGACAGGCATGCTAAACTGCAGCTGAACAACGAGAAAAGAGATAGAAATGAGGGCTGAAATGAAGTTAAAGTTAAACCTGAATCGAAAAAAAGCCGGCATATTGTCAGGAATTTTGATACTGGCAGTGATTGGCTGCAACGTTTCTTACCGGGCAATAGAGGCAAATGCACAGGTATCAGAAACAGACGAGAGTGAACCTAAGCTGCAGACGGAAAATAAAAACAGGTTTTCAGAAGAGGGCACGACACAGATAAAGACACAGACTCAGCTGCCGGACTTTTCTGTGGGAGCGGTAACGATGACAGTTGAGGAAGTGTACGTTGCGTCCGGGAGTGCTGTGGAAGAGGGGACGGCACTATATAAACTGACGGATGAAAGCATAGCGGATGCGATTGCCTATTATGAAGATGCAGTAAATGATGCACAGAATACTCTTGAAGCGGCACAGTTAAACTTGGCTAATGGAGTGCTGGATGCCGAGAATGAACTCCAGGCTGCGCAGCTTTCGGCAGACACTGCGCAGAGTACTTATGATGCAAAACTTGCAGAATTGACTCTTAAAGTGCAAGAAAAAAAGCAAGAGTATGATGATGCTGTAGAACAGATAACGGAATATCAGAACGCATTGAATGATGGAACTTACTACAATCAGGTTGGAGCGACAGAAAAGCAGGCGGCGGTAGACACGGCGGCATCAACGCTCGCGGATGCACAGACGGCATTATCTGCCTCTCAGAGCGATTATGATGCTGCGCAGGCAGCAATGGCGGCAGACATAGACACACTAAAGAGCCGGATTGCAGAAAATGCATCTTATGAAACATTGCAGACATTGACAGAACTGTTGGCAACGGATTATGCAGATGTACAGGCTGCAACGTTGGATTTGTCGCAGAAGCAGATAAATGCAGATACTGCGCAGAGCACATTGGAGCAGGCAAATACGGCACTTGAAAATGCAGGAAAAGAATATGATATGCTGGTGCAGAATGCGAATAACGAGATAGAGAATCTGTTTTTGCAGCTTGAGGATTTGCAGGAGGCATATGAGCAGGCAGAACGTGATGCGGTAACGGCGCAGGCAGACATTCAGAATGATTATGAGGAAGCAGTTCTTTCAGGTAAGTATGCGGGGACGGAATATGAGACCACATTGGCAGAGCTGGTGGCTGCCGTGGAGATAGCGCAGGAGACATTGGATGATTTGATGGAAGAACAGGAATCATTGCTTGCACTTGAGGATGGAGTTATCTGTGCAGACCGTGAGGGTATAGTTGCAGTGGTAACTTACGAGAAAGAGGATGTCCTGATAAGCAAAGTGGCACTGGTAACCTATTACGATACAGATACGATTTATATTTCTGTGGAAGTGGCACAGGAGCAGATAGCAATGCTGACTGTCGGGGATGCGGTGGATGTATTGATAACCGGAAGCAGAGGAAGTGTAAGTGGTGAAATTGCATCTATTGCAACGGAAAAAACTTCGGGCGGAAGTATTTCAAATGTGACATATACGGTGGTAATTGCGATTGACAATGCAGACGGAAGCTTAAAATCAGGTTCTTCGGCGACTGTCATGTTTGACTATGAAGATATGGAATAATTAGAAAGAAACGAGGAGCAGGATAGATGACGAAGAAAAAAGTATTGCTGTGTCTGGGAATCTGTATCGCATTTCTTGCGGCAGGTGTTTCTGTGACAGCATATCAGGTGTCAAAAAGTGATGAGAGCGAAATGGTCTATAAGGAAGTCACAGTAGAAAAAGGAACGCTGACTGTGGGTGTGGCAGAGAGTGGCAGTGTATCCATAGGTACATTGGAGCAGGAATTAGAAATTGAAAGTTCTGCAAGTACCTCTGACGGCACTTCAAACGGCGGGCAGACAGGCGGAAATACCGGAATGACCGGTGGAACAGCCAATACTTCTGCGAGCAGCAGTTCTTCGGCAGCTTTAGAGGTTGAAGAAGTGTATGCGGCAGTGGGGAAGCAGGTGGCTGAGGGTGACCCGATACTTAAGTTTACGAAAGAAAGCGTAGAAACATATCGGGACACGTTGGAAAAGGCTGTAACAGAGGCGAGTGCAGCTGTAAGTGAGGCAACTTTAAGCGCAGAGCAGGAAAAATTGTCTGCCGGTTATTCCTACAATCTGAGTGTTGCGGAGGGCTCTGTCGCAGAGGCAGATTATCAGGCGGTAATAGCAGAGTTAGAAGACGAATTAGAAGATGCGGGCGAAGCTTATGATGCATCGGCGGCACTGGTTGAATATTATAAGGAACAGATAGAATCCGGTGTGGATTTGAGCGGGTCATTGGAAGAGGAACAGGAGAATTGTGACAGACTATACACAAGACTTCTTTTGGCGCAGAGTAACTATACGACAAAATCTATCGAGGCTGAAGCTGCATACCAGAAGGCACTGCTGACTTCTGAAAATGCAGAAAGTCAGTACAATGTGAATGTTTCCGGTGCAGACAATGGCATTGAGACAGCGCAGGATACTTTGGAAGATGCTAAAGAAGCATTAGCGGAATTTGATGCCTGTGTAGGTGAGGACGGTGTGCTGTATGCACAGTATAGCGGTGTGATTATGAGCTTGGATTATGAGGCCGGAGATACAATTTCCGCCGGGACA
Source organism: uncultured Roseburia sp. (assembly GCA_964484605.1). GTDB lineage: Bacteria > Bacillota > Clostridia > Lachnospirales > Lachnospiraceae > Roseburia. The sequence goes on along the minus strand of CAZAGJ010000047.1, from coordinate 6,558 downwards.
AGTATAGTGACATATGCAAATCAGGACGAAGTGACGATGACGGTGTCAGTGTCTGAAGAAGATATCGCGGATATTGCGGTTGGAGATGCAGTAAATATCGAACTGACGGCATATAAGGATGTGATTTATGCAGGTGAGGTGCTTGGTGTGGACACTTCCGCGTCCAGTGGTTCGTCAACAATATCTTATGAGGTAACGGTTACGTTCTTAGGGGATGTGACAGGAATATATAATGATATGACAGGAAATGTGACATTTATTGAAAAACAGGCAGAGGATGTCCTGTATGTGTTAAGCAAGGCGATTGTGAAGGAGGAAAATACTTCTTATGTAAAAGTAAAGGATGACGATGGTACGATTCGCGTAGCAGAAGTTGAAACAGGATTTTCGGATGGTGTGAATGTGGAGATTATATCAGGGGTTTCTGAGGGAGAGACAGTTCTGATAGAAAGTCAGGTGAGGGCAGAATGAAACCGAGAGAACTGTTGCGGTTGGTGTGGATTAACATTACACAGAATAAATTTAAGGTAGTTATGACTTCCATCGGCATCATTGTAGGTGCGGCAACCATTGTGATGGTAATCGCTATCGGAAAAGGTGGGCAGGCGGATGTGGCAGACCAGTTTAAGAACCTGAATGCAGGAGCAATCGATATTTCTTATGCAGGTGACATGCCATCCGCAGGTGGCGGACCGGATATGAGGGAAATGTCAGATATGGGGAATATGCCATCTGTGGGAGACGCACCGGATATGGAGAATGCACTGGACATGGAGAACGCACCGGACATGGATAATATGCCATCTTTTGGCAGAATGGATATGGAAGAACGTATCAATCAGGAGAATATCACACTTACCTCAGAGGATGTGGATGACATAGTGACTTTTTCTTCGGGAGTCAGTTCAGCTACGATTTCATATACGACAAGAGCAAGTGTGGATGGCGGAGAGTTGGAGGAGGCGTGCAGTTATACCATCGCTGGTGTCGAAGCTTCATATGAAGAAATCAGCAATTTGGAGCTTGCAGTTGGAGCGTTTATTTCCGATTCGGATAATGAGAATAAGGAAAAAGTATGCGTGCTGGGTGCGAGCGTTGCAGAAGAGATTTTTGGAAGTGCCATTGAGGCGTATGGCAGTGTTATCTATATAGATGACCGTATGTATCTAGTAAATGGAATTCTTGCATCCATGGGGACGGTATCTTCCGGTATCAGCCCGGATGATTCTGTTTTTATTCCGTATGCAACAGGGGTAAAATACATTGTCGGAACAAAGGTTGACCCGACCATCACGGTTCTTGCGGCAGATGTAAATAATGTCGATGGCGTGATTGCGGAAGTGACGGATGTACTTGCACTAAGTTACCCGAATGCAGAGTTTACGTTTGAGGATGCGGGAAGTAAGATGGAGGCGGCAGAGGCTTCCAATGAGATTCTTACGATGCTTCTTATCGCGATGGCGGCAATCGTATTTGTGGTTGGTGGTATTGGTATCATGAATGTATTGTTTGTGTCAGTGAAAGAGCGGACGAATGAGATTGGCATTTTAAAGGCAATCGGATGTTCACAGAAGGATATTCTTTTTGAGTTTCTTGCGGAAGCCGCAGTAATCAGTATGATTGGTGGAATCATGGGTAATGTACTTAGTCTGATAATCACACCGATTGTGCAATATTTGGGTGTGCGGGTCGAACTTTCGGCAGCAGCTTTTGTCATCGCAATAATTTTTGCGGTGGCAACGGGTACAATTTTTGGATTTTACCCGGCGTATAAAGCGTCGAAGCTTGTTCCGGTAGAGGCGCTGGGTGCAGAATAATAAAAAGGCAAAAATGGATGGAAAAACGGAGGAGGTCTAACAGAGACATGGATGCTTTAAAGAATACAGATGCGGTTATTACAATGGAAAACATTAACAAATCTTATGCAGTGGGCAGCGAACCGCTTCATGTGCTGAAAAATATTTCTTTGACGGTAAAAAGAGGTGAATATATCGCAATCTTAGGACCATCCGGTTCCGGGAAAAGTACATTGATGAACATGATTGGCTGCATGGATATACCGGACGACGGCAGCTATTATTTGGACGGTTTGGAAGTGGGAAATGCCAAAGACAAAGAATTGACAGATATCCGAAATCAAAAGATTGGATTCATTTTTCAAAAGTACCACTTGATTTCTACATACAATGTGCTTCAGAATATAGTTATGCCTCTTTTGATGCGTGGAATGACATTAAAGGAGGCGCAGGATGCAAGTATGGATATCATCGAGATGCTGGGATTAAAAGAGCGAATCAATCACAAGCCGGGCGAATTGTCCGGCGGTCAGCAGCAACGAGTAGCCATTGCGCGTGCATTGGTAGGACATCCGGCCATCCTTTTGGCAGATGAGCCGACAGGTGCGTTGGATGTCAACAGTGGAAAAGAAGTGCTAAAGCTTTTCCAGAACTTAAATGACATGGGAAATACCATTGTCATGATTACGCATGATTTAAATGTTGCGAAGCACGCAGGACGCGTAGTGCGTATTGTGGATGGCGAGATTTTTGAAGAATAGGGTGCGGGAGAAGAACTGTGATGTGTGAGTACATGACAGTTTCTTTTTTTGTAAAAAATGTAGAGTAGTACAATTTATAGTATTGTAAATCACGTATCAACGCCACGGGTCTGTCTGCTTGGGGTATCAGAATGTATATATGTTCTTTCATACCCCCATTTATCCTAAAAAAGTGTAATTTTAATATCATTTACAGTCAAAAAGGGTATAAAACAAGAAAATTGCCCTTTCCATACCCCTTTTTTTATGCTTTGCGGGGTATAGTTTATGCTCAAATTGCCATCCATACCCTCAAATGCCCTTAAAACGAGCAATTTATACCCTCCCAACAGGCACATCGGGGTATCAGAGCCAATAAATTATGCATTGATACCCCGATGTGAAATTTATGCTTATAAAAAATTGTACTGACGAGTGAATCATAACGTAAGAGTGCTGCAAAGAGATACAAATTTTAATAATCATTGTATTGTCAATTTATTTACAGTAAAATTAAGTAAGAGCGAATAACCGTAGAGAACCGGATAACAGCACGGATGGCAGGTGCGCATTTGAGATTCTCGTTGCGCTTTCGTGGCAAAGGGATTAAGAATGGAGATTAAAATGACCAATCAGGAGATTCGTACCTATTTAGAAGAAATGGCAGATGTCAAATATCGGGAATTCAATGCGGGGCTTATTCCTGACAGTAAGCCAATACTGGGTGTTCGCATACCGAAACTGCGCGAGTTGGCAAAGAAAATTACGAAAGAGGACTGGCGTACATACTTGAAGAATGCACGGGATGACTCCTTTGAAGAATTGTGTTTACAGGGGTTTGTGATTGGCTATGCAAAAGCAGAAATTGATGAAATACTTAATTTTGCTGCGGCATTTATTCCTAAAATACAGGACTGGTCTGTCAATGACGGATTTTGTGCAACATTTAAAATTGCAAAGAAGCATCGTGAAAAAGTATGGGATTTCCTTATGCAGTACAAGACTTCACCGAATGAATTTGAACAGCGTGTGGTTGCAGTGATGCTGATGGACTATTTCCTTGAGGAAGAGTATATAGAGCAGGTATTAGCTGTGTGGGATGAACTGAATCACGAGGGTTATTATTGTAAGATGGGTGTAGCGTGGGGAGTTGCGACAGCCTATGCCAAATTCCCGGAGCAGACCCATGCGTTTCTGTTGGATAACCATATGGATGATTTTACTTATAATAAAGCAATTCAGAAGATGATAGAATCTTATCGGATTACGCCGGAGCAAAAAGAAGTACTTCGCGGCATGAAACGCAGATGAGATAAATAAAAAATGAGGATGTCGTACAACAGCCTCATTTTTTTATAGAATTTAGTTTGCTACATCTGCCGGCTTCTTCTTGCGAACCACGGCAAGGTCTAACAGCTTATTGACAGCTTTCTGGAGCTCCGGGTGCTTGCGGTATGATTCAATCAATGCACGCTCAGAAGATGTTACATGGAAAAACGAATCGTCTTCCTTGTAACCAAAAGCGGCTAAAACATCAGTAATATTGTACATTTCGCAGAGGGTCAAAAGCATATCCGCACTTGGACTTGCCTGTCCGCTTTCCCAACCATAAATCGTTTTCGGAGCGACTTCAATGGAACGCTCATGTAACAACAGAGAAACATCATTTACGGTGTAATTATTTTTCTTACGATATTCTTTTAATGCTTTTGAAATATATTCATTTCTCATATCGTCTACCTCGCAAAGACATCATATATTACCCCTATTTTTACCGTCAACGCATTCTTTATTCGCAAGAAAATGCATCAACAAATTCTTGAAAAAGAAGAAGAACGAGACGCTGCATGTATAAGAAAAATGTATTTATCCATACTAAAAGAAAAATGGCAGTTTTATGGAGGAAACAGATGGACATGCAGATAGGAAAACAAAGCCTGCAGTTTGCGGAGGCACCTTATATCATAAGCAGCGCAAGCATTGTAGGAACAAAGGAGGGCGAAGGCCCGCTGGGAAACTGCTTTGATGTGGTTGGAGAAGACGATAAATTCGGTCAGGATACCTGGGAAGAGGCAGAAAGTACGCTGCAGAAAGAGGCGTTTGCCATGGCAATAGGTAAAGCAGGACTTAAAGCATCGGATATTCGTTACCTGTTTTCAGGAGATTTGCTGGGACAGACAATAGCGACATCCTTTGGCGTGCTGGATTATCAGGTGCCGTTGTTTGGACTGTATGGTGCGTGCAGTACTTGTGGAGAGGCATTGTCGCTAGGAGCAATGTGCGTTGCCGCGGGATATGCTGACCATGTGGCGGCGATGACTTCGAGTCATTTTGCCAGCGCGGAAAAACAATTTCGCTTTCCTTTGGAATATGCCAATCAAAGACCCTTGTCTGCAACATGGACTGTTACGGGCAGTGCGGCTTTTGTACTTGGAAAGCGGCGCAGTAAATCCCGTATAACAGGAATCACAACAGGCAAAATCGTGGATTATGGTATCAAGGATTCTATGAACATGGGGGCGGCAATGGCACCGGCGGCAGCGAATGTTATCTGTCAGCATCTGAAGGATTTTGACAGAACGGCGGCAGATTATGATCAGATTATTACGGGAGATTTGGGAACAATCGGGCAGGAGATTTTGTGGGATTTGTCGAGAGCGGAAGGATATGATATCAGCAGTGTGCATACAGACTGCGGTATAGAAATCTATGACAGTAAAAAGCAGGGCACAGGTGCCGGCGGCTCAGGCTGCGGATGCTCTGCAGTGACACTTGCTTCACACTTTTTGAAAAAGGTAGAAGAGGGAAAGTGGAAACGTATACTGTTTGTGCCGACGGGCGCGCTGCTGTCCACGGTATCTTTTAATGAGGGTATGACTGTGCCGGGAATTGCACACGCAGTCGTTATAGAACACGCATCATGACAATGAGCGGCACTGCAAAGAAGACAGGGCATATGCCCGCGAGCGAAGGGAGAAAAACATGGATTATATCAATGCATTTTGGGTCGGCGGACTTATCTGCGCGCTGGTTCAGATACTAATGGAAAAAACAAAACTTTTGCCTGGGCGCATTATGGTTATGCTCGTGTGCACGGGCACATTACTCGGAGCATTGCAGATATATCAGCCTTTTGCAGAATTTGCCGGTGCAGGGGCAAGTGTTCCGCTGCTGGGCTTTGGCAATCTTCTGTGGAAGGGTGTAAAAGAGGCTGTAGACCAAAATGGATTCCTTGGCATATTTATGGGGGGATTTAAGGCGAGTGCAGTTGGAATTTCGGCGGCACTTATATTCAGCTATATTGCGAGTATCGTATTTCAGCCCAAAATGAAAAAATAACAGTCTTGGAGAAAAGCAAAAATCGTCACGCAAAAATCGCAATATATGCATAAAAGAATTGCGAAAATGCTGCCGGAGTAGTACAATCGAGACAGAAGAGTCTGTGTGAACAGATATGAAAGTGACGGGGGAACGTGATGGATGAGATTACACTGCGGCAAGCAGGAATCGATTATGATGCTGCCTTGGCAAGATTTGTTGGAAAACGGACAATTTATGAGAAGTATCTGCTGAAATTTCTGGAAGACGCACATGCGCAGGATGCGATGAAAGCGTATGAGGAGCAGAATTTTGAAGAACTGCTTGAGCAGACTCATGCATTAAAGGGTGTTGCAGGAACATTAGGAATGACGGATTTGTATGATGTCGCTGCAGAGATAGTGCATGACTTGCGCTGTGATAAGCGGGAAGAACTCGGTGAGAAGATGGCGCGGATGATGGTAGAGCAGAAGAGACTCAGTGAGATAATTGCAGGAGCATAAGTAAAAAGGTGGCTGTCATAAATGACAGCCACCTTTTTTGTGCAATAGGAAATTGCGTCCTATTGCACAAAAGCACTGCGTGCAGGATGCGCACTCGCACAAGTGGAATTATGTCGCAAGCGACTGTGCTCGGCGCGACAAAGTGTGCCTCGCTTGATAGGTAACGTATGTTCGCGAGAGTGTGTGAAGCACACTTTGTTC
>CAZAGJ010000046.1:0-21756 GCA_964484605.1 uncultured Roseburia sp. | reverse complement strand
GTGTGCCTCGTTTGATAGGTAACGTATGTTCGCGAGAGTGTGCGAAGCACACTTTTGTTCATTTATAGGAAAGTAGTTCAAGAATATGTAGTTCAAGAATATGTAGTGTTGACAGAAAAATTGTTTCTGCGTTACAATAAAGTGTCAAAGTGGGGTGTAACAGATGAGAATGTGGGAAAAAATATCTTTTCGCAGAAAAGTCTTTGCAGGAATGCTGCTGGTGGCGGTAGTTCCAATGCTTATTGGATATCTGGTTCTGCTGCAGGTTTTCAATATTACATATCAGAATAAGCTGCAGCAGGAAGCGGAAACAATTCTGAATGCAACAGCCGGATCTTTGGATTCGGCTTTTTTGCATATTTATGATGCATTACAGATATTATCAGATTCAGAGCCGGTAAAAGAAACGCTGCAGTCTGAGGAAATGGGCAATTCTGAGGTGTACAGACAGCTATATCAGGCAACGTGGGAGTACGGAAATTATGCACATTTTTCTTTATATGACGCAAATGGGAGTAAAGTGCTTTCTGTGGTGGAAAATTCATACATTAAGAATAAATTGCCATTAGACTGGGGATTGTTGTATGAAGCAGCACAGACACCGGATGCGTGCGTTGTGAGAAATGCAAGAATATATAACGGTGAGCATCGTGTAGAATATCTTAGAATTGCGAAAGCTATTTTGGGAGAAGACGATGAGATTCTGGGATACGTGATTGCAGTTGTAAATAATGGAATGTTTGATGACATGCTTCATGGAATTATCAATGAAAATCAGGGCAGTATCTATGCGATGGATGATTTTCAGGAGATGGTATACTGCTCGGCAGATTCGTATGACGAAGATGAAATGCGCACGGTAAGGAAAAATTTTCTGGGACAGCGGGACGAGACACAGGAAAGTGCCAAATTGTATGAGGGAGAAGACGGAAAATATTTTTATTATCTTCATTATGCACCGGAAAGCAGATTGTATCTCTTCTATCAGCAGCCGATTGCAATACTTACAAATATCAAGAATAGTGTAGTTATCATTACGATTTTGTCAGGAATGCTGGGGATTGGAATTTGTATCTTTCTCTCGGGCTCAGTCAGTAATATTATTTATCAGCCAATTAAGAGAATGCAATATGCAATCACAGAAATACAACGGGGCAATTTTAATGCCAAGATAGAAGTGGACAGTCAGGATGAACTGGGGCAGCTTTCTGAGAGCTTTAATATTATGGCTGCACATCTGGAAGAAAATATGCAATGTCTGATTATGCGGGAGAGAGAATTGAATGAGGCACATATTAAAATGATGCAGGCACAGCTGAATCCACATTTTTTATATAATACACTAGACACAATGAAATGGCTGGGAAAAGCGAATGAAGTGCCGGAAATTGCAACTCTTTCTGCGGGACTTGCCAAGATTCTGCGTATGAGTATATCGGCAAAGATGAAAGTCAGTCTGAAACAGGAACTGGAATTTGCTGATGCATATGTGCAGATACAGAAGATTCGATTTGAAGACAAATTTGAATATATTGTGGATGTTCCGGAAGAATTGAATGACTGTCTGGTTCCTAAACTGATATTGCAGCCGATTATCGAAAATTCTATTATTCACGGATTTGCAGAGAGAAATTATGGTATTGTGATGGTTCAGGCGATATGCATAAAAGATACGGAGGAAGAACAGATACAGATTGTCATAAGTGATAACGGAGCCGGTATGTCAGAACAGCAGCTTGCCAAACTCAATAGCAGCGAACGGGTTAAAACCTTGGAAAAGCACAATATAGGATTTTATAATGTAAATGAAATTATTCGCTTGAATTACGGAGAAAGATATGGATTGAGAGCAGAGTCTGGCGAAGAAAACGGGACTAAAGTATTTATGACAATGCCGGTTACAAGAGGGGAAGAATAATGTACAAAGTAGTTGTAGTAGAGGATGAAAAATTGGTGCGCAGTGGAATTGTGCATGGAACAAACTGGTCACAGATAAACTGTATGGTAGCAGGTGAAGCCGCAGATGGAGAAGAAGGAATCGAGGCGGCAAAAAAATATCATCCGGATGTGATTATTACGGATGTATGTATGCCGAAAATGGATGGAATAGAGATGGTAAAGCGCCTTCGTGAGGAAGGAATTGAGGCAGTTGTCATATTTTTGACTGCATATGATGAGTTTCGGTATGCACAGCAGGCAGTCCGACTGGGTGCGGCTGATTATTTGTTAAAACCATTTGAAGATGGAGCACTTGAAGAAGCGGTTGCAGGTATTCTGGCTAAAAATAAAAAGGATGCAGCAGAAATGACAGATACCAAAGAACTTAATCTTGCGAAGGGAGACAAAAGCAAATATATTATGGATGCAATTGCATATATTGATGAAAATTATGCAAATCCCAAAATATCCGTAAAAACAGCAGCGGAGAGTCTGGGCATAAGTGAAGGACATTTAAGCCATCTGTTTCGGAAAGAAACGGATTTTACATTTTTGTCATATCTCACGCAATGCAGAGTGCGCATGGCAAAAAAGTTACTTCAGAATTACCAGTATAAGGTATACGAGGTGGCGGAACAGGTTGGCTATCGTGATATTGCTTACTTTAGCGTTATATTTAAAAAAGCAGTAGGCGTTTCGCCTTCCGAGTATCAGGACAGATATAGAGAATAAAACCTATCAGAATTTTAAAACAAATATGTGTTTTGTCTGGTGTACTTTGTTGTGCAGTTTTTATATAATGCAATTACAAACAACAAGAAAGTTGTGACAAATACACAAAAGGAGGTACTATGTATGAGTAGTTCGTGGGGGAAAAAGACATTAGCTGCAATTATGGCAGCTGCAATGACGCTGTCACTGGCAGCATGCGGTGGAACATCCGAGGATTCGTCGAATCAGGATGATGCAACGGTGGAGAACGTTGCACAGACCGAAGCAGGCGAAAGTGCAGGCGGATCGGAAATGGATGACTTGATAGCAGCGGCACAGGCGGAAGGAACATTGACAGTTTATGGTTCCTGTGAAGAGGCTTACTTATCCGCAGCGTGTCAGAAATTTGAAGAACTTTATGGAATTCAGGTTGATTACCAGAGACTTTCTACTGGTGAGGTTTATACCAAGATTGAGGAAGAAGCTGGAAATCCATCTGCAGATGTATGGTTTGGCGGAACAACGGATCCGTATAACGAAGCTGTGACAGCCGGATTGTTGGAACCGTACGAGGCAATCAATGCATCTCATTTGATTTCAGATACATATAAGGATGCAGATGGCAACTGGTATGGAATTTACAAGGGTATTCTTGGATTTATGGTAAATCAGGAAGAACTTGACAGATTAGGATTAGATGCACCACAGGATTGGGATGACTTGATTAAACCGGAATATGAGGGCTTGGTTGGAATTTCAAATCCGTCCACAGCAGGTACTGCAAAGCTCGTCATTAACACGATGGTACAGATGAAAGGCCATGACGAGGCAATGGAATATTTCCAGGCACTTGATAAGAATGTATATCAGTACACGAAGAGCGGTTCCGGCCCATCTAAGATGGTAGGACCTGGTGAATGTGTCATTGCGGTAGGATTTTTGCATGATGGAATTACACAGATTTTAACAGGATATGATAATATTAAACTTATTATTCCTTCATCAGGAACAAGTTACGAAATTGGTGCAACGGCTATCTTCAAGGGATGCGAACATGAGAATGCAGCAAAATTGTGGATAGAATATGCATTATCTCCGGACTGCGTTAATATTGCAAAGGAAAACGAATCGTATCAGTTCCTTGTAGTTGACAATGCCCAGCAGCCGGAGGAAGCCACACAGTTTGGACTTGATCCGGACAATGTAATTGATTATGACTTTGAAGATGCAAAAGAGAATACAGCACAGTACGTGGAAGATTTCTTTGAAGCCGTAACAAATGGTTCGGCAGAGAATGCTGACAGCAGTAGATTCCTTACAGAATAGGGAAGCAAGTAAGGAGTTGCCGCCAGATTTCTTGGCGTGCAACTCCTTTTTTATCACAGGAGATTGGTTGAATGTAGATGGTTTGTATTGGGAAGGGGGTAAAATAGGTGGCTGGCAAAAGTAAAAGCGCACAGCTGGAACGGAAAAAATTATTTTCGGATCCGGTGATGATAGGAATGATTGGGGTTTTGCTTGTCTTTCTTATTTTATTTATTGTTTATCCATTATTTGTTCTTTTAGTTGACAGTATTTATACAGATGGAGAATTGACACTTTCTGTATTTAAAAGAGTATTAAGCATGGAGCGTTTTCGGAAGGCATTTACGAACACCATAGTGCTGGGATTTCTGACCGGAATCCTTTCAACGGTAATCGGGTTGCTATTTGCCTATGTTGACGTTTATGTAAAAATAAAAAGCAAGGTGGTTGGAAAGCTGTTTAATATTGTATCATTGCTTCCGGTTGTATCACCGCCGTTTGTATTATCATTATCGACCATTATGTTATTTGGTCGAAGTGGCATTATTACACGATCATTATTGAATATTTATGATTCTAACGTGTATGGATTAAAGGGAATTGTAGTGGTGCAGACGCTTACATTTTTCCCGGTATGTTATCTGATGCTGAAAGGTCTTTTGAAGAATATAGATCCATCACTAGAAGAGGCAGCAAGAGATATTGGCGCATCAAGAATGAAAGTTTTTGCAACAGTAACATTGCCATTGCTGCTGCCAGGACTTGGAAATGCATTTTTAGTTACGTTTATTGAATCTGTTGCAGATTTTGCAAATCCGATGCTTATCGGAGGTGATTATGATACGTTAGCAACAACGATTTATCTTCAGGTAACCGGTTCCTATGATTCCACAGGAGCAGCTGCCATGTCAGTTGTACTTTTGTCTATGACATTGATTCTGTTCTTTATCCAGAAATACTATCTGGAGAGAAAGACGGCAGCAACATTGACAGGAAAAGCATCAAGAGCCCGTATGCTGATTGAGGACAAGAGTGTGACAGTTCCACTTACCATTTTCTGCTCATTGGTGGCTTTGTTTGTCATAATCATGTACATTATGATTCCGTTTGGAGCTTTGTTTAAGCTATGGGGCAGAGATTATACGCTGACATGGAAATGGTTTGACTATTTATTTAAATACAGTGGATTTAAAGCGTTTAAGGATTCTTTCCTGCTTTCCGTTATTGCTGCACCAATTACGGCATTATTGTCTATGATAATTTCATATCTCGTAGTGAAAAAGAAATTCAAATCCAAAGGATTTATCGAATTTGTATCTATGCTGGCAATGGCAGTTCCGGGTACAGTACTCGGTATTGGATATATCAGAGGATATGCAAATGGAATTTTTGGTACGGAAATTTTAAGCGGACTATATGGAACAGGAGCAATACTTATTATTGTATTTATTGTACGAAGTCTTCCGGTTGGAACGAGAAGCGGTATTTCAGCACTTCGCCAGATTGATAAATCAATTGAGGAGTCTGCATATGATCTTGGAGCGGGAAGCGGAACAGTATTTACAACTGTAACGCTGCCACTTATCAAAGACTCTTTCTTTAGTGGACTTGTTACATCATTTGTCCGGAGTATCACGGCAATCAGTGCGATTATTCTGCTTGTAACACCGCAATTCCTGTTGATTACATGTCAGATTAATGAGTTTGCAGAAAAAGGATATTATGGTGTGGCGTGTGCATATGCAACAATCTTAATTGCAATTGTGTATATTTCAGTGCTTATAATGAACCTGTTTATCCGGTTCTTTGGCACAAGCAGGAAAATAAAGGAGGAATCATGATATGTTAGCTGAATCAAAAGGAATTCGTCTGGAACATATATCAAAAATATACCAGGATCCAAAAACCGGGAAGGATTTTAAGGCAGTAAATGATGCGAATCTGGTCATTGAACCGGGAAGTTTTGTAACCTTACTTGGACCGTCAGGATGTGGTAAGACGACAACACTGCGAATGATTGCAGGCTTTGAGAGCCCGGATGAAGGAGAGATTTATCTGGGTGACGAGCCAATCAATGAACTGACACCGAATAAGCGGGATACCGCGATGGTATTTCAGAGCTATGCGCTATTTCCACATTACAATGTGTTCGACAATGTGGCATACGGATTAAAACTTCGGAAAATGGACAAAAACGTGATTCATGAGAAAGTTATGGAAATACTGGACCTCGTTGAATTAAGCGGCATGGAAGGACGTATGACGAACCAGCTTTCCGGTGGACAGCAGCAGCGAGTAGCGTTGGCAAGAGCATTGGTGGTAGAGCCGAGTGTATTGTTATTTGATGAGCCGCTTTCTAATCTGGATGCCAAGCTCCGTGTCTCTATGCGTACAGAAATCCGCAATATCCAACAGCGTGTAGGCATTACTGCAGTGTATGTAACACACGATCAGAGTGAAGCTATGGCACTGTCAGATCAGATTATTGTTATGAATAAGGGTGTGGTTGCTCAGATTGGAACACCGCAGGAAATCTATTATCATCCGGCAGATGAGTTTGTAGCTGACTTTATCGGAGAGGCGAATTTCCTGAAAGGAACGCTTGTCAATAAAGATGGAGGGTGCGGTACATTAGACATTGACGGATGCCATGTAGATGTGGATGGAGTGAGGGACTTTACGGAAGGAGATACATGCACCGTTGTACTCAGACCGGAGTCGGCAGTACTTGCAGACGAAGGACAGCTTCCGTGTAAAGTTGTAGTAAGCTGTTTTATGGGCTCTTATCAGAATTATCATGTTATGGTGGGAGATACACTTGTTAAGATTACAGATTTCAATCCAAAACATAAAAGAATTTACAATGTTGGAGATAATGCATATGTGAAATTTGATGTATGTGATGTCCATATAATCTGACAGTATGAAAGGCTATTTGAAAGCGGGACGAAAGGAGGCGGATAGATGACAGCATATCTACTGGAACAGGTTCCCTATTTCGTCAGAATTCTGCTGGCTTGTGTCTGCGGTGGAGTTATCGGAATAGAGCGGCAGCAGAGAACAAAAGTTGCAGGAACAAGAACACATATGATGATTTCGCTCGCGGCAGCATTGATGATGATTATCTCAAAATACGGATTTTTTGATGTGATTCAAATAGCAGGAATCTCCTGCGATGCGTCCAGAGTTGCAGCAGGAATTATAACCGGAATCGGAATCTTAGGCGGAGGAATTGTCATTACCGGTAAGCAGGGCTATGTCAGCGGGATGACTACTGCCGGTGGCGTATGGGTGACGGTTGGAATCGGTATGGCTGCCGGTGCGGGAATGTATGCACTTAGTATAGGAACAACTCTTTTGGTTGTGTTGATTCAGATGATTTTTCATAAAGACCTGTGGGTTGTAAAGCAGGCGACAAGAGCACAGGTTGTATTTCAGGTAGAAAATGAAAAACAGGCTTTGGGGAAAATTGCGAAAGAACTTGAAACCTATAATATCTGTATGCATCAGTTTAAGTGGCAGCGAAAAGATAATAATTTATTCCAGCTTCGGTGTCAGGTTGTGATTCCTTCACAATATGAAAGAGAAGAAATCGCAGAAATTTTTATGCAAATGAAAGAAGTTGAAGGATTTGAAGTTATTTGAAACAAATTCGCTAGCAATAAGCAAAGGGTGTGCGTGACACACCAATAAAGATATGATAGAATGTACCGTGTGGGAAAAAAGTACGCACGGTACATTTTTGTCATCAGAAAGATAAATCCGCGAAAGGAAAATTACAGTATGAGTAAATTATCAGATGAATTTAAAAGTTATCTGCATGAGATGAATCAGTATGAGCATGCGACAACTTTACTATATTGGGACATGGAGACGGGAGTGCCGAAGCTTGGACAGGAGGCGCATGTGGAAGCGTTGACATATTTTTCGTCCAAGGCATTCGAGATGTCAACCGCAGATAAAATGGGTGATATGTTAGATAAACTGGCTATGCCGGAGGAATATGAAGCACTGGATGATACATGGAAGTTCATTGTGCGTCGTATGAAGAGAGACTTTGACCGTAACAAACGCATTCCGGTGGAAGTGTATACGGAGTTTGTGCGTGCGCAGGCAGAGTCAGGCAACGCATGGAGAGAGGCAAAGAATGCATCGGATTTCTCTATTTTTGCACCACATCTTGCGAAGATGGTAGAGATGACAAGAGAGATGACCGGATATACAGACCCTGGTGTAGAGGTCTATGATGCATTGTTGAATCAGTACGAGGAAGGCATGGACTCGGCGACTATCGACAGCCTGTTTGGAGAATTGAAGGAAGAACTGATTCCGTTCGTGCAGGAAATCGTTGCAAAGCCACAGCCGGATGACAGTGCATTCCATAAGCCATGCGATGTCAATGCGCAGAGGGCGGTGCAGGATATGCTGCTTTCTTATATTGGATTCCGCAGGGATGCCGGGGCAGTTGGAGAGACAGAGCATCCGTTTACACTCAACTTCTCATCGAAGGATGTGCGTGTGTCCAACCATTATTATGAGACAGAACCAATAAGCGCAATGTTCTCAGCGATTCATGAGGGAGGACACGGTATCTTTGAGCAGAATGTCAATCCGGATTATGACAATACAGTGGCGGGAAGCTGCTGCTACATGGGAATTCATGAGAGCCAGTCCCGTTTTTATGAGAATATTCTCGGACGCAACAAGAATTTCTGGTTGCCGATTTATGATAAGTTAGGAGAATTGCTTCCGCAGTTTAAAGAGATTTCCCTGGATGATTTTTATCGCGAGATTAATCATGTGAGCAACAGCCTGATTCGTACGGAGGCAGACGAAGTTACCTATTGCTTTCACATTATTCTCCGTTATGAGATAGAAAAAGCAATTTTCCGTGAAGGCGTGAAAGTAGAAGAACTTCCGGCACTCTGGAATCAGAAAATGCAGGAATACCTGCATATCACTCCGCAAAATGACGCCGAAGGAATCTTGCAGGATATGCACTGGTCGGATGGCTCATTTGGTTATTTCCCGTCTTATCTGCTGGGAAGTATCTATGATGGCATGTATCTGGATACGATGGAAGAGGAACTCGGCTCTGTTGACAGCATTTTGGCAGAAGGACGCATCTGTGAGATTACAAAATGGCTGAATGAGAAGATTCACCGTTATGGAAGTACCCGCACACCGAAGGAAGTGATTGCGGCAGTCTGTGGCAGAGAGATATCTGCTGAACCACTGGTGCGCTATTTTAAGGAAAAATATACAGAAGTCTATCACTTATAGATTGGGAAGCCGAATATAAGAGATGATGCAGAAAACAGACTTGATAAAGTGAAAGGAATGTTATGAAAAAGGGAATTATATTTGATATGGACGGAACGCTCTGGGATTCTGCAGAGAATGTGGCAAAATCTTGGAATCTTGCGATTTCAACATACAGCGGTTATGAAAAGACTTTGACGGCAGCTGATATTCAGGGTGTTATGGGTAAGACGATGGATGCGATTGCAGACATCCTGTTCTCTGAACTATCCAAGGAAGACCGCACAGAATTACTGGCAACGTGCTGCGAGATGGAAAATGACTATTTGCGCGAGCACGGCGGCACTTTATATGAGGGCGTGCGGGAGACGTTAGCGAAATTGCGCGAGCGCGGTTATCATCTTTCTATTGTGAGCAATTGTCAGGCAGGATATATTGAGGCGTTTTTGGACTATTATAAACTCTGGGATGCAATTGAGGACAAGCAGTGCTATGGGGATAACCTGCTGTCAAAGGGAGAAAATATCCTTCTTGTTGCAGAGCGCAATGGTCTGGATGCGGCAGTGTATGTAGGTGATATTCAGGGGGACTATGATGCGAGTCAGGCAGCAGGTGTAGATTTTATCCACGCTGCATACGGATTTGGCACCATTAATGCAGATGTTCCTTCTATCCGTACATTTGCAGAACTGGGAGCGATGGATATTGATGCTGCGTATACTGTAAGATAAGAGATGACTCAGCCACTGATGTACGCGGAGCAGAATAGTTATGAAAAATGCGTAATGCAGTAAGGTGAAAATTTTTATGACGAAATTAGATGAACTGTTAAAAGAAATAAATCGTGAGAATGTGTATATTCAGACACATAACTTTCCTGACCCGGATGCAATTGCGAGTGCGTATGGGTTACAGCAGCTGCTTGCCCACAGGGGGATTCAGTCTAAAATCTGCTATAAGGGAAAGATTGACCGATACAGTACAGAAAAGCTGTGCGAATTAATGGAAATTCCAATATTAAATATTGACGATATCGGGGAGGAACTTCTTGAGGAGGACGAGGTCATTCTTGTGGATGCTCAGAAGGGAAATTCCAATATCATCAACATTAATGGGGATGAAATTATTTGTATTGACCATCATCCATACAATGATAAATACAGCTACCGTTTTAAGGACATCCGCCCGGAGATTGGGGCGTGTGCCACGATGATTGCACAGTATTTTTTTGAAAATGATGTGCCTATGGATGAGAAGATTGCGACGGCGCTTACTTATGGTATCCGTATTGACACCAATAATCTGGCCAGAGGAGTGGCTAAGCTGGACTTTGAGATGATATACCGCATGTATGATTTGTGTGATTATGAGACCATTCATATGCTTGAGAATAGTAACCTGTGCTTTGATGATCTGGTCGCATATTCTAAGGCAATATCGAGCATTGAGGTATATGACAACATTAGTTTTGCGGACACAGGGAAATCCTGTTCGGTAATTGCTAATATCTCAGATTTTATGCTTGCGTTAAAAGAGGTTTCTTTTTCGGTGGTATATTCTCGAAATGAAGGTGGCATTAAGCTGTCGGTGCGCAGTGAGAAATCTTCTCTGGATGCGGGAAAGATTGTCGGCAAGGCGTTGGAAGAAATCGGCAACGGAGGCGGTCATGCGGCGATGGCGGGAGGATTTGTGCCGTTTGAAGGAAGCGAACAGGAAGCGGTTGTATTGTTAGATGAGATAAAGGAGCGTTTTGTGTCAATTATTGGGGCGATTAAAGCATGAGTGAGCAGGATTTATTTGAACGTTTTTTGGAACAGCTGGAGATATGGTTATCGGTCAGCTGTTTAACGGATACAATAAAAGAGTAAATGCTGCGGTAGGAACGAAAAAACAGAGAATTTTTTGACCTTGACATAGGGATATTATAATTATATAATTACTCTATATGTGAAAAGGCGGGAGATGTGCTTTCGCTTATGATAAAGACGATGACGAAGACAGTACTTCACAGTGGAAAGTTACAGAGAGCCGGGATGGGTGGAAGCCGGTATGAGTAAGCTATGAAGGAACATCACTTCTAAGTTGCAGTCTGAAATGTCAATGCCTCAGAAATGTAATATTTCCTATCTGAGACGGCAGAGTAGACACTGACGTTTTTCCTACGTTACAGGGAACGGGTATTAAGACCGGCTATAAGCAGCGGTTGGCGTACATTGTATATAGGTGGTATAACGAACAGGCTCTTCGTCCTATTTACATAGGATGAGAGCCTTTTTTAGTACAAATAATGGAGGTTAGATATGTACAACAAAGTAGACACGAATCTTAATTTCGTGGACAGAGAGAAAGAAATCGAAAAATTCTGGGAAGAGAATGATATTTTCAACAAGAGTATGGAGAATCGCAAAGAAGGCGAGACATATACTTTCTATGATGGCCCGCCAACTGCCAATGGTAAGCCGCATATCGGTCATGTACTGACACGTGTTATCAAGGATATGATTCCGAGATACCAGACGATGAAAGGCAAATATGTACCGCGTAAAGCCGGATGGGATACTCACGGTCTTCCGGTAGAACTTGAGGTGGAGAAACTCCTTGGCTTGAACGGAAAAGAACAGATTGAAGAATACGGTATGGAGCCTTTTATTAAAAAGTGTAAAGAGTCCGTATGGAAATACAAAGGTATGTGGGAGGACTTCTCCGGTACAGTTGGTTTCTGGGTAGATATGGAAAATCCATACGTTACTTATGATGACAATTTCATTGAGTCCGAGTGGTGGGCATTAAAGCAGATTTGGGATAAGAAGCTTTTGTATAAGGGATTTAAGATTGTTCCTTACTGCCCGCGTTGTGGAACACCGCTTTCATCGCAGGAGGTTGCACAGGGTTATAAGACGGTCAAGGAGCGTTCTGCAGTTGTCCGCTTCAAGGTCGCTGGAGAAGATGCATATTTCCTTGCATGGACGACAACTCCGTGGACATTGCCGTCTAACGTGGCACTCTGTGTGAACCCGGATGAGACTTACTGCAAAGTGAAGGCGGCTGACGGATACACCTACTATATGGCTGAGGCACTGCTTGACAAAGTGCTTGGCAAGCTTGGCAATGAAGAAGAGGGTGTTAAGGCTTATGAGGTCTTAGAGACTTATGTCGGAAAAGATTTAGAGTACAGAGAATATGAGCCTCTTTTTGCATGCGCTGGCGAGGCAGCAGCAAAACAGCACAAGAAGGGACATTTCGTGACATGCGATAGTTATGTTACGATGTCAGATGGTACAGGTATCGTTCATATTGCACCGGCATTTGGTGAGGACGATGCGCAGGTTGGCCGTAAATACGACCTTCCATTTGTACAGTTCGTAGATGGCAAGGGTGAGTTGACAAAAGAGACTCCATATGCCGGATTGTTTGTGAAAAAGGCAGACCCTGAGGTGTTAAAGGATTTGGAGGCAGAGGGCAAATTGTTCGATGCACCGAAGTTCGAGCATGATTATCCGCACTGCTGGAGATGTGACACTCCGCTTATCTACTATGCAAGAGAGTCATGGTTTATCAAGATGACAGCGGTGAAGGACGATTTGATTCGCAATAATAATACTGTAAACTGGATTCCGGAGTCTATCGGAAAGGGACGTTTCGGTGACTGGCTTGAGAATATCCAGGACTGGGGTATTTCCCGTAATCGTTACTGGGGAACTCCTTTAAATATCTGGGAGTGTGAAGGCTGCGGACATCAGGAATCTATCGGAAGCCGTGCAGAACTTGCCGAGAAGACAGGTAACCCGGATTCTGCAAAAGTAGAACTTCACCGTCCGTATATTGACGAAGTGACATTTACGTGTCCGGACTGTGGCAAAACCATGAGACGTGTGCCGGAAGTTATTGACTGCTGGTTTGATTCAGGTGCAATGCCATTTGCACAGCATCATTATCCGTTTGAGAATAAGGAAGTATTTGAGCAGCAGTTCCCGGCGAAGTTTATTTCCGAGGGTGTTGATCAGACACGTGGATGGTTCTATTCCCTGATGGCTGAGTCTACTTTGCTTTTCAACAAAGCACCATATGAGAACGTTATTGTACTTGGACATGTGCAGGATGAGAATGGACAGAAGATGAGTAAGTCTAAGGGCAACGCGGTTGACCCGTTTGAGGCGTTAGAGCAGTACGGCGCAGATGCTATCCGCTGGTACTTCTATATCAACAGTGCACCATGGCTGCCAAACCGTTTCCATGGCAAGGCGGTACAGGAAGGACAGCGTAAGTTCATGGGTACATTGTGGAATACTTACGCATTCTTTGTGCTGTATGCGAATATTGACGGATTTGATGCGTCAAAATATACATTAGACTATGATAAACTTTCTGTTATGGATAAGTGGTTATTGTCAAAGTTAAACACTGTTGTAAAGACAGTGGATAATCACCTTGGCAATTACCGTATTCCGGAAGCTGCAAGAGCCATGGATGACTTTGTGGATGACATGAGTAACTGGTATGTCAGAAGAAGCCGCGAGCGTTTCTGGGCAGAGGGCATGGAGCAGGATAAGATAAATGCTTATATGACACTTTATACAGCACTTGTGACCATCTGTAAGTGTGCAGCGCCGATGATTCCGTTTATGACAGAGGATATCTATCGCAATCTGGTATGCTCTGTTGATAAGAATGCGCCTGAGAGTATTCATTTATGTGACTTCCCGGCTGCAAACGAAGCATATATTGACAGCGAATTAGAGAAAAATATGGATGAGGTCTTGAAGATTGTCGTTATGGGACGCGCGTGCCGTAACTCTGCCAATATCAAGAACCGTCAGCCAATCGGCAATATGTTTGTAAAAGCTCCGTCCGCATTACCGGAACTCTTTACAGAGATTATCGAAGATGAGTTAAATGTCAAAAAGGTAAACTTCACGGATGATGTGAGCGCATACACAAGCTACACCTTCAAGCCACAGCTCCGTACGGTAGGCCCGAAGTACGGCAAGTTCTTAGGCCAGATTCAAAAGGCACTCGCTGAACTTGATGGTAATGCGGCGATGGCAGAACTGAAGGCAAACGGTGTCCTTTGTCTGTCGTCTGTAAGTGATGAAGTAAAACTTGCAGAGGAAGATTTGCTTATCACAATGACACAGATGGAAGGTTATGTGACAGAGGGCGATAACACAATCACGGTTGTTCTTGATACAAATCTGACTCCGGAACTTGTGGAAGAGGGATTTGTGCGTGAGCTTACCAGCAAGATTCAGACCATGAGAAAAGAAGCCGGATTTGAAGTTATGGATCAGATAACAGTTTTCTATGAGGCAGATGAAAAAGTATCTGGTATTTTTGCTAAATACAGTGCTATAATTAGTAAAGAAGTACTAGCACTTGCGGTTGTAGATAACATGAATGATGCAGAGGTAAAGGAAATTTACCAGAAAGAGTGGAATATCAATGGCGAGCATGTCCTTCTAGGAGTGAAAAAAGGAGGAAACTAGATGAAGGGGAATTTCTATGAGGCAGATGAAAAAGTATCTGGTATTTTTGCTAAATACAGTGCTATAATTAGTAAAGAAGTACTAGCACTTGCGGTTGTAGATAACATGAATGATGCAGAGGTAAAGGAAATTTACCAGAAAGAGTGGAATATCAATGGCGAGCATGTCCTTCTAGGAGTGAAAAAAGGAGGAAACTAGATGAAGGGTAATTTCTTCGACAAAAAGGCTTTCATCCGTGATGTGCGGGATAATGTGAAAAACCTGTATAGAAAGACATTAGAGGAAGCGAGTCAACAGGAGATTTTTCAGGCTGTTTCATATACAGTAAAAGATGAAATTATCGACAAGTGGTTGGCAACACAGCAGACATTTGACAGAGAAGACCCGAAGATTGTGTACTACATGTCCATGGAATTTTTGATGGGGCGTGCACTGGGAAACAATTTAATTAATTTAAAAGCCTACAAGGAAGTCAAGGAAGCATTAGAGGAGATGGGATTAAACCTCGATTTGATTGAGGATCAGGAACCGGATCCTGCGCTTGGAAATGGTGGACTTGGACGGCTGGCAGCATGTTTTATGGAATCCTTGGCGACGTTGGGGTACGCAGCATATGGCTGCGGTATCCGTTACCGCTATGGTATGTTTAAACAGAAGATTCAGGATGGATTTCAGGTAGAGGTACCTGATAACTGGCTGAAAAACGGATATCCGTTTGAACTGCGCAGACCGGAATATACCTATGAGATTAAGTTCGGCGGCTATGTGCGTACAGAGTGTGATGCGGAAGGCAAAACACGTTTTGTTCAGGATGGATATCAATCGGTCATTGCCGTTCCATATGATATGCCAATCGTCGGATACGGAAACAATGTGGTAAACACGCTTATGATTTGGGACGCTGAGGCAAAAGAATGCTTTGAACTGGATTCTTTTGATAAGGGTGATTATAAGAAGGCGGTAGAACAGCAGAATCTTGCGAGAAATTTAGTAGAAGTTCTCTATCCAAATGACAATCATGTGGCAGGAAAGGAACTTCGATTAAAACAGCAGTATTTCTTTGTTTCTGCAAGTATTCAGCGCGCGTTGGAGCGATACAAGAAGCATCATGATGATATTCGTAAGCTTTCGGAGAAGGTGGCATTTCAGTTAAATGATACACACCCGACAGTAGCTGTGGCAGAACTGATGAGAATTCTGCTTGATGAAGAGGGCTTAGGCTGGGATGAAGCATGGGAGATTACCACAAAGACCTGTGCTTATACCAATCATACGATTATGGCAGAGGCACTTGAAAAGTGGCCAATTGAGATTTTTGCCAGACTGCTTCCTCGTGTATATCAGATTATTGAAGAGATTAACCGTCGCTTTATTTCGCAGATTCAGTCAGCTTATCCGGGAGATGGCGGCAAAGTGGCCCGTATGGCAATTATTTGTGACGGACAGGTTAAGATGGCACATCTTGCGATTGCAGCAGGCTACTCTGTCAATGGTGTGGCAAGACTGCATACAGAGATTCTGAAAAACGAGCAGTTACATGATTTCTACGAGATGTTCCCGGAGAAGTTTAACAATAAGACAAACGGTATCACACAGCGCAGATTCTTAATGCATGGCAATCCGCTGCTTGCGGATTGGGTATCAGCGCATGTCGGAGACGAATGGATTACTGATTTGTCACGTATTGAGAAGCTTGTAGCTTATGCAGATGACAAAAAGGCGCAGCAGGAGTTCTTAGATATCAAGTACCGGAATAAAGTTCGCCTTGCGAAGTATATCAGGGAGCATAACGGTATTGAAGTGGATTCGTGTTCTATCTTTGATGTGCAGGTAAAGCGTCTTCATGAGTATAAGAGACAGTTGCTTAACATTTTGCATGTGATGTATCTCTACAATCAGATAAAAGACCATCCGGAGATGGATTTCTGTCCGAGAACGTTCATTTTCGGTGCGAAAGCAGCAGCCGGATATAAGAATGCGAAGCTGACAATTAAGCTGATTAACAATGTTGCGGAAGTGATTAATAACGACAGCAGCATTGGCGGAAAGCTGAAAGTGGTATTTATCGAAGATTACCGTGTATCAAACGCAGAGTGGATTTTCGCGGCGGCAGATGTCAGTGAGCAGATTTCTACGGCAAGCAAAGAGGCATCCGGAACCGGTAACATGAAGTTTATGCTAAACGGTGCACTTACGATTGGAACCATGGATGGAGCTAATGTTGAGATGGCAGAAGAAGTTGGCATGGACAACATTTTCATTTTTGGTATGAGTTCTGACGAGGTCATTGCACATGAGCGTAACCGTGACTACTATCCGATGGACATTTTCAACAGCGATTATGAGATTCGCCGTGTCCTGACACAGCTGGTGGATGGCACATATTCACAGAATGATCCGGAACTGTTCCGTACACTGTATAATTCACTGCTTAATACGCAGAATACACAGTATGCGGACACATACTTCATTTTAAAAGATTTCCGCTCTTATGCGGAAGCGCAGAAGCGTGTGGAGGAGTATTATAAGGATAAGAACGCTTGGGCAAAAAGTGCAATCTTAAACGTTGCACACAGCGGTAAGTTCTCATCTGACCGCACGATTCAGGAATATGTGGATGATATCTGGCATTTGGATAAGATTGCTGTGAAAATGAAATAAAGAAAAATAGAGAAAAAGAAGCTGTCGCTTTCACGAATAAATTCATGAAGCGGCAGCTTTCTGTTTGCCATATTACCGGTTCATCTCCATCTGGAACTCGGAGGTATCCTGATGCTGGGAAATAATATCATTGATTTCATCCAAATCGGTACAGATGGTATCGCCGATGACGCTGTGCTTGATAGCGGCCATGGCGTTGCCGTATTCCAGCATTTTCTGACAGTCATGATGTTTTAAATAGCCATAGAGTGCGCCGGAGACATAGGCATCACCGCTTCCGATACGGTCTACAACATCAATATGGTTGTAAGGAGCCTCTCTGTAATAGGTATCTTCCTTGGCAGAGTAGATGATAGAAGTAAAATTATGCTTTTTCGGTGTGATGACCGTGCGCTCTGTGGAAGCGACCACGGAAATCGGGTACTCTTCGCAGAAAGATTTCTGAATCTCTTCAATCGTGCCGGCCTTGCCAAAGGTAAGCCGTGCGGTATCTGCGGAGCAGAAAAAGATATCTACATAAGGAAGAATGGATTCAATACATTTTCTTGCTTCCTCGCCGCTCCAGAGATTGGCGCGGTAGTTGACGTCAAAGGAAATTAAAGCGCCATGTTCTTTAAACTTCTTGATACACTCGATTGCAAATTCCTGCGCATTTCCACCGAGTCCTAGTGTGATTCCACTGGTATGAAAAAGGCGCGTATTGTAAAACATAGTCTGTGGAACATCTTTGATGCAGATATTGTTGATGGAAGAGTGCTTGCGGTCATAAACGACACGCGGTTTGCGCGGATAAGAACCATATTCATAATAATAGATGCCAATGCGGCTGTCCGGGGAATGATCCTCAATCAGGTAGTTTTCACTGACGCGGTAAGCATTCAGCTGATTTCTGATAAATCCGGCGAGCAGGTTGTTGGGAATCTTAGAGATGACAGCAGTCTTTAATCCGAGCTGTCCAATCTCAGATGCGATGTTTAATTCAGCACCGCCGAGGTGCTTCATCAGGGTCTCTCCCTGTGCGAGTCTTCCGTTGATAGGGGTGGAAAGTCGTAACAGAATTTCCCCAAGTGTGATGACGTCATATTTGCGGTCCATTAGATTAGCCTCCTTGCAATATCAATTAGTTAGTGTGTTGCAGCAGTTAAATATAACCATAGTGTTTTATTATACACAGTTTCATAATACGAAACTATGTTCTACGATATGAACCTTGCATGTTTCCATTATATACTAACTATGTGAAATAGAAAAGGGGAAATCTGGTATAAATCACAAAAAATTGGACTTTTATAAAAACATATTTGACTTTCCCGTCATAGATGTTATAATCGGAGTATAGAAAATGAAACAGCGTTTCACATTGTGAAACATATATTTTAGGAGGATAAAATAATGGAAAAGAGAATCGTTACTTTTGGTGAGATTATGCTCCGTCTTGCTCCGGAAGGATATTACCGTTTTGCACAGGCTGAGAGTTATGGTGCAACCTACGGCGGAGGAGAGGCGAATGTTGCAGTTTCTTTAGCAAATTATGGAATGGACGCAAGCTTCGTTACAAAGCTTCCGGCACATGAGATTGGACAGGCTGGAGTTAATTCTTTAAGAAGATATGGAGTTGATACATCTGACATTGTTCGCGGTGGCGACAGAGTAGGTATCTACTTCTTAGAGAAGGGCGCAAGCCAGAGACCATCCAAGGTTATCTATGACCGTGCAGGTTCTTCTATCGCAACTGCTACAACAGCAGATTTCGACT
Organism: uncultured Roseburia sp.; assembly: GCA_964484605.1. Taxonomy (GTDB): domain Bacteria; phylum Bacillota; class Clostridia; order Lachnospirales; family Lachnospiraceae; genus Roseburia. The sequence goes on along the minus strand of CAZAGJ010000046.1, from coordinate 2,640 downwards.
GGAATAAGATTTTCGAGGGCGCTGACTGGTTCCATTTTACAGGTATCACACCGGCTCTTGGCGATAACGTTGCAGCTATCTGCTTAGAGGCTTGTAAAGCAGCTAAGGAGAGAAATATCACAGTAAGCTGTGACCTTAACTACCGTAACAAGTTATGGTCTAAGGAGAAAGCCGGTCAGGTTATGGGCGAGCTTTGCAAATATGTCGATGTATGTATCTCTAATGAGGAGGATGCATACGATGTATTCGGTATCAAGTCTGAGGGTACAGAGGTTACTGCAGGCGAGTTGAATAAAGAAGGATACAAAGAGGTAGCACAGAAGTTGACAGAGCGTTTTGGCTTCAAGAAGGTTGCTATCACTCTTAGAACATCTATCTCTGCAAACGATAACCGTTGGGCAGCAATGCTTTACGAAGATGGACAGAGCTACTTCTCTAAGGAGTACTTAATGCACATCGTTGACCGTGTAGGCGGTGGAGATTCCTTCGGTGGAGGACTTATCTATGCATGCCTGAATGACTATGATCCACAGTCTACAATCGAGTTTGCAGTAGCAGCAAGCTGTTTGAAACACTCTATCGAGGGTGACTTTAATATGGTTAGCGTTGACGAAGTTAAGAAATTAGCTGGCGGTGACGCATCTGGACGTGTTCAGAGATAAGAAAAAGTAATTCCTTTCCCTAAATTAATATATTTTTCGGTTGTGGGTTCCCTCCCACAGCCATACACAACAATTTTACCCATTTAAGTTGTGTAAAAGGCGCTGTCATTTTGACAGCGTCTTTTTTAATGTTCGACAGATGCCATATATGTTCCCAGTGCCATGATAAGTAGTGCGATTAGAAACATTGCAGATGGAAATTCTCTGAAAAGCAATAACGACAGAGCAGCACCTATAAATGGTGAGACGGCATAATAAGTGCTGGTTTTTGCCGCACCCAAATCACGTTGAGCGTAGATGTAAAAGTAAATACTTAAGCCGTAGGCAATAAAGCCAAGAAGCATGGCAATTAAAATATAGTGTATATCAAAGAATCTCTCGCCGATTGTCAAAGAAAGAATCAGAGACCCCATGCCGGAACCGAAGCCTTTGATGATTACGATTTGCGCCGGATTTTTAGAAGAAAGCTTTCGGGTGCAGTTGTTTTCAAATCCCCAGCATACACAGGCAAGAAGCACATATATTGAGCCTGTTGAAAAATGAAAACTGCTGGCATCCTCTACGGAAAGCAGTATGCTTGACAACGTTACCAGAAAAATAGCAATCCAGAGGCGCTTGCTGATAGATTCCTTAAAAAGAATCAAAGCTATGATGGATGTTGCGACAATTTCAAAATTATTTAATAGAGAGGCGTTGGCAGCACTGCACTTTGTTAAGCCTATCATTAAAAAAACAGGAGCGGCGATATCGAGGATGACCATCCCTGCGGTAAAGGGAAATTCGCGGCGTGTCAATGGGAGCTCCTGTGCATTTTTATGCAGACACTCCAGCAGTAGCATACCAAGTCCGGCACCGAGATACAGCAGCCCGGCGAGCATTGTCAATGGAATATGATTTAACAGAAGTTTAGACAACGGTGCGTTGATGGCGTATAGAGTTGCTGCCAGAAACGCGCAGAAAATAGCTTTTTGATTTTGTAGTTTCATCTGTTTTGCCTCTTGACCGATGGTGTAAATAACCATACAATTTATATGATAACAAACAAAATATTCGTTAAAAGAATAGAACATTATTGAGACAAATAAAAGAATCAAATTAGTGTAAATGGCAGTTATGGAACATTTTGCTCAATTTGTACGGGAGTAAACAATGGATAGAAGACAACAGAAAACAAGAACAGCGATTTTTGGTGCTTTCAGCAAATTGTTGGAGACAAAGCGCTTTGACGATATTACGGTTCAGGAAATTATCGATGAAGCCAACATTGGCAGAAGCACATTTTATGCACACTTTGAAACGAAAGATGAACTGCTTAAAACAATGTGTACGGATATTTTCCACCATGTTTTTGCCGAGAATCTTTCAAGAGAAACAGATCATGACTATTCCTCGGGCAAACAGGATTTGCGATTAAAGCTAGAGCATATCTTATATCATCTGCGGGAGAATAAGCAGAATTTAAAAGGTATTTTGAGCGGAGAGAGCGGAGAACTATTTATGAGCTATTTAAAAGGGTATCTTCGAGATACATTTCGTTATTACCTGGATGAATTTGATAAAGATATTCCGGAAGATTTCCTGCTTCATCATCTCAGCGGCAGTTTTGCAGAGGCTATTAAATGGTGGATTGCGGAGGATACGAAACATCAGCCGGAAGAGATTACTGCATTCTATATGGCTGCAATAGGAAAATAATAGAAAACCAGTAAAAGAACTTTAGAAAGATGGTACTTTTGTACTAGGTAAAGTTTACAAACAGTAATTCTTATGCCTTTTGCAATTTGCACGAAAATGTCCGCATGTCGCGGAATTTACTGATTTTTCGCAAAAAAGTATGATAAAATGAAAGCCCGACAGCGAGAAAACGGAGTTTTCGAGCGGGCAGAGCGAGAATATACCAAATATTGCATGTTGTGATAGGGCGAAAGCCCGACAGCGAGAAAACGGAGTTTTCGAGCGGGCAGAGCGAGAATATGTC
>CAZAGJ010000045.1:0-21842 GCA_964484605.1 uncultured Roseburia sp. | reverse complement strand
TGCCGATATGGCTCAGTTGGTAGAGCAACGCATTCGTAATGCGTAGGTCGTCGGTTCGAGTCCGACTATCGGCTTGAAAATAGAACTCTCAGTGTATATGACATCTGGGAGCTTTTATTTTTTAAACGGGTTATAAGCATTGCTTATAATTCAAACACAAAATAGTAGGGAGGAAACTATTTATGAAGAAAAAGGTATTGAGTGTACTGTTAGTAGCAGCTATGGCGATGTCTATGTTTGCCGGCTGTGGTTCTTCTAAGGAAGAAGGCAGTGGAGAGACAGCTGCAACAGGAACAGAGGAAGCTGCCGGGGTAGAAGATGAGGCGGATGTAGAAGCAGGTGAGTACAGCGTTGCGATGATTACTGACTACGGCGATATCACAGACCAGTCTTTCAACCAGACAACATATGAAGCATGTAAGGCATTCTGTGAGGCAAACGGAGTTGATTTCCAGTATTACAAACCATCAGGTGATTCAACAGCAGAACGTGTTGCTTCTGTAGAGTTGGCAATCAATGACGGATACAATGTAATCGTTATGCCGGGATATGCCTTCGGCGGAACAATCGCTGAGGTTTCCGGCGAGTATACTGATATTAAGTTTATCGCATTAGACGTTGCTAAGGGTGACCTTCTTGAGGCAGGTGTTGCTCTTGCAGGTGAAGAGTATGACTACAATCCGGACAATTGGAATGTAGAAGACTATGTATACATGGATAACGTATACTGCGCAATTTATCAGGAAGAACTTTCCGGTTACATGGCAGGATACGCTGCAGTTAAGATGGGTTATAAAGACCTTGGTTTCTTAGGCGGTATGGCAGTTCCGGCTGTTATCCGTTTCGGATACGGATTTGTTCAGGGTGCTGACGCAGCAGCTGTTGAGTTAGGTCTTACAGATGTTACAGTTAAATATGCTTATGGTAACCAGTTCTATGGTGATGCTGATATCACAGCAGCTATGGATACATGGTATCAGGATGGAACAGAAGTAGTATTTGCTTGTGGTGGTGGCATTTTCTCATCTGCTGCTGAGGCTGCTGCGAAGGTTGACGGAAAAGTTATCGGTGTTGACTCTGATCAGTCTGCAGTTATCGATGGAGCATATGGCGAAGGCATCACAGTTACATCTGCTATGAAGGGTCTTTACCCAACAACAACAGATACATTGACAGACATTATCATTAATGGTAAGTGGTCTGATTATGCTGGTAAGATTTCTACACTTGGTTTAGTATCTGGCACAGATCCGGAAGCTAACTATGTACAGCTTCCTTTAGATACAACACAGTGGTCTGATACATTTACAGCAGAGGATTACACAGCACTTGTTGGTGCAATGTTCGATGGAACAGTTACTGTTTCTAACGATACAAGCGCTGATCCGGAGGTTACAGCAATTACATTTGAAAACCTTGGAAACCTTAAATAATTTTTTGATTATTTAACTGAATGTATGGGGCAGACAGTTTTAGACTGTTTGCCCCATTTTTATGCACAGCTTTATATGTTACTATACAAGAACTTTTCTATGAAATGAAAAAAGGGACATTTGTCCTTGAAAAAACAGCCCAAAAACGTTATAACTAGAATATACAGATTATAAGAGATAATAGGGGGAAAAAATTGTGGAACAATCATATGCAATCGAGATGCTGGGAATCACGAAGCGATTTCCGGGTATCATTGCCAATGACAATATTTCACTCCAGCTAAGAAAGGGTGAGATACACGCGCTCCTTGGTGAAAATGGTGCCGGAAAATCTACTTTGATGAGTGTGTTATTCGGTCTGTATCAACCGGAAGAAGGTATTATTAAGAAGGACGGAAAGGAAGTTAAGATTAACAACCCAAATGATGCGAATGATTTGGGTATCGGTATGGTGCATCAGCACTTCAAGCTGGTTGAATGTTTCTCTGTCCTTGATAATATTATTTTGGGAGTAGAGCCGAACAAGTACGGATTCCTGAAGAAGTCGGAAGCAAGAAAGAAAGTCATGGAGCTCTCGGAGAAGTATGGTCTGCAAATCGATCCGGATGCGATTATTGAGGATATCACGGTGGGTATGCAGCAGCGTACTGAGATTCTAAAAATGCTTTATCGTGACAATGAGGTTCTGATTTTCGATGAGCCGACAGCAGTACTGACTCCGCAGGAGATTAAGGAATTGATGCAGATTATGAAAAATCTTGCTGCAGAGGGTAAGAGTATTTTATTTATTTCACATAAACTGGCTGAGATTATGGAAGTTGCAGACCGCTGTACAGTTATTCGTAAAGGTAAATATATCGGAACGGTAGAGACGGCGAATACTACGATGGCAGAGTTGTCTGCGATGATGGTTGGACGCGATGTCAGCTTCCATGTAGAGAAGAAGGAATGCACGCCGGGGGATGTGCTTCTTTCTGTGGAGGACATGACAGTTGCATCGAAAGCTCACAAGAATAATGCAGTTAAGAATGTTTCGTTGAAGGTACACGCGGGTGAAATCGTATGTATCGCAGGTATCGATGGCAATGGACAGACAGAGTTCGTGCATGGTTTGACCGGACTAGAGCCATTGGTGTCCGGTAAGATTGAGATGTGCGGCAAGGATATTACCAATAGTTCCATCCGTCAGCGCAATGTGGCTGGAATGAGTCATATCCCAGAAGACCGTCATAAGCACGGACTGGTATTGGATTATACTTTAGAGGAGAATCTTGTGCTCCAGAGATATTTTGAGCCGGAGTTCACAAACAAGGCAGGCTTCTTGAAGTTTAAAAATATTCGTGATAATGCGGAGCGTCTGATTGAGCAGTATGATGTGCGTTCCGGACAGGGAGCTGTTACACCTGCACGCAGTATGTCCGGCGGTAATCAGCAGAAAGCGATTATTGCACGAGAGATTGACAAGAATCCTGAGGTACTTGTTGCTGTACAGCCGACACGCGGTCTGGATGTCGGAGCAATTGAGTATATTCATAAGCAGCTTGTTGCACAGAGAGATGCGGGAAAAGCAGTGCTGCTTGTTTCCTTAGAATTGGACGAGGTTATGGATGTGCCGGATCGTATTCTTGTGATGTATGAAGGGGAGATTGTAGGTGAGTTCGATCCTAAAACAACGACACAGGAAGAACTTGGTCTTTATATGGCCGGAGCGAAGAGAGCGGAGGTGACCGTATAATGAAAAAGATTTTAAAAAATAGTGCGGTACAGTCATTGCTTACTTCTTTGATATGTATCATTATTGGTATGTTTGTTGGTTACCTTGTACTTTTGGTAATTGAGCCAAGCGGAGCTGCACAGTCCATACTTGCGATTGCAAAGAACTTTTTGGGATATAACAGAGCTAATATGCAGTTGAAGCATTTAGGTACGACATTGACACAGACAGCGCCGCTTATTATGTGTTCTCTGTCAGTATTGTTTTCCTACAAAGTCGGGCTGTTTAATATTGGCGCAGCCGGACAGTATGTCATGGGTGCATGTGCATGTCTCTATGCGGCATTGGCATGGGGCTGGGGCTGGCTTCCGTGTATGGTATTTGCAGCATTTGCAGGAGCACTTTTCGGTATGATTACAGGAGCGCTTAAGGCGTATTTCAATGTGAATGAAGTTATATCCGGTATTATGTTGAACTGGATTGGTCTGTATTTTACCAATATGCTTCTTGCAACGGTAAAGGATGCGTCCAGCGCATATACATATACGCTGAAGGCAAAAGGAAAAGCAGCAATTCTTCCGACACTTGGATTGGAGAACTTCTTTAATGGAAACAAGTATGTCAGTATTGCAATACCGCTTGCAATTCTCTCAGCAGTTATTGTGTGGGTAGTGTTGAATAAGACAAAGTTCGGTTATGAATTAAAGGCAACCGGATACAATAAAAATGCTGCAAAGTACTGTGGTATGGCAGAGAAGAGGAATATTATCATCTCTCTGGCAATCAGTGGAGCGCTTGCCGGTCTTGGAGGAGCATTCCTGTATCAGACGGATATTGAACAGTGGCAGGTGACGATTTCTTCTGTTCCCGGTATGGGATTTAATGGTATTGCAGCTGCATTCCTTGGTGGTCTGCATCCAATTGGAGTTATTTTCTCATCCTTCTTTATACAGCATATTACAGAAGGTGGTTCCCATGTGGATTTGACAATTTACTGTTCCCAGATATCAGAGCTGATTTCAGCGATTATCATTTATCTGTGCGGATTTGTTGGATTTCTTAAGATGGCGATGAATACATCGCTTGCAAAGTCGGATGAAAAGAAGCTTGCAAAAGCAAGTGCGGAAAGTAAAACTGCTTCAGAGAAAGGAGGAGATAAATAATGGTATTATTACTTCAGTATACAATCTTATTTGCCTGTATCCTTACTCTCGTAGCACTTGGTGGCTGTTTTGCTGAGCATTCCGGCGTTATCAATCTTGGCTTAGAGGGCATCATGGTTATGGGTGCCATGGGTGGAGCACTTATGATGCGTTATCTGCCAAGCGGAACATCTGCGTTTGTGGTTGTACTTGTGACGATTCTGTCGGCGGTCATTGTCGGCATGATTTATTCTGCATTATTGGGTGTTGCAGCAATTCATTTTAAAGCGGATCAGACGCTGGTTGGTACAGCGATGAATATGCTTGGTACAGCAGCGGCAACTGTTATTGTAAAGTCAATTAACACAGTAACCAATCCGGATGACCATTCCTCTATTGTGCAGTATATTGAGGAGAAGAAAGCATTTATCGTAAATATCGGCGGTTTTGAATTCAACTGGATGATGTTAGTAGCAGTGCTGGTATTGATTATTTCTTATGTTGTATTGTATAAGACAAAGTTTGGACTTCGCCTGATGGCATGTGGAGAGCACCCGCAGGCAGCAGATTCCGTAGGTATTAATGTATATAAAATGCGCTGGGCAGGAGTGCTTATTTCCGGTGTGCTCGGAGGACTTGGAGGTATTATGTATATTACAGCCGGTGTTTCTGAGTGGAAATTTGAATATGGTGTAGCGGGATTTGGATTCCTTTCTCTTGCCGTTATGATATTTGGTAAGTGGAAGCCACAGAATATTGCGATTGCAGCATTGCTGTTCGGATTCTTCCGCGCATTGTCCAATGTATATTTCGGATTTGAGTTCCTGGTTAATTTGAACATCCCAAGTGGTGTTTATAATATGCTGCCATATGTTGTTTCCTTGATTGTTCTGGCATTTACATCCAAACGTTCAAGTGCGCCGAAGGCAGAGGGTATTCCTTACGATAAGGGAGCCCGTTAGTATGAGTAAAACAGCCGGGCAGAGTAATCTGACTCCGGCTGTTTTTTAAGATGTAACAGGAAAGGAGCATGAAGATGGAAGAATTGGTAAAAGAGGCACTTCGGATGCGTGAGTATTCTTATGTGCCATATTCACATTTTCGTGTGGGAGCTGCATTGTTGACGCGAGATGGCAAGGTATATACCGGATGTAACATTGAAAACGCCGCGTACACACCGACGAATTGTGCAGAACGTACAGCTTTTTTTAAGGCAGTCAGTGAAGGCGAGCGCGAATTTACTGCGATTGCGATTGCAGGAGGCGCGGAAGACAAGAAGGAACTGGATTATTGCTCACCGTGTGGTGTCTGCCGTCAGGTTATGATGGAGTTTTGTAATCCGGAGACATTCCGGATAATTTTGGTAAAATCAGAGACTGAGTATCAGACATTTTCGTTAAAAGAGATGTTACCGCTTGGATTCGGACCAAATAATTTGCAAGGATAATGAAATAAGCGCCAAGATAGCGCGGAATGGAGAGTATATGATTTCTACAAAATATTTTGATCATACAATTTTAAAAGCAGAAGCAACGGAAGCACAGGTTGCAAAGATTTGTGAGGAAGCACTTGCAAATGAGTTTGCTTCTGTCTGTGTAAACCAGTATTATACCAAGTTCGTAGCAGAGAAGTTAAAAGGCTCTGATGTGGATGTATGCACAGTGGTAGGATTTCCTCTTGGAATGTCAGATACCAGAGTAAAAGCATTTGAGACAAAAGCTGCTATCGAGGATGGTGCGACAGAAGTAGATATGGTTATCAATGTCGGCGCACTCAAGGATAAGAAATATGACTATGTATTAAATGACATTAAGACATTAAAAGAAGTATGCGGCAAGGATGTTGTTCTTAAGGTTATCATTGAGACATGCCTTTTGACAGATGAGGAAAAAGTTAAGGCATGTGAGCTTTCAAAAGAAGCAGGTGCTGACTTTGTCAAGACATCTACCGGTTTTTCAACCGGAGGTGCAAAAGCAGAGGATGTTGCTCTGATGCGCAAGACGGTAGGTGCAGAGATGGGAGTAAAAGCTTCCGGTGGTATTCATACATCGGAGGAAGCACAGGCAATGATTGATGCCGGTGCAAGCAGACTTGGAACAAGTGCGACACTTGCCATTATCGGTAAGTAGTGATAGAATGACATAGGATACCGAACAGTTGGTAGCTGTTCGGTATTTTTAAGGATTTATAGAGAATCCATGTGATTTTACAATATAGAGGAGTACAGTATGAACACAATTTTGCTTGGAATTGCAGGAGGAACCGGAAGCGGTAAGACGACGCTGGCAGATAAACTGATTGATAGCTTTGGAGACGACGAGGTCAGCGTACTGCGTCATGACAATTACTATAAGCGTCATGATGAGATGGATTATGAGGAGCGCAGCAAGTTGAATTATGATCATCCGGATGCCTTTGATACAGAGTTGCTTTGTGAGCATATTAAGATGCTGAAAGAGGGTAGAAGTATTGAAATGCCGGTATATGACTATACCGTACACAATCGCTCTGATAAGACGATTGTTGTAAATCCTGCGCCGGTAATTTTACTGGAGGGCATCTTGATTTTTGCAGAGGAGAGCCTCTGCGAACTGATGGATATCAAAGTGTTCGTAGATACCGATGCAGATGTGCGTATCCTTCGCCGTATTATTCGAGATGTTAAGGAGAGAGAACGTTCCTTAGACAGTGTTATCGATCAGTATCTGACGACAGTAAAACCGATGCATGAGCAGTTTGTAGAGCCAAGCAAGCGCCGCGCAGACATTATTATTCCGGAAGGCGGAAAGAATGTGGTTGCGCTTGAAATGTTGATTGAACGCGTGCGTAAGCACTTGGGTGAAGTATAAAGGAGATGCCAATAGGCATCTCCTTTTATATGCTTAGAATCATGAATTTATAAAATCCGTTGGTATGCTATGCGCCATTTTCTTATAGGCAGTATCACTTGGATGCAGATGGTCGCCGCTGTCGAAACCATCGCGGAAAGCGGCGGGATTGGTGGCATCTCGTAGCGCCAAATCAAAATCTATGCAGCCGTCGGCATCTTTAGTCTGGCGTATCCAGTCATTGACAGTATTCCGCAAGTCATCGCGGAATGGTGCGTAGGTACGCCAGCCGTAGATTGGAAGCAGGGTACCTAAGTAGACACGATAACCGAGACATTTTCCTTCTTCTATATACCATTTTAAACCGTCAATCAATTCTTCTGCGGTAGGCAAATCACTCATAGGTCGGAAAGGATTGACTTCGATGCCTACAGGATGGATGATATCGTTGATACCTTGTTGGATGATGAGGGTATCGGCACCTTCTGTCGGCACTTCATGATGAAAACGATTTGTACCTTTCAGACCATAAGAGTCGTAAGTAATGCATTCATACTGACGTAGAATACGTGTTCCGCTCGCGGCGCGCCGGATGACAGCCACGTTTGTAATTTTCTCTTCACGCAGACGAAGTGACAGATAATCAGGCCATGCCTGAGCGGTAATGGAATCGCCGTAGCAGATGATAGCATGGTTGTCCGGTTCTGTCAGAATATCGATATTGCTGAGAAAATAGAACCAGTTTGTCACCTTGGAGGTGTTTAGCGGGAGCGCAGCTTCATGAGTTGTGTCACCCAGAGAAAAATAAGCTTTGGACAAAGGCCCGGTTATTAAAACTGCGGACTGCATTAAGGTGAAATCTGCAAAGTATATGCTGATACACAGTGTACTTCCGGCAGAAACTGCGCAGGGAACTGCATCACTTACTATGCTTTCACCGGCGGATAAAGTAACGCTTTCATGGCCGTCAAAAGTAATGTCACAAAGAGTCTCTGGCAAAAGCGAACAGGAGAGTCCCTGCTTCGCCGGATAAGGTGCTGTTGCAATTCCTATAGTGGCTCTTGAAATTGTGACGGGTTCTTTGCCGCAGTAATTGTCAAAGGTGAAGCGCAGGGCGCTTCCTGCAAATGGGGCGTATACCGGATAGCGTAAAGTAATATCTTTGGCATAGCTTTCCGGACGGTGTTCAGCAATCGACATTGCATTGCCCCACATGGATACCCATTTCGTGTAATTCATAATCATACTTCCTTTTTCATTGGTAACGATATTATATATTATTTTTCTTGAGATTTCCATGGATAATTCCATACGATATTTATTTCCGCGGAACACTTGTCCTTTTATGCTTTAATTGGTATAATCATAGCATCAGGCACAGAGTGGTGCCTATTATGAGAAAATGAGAGAGGGATATATATGACATCGACAGAGAATAAAAAAATGCTGATTCTATTTGGCATAATAGTAACAACGCTTTTAGTGATTCTGGCAGCGATTTTGTGGCTGGAAATTCCGGCAGTTCCGGTGTGTGTGATTGTACTGCTTGAGGCAGGAATCATAGCTTGTCTGCATGATGTTCGGATTTGGGTACATGGTCTGGCAGTTGTTTTGCAAATCGTAGCAGGAGTGCTGACAGGTAATCTTATTTTTATGTTGTTGTGCAGTGCCATGTATTTAGTCGGAATACTTGCACTTAAGTTTTACAGAGAATAGCGGGGAGGACTTTTACAAAGCGTATGTTTGGTAAAAGTCCTTTGTTTTTTGACTGTGGGAGAAGATGAAAATGGAACAGCAAAAGAGAGAAAAAGTATTGGTGTTTAGTTCAAGAGAAATCTGTTACAGCTCGAGTATTTTTTTTGCACATCAGCTTGGGGCGGCATTTGATGAACTGGGATTTGAAGCACAGGTGTGTGAAGTGTCAGCGGAGGATGATAATCTGGACGCAAAGCTAGAACCGCTGCTTGATGAGGAGTATCGTGTTTCGGTTGATTTTAATTCGTTGCTTCCACGTATGGAGATGGAAGATGGAACACGTTATTTGGATAAACTGAAGGCTCCGTTTTTTGATTACATTTTAGACCACCCACTGTTTCATTATACAGGTTTAACGAGTGGTGTGAAGAATCTGCATGCACTTGTTTTAGATGAGGGACAGGCAGAGTATGTGCGCAGCTATTATCCGAAGGTTGCAAGTGTACACATGCTTCCGCTTGGAGCGACGAGAGCACTTTGTGATGGAGAGAAGGACAGGGAATGCCGCGTTCTTCTGCCGGGAACTTATGACAGACCGGATGCAATCATAGAAATTATTGAAACTTCGCCGGAACCAATCAGAGGAATGATGAAGCAGCTGATTGAGCGGAGAATTGCAGAGCCGCTGCTCCCTATGGAAGAAGCTTTTTGTCAGGAACTTGAGCGTATGGACATGGAAATGGCAGGAGAAGCATTTGCACTATTTATGAATGCAATGTATGCGGTAGATGCATACGTCAGAGACTATTTCAGAAAAAAAGCACTGGATGAATTGCTAAAAGTAGGGATTCCTGTAACGGTAATAGGGGAAGGCTGGGATAAGTATCATTGTGCGGACGAGCATTCTTTGAAGAGAGAGCGGGCGGTTCCGTTTGGACTTAGCTTTGAACGCATTGCAAAGTCGCATATTCTGCTGAATGTATCACCGATATTTAATCGTGGTATGCATGACCGCATTCCGGCGGGGATGGCTAACAGGTCGGTTGTATTGACAGATGAAAATCCATATTTGGCATCTAGATTTAGCGATGGGCGAGAGATTAGTTTTTATTCTTTGGAACGGATGGAATCTGTGGCAGAGCAGGCGGAGAAATTGATTGCGGATTGTGATTTGCGCGCACGGATTGTAGAGCGTGCGTATGAACGCTATGAGACGGAGCATACATGGAGATGCAGAGCAGAACAGATTCTGGAGCTGGCAGATGGAATCCGGCGGTAAGAGATCAGAAAAGTTATAAAAATACATAAATGGGTTGTAATCTGCAACTGATTCGTGTAAAATGAGGAGAAATGATGCGAAATATGCATAATTATACAATGAATTATCAAAAAGTATTAGAAAATACGATTTCACAGCATGAGAAAAAAGGCGAAGTTCCTACTCTTTTGTTGCATAGTTGCTGTGCACCGTGCAGTTCCTATTGTTTGGAATATTTATCCAATTATTTTCGGATTACTGTATTTTATTACAATCCGAATATATATCCTGAGGAGGAGTATTTCAAGCGGGTGGAAGAACAGCAGCGCTTTATTGAGCGCCTGTCGGTCAGGTATCCGATTGCTTTTATGGAGGGCAGTTATGATACGGCACGTTTTTATGAGATGGCAAAAGGGCTTGAAGATGTGAAAGAGGGCGGCGAGCGCTGTTATCGCTGTTATGAGCTTCGTCTGCGAGAGTCTGCAATTTTGGCAAAGAAGCTGGGGATGGATTATTTTACCACGACGCTTTCCATCAGTCCACTCAAGGATGCGAGAAAGCTTAATGAGATTGGAGACAGGCTTTCGGAGGAATACGGTATCCGTTATCTGAATTCTGATTTCAAGAAGAAGAATGGCTACAAGCGTTCGGTAGAGTTATCAGAAGTGTATGGAATGTATCGTCAGTATTACTGTGGATGCGTTTATTCCAAACGTCAGCGCGATGAAGAAATTGCGGCAAAAGAGCGTGAAAAGGCATAGTTTGTGTGAAGTTGTAGCAAGAGTGTAAGGAGGAATGCAGAATGGCACAGTTGTGGGGTGGAAGATTCACCAAGGAAACCGACAAACTTGTATATAATTTTAATGCGTCGATTGGTTTTGACCAGAAGTTCTATAAACAGGACATTGAGGGAAGCATTGCGCATGTTACAATGCTTGGAAAACAAGGGATTTTGACAGAGGACGAGAAACAGGCGATTGTGAAGTGCTTAAAGGAAATCTGTGCAGATGTGGAGAAGGGGTGTCTGGAAATTTCAGATGAGTATGAGGATATTCATAGTTTTGTGGAGGCAAATCTGATAGAGCGACTCGGTGATACCGGAAAAAAACTGCACACCGGAAGAAGCCGTAATGATCAGGTGGCGCTTGATATGCGTCTTTACACCAGACAGGAGGTGCTGGCTGTTGATGCGTTGCTGAAGGAATTGCTTGAGACGATTCTTCATACAATGGAAGAGAATACGGAGACGATTATGCCGGGCTTTACACATCTTCAGAAAGCACAGCCGATTACATTGGCACATCATATGGGTGCTTATTTTGAGATGTTTAAGCGTGACCGACTGCGTCTGCATGATATCTATGAGCGTATGAATTATTGTCCGCTTGGTTCCGGTGCGCTTGCCGGAACGACATATCCGCTGGATAGAGAGTATACGGCAGAACTGCTTGGATTTTACGGCCCGACATTAAACAGTATGGATGGTGTTTCTGACAGAGATTACCTGATTGAATTTTTGGATGCCTGTGCAATCATTATGATGCATTTGTCTCGTTTTTCAGAGGAGGTTATTATCTGGAACTCCAACGAGTATCAGTTTGTAGAGATTGATGATGCTTATAGCACCGGTAGCAGTATTATGCCACAGAAGAAGAATCCGGATATAGCAGAGCTTGTCAGGGGAAAAACAGGACGCGTATATGGTGCATTGATGTCGCTTCTTACAACGATGAAGGGTATTCCGCTTGCTTACAATAAGGATATGCAGGAGGATAAGGAACTTTCTTTTGATGCGATGGATTCTGTAAAGGGATGTATCGCGCTGTTCAACGGTATGCTTGCAACGATGAAGTTTAATAAGGAGACAATGCGTGCTTCTGCAAATCATGGATTTACCAACGCGACGGATGCGGCAGACTACCTGGTAAATCATGGTGTGCCTTTCCGTGATGCGCACGGAATTGTAGGACAGATTGTGTTATATTGTATTGACAAAGGAATCGCAATTGACGATATGAGTCTGGAAGAACTGCAGGCAATCAGTCCGGTATTTGAGCAGGATATTTATGACGCAATTTCCATGGAAACTTGTGTAAATAAACGTCTGACGGTAGGTGCGCCGGGCAAAGACGCGATGGAGCGTGTGATTGCAATCGAAAAGGCGTATTTGGAGGAAAACTGGACTCCGTTAAATGTGCGGTAGAGTTTGAAAAGACTTTTGCGTATTAAAACATTAACGCGATATTGTGAGAAATGCACAATAAAGGGCAGAAATTGACAAAAAAATTTACTAAAATAAGCATTGCATTTTTGGTGCAAATGGCATAATATATTCACTATGACGACACTTGTTTGTGAGAGACGGACAAACAGATAAGTGCCACAGGGACAAGAACAGATACATAGAACCGCAGAGAGGGAAGCGGTGTATCGGAAATGAGGAGATAAGAGTCATGAGCGAAAAGTTGAAAGTTGGTATTTTGGGCGGAACAGGTATGGTTGGACAGAGGTTTATATCGTTGTTGGAGAATCATCCATGGTTTGAAGTGACAACAATTGCGGCAAGCCCAAGAAGTGCCGGCAAGACTTATGAGGAGGCTGTTGGTGATCGTTGGAAGATGACTACACCGATGCCGGAGGCAGTAAAAAACATCGTAGTCATGAATGTAAACGAAGTGGAGAAGGTTGCTGCAGAAGTAGATTTTGTATTTTCCGCTGTTGATATGACAAAGGAAGAGATTAAGAAAATCGAAGAGGATTATGCCAAAACTGAGACTCCGGTTGTTTCTAACAACAGTGCACATCGCTGGACACCAGATGTTCCGATGGTAGTACCTGAGGTAAACCCGGAGCACATGGAAGTTATCAAGTATCAGAAGGAGAGACTTGGCACTACACGTGGTTTTGTTGCAGTAAAGCCAAACTGTTCTATCCAGTCTTATGCACCTGTGTTGACTGCATGGAAGGAGTTTGAGCCATATGAGGTAGTGGCAACCACTTATCAGGCGATTTCCGGAGCAGGAAAGACCTTTAAGGATTGGCCGGAGATGGTCGGTAATATCATCCCATATATTGGCGGTGAAGAAGAGAAATCCGAGAAGGAGCCGCTTCGTATCTGGGGTTATGTCGATGACGAGAAGAAAGTGATTGTTCCGGCAGAGAGCCCGGCGATTACCTGTCAGTGCATCCGTGTTCCTGTATTGAACGGACATACAGCGGCAGTATTTGTGAAATTTAAAAAGAATCCTACGAAAGAGCAGCTTATCGAGGCACTTAAGAATTTCAGCGGAGTTCCGCAGGAACTTGAACTTCCAAGTGCGCCAAAGCAGTTTATCCAGTACCTTGAGGATGATAATCGTCCACAGGTAGCGTTGGATGTAGACTACGAGAATGGTATGGGCGTATCTGTAGGCAGATTGAGAGAGGACAGCATCTATGACTGGAAGTTCGTGGGATTATCCCATAATACAGTCCGCGGCGCGGCAGGTGGAGCAGTCCTCTGCGCAGAGTTGTTAAAAGCACAGGGATATATTACAAAGAAGTAAATAGGAAATGATAAAAGTCGAGGAAGTATATTACATGAGGTGATATACTTCCTTTTTATGTGTCGGAATATGCCAAAGGACATTGATGTAAAAGTTAAAAAATGATATAATAATTTCTATAATTTCGATAGCAAACGATTACTATCGAAAGAAATCGTGAACAAGAGATGATTACGGAGGTCTTTATGGTCGTAAAAACTTCAATTTTAAAGGAACTGGAGAATCATTTTACACAATCAGGCAACCAACTGTGTGTTTTATATGGAAGAGAGGATTCGGAGAAGGAATTACTGCTGAAAGCATTTGTTCAAAATAAGAAGTATTTTTACTATCGGGCGAGACAGGTTTCCGAACAGGAGCAGGTTCGTCGGATGGGAGAAGAACTTGCGGCGCACTTCGCTGTTACATTGCAGAAGAATACCTATGAGGAATATTTTAATCGCATAAAGAGCGGCGGACCGGAGAAGCTGGTCATTGTGATTGATGAATTTCAGTATATTGCGAAGAAAGATGCTTCGTTTATGGACGCAATAGGTAAACTTCGCGCAAAACGCCTTTATCCGGGGCCGGTGCAGATTATTTTGTGCAGTTCCGCAGTTGCATGGGTGGAGAAGGAATTGACGGACTGCATTGGAGAAGTGCATAATAAGCAAATTGACCATAAGATAAAGCTGACAAACTTAAACTTTTTGGAGGTAGTGCGCGCGTTGCCGGAATATCCGGTCAGTGAGTGTATCAAGGTATATGGAATTATTGGCGGTGTACCGGGATATATCAATCGCTGGAATGCGAAGGCAGATATCAGGAGCAATATTTGTCGGTTGATTTTGTCACGCAATGGTTATATGTATGGTGCGGCGGAGAAGCTGATAGGCGCGAGCTTGAGGGAATTGTCTGTCTATGAAACGATTCTGGCGCATATTGCGGCGGGATGGGATAAACTGAATGATTTGTATCGGGAAACAGGTTTTTCGCGTGCGAAAATCAGTGTTTACATGAAGAACCTGAGTGCATTTGATATTATAGAGAAAGTTGTGTCTTTTGAAACAGGCGGATGGGAAAATACGAAAAAGGGAGTTTATCGTATACGGGACAATTATGTGAATTTTTGGTTCCATTTCATCTATCCGCATTTATCAGAACTTTATATGATGAATGTGGAGGAATTTTATGACTGCTACATTGCACCGGGACTGGATGCATACCTGAATCGTTATTTTTCAGAGGTGTGCATGGAATATCTGGCTCTGCTTGGCGTGGTGGGCAAATTGCCATTGAAGGCTTCTCGCATGGGTACATGGATAGGGAAAGAAGGAACGATTGACATCATTGCACAGGATGATATGCGACGAAATATGGTTGGCTTGTGTAATTGGGAACAGCCGGAGCTTACGATGGTGATGTGCGAGGAATTATTTGCTAATATGAAAATGGCAAAAATTGATGCAGAGTATTATTTCCTGTTTTCTGCAAAAGGATTTGATGCGGCAGTGACAGAACTGGCGGAGAAGGACAATAGGTTTGTGCTTGTCGATATGAACGAGTTATAGAGCTTTTTTATAAGCAGCTATAACAAATGAAAAGTAAAACTTGGAGGAATGAATGGCTCAGAAAAAGTTGATTATAACGGAGAAACCGAGTGTGGCACAGGAGTTTGCCAGAATCCTGGGAGTATCCGGGCGAAATGACGGATACATAGAGAACGACAGCTACGTCATTACATGGTGTGTGGGACATCTGGTAGAGATGGTATATCCGGAGGAGTATGACGAGAAGTACAAAAAATGGCGCTTGGAGGATTTACCTTTTTTGCCGAAAGATTATAAATACAATGTCATCCCAAATGTGAGTAAGCAGTATGATGTGGTGCACCGCATGCTGCATCGTGAGGATATTGACACGGTTTACTGGGCAGGTGATGCCGGAAAAGAAGGACAGACGATTGAGGAGAACATTCGTAAATTTGGCGGTGTGCGCGAGGGCATGAAAGAACTTCGTGTCTGGATTGATTCACAGACGGAGGAGGAGATTCTGCGTGGTATCCGCGAAGCGAAGGATATGTCTGAGTATGATAACCTTGCAAAGTCCGGAGTTATGCGTACGATTGAAGATTATGCAATGGGAATCAATTTTTCTCGTGCTATGTCGGTAAAGTACGGGAAGCTTTTAAACGATGCTGCCGGAACACAGAGTTATACGGCAATCGCGGTGGGACGTGTGATGACCTGTGTGCTGGGTATGGTAGTTATCCGAGAGCGCGAGATTCGCAATTTTGTGGAAACACCTTTTTACCGCGTAGCAGGAAGTTTTCTTCCAATGGGAAGTGATGCAGAGGGCGGCATTGAGGCAGAGTGGAAAGCGGTAGAGACATCAAGGTATTTTGAGTCTCCGCTTCTATATAAAGAAAATGGGTTTAAGAAGCAGGAGAGTGCCGAGCAGTTGATAGATGAATTGACCGGTAAGCCGGCAGTCGTGCAATCCATTGAAAAGGGAATACAGAAAAAGCGTGCGCCGTTGCTTTTTAATCTGGCAGAACTTCAGGCAGAGTGTTCAAAACGTTTTAAAATCAGTCCGGATGAGACACTGCAGGTGGCACAGGACTTATATGAGAAGAAGCTGACAACTTATCCGCGAACCGATGCGCGTGTTTTATCGAGTGCAGTGGCGAAGGAAATTGGCAAAAACATACATAAATTACAAAATTATGAGCCGACAAGACAGTATGTTGAGCACATCTTACAGGAAGGCAGATACCGCAATATTGCAAATACGCAATATACGGATGATGCGAAGATAACGGATCACTATGCAATCGTTCCAACAGGGCAGCTTACCGAACTTGAAAGCTTGAATGATTTGCAACGCAGAGTGTTTGATTTGATTGTGCGCAGATTCCTGAGCGTGTTCTATCCGCCGGCAGAGTATCAGACAGTGAAGCTTGTAGTGGATATCGAAGGAGAAAGGCTTTTTGCTTCGACTAAGGCATTGAAATCGCCGGGATATCTGGAAATTGCAGGAATACCAAAGAGCGCTGGGACGAAGGAAAAGACGGAGACCGGAGCAGAAGATGAGTCCGGCGAACAGGAAAAAGACGACGAGCAGGATAATGCAAATCTGCTAGTGTTAGCGGAACAGATACAAAATGGAGACACACTTTCGGTAAATGGATTCGCAATCCGCGAGGGAAAGACCTCTCCGCCGAAGCGTTACACCTCCGGTTCAATGGTGCTCGCCATGGAGAATGCGGGACAGCTTATCGAGGAAGAAGAACTTAGAGAGCAGATTAAAGGTTCCGGTATCGGAACATCTGCTACCAGAGCGGAGATTATCAAGAAGCTGATTCGTATCGGTTACCTGAATCTGAACAAAAAGACACAGGTGCTGACACCGGAGCGCTTAGGAGAGATGATTTTTGAAGTCGTTTCCATGACAGTTCCGGCACTCTTAAATCCTAAGATGACAGCGTCTTGGGAAAAGGGGCTGGACGGCATTACACGCGGAACCGTTATTATGGATGATTATCGGGAGAAATTAGAGGATTTCATCCGTAAGGAAACGGTTGCGATGATTGAGCGTGATTTGACAACGCAGATTGCATCACGTATTCATCCATTTGTGGGAAAAGGCGGCAAAGGTCTTGCTGCGAAGAAGAATCTCGGCATTAAGTGTCCGGTGTGTGATGGTACGATTGAGACGACGCCGTTTGGTTATGGATGCAGCAATTACAAAAAGGATGGCACCGGATGCCGCTTCTCTATCGGAACAATTGCGGGCAGAGATTTGAGCGAAGATGAAGTAAAAGCACTTCTTACAGAGGGACATACTGAAGTTTTGAATGGCTTTGTTTCTAAATCGAAAAAGAAGTTCTCGGCAAGTCTTGCATTGGAAAGAGACGAGGATGGAAAAGTTAATATAGGATTTGATTTCTCAAAAAATCAGCCGGAAATCCTGGAAGGTGTAAAGTGTCCGGTCTGTGGTTCGGATATGGAGATTACGCCGTTTGGTTATAGCTGTGTGAAGCATCACGAGAACCCGGATGAATGCTACTTCTCTGTGGGAAAGATTGCTGGAAAAGCAATCAGTGTTGATGATTTAACAGAATTATTGACAAATGAAAAAACAGGATTGATTAAGGGATTTACTGCAAAGAATAAAAAGAAATTTAATGCTGCACTTGTCTTAGAGACAAGTGAGGACGGTAGAAAAAATGTAACATTTGATTTCTCGCAGAATGAAGCAGAAATTATTGAAAATGTGGCATGTCCGATGTGCGGCGGAGCCATTCTGGTAAAATCATTTGGCTTCGGATGTGCGAACTATGACCAGCAGAATCCGGAGAGCTGTCGATTTGCCATAGGTACACTGGCAGGAAAGGATTTGAATGCGGCACAAGTGAAGGAACTTCTGACAAATGGAAGAACCGGAACGATTCGTGGCTTTAAGTCAAAGGCGGGAAAGAAGTTTGATGCCTGCGTGGCACTTGGAAAAGATGAAAACGGAAAAGTTAATTTAAGATTTGATTTTGAACACGTTGAGGCAAAAAAGGTCAAGGATGTGGTATGTCCAATCTGCAGCGGAGACATCGTACAGACACCGTTTGGCTTTGGCTGTGCGAATTATTCCAAGGAGAATCCGGAAAGCTGTCGTTTTTCTGTGGGTAAAATGGCAGAAAAAGCGCTCACGGAGGCGAATGTAAAGGAACTTTTAACGGAGGGACGTACGGGAACGATTCGTGGCTTTAAGTCGAAAGCGGGCAAGAAGTTTGATGCGCGTGTGGCACTTTCTAAGGATGAGAATGGCAAAGTGACCGGATTGAAATTTGATTTTACTGATTTAGAAGCACCGAAGGTCAAGGATGTAAAGTGTCCATTGTGCGGAGGAGAGATTGCAAAAACCCCGTTTGGGTACGGCTGTGCGAATTACTCCAAGGAGAATCCACAGAGCTGTCGATTCTCTATCGGAAAGATTGCAGGTGTAACGTTAAAGGAAGCACAGGTAAAAGAACTTCTGCTTCGGGGAAAGACAGATGTTATCAAAGGATTTGTGGCAAAGACGGGTATGAAGTTTGATGCACCGCTGAAGCTGACACAGGAAGGACAGGTAACATTTGATTTCCCGGAGAAGCCAAAACCTGTGGACACAACGGTAAAATGTCCGAAGTGCGGAGAACTGCTTAAGAAGAGTCAGTGGTATTATGAGTGTTCCTGCGGCTTTAAGGTAGGACATACAGTTGCCAAGGTGGCACTTACCGAAGAAGTGATGAAGGAATTGCTTGAAACCGGAAAGACAAAAGATAAGGTGACAGGATTTGTCTCCAAGGCGGGAAATACTTTTGATACCTGCCTGAAATTTGAGGATGACAGAATCTCATTTGATTTTGATAATCCGGGTAGCAGCACATCTTCCGGAGGAGACGGCGGTAGCAGCACAAGTTCTGCGGAAGAACAGGATGAACGGCCATTCTATGAAGAAATTGCAGAGAGTGATGCGCAGTATATAGATGATGATGTTCCGGCATTCTATGATGCGATGGCGGAGGAGATGGCAGCTTATCAGGCAGAAGAAGAATCAGAGCAGACGGCAGGCATGAATTTTCTGGATGAGTTTTCTGACAGCAAAAGCTGATGCTAAATCTATACGTATTAAACGAAATTAAATGCAGAATTAATATTTTTTAATTTAAAATACGCAAGATTGAGATTGGGTAATGATTAGGAAGCTTATCTGAGTGGAATAGAAAGTGAGGATATTACAATGGAAAATGCAAAAATCAGTAACTTGTATGACTTGGAACAGACAATCGCAAAAGATTTATTTGAGGGGTTTACTTATCCTTGGGAGGCACTTGCCAAAATCGGTGACTTCATCAAGGAACTCGGACCAAAGCTTGATCCAGAAAAATTTGAACAGCGTGGAGAGAATATCTGGGTAGCAAAGAGTGCGAAGGTTGCACCGACAGCTTTCTTAAATGGCCCTTTAATTATCGATGAAGACGCAGAGATTCGTCACTGTGCTTTTATTCGCGGAAGTGCCATTGTTGGAAAAGGCTCTGTGGTTGGTAATTCCACGGAGTTAAAGAATGTGGTAATCTTTAACTCTGTTCAGGTGCCGCATTACAATTATGTTGGAGATTCAATTCTGGGATATAAGTCTCATATGGGTGCCGGCTCTATTACCTCCAACGTAAAGTCTGACAAGACGCTCGTGGTAGTAAAGAACGGAGAGGAAAAAGTTGAAACAGGATTAAAGAAATTTGGTGCTATGCTTGGAGACTTTGTAGAGGTTGGATGCAACTCAGTGTTGAATCCGGGAACGGTCATTGGCAGACACAGCAACATTTATCCATTATCTTCTGTGCGAGGCGTAGTACCGGCAAATACTATCTATAAGAATAAGAATGAAATCGTTGAGAAGCAATAATTTAGCGGGGTGAGAGTTATGAAGAGGAAGAAATGTTTATTGGTGGTAACAGCAGGTTTTATGCTGGCTATGGTGTGTTTGACGGCATGCCGGACAGATGACAAGACAACTGCTGCGGAAAAAGAAGATTCCGCACAGGACATGAGTGCCGGGATGGGAGACACGCAGATAATGGAAACGGATAAAACAGACGATACAAAGCTTACATGCACATGGGAAAATGTAAGTATTCCTCTGCCGGATAACTGGAAGGATATTTATCTGTCTGTTGAGAACGAAGATAGTATTAACTTCTACCAAAAGGCTTCCTATGAGGAATATGAGGGAAGCGGCTTTCTGTTCGGAATAACAAAGAGTGAAGAGTGGCTGAATTACTATACATCGGGAGAGAGGATGCTCGCTTATACAGAAGATGGATTGATGTACTATCTGATACAGCCGTCAGATGTACCGGTAACCTCAGATGATGAAAATGTGATGAATGAGTACATTGCTATGGTAAATCAGGTACCGCAGATTGAAGCAGAGATTCAGATAGAGGCTGAAGGTGTAGATTTTGATGCATCGCAGTATCAGATACCTGTCAGCAGTATCAAGGCAATTGAACAGCATGACTTGGTTAATATGACAGATAATCAGTTATGGATTGCCAGAAACGAGATATATGCACGTCATGGCAAGACGTTTGATAATAATTATCTGCAAAGCTATTTTAATTCCTGCAGCTGGTATTCGCCGATAGTTGGGAAAAACGAGATTACGGATGAGGAACTTAGCGAGATAGAAAGGTCTAATCTTGAGCAGATTGTTGCCACGGAAGCTGCATGGAAGGAACAGTATGCTTATCCGAAAGAGTATGCAGTTGATACAGAAGTAGAAGAACATCTTTTAGGAACCGAAGAGACAAATACCATTATTTATAGAGTGACGGAGCAGGAAGATGAATTTGAGTATGACTATGTGCTGTGCATTGATGGAGTGGAATATGATTTAAAAGATTATATCTACATGGTAAGCCCTGTTACAGATGTTTTTTATATTACAAATCTTAATACTGTGCCTGGCGATATAACCGAAGATGATGATGGATTGGAAATAGCTGTACTTGATGATGGACCGAGCAGTGATCCGGTTACACATTTTTTCAAGTATGATGGTGAACTGCATTACATAGGAGAAATCAGTGGATTCCCATTTAAAGAGCAGCATAATGGATGGAATGGTTTCACAAATCAGAGTGGGGTTTTTGGAACGTTGCGTTCTGATTTGATTGAGACTGCATATCTGCGAGGATACTGGTGGTATGATATCAGTAATATGGAATTGGTTTACACAGATTTGGGATGGTATGATTATGAATATTTCAAACCACATGAACTGTTCATGGATGTACCTCTTTATACATCGATGGATTCTTCTGCAGACACGGTGCTTTTAACCAGACAAGACGAAGTATATTTCTTGCAGTCAGATATGGAAGCATGGATTCTCGTGCGTGGAAAAGATGGAACCGAAGGCTATATTTTCATAGAAGACGGGAATGTCAAGAATGCTGGTAGACCGGCAGAAGAAGTGTTTTCTGACTTGGCATTTTTTGATTAATCATGCATGTACACATTTTTTGACAAAGGAAAACGTTATATTCTCAAAAATTTTGCCGAAATAAGTCTTTACTATTCGATAAAAATATGCGAGAATATTGACGGTATGTTAAATGTGTAACAAACTTTAACAACACATTTCTATATAAGTGAAAGGAGTCTTATAATGATTTACACTAAGGAAGTTGAAAACATGTGCCCAGTAG
>CAZAGJ010000044.1:0-22431 GCA_964484605.1 uncultured Roseburia sp. | reverse complement strand
ATGGTATCATGTGGAATGACGCAGACATTGCGGTAGAGTGGCCGATGGAGGAAATGGGTGGAATAGAGAATCTGATTGTTGCCGATAAGGATAAGAATCTTCAGACATTCCGTGAATTTATGGATATTTATGGGGGCTTTTAGAAGGTAACAAGATGGGAGAACGTATGAAAACAATTAGTATGGTTATTCCAACCTACAATGAGAAAGACAATATTTTTGACTCATATGAGCGCGTGAAAGGAATCATGGAGCGTGATTTGCCAGAGTACAATTATGAGATACTGTTTATTGATAATTTTTCTAATGATGGCACGAGAGACCTGCTTCGCGTGCTTGCACAGAAAGATGAACACGTAAAAGTTATTTTAAATGGTAACAATTTTGGATGGTCCCGCTCTTCATTTCATGGAATCCGCAGTACTACCGGTGATTGTACGGTACTTTTGGCAGCGGATATGCAGGAACCGCCGGAAGTAATGGTGGATTTTGTCAGGGAATGGGAGAAGGGTTATAAGGTTGTCATTGGTATTAAGAACAAGAGTCAGGAAAGCAGGATTAAGTATTTCATTAGAAGCTGCTATTATAAATTTGTTCGTTCCATTTCAGATGTTAATCACATAGATCAATTTATGGGATTTGGACTCTATGACAGGGAGTTTGTTAATGTATTGCGGGAATTGGAGGATCCGATGCCTTATTTCCGTGGAATTGTGGCAGAACTTGGCTATAAGATGAAGAGGATAGAGTATACACAGGAGGTGCGTAAGAAGGGAAAGACGCATTTTAACTTGTATAAGATGTATGATTTGGCGATGCTGGGAATTACTTCTCACTCGAAAGTAGTTCTTCGTGTGGCGACTTTTGCGGGATTTGCGGTGGCAGCTGTCTCTCTATTGATTGCACTGATTACATTTATTCTCAAGATATCGGGTATCATTACCTATCCGATTGGTATTGCGGCAATCAGTGTCGGTGTGTTTGCATTTGGCGGATTGCAGCTGTTTTTTATCGGGTTGTTGGGAGAGTATATACTCAATATTCATACGCGTACGATGAAGCGTCCGCTTGTGGTTGAGGAAGAACGTTTAAATTTTGAAAAAGGAGATTAAAAAATGCTGGAGTCATTTGAAAAGAATAAAAAAGGTATTATGATTATGATGTGCTCCGCGATCTGTGCCTGCTTAGGACAACTGTTATGGAAGCTGTCTGCCGAGTATGGAGTGATGGCGGCACTTATAGGATTTGGATTTTATGGAATGGGCGCATTATTTATGCTTATCGCATATCGGTTTGGCAGTCTTTCAGTGCTGCAGCCAATGCAGAGCGTCAATTATGTGATTAGCATCGTTCTTGGGGCGCTTATATTCAGCGAAGCAGTTACTCCGGGAAAGGTAATTGGGGTTCTGGTCATCATGGTGGGAATAGTACTGATAGGAGGTGGTGACGAAGAATGATGTATGTATTGGTAGTTGTGATGGACTTTGTTGCAGCGATGGCATCTTTGTTCTTTAAAAAAGCATCTTCCTCTGATGGGCTTCTTGGAATGCTTCGAAATCTGAATTTATATATCGGAGGATTTTTGTATGTAATTGCTGCCTTGTTTAATATTTATATACTGCGTTATCTGGATTATTCAGTGGTAATGCCACTTGGCTCAATTACATATGTGTGGACAATGATATTGTCATTTGTGATTTTAAAGGAAAAAATTTCGCGTAAGAAGATTCTGGGAGTGGCATGTATTATAGCCGGTGCTGTCTGTGTTGCTCTGTTATAAAAAATGGTAATGGGCATTGCCCGTTACCATTTTTAATTTGACTTCAAAAATAGTGAAGCTAATTTGGAAGACAGATCTAACGATAAATTCTGAATCTTGTACCACGCGGATGCAAGAAATTCGGATAAGCGTAATTCGATATGCCCAAAGATAAAACGGCGCAGTTCATTTAAACAAATGGCAATTACGGCTATGAATACGGCATAAACCGGAACCACGAAAAAGAGAAAAGGACTGTCCGCATAAGTATTTAAATCAATATGGTGCTGGAAAAAAGTCTGCAGGGAAGAATCCAAAACTGTGATTGCCAATACATTGCCTGCCAGACGATTGATAAATTTGCTTGAAAAATGCAGCTCTTTAAAAAATAATAATAACAGCACAGATGCAAAGATGATGAATATAGAGCAATCTCTTGCAAAGGAGCTGTATATGACATTATGGTAAAGCGTTTTGGCACTGTCCAGAAGAAAAATCAAAAGAATACTTGCTGAAAAGCCGAGGAACAAGCGCTTTTTACAGTAAGAAGCTTTTTGGTATACTGAGATATATCTGCCGAGAAGATAAATCATTACAAAGTGAACCAGACCTTTTCCTGCATCCTGCATGATATCATAGGAAAAAATGGTAGGAATTATGCTGAAGAGCAGAAGCATTACTAGGAGCAGACTGCGAAATTTGGATTTTTCTAAATGCTTTGGTATTTGATTTAAAAATGGCGCTAAAATACAAAGAGCAAAATAGCAGGTGATAAACCAGTACTGGCGCGAAATAACCGGAATGCATGCTTTGATAAGGTCTTTCAAACTAAAATCACCGAGGACAATGGTGGAAAAAACGGTAAAAAAGATAATCATAAAATCCATACGGATGAGCTTTTCTAATCGAAACTTAATGCCGAAATAACCGGAGATTAAGATGAAACAGGTTACACCGATATTGAAAAGAGAATTGGCTAAAACATGGACTTCCGTATTGAAAAGAGAGGTATGGGTATCAATTCTTGCAAATGCGTGCATTATAACAATTCCTAGAATACATAGAAGACGTAGGAGCTCAAAACTTGAATTTCTTTCTGCTTTCATATCTTAATACCTTTCTGCTTGCTGCAAATCATTTGCTTAATTATATAGCAAACAAGAATATTTGGCAATATTACGGGCTTGACAGACAGAGGGGTGCGCCTTGACAATGCTTAGAATAATAGGTATGATATAGGATAATTATCTGGATTTTTATCCGGAAAATAAGTGAAATTTCTATGAAAAGTTGAAACTGAGGTGTTTATGAAGAGAGCGTATAAGGCTTTTTGGATTCTTATTTTGTTGTTGATTCCGGTATTTCCGTTGACGGATATTCTTTATGGAGTTGATATCAGCGATGTTGGACTTAGTATCAATCAGTATCGCTTTTGTTTTGAAGATATTGACAGTGTCTATCTGCCGATTCTTTTGTCGGAGCTGATGGGAGGAGCATGGCTGAAAATCTGTGGAATTTTATCAATTCCAAGTTACCTGGGGGTACAACTGTTGTGGACATTGTGCTGTTATTATCTCTGCTTTATCAGTTATCGTATTTATAAGAGATACCGAAATGACGATTTGGTACTGCCGGCACTTGCCATAGCAATGGTGTTTGCAAAGTGTAATTTCCACTATTTCATCTATGCGACCGGAGTGGCGGTTATGGCGTTGACGGGGCTCTATTTCCTGATACGGGCTTTGAACGATAAGAAGCCAAAGTTTTTGTCAGCAGCAGTTTTCTTTATTGTGATGGCATGCATTTGCAAGATTTCATCAATGCTGCAGTTTGCAGTTTTTGCAGTTCTATTTTATGATTTTTATAAGAAAAAGGACAGAGGATATTTTATAAAGCAGATATTGTACTGTGTACTTGGATTTGTAATTGGTATCATTGCTGCACTGCTTTTGGCACAGTTGACCTGTGGTGTACAGGCGTATGGAGAGATGATTGCTGAGATGTTCCTCTACGCTGGCAATTCTGAGGACGGTCATACGATTGGGAATATGATTGCCAGCAATGTTAAGGGTGCACTGCGTGGAATATTACTTCTTGGCGCACTTGGTGGTGTATATCTGATTCCAAAGAAATGCCCGAAGAGCAGAAAATTATTTGTGTACGGAATTCCTGCGGCAGCAGTATTGCTTGTGATAGGAATGGCTGTGGGTCTGGACAGTGCAGCCGGATTTTCAGTGGTTTATGGTGTGCTTTTGGACTACTTGAATGCACTTGCGGTGGTAACTGCTCTGATATATATATGCGTAGGCGTGATTTTGTGTGATGAGGAATATTCACAGGAGTTTAAAAATCTGGCACTTGCGGCTGGATTACTTACCGTGTTGATGCCGATTGGCTCTAATACAGGGATTCAGCATCTTTGTAATGAACTTTATTTTTCATTGCCGTTTATTGTGATTTGCGTGGGAGACCGCGTGCGAAGAACGGGATATTTTGCAGAACTTTTGGAGAAGAAAGAACGAAAACTGCCGCCGGTGGGAGTAATGCTTACGGTGCTTGCGGCATTGTGGTGTGTTGGCCTCGCGTCATACCGAAGCCTTTATGTGACAAGAATGTATTTGAATACAGAAAAAGATGTCAGGGAAAGCGCACTGGAAGAGTTGAAGTTTAAGACATATGAGACAGATACTATGAATGAACTTGAAGAGATAACTGCAGTGTTGAAGCCATATGAAAATGAGTATAAGGAGTATGGCAGAAAGCTTTTGGTGGCGGGGAATGCACCGATTCTGAATTACCTGTCAGGAATGCCGCCTTACAATGCAGGCTGTGGAGGCTGGATTGAGACAGAGTTTATCACTTATGAGAAGGTAGAGGAACAGCTTACGGAAGTGGAAATATATCCGATTGTTGTGTTCTGTCATTCGGCAATGGATGATCCAAAACCAAAGATTCAATTAGTGATTGATTTCGTGGATGAAAATGCATACGAAATGATTTTTACATCGGACGCATATAGTGTGTGTGTCCCGATAGAGGAATAGAGTGTTAAGTCAGAGCAGGGAGGCAGAGCATGATTGTAGTGAAAATTGGTGATGGCATGGGAAATCAGCTTTTTAATTATGCTTGTGGCTATGCTGCTGCGATGCGTGAAGGTGATACGCTGATGCTTGATGTTTCAGAGTGTGATAACTCGATACTGCGGGGTTTTGAACTGGATAAATTTTGCTTAAAATATGATGCAAAGGAGTCTTTCCCGAACAGGAACATTTTTCAAAAAATCTATAAAAACATAAGACGCGCAGTCAAATATCGCGTGATTAAAGAACGGGAAGTGTATTTAAATCGTGGCGGAAAGTATGATGTAAATGACATCGATCCGCGTGTATATGAAAAGAAGCGTTTTCGGAATAAGTATCTATATGGATACTGGCAGCATTTGACATATTTTGAAGATTATCTGGAGGATATCACAGCCATGATGACACCTGCGTATCAACAGAGTGAGCAGATGAAGTCATTGACAGAGTTGTTTCGAACCACTCCAACGTGTGCAGTACATGTCAGGGGCGGAGATATTGGCGGCCCGGGTAAGCAATATTTTAAAGATGCAATAAAGCGGATGGAGCAGGAAAAGAACGGACTTCGGTATGTGGTATTTACTAATGACAGAGCAAAAGCTGAGGAGGCGTTGAATAAAATTATAGATGAGAAAGTCGGACGGATGACCTATATTGCTGATGAGGGGATGTTTTCGGATGTGGATGAATTTTTTTTGATGGCGGCATGTCAGAATCAGATTTTGTCCAACAGTACATTTTCTACATGGGCGGCGTATTTGAATCCTAATAAAGAAAAGGTAGTTATTATGCCGAATGATATACTAAGTGAGCGCATGCGTATGAAAGATTGGATTATAGTGTAAAGTTCGTAGAGAAAGGTAAGTAATATGAAAGATTTAATAAAAAGTGTTTTTAAGGTATTTGATGGAAAGCAGAAGCGGAACCTGGCAGGGATGGCAGTTCTTATTCTGATTAATTCGGGTGTCAGTCTGCTTGGTGTTGGCGTACTTTCTCCTTTTATTACGGCTGTTATGAATCCGGATGAACTGCTGGAAAATGAGATTATTCGATATTTTTATGATTTCTTTGGCATGAAGAATTCAACCCAGCTTGTAACATTAATCTCAATTCTGATTATGTTGGTATATATTTTTAAAAATGCGTTTATAATTTTCATGAATAATATGCAGTATCGTTTTTCCTATTATGGGAAGCGTGATATGCAAAATCGTTTGATGAAGTATTATATTAGTAAAGATTATACTTTTTTTCTAAACCATAACAGTGCAGAACTGATGCGCGACATCAACACAGACCCGGAGATGTTTTATGCGGCAGTATTAAATATGCTTCAACTTGCTTCTGAGTTGTGTGTATGTGCGATTATTGTTATTTACCTTATGATAAAGGATCCGGTATTGACCTGCGGAGTAGCGTTTGCAATGGTTATTATGGTATTCTTTTTCATGAAGAAATTGCGGAGGATTCTTGCACGTTTTGGTGATGAGCGGCGCAAATATAGTGCGAATATTATTCAGTGCATGCAGCAGGCGTTTGGCGGTATTAAAGAGATTAAAATTGCGAACCGTGAGGCATATTTTGAGGGAGAATTCTATGAACAGAATGGAATTTATACTTATGTAATTAAGCAGAATTCTTTTCTTAGTTCCATTACGAAACCTATCATGGAAGCACTTTGCATCGTGGGATTGATGGCAGCTATTGTGGTTCGGATAAATGGCGGTGAATCTGATCCGACACAGTTCGTGGAGACATTGGCAGTGTTTGCAGCTTCTGCATTTGCATTACTTCCGTCTGTCAACAAAATGTCTGAGTACTTAGGTTCTATCATCCACAATGGAGTTGTTATTCATAAGATTGGTGAAGAATATACTGCCATCCGCGATATGGATCTGGAGAGTGAAAAGCAGAAGGATTACCTGCCGGTTTTCATGGAGAAGGAAATTCGTGTTGAAAATTTGACATTCTGTTATCCAGATACAGAGGAAGCGGTATTGACGCATGTGAATGTGTCTGTTCCGAAAAATAAATCCGTGGCATTTATCGGGCCATCCGGTGCGGGTAAAACAACAATGGTTGATTTGATTCTCGGTGTATTAAAGCCGCAGGAGGGACAGATTACTGTGGATGGTATGAATATTAAAGAATCGTATCGAGGATGGCACGATAAGATTGGCTATATTCCACAGACCATTTATATGCTTGATGATACGATTCGGAATAATATTGCGTTTGGTGCATTGGAGGATATCCGGGATGAGGATATTTGGGAGGCTCTGCGTCAGGCACAGTTGGACGAGTTTGTGAGGTCTTTGGATGATGGATTGGATACAATGATTGGTGAAGCCGGCGTGAGACTTTCCGGCGGACAACGGCAGAGAATCGGTATTGCAAGAGCACTTTATCGTAAGCCTGAAGTGCTGGTGTTGGATGAGGCAACATCTGCGCTAGACACAGAGACAGAGGCTGCAGTTATGGAAGCAATCAACAGCCTTCAAGGAAAGATGACTATGCTTATTATTGCACATCGTCTTTCTACGATTGAAAAGTGCGATATCGTTTATCAGGTAGAAAATGGCGGCGTGACACAGAAGAGATAACGCTTATATTAAACAGGAGAGGTTTGAAAAAGACAAGAAGTTATGAAGGAAGTACAACAGAGAAGTATCTACATAGACATTTTGCGAATGATAGCATGTTTTTTTGTCATTGCGAATCATACAAATTATGTGTTTGAACAGGCTGAAATGGATTGCTCCGGAGTTTCGATGAGAATGCTTGTCGGCGCTACCTTTTATCTGGCAATTTGTAAATGCGCAGTTACCATTTTTTTAATGATTAGTGGTAGCTTGTTGTTAAGAAAAGTCGATGATTACAAGAAGGCGATGGCAAGAGTGGTGCGTGTGGTGGTAACAATTGTACTGTTTTCTGTACCATATTATTTGATTGGGGATTTTGAACATTCCTTATTCGATTTTTGTCGAGTGGTGGGGCGTGCATCGGTGACGACGGCATACTGGTATCTTTACTTGTATCTTGGCATTTTGGTTATGATGCCGATGTTGCAACGATTTGTGCGACAGTTTGAAAAGAAGGATTTTTGCTATTTCTTCTTTTTCACATTCTTATGTACGTTCAGTTTTGTTACGGAGTTTAATGTGAATTTTAAACTTCCGATATTTGCAACATATATTGGAATTGCAGTGTTGGGATATTATTTGGATCAGTTTGTGGAATGCAAAAAGAACTGGGTATTGCCAAGTATAGTGGGGATTATTGGACTTCTGTTGCTTTTGACAGGGTATACTATTTATCGGGTGAAAGCGGAGAGGGGCTATGCGGCCACACTTTTGCAGTATGATAATGTTTTCTATATAGCAATTGCAGCGGGCGTATTTATGCTGGTGAAATATGTTGTGTTGAAGAAACCGGAATTTTTTGACGAACGCAAAAACGCGGTGATTACACGTGTTGGAAGCGATACATTTGGTATTTATTTGGTGTCAGATTTTGTGATACATTATCTGAAGCCTTATTTTGAACGGTGGAATAATATACTGGCGGTTATTGCGTTGGATGTGATTGTTTTTGCTGTGGGACTTGCGGTGACGGCGATTTTGAAAAAGATACCATTGATTAAGAATTTGCTATAAATTTCCTGTGTGTAAGAGAACAAATAGTGAGGATGGGAGAGAGGAGAATGCGTATGATTATTATAGAACCATGTGCGGGATTAGGAAATCGCCTGCTTGGACTGGGAAGTGCATATGCAGTAGCTAAAAAGTTAAATCGTGAATTACTTGTTGTTTGGAAGCGCGAGGTTGGCTGTAATGTAAAAGCTTCAGAACTTTTTGATTTGCCGATGCAAGCGATTGAAATCAGTGAGAATGGATGGAAAAAAGACCCATACGAGCAGTTAGTAAGCAATTGCGTGAAAAAGAAATATCGCAGTCGAGCGACACGTTTTTTAGAGTGTGATGATGTGGAACGCATTAAGACAGAAGGGGGCTATGAGGAACTACTTCGTGTGATTGAAAAAGAGCCAACGATTTATATCAAGTCCTTTGGAGAAATCTGTGAAATTAATGCATCCTGTTATTTTTTTCTGAAACCAAGCGCAACTATCGAAGCAAAAGGTGCTAAGTTGTTTGGACAGTTGGACGAGCATACTGTTGGCGTACATGTGCGTAGAACTGATCATACAGAAGCAATTGCAAACAGTCCATTGGCAATGTTTACAGAGAAGATGAAGGCGGAACTTGCGATGGATTCTGAGGTTAACTTTTTCATTGCGACGGATGACGAGAGTGTAAAGAGAGAATTGCGAGAAATGTTGCCGGAAGTTAAGTTGATATTTAATGAATCAGGTATTATAGATAGAAATTCCAAGGAAGGTTTAGAGGACGCATTGATTGAGATGCTTGCATTGTCCAGAGGAAAGAAGATTCTCGGAAGCTATAATAGCACATTTAGTCTGCTTCCGTCCTATATTGGGAATATTCCGCTTGAGGTGGTAAAAAAGGAAAACTAGACCGGTATGCATGGTACGGTGCACAGAAATGAGGATATTATGATAGAGAAGAAATACTGCGAGATATTAGGGACAAAGATTCTTGTCACCAATATGGCAGAGACGGTAGCACTTATAGAAGAAGAAATCGATAAACTGCGCGGAAAATATATCTGTGTCGGAAATGTCCATACAACGGTGATGGCACACGATGATACACAGTATCACAAAGTACAAAATAATGCGGCGTTCGTCCTTCCGGACGGAAAGCCGCTTTCTGTGTACAGTAGAAAGCATGGATTCCCAGAAGCGGAGCGCGTGACGGGACCGGATTTGATGTTAGAACTTTTCGCAAGGGATAATGGATTGAAACATTATTTTTATGGAAGTACACCAGAGACACTTGAGATGTTGGAGGAAAAGCTGCGTACGAAGTATCCACATCTTCAGATTGTGGGTATGGTGTCCCCTCCATTTAAAAAACAAGATGAGGCTGAGGATGCGGCAGAAGTACATATGATGAATGAGGCCGGCGCAGACATTATCTGGGTGGGTCTTGGCGCACCAAAGCAGGAAAACTGGATGTATGAGCATATGGATAAGGTTGGCAGCGTGATGATTGGTGTGGGCGCTGGATTTGATTATCATGCGGGCAATATTAAGCGCGCGCCGATGTGGATGCAGAAGTTGAGTTTGGAGTGGCTGTATCGTCTGCTACAGGATCCGAAGCGTTTGTTCAAGCGGTATTTGCTGACAAACACCCGATACTTGTGGTTGACACATATGGGACGCTAGAATGAAGTAATGTAAAGTTGTGGAATAGGAAGGAAAAGATGAATGACAAATGCAGCAGAAAAGAAAAGAAATTCTAGTATAGAACTTCTGCGGGTATTGGCTTTGTTTGTGATATTTTGGATGCATGGAGCATCATCGGCTCACGATAATACCATTGGTGATGTCGCAGGCATTCTGATATCTGTAATCGGAAATATGGGGGTTGCCTGCTTTATATTGATTTCCGGTTATTATGGAATTAAATTAGATATAAAGAAAATGCTGCACCTTGATTTGATGCTGGTATTTTTTTCGTGGATATCACTTCTGCTGCGATTTGTCTGGGGGATGCCGATGGGGGGAGAGGAAATACTCTCGTATTTGCTGCCGGTAATTGGAAAGCAGTCATGGTATTTTACCTGCTATTTTGCATTGGCATTTTTGAGCCCGTTTTTAAATGAAATGGCAGACAAAATGGGAGAATTATATCTGCGGCGGCTGTTAGTGACAATGCTGATTGTTTTTTCAGCGGTGACAACCATATTCTTTTTTGACATCAATGGAGATGGTGGAAAAGGAATTGTACATATGATTATGCTGTACCTGATTGGCCGTTATCTGGGAGTATATAAAGCAGATAAGGTTTATCCGACGAAAAAGCTGGCAAAGGTATTTGGGATTACAGCTGGAATAAATTTTATGCTTAATCTTGTGCTGTATGTAGTGACAGGAAGCGTACAGAACCGGTATGCACGAGATAATTCATTATTTATTATTATACAGGCGGTTTGTATATTTTTGATATTTAGAAATATTTATTTTGAAAATGAGAAAGTGAATTGTCTGGCAAAACATGTACCGGCGATATTCATTTTTGAATGGACTATGCGTGAAGCAGTTTTGGCATACATATTTGATTATACAGCGTATGCGGATAAAGGGTATTATGCCGCAGTGACATTTGTGATAGCGGTGGTGCTGATGGCATTTGGAGCGGCGATTGATTGGATGCGTATGAAACTTTTGAAAAAGCCGCAGACGTGGCTGGTGGACAAGATTTATGCGCTTATCGAGAAGGCTGATTTTGCAGGCCGGATAAAAACAGAATGATACTATTGAAATAAGATTTAATGAAAGACAGAGGACAGGATATGGAGATGAGATGTGTACCGGTGGTACTGTTTGTTTTTAACAGACTTGAACATGTACAGAAGGCTGTGGAAGCATTACAAGGAAATCATCTCGCTGCACAGAGTGAGTTATACATTTATTCGGATGGTGCACGAAACGAATCTGATGAAAAAAAGATTGACGAAGTTCGCACGTATTGCAGGAATATTACCGGATTTGCAGAAGTACATCTGATAGAACGCGAGGAGAATTGGGGAATTGAGAAAAATGAAGTCGAAGCATTGAACGAGCTGATGACACATTATGAGGCGTGCATTGTCTTGGAAGATGATTTGAAGGTTAGTGCCAATTTCCTGGAATATATGAATCGCGCGCTTGTACATTATAAGGATGAGAAAAAAGTTCTATCCATTGCCGGATACAGTCATATTGACGAGAAAAGTAAAAAGACGAAAGGGCAGGAGTTCTATTTTACTCAGCTTACCAGTTCATGGGGCTGGGCAACATGGGCTGACCGCTGGGCACTTTTTGAAGGGGAAAACTTAAATCTGGAAATATTAAAAGATAAAGAAGAACAGCGTAGATTTGACATTGATGGAGTGGTTCCATACACACAGATGCTAAAAGAACAGATAGAAAATCAGCATATCACATGGGATGTGGCATGGTATTTTAAGGCGTTTGAGCTTGGATTGCTTACATTGGCGCCGGTTTGTACTATGGTAAACAATATTGGCATGGACGGAAGCGGGGTTCATTATTGTAACGAAGAGATAGACAGCAACCGCGAGAGGGAACTTGAACGTGCCTATTCTTACGATTTTCCAACAGAGATTGTGATGGATGAGGCGATGCGTGAACTTGAGAAACAGGGGCTGAAAAAGCAGCAGAAGCGTGAACGGAGACAGTATCGAATCTGGAAATTCCGCAAGGCACTAAAAGGGCGGCTCCATCTGAAGTAAATCTGAAAGGAAATGACATGAGATGACTGAAGTTAAACCTAATTTTAAATATATGGATGTGGCACGTGGAATAGCACTTTCACTGGTGGTGATTTCTCACGCGAATGGTTTAAATCTTTATCTGATTTATTACTTTATACAGATATTTTTTATTATTTCCGGATTCGTTTATCGTCCGGGACGAAGTTATGCAGAAAGTATTAAGAAAAAGGCTTCGCGTGTACTTTTGCCTTATTTTGGATACAGCGCGCTGCTGTGGACTTTTTATGCGGTGGTTCGAAGAGATGCAGACGAGATACTGCATTCGCTGTTTGGTGTGTTTTACTCCAGATTTTGTTTCTATAAAATTGGTACGCGGGAGGACCCGATTTATTTACTTGACATTGCGAATGGAGCAATGTGGTATCTGACTGCATTTTTTGTGACATCGTTACTGTTTTATCTAATTGCTGACAAGAGTCTTGAAAGCTGGAAAACCACAATAGTATGGACGGTTGTACTCATTGGAGTTTCGATGCTACTT
This sequence comes from uncultured Roseburia sp., assembly GCA_964484605.1. Taxonomy (GTDB): domain Bacteria; phylum Bacillota; class Clostridia; order Lachnospirales; family Lachnospiraceae; genus Roseburia. The sequence continues at coordinate 9,690 of CAZAGJ010000044.1, read as the reverse complement.
AATGAACTGCCCGTTATGCTGCCATGGAGTCTTGATATTGTAGGTGTTACGACAATATTGATGCTAGTTGGTGCATGGCTGAGAAAGATTGATTTTTTTGAAAAACGTGAGAACTTTTGGATGGTAGCAGGAATGCTGTTGATTTACCTTGGAACAGCCAGATTTAATGGATATTTGAATACATCATTGCGTATTTATGGCGATTACGGAGCACTCAGTGTGCCGTTATATATGATTGTCTCTGTTTCCGGTTCCGTTCTGTGCATCTGGGTGGCGAAGTGGATTCAGGATTTGAAGATTGGATATTTAATGAAATATCTCGGAACGCATAGTATGGAGATTATCTGTGTGCATATGGTGGTTCTTGAGGTGTTCCAGATTGTAGCGTCACGTTTGATGGATGTTTCGGCTTTTGCAGGGGGCTTGATGTGGCTGTATCAGTCAGTGCGTATTGGAGCGGCAGTATTGGTATCGCTGGCTGTGGGATGGATAATTGCCTGCCTGAAACAGAGATTATTGACTAAGCATGTATGAAGTGCTATGCTAGTAGAGAAATAGGAGTTGACGAATGAGAGACAGAATAAAAGTGTGTATAGGGAAGAATAAAGAATTGTTGGAGTGTATTATAGTCTGTCTTTTTACTTCTTTTCATGCATAGAAAACAGATTTTTGTATATGACTACAACGAGAGATAAGAGAGGATTTATGATGAGTGAAAAGGGAAAGATTCGATATTTGGAATTTTTGCGTGTGCTTGCGTGTATTGCAGTAATTGTAAATCATACGGTAAATACAGAAATGCTGGAACGGATTCCCGGTGGAAGAATGTGGTTCGTATTGTGCATAAGCCTTTTCCTTAGCAAGGTTGCAGTGCCGCTGTATTTAATGATATCAGGAACGCTTCTTTTGGGAAAAGTAGATGGGTATCGTAAATGTATTAGCAGAGTCATGCGGATTGCTGCTGTAATTGTGATTTTTTCGTTAATCTATTATTTTAGAGATTGGCGTTTAGGATTTTGTGGTTTCAAGGTAACTGAGTTCCTACAGCGTATTACAGCCAATCAGATGACGAACGCATATTGGTATTTATATACATATCTTGGAATTATGGTAATGCTTCCGTTGCTGCAGCGTATGTCGATTAATATGAAAAAAAGAGATTACGTTTATTTACTGCTTGTTACAACAGTACTTCAAGGAATAGTGCCGATTATAAATCATTATCTGCCAGAGATAAATTACCATTGGATGTTTAAAGAAAGCCTTATTTCTGTATATGTGGGTATCTTTTTCTGGGGATATTATATTGCAAATTATGTGGAAATAAAAAATACATATGCTGTGATGAGTGGATGTATATTTGTGCTCTGCATTGTGATTCAAGTAGCGGCAACTTATGTGGAGGCAGTAAGAACACCGGGTGATTATTTGTTTTTTGATAATCGAACTCTTCTTCCGATAACACTTTCAGCAGCGGCAGTGTTTTATCTGGCGAAATGGCTTGAAAGTATGTTGAGGATAGAATGGTTTTGGAAAACAATGTCATTGCTTGGTGGAATGACGTTTGGAATATATTTGTTATCGGATTTGTTTTTAACATTATATGCTCAAATCGTTTTTGTAAATTTGAAAAGCGGCATTCATATGATGGCGGCATTGCTTATTTATCAGCTGGCGATATTTATAAGCGGACTGTTGAGCACAGTTGTACTCAAACAGATTCCGGGCTTGAAGAAACTTTTGTAAAAGAGTGTAGGAGTGGATTTCTACCACCGCTTCCGATACTCGGAAGCGGTGCATCCCTCCATCTTTTTAAAAACTTTATTAAAATAACTGGCGTCATCAATGCCGCAGAGCCTTGCAATTTCCTCAATGGAGGAATTACTGTAGCGAAGCAGCTCTTTGGCATTGGTGATTTTTTTTGTCAGCACATATTGAATAATCGTTGTGCCGTATTCCTTTTTAAACTCGCGGGACAGATAATATTTACTGATGTAGAATTGCTCTGCGAGCATGTCGAGGGAGATGTCCCCGGTATAGTGTTCATCCAGATAGCGAAGAATTTTTTTCAGCTTGTCACTTAAAACAGAGTCGGTATTGCTGTTTTCGTCTGTTTCGGTACAGATAAGTGTTAAGATATTGACAATCTGCTGCGCAGTAAGCAAATCGGTGTCATCAGTCGGTTCCTCGTGAAAACGTATCACGGACTGAATCGCGGTGGTAAGCTCCGCGAGATGGTTTGTGTGAAAATGCCAGTTCTGCTGCTCGCGGAAATAAGTATAGTAAGCATCTGACTGCGGGCCATAGAAGTGAAGCCACATCAATTCCCAAGGGTCATTTTCGCTGCTGATGTGCGTATATTCGCCCGCACAGTCCAGAAAAAAGCAGTCGCCGGCCTTGGCAGAGACACTGCGCATATGCGTGCTATGAGCGGCGCGGCTGTCCTTTGGCATATGTTTAGAAGCATCACGGTACGTGACTTCTCCGCTGCCGGACAGCACAATGAGAAACAGGTAGGACTGTAATCCACTTCGCCTGCTCATATGCGGTTTTAAACTTTTCAGATAGCCTGCCTCCTGAATATAGAAAAAGTTTGCCCTTGTAAATGGAGCAGGTGTATTGATGACACGGCGGGTGTTCGTAACCTCAGAAGTCTTATATTTTTCAAAAAATGAATCTCTCATATTGCCTCCCAATAGACGATATATTGCCATGGATTATTTTGTGCTGGCGCGCTGTGGATAATTTTTATTATGAGAAATTTATTTGCAGCACTTTCCCGATGAAGACAAAACTCATCATTAGTCTTAAAAAATACGGATTCTAAAATTCTCGCATTTTTTGCGAAACCATGATGAGTTTTGGTTCACGGTAAAGTGCATTGCATTAATTTGCGATAATAAAAATTATCCGCAGTGCTCCAAATAACAAAATAACTCATGACAATATAATACTATTTTTCGGCAATATATTCAATTGAAAAAACGTTAAAAAGAGATTATCCTATACAACGGCTTAGAAAAAGTGTATTAGCAAAATAATTATAGAACAAAATCAAAGGAGAATCAGAATGAGTAAAACAGCATTAATTACAGGTGTAACAGGTCAGGACGGAAGCTACCTTGCAGAGTTATTGTTAGAGAAGGGATATGATGTACATGGTATGGTACGTCGTTCCGCTACTGAGAAGAGAGAGCGTATCGACCATCTGAACGGTAACCCGAATTTCCATTTACATTATGGTGACCTCGCAGACTCCATGAGCCTTGTGAAGATTATCGGTGCAGTAAGACCGGATGAGATTTATAACCTCGCAGCACAGTCACACGTAGGAGTAAGCTTCGATGTGCCGGAATATACAGCGGATGTCGTAGCGACAGGTGTTCTCCGCGTGCTTGAGGCAGTTCGTGTATGCGGACTTGAGAAGACATGTAGAATCTATCAGGCTTCTACTTCAGAGTTATATGGTAAAGTTGAGGAGGTTCCGCAGCGCGAGACAACTCCGTTCCACCCATACAGCCCATATGCAGTAGCAAAGCAGTATGGTTTCTGGATTGTAAAAGAGTACCGTGAAGCATACAATATGTTCTGCTGCTCAGGTATCTTATTCAACCATGAGTCCGAGCGCCGTGGCGAGACATTCGTAACACGTAAGATTACACTTGCGGCAGCAAGAATTGCTCAGGGCAAGCAGGACAAGTTATATCTCGGCAACTTATCTTCATTGCGTGACTGGGGATATGCCAAGGATTATGTAGAGTGCATGTGGCTCATCTTACAGAATGACAAGCCGGAGGATTTCGTTATCGCAACAGGCGTACAGCATTCTGTTCGTGAATTCTGTGAACTTGCATTCCGTGAGGCCGGTATCGAGTTAGAGTTCAAAGGCGAGGGCATGGATGAGGTTGGTATCGACAAGGCAACCGGAAAAGTTGTTATCGAGGTATCAGAGGAGTTCTACCGCCCGACAGACGTTGTAAACCTCTGGGGAGACCCGACAAAGGCAAAGACAGAACTTGGCTGGAATCCGACAAAGACATCTTTGGAAGAACTTGTTAAGATTATGGTAAAGCATGACATGGAATATGTAGCAAAAGAGAACTAAGACGAAATGTACAGTTAGGGGCGCGCCGAGAGGGTGCGTCCCTAAAATTGGTCTGGTATAATCAGTATTGAGATAAAGGAGTATGCAATCATGATGGAAAAAGACGCGAAAATTTATGTGGCAGGACACAGAGGAATGGTAGGTTCAGCAATCGTCCGCCAGTTGGAAAAACAGGGATATCACAATATTATCACCAGAACACATAAAGAGCTTAACCTGTGTCGTCAGGATGATGTGGAGAAGTTCTTCGCAGAGGAGAAGCCGGATTATGTATTCTTAGCTGCAGCGAAAGTTGGCGGCATCATGGCAAACAGCGAGGCGCTTGCGGACTTTATGTATGAAAATATGATTCTTGAGATGAATGTGATTCATGAGGCATGGAAAAATGGCTGTAAGAAGCTGATGTTTTTAGGCTCTTCCTGCATCTATCCGCGTATGGCTCCACAGCCGATGCCGGAAAGCTGCCTGCTTACCAGTGAACTTGAGAAGACGAATGAGGCATATGCACTTGCCAAAATCAGTGGCTTGAAATATTGCGAATACTTGAACAAGCAGTACGGAACAGACTATATTTCTGTTATGCCGACAAACCTGTATGGACCAAACGATAACTATCATCCGGAGCACAGCCATGTACTCCCGGCACTTATCCGCCGTTTCCATGAGGCAAAAGAGGCAGGACTCAAGGAAGTAACATGCTGGGGAACAGGTACACCGCTTCGTGAATTCTTATATGTGGATGACCTTGCAGATGCCTGTGTATATCTGATGAACACATACAGCGGAGATGAGACGGTCAACCTTGGAACGGGAAAGGAACTTACCATCAAAGAACTTACAGAGCTTGTTGCGAAAGTCATCGGTTATGAAGGTGAGATTAAGTGGGATTCCACAAAACCGGACGGAACACCGAGAAAGCTTCTTGATGTGAGCAAGTTAGAGAAGCTTGGCTGGAAGTATAAGACAGAACTTGAGGACGGAATCCGTCTTGCATATGAGGATTTCTTAAACAACCCAATGCGTGCAGAACGCTAATATTGCGTAAAATCAGGAGGGAAATATATGTATATCGTTTTATTGTCAGGGGGGTCCGGCAAACGTCTGTGGCCGCTTTCCAATGACCTTTGTTCCAAGCAGTATATTAAGCTGATGAATCATGATGCAGCAGGAGATGTGAGCGCAGACCCGGAGGAGAAGTGCTCCATGCTTCAGCGTGTATTTGGACAGTTAAAGACGGCAGGGCTTTCGGAGAATACGATTGTATGTGCAAGTGATGCGCAGGTTGAGATTATTGAGAGCCAGCTTGACGGTGCTGCTGAGGTTGCGGTGGAGCCGATGCGCCGTGATACATTCCCGGCAGTGATGCTTTCCTGTGCGTATCTTTTGTCTAAAAAGGGCGCAAAGCCGGATGATGTGGTAGCATTTCTTCCGGTAGATCCATACACGACAGGGGAGTTTTTTGCCCGTATAAAGAAATTGGGTGAGTATATTGAAAATGCGGAACAGACCATCGGACTGCTCGGCGGTGTCCCGACTTATCCGTCTACAAAATATGGCTATATCGTACCGGAAAAGAGCAGCAATGAACTACTTAAGGTGGAAGGCTTCCGCGAGAAGCCGGATGAAGCGACAGCAGAGGAACTTGTGAAGAGCGGAGCGCTCTGGAACTGTGGCGTATTCTGTTTTAAGCTGTCTATGGCGGCACAGTGGATAGAGAAATATCAGGTGACGACAGATTATGATAAGATGGTTGCGGATTATGAAAAGCTTCCGAAGAAGAGCTTTGACTATGAGGTACTGGAGCACTGGGAGAATATCGCTGCAATCAAGTATGATGATGTCTGGAAGGATCTTGGTACATGGAATACCCTGACTGAAGAGATGAAGGAATACAGCATTGGAGATGTGACATGGGATGATACTTGTGAGAACAGCCATGCGATTAACGTACTCGGCATTCCGCTGGTAGTAATGGGAGCGAAAAACATGGTAATTGCGGCATCCCATGACGGAATACTTGTGGCAGACAAGCATCAGAGTTCTTATATCAAGGATTGTCTGGCTCATATTGATGATACATCGAAGTACGAGGAACGTCGCTGGGGTACAGTTAAGACCATTGATAATGACGAGGACAATGGCATCAAGAGCATTACAAAGCGTATCAAGGTTGTTGCCGGTAAAACAATGCCGACACATAAGCATCTCAAACACACAGAGACGATTACCGTACTTTCCGGTATGGGTAAATTGGTCTTAGAGGGCGTGGAAGTTGACCTTATAGCAGGCTCTACAGTAAGCATTGCGGCTGGTAAGGAACACAGCATTCGCGCGATTGGTTCTGATTTGAGATGCATTGAGGTGTGCCTGGGTGATGCGAGTGATGATGAGGTTGTTATCTAAGAAAAATAGATAGTGACGATGCTAAAACCAGAGAATTCAAAGGTTTTGGTTGGATTTATCAGAAAAACATGATACAATATATTATGTGTTCCGGTTTTCTGGAATGACAAGAATGAATAAGCGCAAAACGCCATTTTGCACAGAAAAACAAAGTTTGGCGTTAATTCAGATTGTAAAAATAAAGAAAAAATGATAAGTTATTACGGACGTAGTTGCATATGCCCGTAGGAAGGAGAATGATTATGGATATCAATGATATCTCAACGTGCGAACGTTACGTTATGAAAGTCATCTGGGATTCTACGGAGGATCTCGCGTTACAGGATGTTATGGGAAGAGTGAATGAGGAGAACTCCAAAGAGTGGAAGCCTCAGACTGTTTCTACTTTTCTTGCAAGATTAGTAAGAAAAGGATTTTTAAGTATGTACCGTAAGGGCAGATATTGCTATTATCAGCCGCTTGTCAGCAAAACAGATTTCTGGAAAGCTACCATGAAAGAGGATGCACGTATGTTTACTAAGGGAGACATGGGTGAACTGGTATGCTGTCTCTGTGACGAGGTACTTTCCAAAGAAGACATTGAGAAGCTCAAGAAAAAAGTGAATGAACTTAATTAGTCAGATATTTTTTGCACTTCTTATGACAATGGCAACGGGTACACTGGCATTTGGCATCTGGAGAATTGTCCGGCGCATATGCTTGCGCTGGGCACCGACACTGCCATATCTGCTGCTTCGTATTGTGTGCCTGTTATATGTGATTCCTATCTGTTATATCTGGATTCAGCTTACAGTGCGAGACGGATTTTTACAGGTGGATAGTGCATGGCAGATGAATTTTGCACCGGTAGGAGAGTTGTGCGAACTGATTGTCGTGATGGCTACCGGCTGGATATTCTTGACAGGCAGACAGATTCGTGTCTGCCTGTTTGCGTATGTGGACAGCAGGAAGCAGCGCAGCAGCAATGTGCCGGAGGAGGATGCGGCGGTTCTGGAGAAGCTGGCTGGTGTGAAGGAAAAGCTTCATATTCGCGGCAGAGTCTGCCTGTATCGCAACCCTTGCGTAAATTCTCCCGGGACATACGGTATCTTTGGATGTCATATGGTTCTGCCGATGAGGGATTACAGCGAGGAGCAGCTGTCGGTCATATTTCATCATGAACTGCTGCACTATAAGAGCAGGGATTATGTATACAGATTCCTTGCAAAAGCGGTTGGAATCGCGTGGAATATCGGGCCAATCAGCGACAGTTTGGAGGAAGAGCTTAAGGAGTGGAGCGAGATATACTGTGACAGGCGGGCGGTGGAGGCAATCCGCAGCGAGATGAGTGCAGTGCGTTACTTTGAAATGATAGTGGAACTGGCTCCTGTCAGGGGAGGCGGGACATATGCGAATCATATTTGTTCAGGTCTATATGAAAACCAATATCGATTGGGAAGGAGAATAGACTTTATGAATGAATATGGTAGAGTTAAGACAGCGACAAGGGGAGTAATGGCGGCGGCAGCGCTCGTGTTTGCGTTTACAAGCGTGACACCGGTATACGCTGCCGGAAATAAGCTGACACAGATGCATCACGAGGTGTATCTGGGCATGGAGAGCACTGCGGACGAGAATGTACCTGCAGATTTAGAAGAAGTATATCTGCCGGCGGAGGAAGACAATACATATGATATACTGCAATATGTGAATCCGGAGGCGGAGACTGTCATGCCGCTGCTGGATGAGAATGAGATTAAGTCTATCGACTGGACGGTTTCGCCGAATGTGAGAAAAGTTACCACGAGCTTCTGGGTAAAAGAGGGGCAGACAATCAGTATGGCGGTTGTGGCAACTCCAGGCACTTGTGAGTACTGGATTGGCATTATGAACGACGGGAATGATGTGCGCTATGTGCACGGAACGGGAAGCCTTTCACATAATTTTGAAATTGACGAGTCCGGTCTGTACCGCGTCTTAGTACAGAACCGCAGCAAGAAGACGATAACAGCGGTTGGCAATTATTTTATTTACACACCGGAAGAAGAAAGTACAGAAGAGGCAGAATAATGCCTCTTCCTTTTTGAACAAGCGACCTACAAATGTGATTCTCGCGAACTGTCATTTTAAAGTTACAGTGTTTGGGGCGGTGCTAAAATCCAGCACCGTCCTGTTTTTTGCTTCTAACATATCCTTCAATTCACTGGCAGGGAAGTCGGGATTCTCCGTGATGTCAGCCGGTGCGTCAAAGAAAAAGACGGATGCGCCGGTTTTCTCATAAAACTCATCAGAGAAAGACCAGTTGCCGTGATGTCCGGTCTGCACATAATCACAGGCAATCGCGTCGCCGTAGGCGGCAAGCAAATAAGAATCCATATCATACTTGATATCCGAACAGAAGAGGATACTGCTGTTTGGACTGCTGACCTTAAAAAGCAGGGAGGCGTTATTCTGGTAATCGCATTCGTCACCGACATTTGCGAGCACCTCCTCATCATAGGCATTGTAGATAGAAAAGGACAGACCGCAGATGTCCGTCACATCACCGCGTCTGAAATGCGTGATATTGGAGGCATCCTTTGTGAGTGCATAGAAATCTTCCATAATGGTGATGTCGTCATAAGGCTCTCCAACTTCCATGATGAAATCATAGTCAAAGCCATTGTCGTAGATTTGGTGTACGACAACTCCACCGGGATTTTTCATGATAGCGTTGAAGGCTCCTGCGTGGTCTTTGTGGGGATGTGTGATAATCCAGGCATCCACTTCGTTATCGTGCGCCTTTATGACTTCACGGACAGCGTCGGCATTCTCTGCCCAGCCACCGTCAATGATGATAAAGCAGTCGTCGCTTTCGATGGTGTAGAAGGTTCCCTGTACACCGGTTGCGTCTGGATATTGTGTCACCAGATATTCAGTGGACAGGTCAGGCTGATAGCCGGTGGAATCCTTGCGATTTAGGTTCGCCGCGGATATGATGCAGATTATCACGAGAAAGATAATTACCGGTGCACAGACAAAACCGCTCTTTTTTAATTTCTGTATATCGTTTTTCATGGTATAAATCTCCGTTTCTTATCTGATTGATAAATCTCTGCTTAGAATACATTAGCAAAAAAGAAGCCAAATGTAAATGGGCATACGATTGGCTGCATATGCAAAACACAAGACTTGCAACAAATATTAGAAGATGTTACTATAAA
>CAZAGJ010000043.1:18045-22455 GCA_964484605.1 uncultured Roseburia sp. | reverse complement strand
ACGCATTATTTAAATCTTCGTTGTCGCTGATATGACGGAACTTTTCCATATATTCTTCGGACCGAATATACGCCATATCAACTTCATTCGTTCCAGTTCGAATTACGTCATTATTTGTATAACCTTTTTCCAACAGTTTATCATTATGACTTTTCTCCAGTTCGGGCATTCCTACTTTTTTTCGAACTTCAACACGTTCTCTTTCTTCTTGAGTCTGCCACTTTTTCGAATGAACATTCTGAATTTTCCCTCTTCTCGGATTATAATCCACTGTGCATCTGCATCTCTGATGTCTACGATATACATCATGCGGCACATCATCCGGATATGTATAAGTTCCTGCAAGCTTCGCACACCATTCGCAACATCCTCCGGCTAATTTTCTTACAATCACAGGTTTCATTCCTGCATCTGCATGAAATTCCGCATTTCTTCTAATCGAATCGTCAACAATGCTCTGCGAAAAATTAACGATGGGCTCGTCTAGTATCCATGCCACATCATCGAAATGCTCTGCATTTGCTACTCGATTAATAATTCCATCAACCCTATTCTGGTTCATCTCCGGCGTCACAGGCTTAATCCCGATTTTCGCCGCTTCATTCAACGACTGCTGCACCTTATCTGTAACATCTGTAATGAGATTATAATTATTCACCATTGTAGGATTGATAATTCTCTGCGCGATATTGTAATACATCCGACCATCCGGAAGAACATCCGAAGATAGATTGCTGCCATATGCATTCGCTAGAATTTTTCCTGTTTCTATCGCAAAATCATTTGCCTCTGCATATGTTGCAGTTCCATCTCTTACCTTTTCATATAATCCCGATATTATCTTACTTTTATTGAACTCGCTTTGAAAATCCCTCTGTATTTCCCTCAATAATTCCGGCGTAATGTCTTCCATCTACTCACCGCCTACTCTTCGACTGGTTGCACCAGTGCAACTTCTGCAATTTGTATTTTTGCCGGTTCGATTCCGGTTAAATTTCTAAGATTATTCTTATCAAAGTATCCCGGTACAGCTTGATTAAGCTTGATTGCGCCATCTCCAATGCTTGATAACATTGCAGAGTCCGGTTCGAAAATCGGCTCCCATGTAGGTTTTGTCAAATACAACTGCCTTCTCTGATATGGAAAATCGTCACGGAGACAGGCCGCCAAATAACCCGCATTTAAAAATCCGCTGCCAAATGTTCTCTGCGCTTTTCTTGCTGCCAATCTCAAATTCTCATGTGCTGCTTTAATTGCCTCTGCGCTTGACGGATTATCAGAAACAAAGCCTAAATCATCCATAGTCAAGCCTGTTTCACCTGCGAATAACGATGCAAATGTTCTAAGCTGTTCCGTATACGGACTCATACTTTGCTGTGTGAATTGTCCTAATGTCGGCTTTTCTCCATCTTCATCCTTTGTAAATGTCAAAAGTGTTGACATTGTGGCTCTCCACTTGTCCATCTGTTCTGCATTTTCCGACAATCCCGTAACATATTTCTGTGGATAGCTATAAAACTCTGCTGATATTTCAGAACGTTTAACTGTCCTAACCGCTGATTCCATAATACTCATACATGATCTGCTGATTCTTGAATGACCAAAAGGTCTCATTGCATCCGGTCTGTAAATAATCGGAACCAACAGTGGATATGGCGCATTATTCCTTATAATCTGCGTTTGAGTTGCACTCTTACGAATAATCTGCGTTGTACCTGCTGTAAAGTACGCCTCTACAACAGGGCTTTGCGCATCATTTCTTTCCAACACCGCATAGCCTTCTGTCAGCAATCCGGTTATCGGGTCAATAATACCGGTCGCATTTGCTCCATCAATGACCTGCAATCTCGGATACCCTATCTCATCCTTCGATATGTAAATAAAGCAACAGGACGAAATCAATGCAGATAATACAGCACTGTCAAACAAGACATCCGGATTATTCATCCTGTATATCTCATTCAAATCAAAGTTATCATCCTCAAATTCCCTAAACATCAATCTGTCTGCTAAGCTATCTACTGCCTTACCGCACCAGCCTAATGCATTCGCCCAATTGCTGAGCTCTGGTGGAATTGAAATATTCAAATCTCTTACCACATTCTTCATCTCATAAAACTTATATCTGGTAAGAACTCTGGTTCTCTTTGTGTTCAATTTTTGTCGTAAATAGCCTATACCCTTATAGCTTGCCATTTGCCTTATTTCCTCCTTTTAACTTCTCAGCGAGATATTTGTGCAGTGACGGCGTGAACCTCGCTGAGCACCCCTCCGAGGGAGGGATGCCCCCTATTTATATCATCCTCTGTATTGGCTCCAATCCATTGATTGAGGCAGTATCCGGTTGCTAAGTATCTCTGTTTCATTGTTACTTACGCTTGTCCTTTCGACCAGTTTGTCTGATTTTTGCCTATTGCAAGTCCAATGTGCCAACTGCAAGTTCTCTATATCGCTTGGATGTCCACCTTTAGCTATAGGTATGATATGGTCTATACAAGCAGATAATGGGTGTGGATATTTTAAACTAGTGTCAACTGCTTTCCCGCAGATACCACAGACAGTCTGCGTCGCCAGTATTTTCTTCTTGTTTTTTTCAAAAGTACCTCTATGGGTCCCGTATCTCTCTGTACCGGTATTCATATATCAACTACCTCTATGACTGCTGCAATGGTAACAAAAAAAGAGCCAAGGTCTCCCTTAACTCTCTTCTCAGCTTACACTATATCACAGGTACACTATCGCATTCCATCATCTAATTTTAAAATTTTTCAAAGCCCGTGCATGAATTTTGTGTATATGTTGCCAACTATGTCCCATTTTCACTGCAATATCTTCCCACTTCATTAACCGTATGTACCGATACAGCAATACATCCTTCTCATCCTCGTCTGACATTCGTTCTATCTTATCAGTTATCTCTTTGCACTTCACAATTCGTTTGTATCTCTCACGCATATATTTGCGTTCCTCTTCATCCAGCATTACCGCATACGATGATAAATCACTTGAATTGTGCGAGTGTGGCATGCCGTCAATTCTAAGTGCTGCACCCATTCTATTTAGACGCATTTCCGTTATGCGTTCCGCATGCCGTTGCATCTGACGTACTGACTTTTCATAGCTTTTCAAATATGCCTTTTTTTCATCAATATCTTCTCGTTCTTTGTCTTCCATGCCTTTTCCTTTCAACTGCTGCACCATCATTTCCTGACACACGCACTCTTTACCAGTTGTATTCATATAGTGTCTCCATCCAATGTATGTATTTCTAAACCATCCTCTGCTTTTACAAGTGTACTCTTATTCATATCCGGCCAATAAACTCTCTGACCACATTTAGGACAAAAATTTTCTTTTTCGTCGTAACTTAAGCAATGTCCACATTGAGCACAACTATATTCTACTGTTATTGATACCCTTCTCGCGGTGTCTCGTGCTTGTAAATCTTTTTCTTCCCATCTACTTGTCTCCATCCTATACCATCCTCTCTAACACTTCCTGTGCTCTAAGACATATTCCATCATGATACGCAATGCACTGTGCTCCTGCGCACGGATAAAAACATTGCACCACCATATCTCCATTCCCTATCATCATTGCTTTCTTTTCCTTTTGGAAAACCCGGTACGGGCAGAGTTTAAAGTTTCCTTTATCATCTATGCAAATTGCTTTCATGCACACCTCTGAATCTTCTCCGGCACACATCTCATTGATTTGTGCCGGAGTATACCCCATCTGTTTTGCTTCTTCGATAATCTTTTTTAATTTTGAATGCTCTTTTAAAAATTCGCCTGTGCGATTCATCACAGCATCCTCACATTTTTTCCATTGCTCTCTAAGTCTTTCTTTCAAAATTTCCTCCTATCCTCGGTAATATTCCGAATATCCATCATATTCATGACCGTAGCTTTTCGGAATAAACGCATCTTTACGCTCTATTCCACCAAACTCATCCGCATATATGTAATGCTGATAACCGAGCTTCTCCATTTCCGAAATGCACTCGTCTGTTACTTCTATGAATCCTAAGCTCCTGCCATGTCCGCAACAACATCCCGTCGTCTTTATTCCCTGCTCCCAGAGTTCTTTTATTTCTTCCGACAAACAAGCATCTACTCCAACAGTCTCCTTATAATCCTCGGAACAGTTGCATTTTATAAACTTCGGTGGTGGAATAAGCACTTCTTTTCTGCAGTTATATAACATAACGATTACCTCCTCAATGTCAGCTCTATTACTTTCTTTTTCTTTCTCTTTTCTCGTATTTATCGCATTCACCCACTTTGCATCCGCGCCTTTTTCCTGTTTTGGCCAAATACTCACATATTCTATTGCCTCCACCTAATTTAGTGCTGTATCTGCACGTATTACATAATTTTTGCGTCGTCTTGTGCATCTGTTCTTCCATCT
>CAZAGJ010000043.1:0-17945 GCA_964484605.1 uncultured Roseburia sp. | reverse complement strand
TATCTGCACGTATTACATAATTTTTGCGTCGTCTTGTGCATCTGTTCTTCCATCTTCCTCCCGCCTCTCCGTCTTTATGCGTTCCTGTTCTTCCATCTGTTCCTCAAGTTCTATCTGCTTTCGCTTAAATTCTCTTTCACTTAAAAATAAAGTCCTTGTGAAATCCTCCGGCGCGAATTTTAATATACCTTTAAGTTTGACAAATTCTGCTTTCATCCGCCCGTATTTATCTATTTCAAGTATTGTACCGATTGACGAATCAAGTACCTCTCTGACATAAAATCCATGATTAATCCTATAAATCGTAGTTACTTTACTTCCTACCTGCACCGCACGGATGCTCTCTAGCATCCTCTGTATCTGCTCATTTTTTGAAAATATAGGGTCAAACAAACACGGTTGATTCCTTTTGTTCGGATTTGCGGATACATACCAGCAGCTATATCCTGTCGCACTGCACTTTAACATTCCTGTTTCCTCATCCCTCTGCGCATTGCCGCATTCCATCTTCGCTCCTTTCTCCCCGGCGACTGCTGCACCGGGGCCTTGCTTCATTTTCGTGTTACTTCGTGATATATTAACCAATCTTGAGGAAATTCCACTTGTCATATATCAGTTCTTCTTCGCTCCAGTCCGGGTACTGCTGCATCAGATGCTTTTTGAATATCTCAAGCATCTCTGCACGCAAGCCCCTGTTTCCATTGTCCAAGAGTCCGTGATGATACCGGCATCCCACTGCTCCGTTCTGCGTGACTCCCAAACCGCCCTGTGATTTATTTATGTAGTGCATAATATCCTTTATCTGATATTGCAGTGGGTCTTTATTCTCCATGTGATACCCGATTTTACAAAAAATGCATTCCCCGCCGTCCCGGTACCAGATGTTCTCCTGTGTATCTACATCAAACTGGTACTTGAGATTCTTTTTCGTTCTATTCTTCATCACGCATTCTCTTCTCCACTTCCGGCCAGCTTCTCCATCTTTTCAAACAGTTCTACCACACGCTGTGCATTGTCCTTATTCCTGCGAATCACATCCAGTGGCATCTTCTTACCGCTCCAGATATCCATGCTGACAATCAGGGACATTTCTACAATCTTCTTTGCCTTTTCCTGTAATTCCTCCTGTGTCTCCCGGGAATCCGGCATATACTCCGGATGATTCATGATGTTGTCCTGTCCCGGCAACTGCTGCTCCGGTGCATTTTCCGTTTCCGGCTGTTCCTCCATCTCTGGTTTTTCCTCCGGCACCGGATTCGGTACAGGCAAATCGTCCTGTATATCATGCAATGTCATTGACTCTGCATCCGGCGACTGCTGCACTGCCGGATTCTCTTTCTTTGTCTCTTCCTCGTGTATTTCTGCCTTTTTCGGTTTTTCTTTCCTCTCCGGCTCTTTTGCCTTTACAACTTTCGATTCTTTCCTTATCGGTTGCACCGGTGCAACTTCCTCTTTTTCTTCCGGATAATCCTCTCCATACGTGCCGCTCCATGATTCTTTTGCACTTCCAACTTCAAAAATGATGTGGAATGCATCTGTGATGTCCTGTTTCGTATAGGTACGCTTGTCTGTCTCATCCCTGATATTGATAAGTTTTAATTCGTCCCTATCCTCGCGAATCATCAACATCATACGTCCTTCGCCCGGTATACGCACAGAATACGTCTTTGTTCCTGATGGTGCGAGTATCTCCATAAAGCTCCGTACATCCTCCTGACGTTCCATCTGACTCTCCCAGAGTTCACAGTACAGTTTCGGATCCTCTTTTCCAAGCTGATAAGCCACCTGTACCAAAGTATCATCCAACGACTGCTGCACTTCATCCTTCTCTTCCATCATGACCTCAAGGTCGCTTATCTTCTGCTCAGCATCCACTTCCTCCTTGATTGCCTGTATCTCTGACTTACTGTAATCTGCCGTCAATTCCTCGTTAATGGCATCCGGGAGCATCAGCATAAGTGCAAGCTTTGCATAGCCATACCCCTTATACTCCAGTTTCAGATTCTCCGAATAACCATCCTCGGAAAATCTGTCATTGATTCTGATAAATCTTGATACCTGTGTCTTATCTAAGCCATACTCCTTTTCTGCAAACTCATTTACATTCGCATAGCCGGAATCCTCTAAAATTCTCGTATCGCGTGCCACTTTAAGCAGATAGCCGATTTTCACAAAGCCCTCTGCTGATTTCTGCAATTCTGCATCCAATGCCGCTTTATACTGACTATAATCCGTGTATGTGATTACTGTACTTCCTGTGTTCATTAATTCTTCCATCTTGACCTCCTAAATTGCTTCCATGAAATCTTCCATCAAGCCCTGCAAAACTCTCGTATTATTCTTCGCACGCAGCTCTTCGATATTCTCCTGACGTTTCACCGCACTGACCTTTGCATATTCATGATCCGCCTTGCTCATGCGCTTTTTAATTTCTTTCTGCCATTCCCTCAGAAAAGGCTTTACTTTCTCTATCTCCGGCTCTTCGTCCAGATATCCTCTGTGCTGGCGAATTGTTCCGCCTGGTTCTACCTCTATGGTGTAATACGGCACTTTGGGTTCATCAATTTTTCTCAAAAAGCAAATATATGTCTCACGCTGCGCGATTCTGTCAAAGTATCTGTCCGTAGCTCCGGCACAATGGTGCAGTGCTCTGCCCTCTGCAACAATCTCTACCAGACGCTCCGGCACGATAATCTGATATGTTTCATTCTCATACTCGTACTTTGGCTTAATTTCCTGCAGGACATCTTCTACGCCAGGGAATCGTCTGCTATACTCATCCGCTTCCAGCTTCGCGTTACGCAATTCGATTTCTGCTACCGCTTCATCATGGCGGCGTTTTAATTCCCGCGGTTTATAAACCATTTCATCATCCATGTGCTTTTTTAATTGCTCGCACATCTGCATATAGTCCTGCCACTGGCCAAGTATGCTTTTTGCAGTTTTTCCTTTATAGCTTTCCAACTGCTGCCTTTTCACATAATTCATGATTTTTTCAACACTCATACGTTTTTCAATAAACTCAATATCTTTCCTGCTTATATTTGACTGTGTCAGCCAGTTCAACGCTTCCTGCGATATCTTTTCTCCTGTCTTATCCGACCAACGCATCCAGCGCAATACTTCTTCTCCGCCATCTATGTCACGGATTCTGTTTATCTTCTGCCTGTCCGCAATGTCAAACACTTCCTCTATCGTGCTTCCGCTTATATGCAGTGGTCCAGCATAAGTACTGCTCCAATAACTTACATTATTTGCAGTTTCCCTAAGCAGCCGTGTGAAGTGTCCTTTAAACAGACACTCTATGACACGTTGCAAACTCTCATCTTTCTGTGTAGCCATAAGCCGGTTATACTGCACCTTCTCCCCGACTGCTGCCATCTGTGTAAATATCCTTGTCCATGATTCATAAACGGTGTCTCGCAGTGCTTCCTCAATGCCCTCTTCATACAGGTATCCTTCATACGTGCTTTTGTGCGACGGATTAGATTTATTATCAAAATATTCTCTGTAACCACATGGATTCTGGTTATAATATATGTCGCACGCATATTTCGGTTTCCCGGACAGTTTATTTATCATAATGCGCATGGATTCGCTCATTTCAATACTTCTTACTGTTCCGCTCCAATAGATGTCCACATCGAAATGCCTTGCCACACTCATTTTTTCATCCACAGGTTGTAAAATCATGAAATGTGTTATCAATTCCTGTTTTTTGCTTCTTTTCTTTACCTGTATAACCTTCTTACAGTGCGGGCACACAACCATATCGTTATGACGGATTTTCTTCTCTCCATCTACACGGCGCAGCTCCTTCTCCGAATATTGCATTCCACAGGCAGTGCAGCCCCATTTCTCACACTTTTTGTCATAAAAAGCATAATCCGCGTTCTCTGCCGCCCTCGCATATATCCATTCTTTTATTTCCTCCGGTAATGCGGGTATTTTGTTCATGAGCGTCTCCACTCGCGCTATCCGGTTATTTTCTGTCCGCTTTCTCATATCCCTGCCGCGTTCACGTTCTCTTCTATCAAGCACCTCATATGCCGATGAATTGTAATACAGCAACTCATCCCCTTTTAACAATGTTTTTATTAACTGTTCATCTTCCTTTGACATCTGAAAACGTTGTTCTACTTCCGAATCACTGTAGTAGTAGTAATAATAATTCGGCTCAATATCTAGGGCACTCTCCACTCTCTGAGCTGTCCACTTTCCATTTTTAAATGTTGCAAAATCATAGTTCTTGATATTAATGCAATGTCTCGCCTCCAGCACTGTATCCTTATGAACATTCAAAACCAGAATGTCCTCTACCTGCTGTACAGTTATCCACCACCCTCCCTTTTTTGTCTGAATCGCCGGCGTTTTCTCAATCAATTTCTTTTTCATTTTGTACCTCCACGACTTTCCTGCCACTTCCAATTCGCACCCACTTGCCTGCCAAATCTTTCTTTTGCACAAACAGCTTTGCGTCTACGATTCCAAAATCCTTATCTTCTCTGATGATTCCCAAAATACTTCCTTCCGGTCCTTTTACCACCGGATTCTCCCCTCTGGCGATAGCAATCGCATTTACGGACTCCGCTTCTGCTGTATCTGCCTGCACCCGCACATTCCTATACGACTGCTGCCATTTTTCTCTCTTCGGATGATTGATAATGTACTTCATTCCTTCCATCGCAAGCGCCAGTGGCGTCAACTCTTCCAGTAAAGTAATTTTCGTACACGCAATACGCTCTCTGTCGTCCTCATCAATACTTCCCGCAGCTTCTACTTTAAAAAACCGATTTTTGCCGTCCAGTGGATAATAAGTCAGACACTCAAACGGATTCTCACAACAATGGAATCCGCAGCTTACCGTCTTACTTGCTGTTTCCTCAAGTGTAATTCCCGGCGCAAATGTGCATGTGGCTTTATTTCCATTCCCCATAGTGCTGCGCAGTTCTGCTGAAAATCCCTTGTACGCAATCATTTCTTCTCTCCCAGATAATATTCTCTTACAATCCGTTTCAAATCTGCATTGCTCGGCACACCCAGATACAGAGGTCCACGGCATGGCTCCAGTTTGCCGTTATGCATAACCTTCGTTACTTTCACTATCTTGTCACTGACCTGTACTTTATTCTCGAATGAGTACTTAATCAGTTCTGCCATACACCCCGCCAGTGTCTTGCCTTTTTTTCGCACTTCTGCACAAAGCGCCACATCCTCCTGGCACAGTTCCATGATACGCTCCTGCCAGTCTCCAAGGATTCCACCAATTTCAAGGTCTTTACTCTCTACCTTTAGCTTTCCAAGTGCCGCCATGAGCGGTGTTGTCAGTTTCTCCACGCATCCGTCAATAAAATCCTCTGCATCCTCTTTATCAAGACCGTTTTCCACCGCAAGCGCTACAATCGCATCCGTATCGCCCTGCTTCCGCTGTGCTTCCGCTGCACGGTTCATTTCCTCCGCACTATCAAATTCTCCAAACTTATCAAACATCCCGTTTCTCCTTTCTTTTTTCTCTCAATGCTTCCAACGTAATTTCTCTGGCTTCCAAGCTCCGCAAATCCGTTTGTAATCCCGTAACATACGCATTTGTTTCCTTGAGATAGAACTTGTACATATTTCCCTGCAACAAGCGTATAAGTTCCTGCCACTTATCACGATTCTTGACCTCTGTATTTCTCGTGGTCTTCCATCCGGCTTTAATCCACTTCTCTACATTGCCGTCCTCGCAGAAACCTTTATAGAGGTATTCCGATTCTGTATAAATTGACAGCACACATTTCTCGCGAATACGTGAAATTGCACGTATTAGAGCCTGCTGCTCTGCTCTGTTTTCGTTTAAATCTTCCACACGTTCATAATCCATCAACGTATTCGGGTACTTACTGCCATCTTTGTAATACTCCAAACAATATCCGATATAGCCATCACGATTCCACCGCCCATGTATGGATGTCACTATATATATGCTTACTTCCTTCATCCACCATCCGTCCTTTCTATTGGTTCTAAGCGAATCTCTGTATAATGCAGGTAGCTCATGCCGGTATATGGATTGACACCACTCACAATGCTGTCCTTGTCTATGTAAAATCCATCCCTCGGTTTCGGACCTTCCTGTATCAACTTCTCTACTGTCCAGCGTAAATATGTCTTTTCCTGCATCTGTGGTTTTTCCAAGTTACGGCTTGGCACATATCCGCGCGCTTTACGTGCATCTTCGCTATCTTCCGGCTCTTTCGTCAGATAAGATGCCAGTTGATCATACCCACCATCTTCATAAAGTAATGCGAAATATGGGTGTCCCCACTTCCAGTACCTTGACAGCAGCACATCTGTCCCCGGCTTTCCCCTTACTCTGTTCAAAATGATGTGAATATGCAGACCACCACGCTTGCCTACCTCTATCCGGTAAATATATTTCAATTCCACGCCCTGTTTCCGATACGCCCTGCGCATTCCCTTTATAAAATTACTCACATCCTTTTGCACTTCCTCCAACGGTTTTCTCGTGCCCTTGGGATATTTCAATGTGACCCAGTAATCTCCCTGCATGAAGTTCTGCTTTATCAGTCGTCTCACTTTATTTTTCCGATTAATTGCATTCTGCTTCTCTACCTGTTCGGTAGTTATCTTCTTTCTGGGTGCTCTCGTCTCTCCCTTTGCCCCATAATTTCCCTTGTATGTAAATTCATATTCTATGGAATTTAAAAACTCCCATTTTTTACGCCGGTATGCCATGTTTTTTCTCCAATGTTTAATATACTTATACTGTTACGAAAACAGGTTCATTTTCTCCTGTTTTCCTTGACTTTCCGGCACTTTTCCTGTATACTAAAAATGTAAATTTTAGTAGTTGCAGGTTCGTGCCAGAGCCAGCCGGAGTTTAAGAGTTGCGACCTCTTAAGCTCCTTTTTTTATCGCATTTTCTGCACATTTTGGTAGGTATGGCGTGAATGCGCATATCCGTCTTTTAAAATGCACCACTCACAGGCTTTCAGATAAATCTCTTCATTTATCAGCCCCGCTATCGGCTCATCCGGTTGTCTGTCGCCGAATATCTCCGCTTTCTTGTGCTCGTCCAGTTCCACGAAGAGCGCCACCATCTGCGCATAATCTACACACAATGCCGCCTGCAGATATGCCTTGCGCTTCATATGATGCACAAACATCCCCGCCTGGTCATACAACTTGCTTTCTATCTGCGCCTCTGTCAGCATCCGCTACCTCCTCATACCTTCCTGCATTCTTATAAACCTGCTTCACTTCGTCCGAATCAAATCGATTTAAAAGCTTGTCCCGCGCTTCCGCATCCATCCCGATGAATCTCGAAACCACTACCGCTTTCTCATACGCACCCGCAGCTTCACACCACCTGCCGGCAGCCCTCGCTTCCTCGAACTTCTCCGGCAACTGGTAAAGCTTCGTCAATATTCCCATCAGATTCAGCATTCCTCTCCTCCTCATATCGCTCTTTCAACTCATCTACGCGCCTAAGTATTCCACACACAATCTCCTTACCCTCGTCCCAGTCCGGTTTCTGTCCAAATCTTTTCTGCACGGCTTTATGTTCCTCTACCTCTTTGTGGAGTGCCGCCAGTTCCTCGCGGCTCAAATACAGGTCAAGTTCCAGTTTCAAATGCATCTTGCCCCTGCTCCTTTTACCCTTCGCCGTCAATAACCTGTACATAAACGTTCCTCCTTCCCCATTCCCAACAGGCATCCTCGTCCTCCATGAAAATGTCCACTGTTTCTCCGCGCAGGATATCGCCATCGATGCCGTACCCAGTGTCCGTAAACTGATATGTCCCTATGTATTCGCCGATACCGCCATCCTCGTCCACTTTGTACAGCACTGCCATACACCCAAGCCACTCTCTGGCACCGGCGATGGTCTGTCCTTCCACTGTCGGCTTGCCGGATGCAGTGAATCCCTCGTCGCAGTATGCCGTGCACTCCACAACAAACGGCTCACTGTCAATCCTCTGTTCTGTTGGAACTGTGCCGCCGGATGCGCTCGTTGCTCTGGTAAAAAGGATTCCTGCCAGAACTGCGATAAAAATTGCTATACTGACTTTCTTCAATGCGCATCCTCCTCATATAAGTAGGCAAGCACCGCCTCTTTCTCCAACTTGGTTGCTTTTATGTAACCCTTCAGTTCTTTTAGTTGCATTTTGCCCGGATTCCTGTACCGACTTCGCAACGTGCGGTCTGTAACTCCCATGCACTTCGCAACATTGTCTTGATGTAACTGCATTTCAATAATTTTTGCCTGCAGTTTTGCTCCGAAACTTTTTTCATAGTCAATGGAGCCAAGTTTTACTCTTGCCATCTACTCCCTCCCTTCTTAATTGCTGTCCGCTTTATTTTTTCTGTCCATATTATTGGACTGGTGCTGTGGTATCTTCTGTGCTGAATAAATAGTCAAATTTACATTTGAACAACTTGCAGAGAACTTTGATTTCTAGAGTTGTAAACTTCCCTGTTTTCTTTTTGTTCTCATAGGAGACTCTAGAAATCCCCAACTTTTCCGCTACAACTTGATTAGTGAAACCAAAACGTGCCTGCTCTGCTTCCAAATTTCTAAACATTCTTCTATGCCACCTCCTTCTTGTTTGCAATCCGCAAACTCTAATTATAATATAATTGCATTTCGCAAACTTGTCAATACTTTTCTTTGCATTTTGCAAACTTTTTTATTGACAGGTTTACAGTACCTACTTATAATCATAAGTACAAGGAGGTGTCATTATGGGAGATAGATTTAACGAAAACCTAAAGATAGCCAGAGAACGAAAAGGATTGTCCCAAAAGGATATCGCCGAGAGCATAGGTGTTGCAAAGTCCACCTATTCTTTATATGAAAGCGGAAACCGAGAGCCAAATGTACAGACAATTAAGAAGATTGCGGATATATTAAACGTTTCTGCAGACGAACTTCTTGGAATAAATGATGAGCCTCAGACTATCGCAGCCCACTTTGATGGAGACGAATACACCGAGGAAGAACTTGATAAAATCAAGGAATACGCATCTTTCATCAAAGCAAGCAGAAAGTAGTCCAATTTATTGTACATATCAGATGTTATTGTTTTGTACACAGGAGGGATTGCTTTTGACAAAGTATGAAATGCTATTAGATGTCGCAAAAAAGGAAGATGTGCTTGTAGAAGAAACCTCTCACTTTTCTGGGACTAGAATAAAAGGATTATATTGCGATAATCATATCGCTCTCAATAAAGACATCCAGACAGAAGCTGAAAAAGCTTGTGTTCTGGCAGAGGAACTCGGTCACCACTACACTGCTGTGGGCGACATCCTGGACCAATCCTCCGCAGCTAACCGCAAGCAGGAACTACGTGGCAGACTTGTTGCTTACAATCGCTTAGTTGGACTGCGCGGAATCATAGACGCATACAACCACCACTGTCAAGGACTATATGAAGCGGCGGAGTATCTTGGAGTAACCGAAGAGTTTTTAAGTGACACTCTAACTTACTACAAGAATAAGTATGGTATGTGCGCAACAGTAGATAATTATGCTATCATTTTCGAGCCAAGCATTGCAGTGCTTGAATTGATATAAAACAAATGAAAGAAGGTATATATTATGGGATTGTTCGATGTTTTTAAAATATCTAAAATTAAGAGTGAAAATGAACAACTAAGAATTTCTAATGCAAATCTTTTGGCTCAAATGCAAGCTCTGGGTGTAAATGAATATTACCAGACAAAGCAAAAAATCTCTCAAATGGAGCAAATGGCTAATCAGAATCTCCAAGAAACCAATAACCAAATAGCTTCCAATAACACTATTCTGGCTAATCTCCATCAAGAAATCAGTGTTTTACAAGAAAAAGACGAGAAACTTTCCAAGTCAGTCTCTTCACAGGAGCGTAAGTTATCGAGATGTAAAGAACTGTACAAAAGCGTAGATTATGCTATAAATAATTTCTTCGAGTCTGATGTTCAATACTCAAACTGTAAACTAACCAGAAAAGACTTTGACGATTTAGAGTTAATTTCTCCTTCTGTTACATTAAAACTCCATTGCATGGATGTAAAAAGCTTACGGCAAGCATACAGAGACAATGAGAAACAAATTTCCAAATTATTAGACCAGTACTCCTCCCGATATACCACCAAAGCCAATAAATCCATATACGACCTCATGGTTATAGCTTTGCGCGCAGAGTTGCAAAACATCTTATATAACTTAAAATATGAAAAAATAGATAAGTCCATTGAAGATGTCAAGACTATATCCGCAAAATATCTAAAAATTGCCGGAGAAGGAAATCAAAGCATAGCTGGAACACTTACAAAATTTATTGGCGAAATAGAGTATCTCTTTATTAATGCCGTAAAAATTGAGTATAACTACTATGTAAAAAAAGAACAGGCACGCCAAGAACAACTTGCCCTCAAAGAACAAATGCGCCAAGAAGCAGAGGAGCGCAAAGCCCTTGAAGCAGAACGTAAAAAGATTGAACAAGAGGAATCTAAGTTTGAAGTTCAGATTGCAACACTTACCGAGCAAGCAAACACCGCAGAAGGTGCAGAATTAGATACTTTGAAGCAACGAATTTTGGAATTGCAATCACAACTTGCAGATGTGGTTGTCAAAAAAGAAGAAATCTCCAATTTACAAAACGGAAAAGCTGGAAATGTATATATCATTAGCAACCTCGGTTCTTTTGGCGATAATGTATTTAAAATTGGCATGACACGTCGCCTTGACCCACAAGACCGTGTAAACGAGTTAGGCGATGCAAGCGTTCCTTTTAGGTTTGATGTTCATAGTTTTATTTTCTCTGATGATGCATCTTCTCTTGAAACAGAACTGCACAAACGCCTAAATGACAAACGTGTAAATAAAGTAAACCTGCGAAAAGAGTTCTTCTATGTAACTATTGATGAACTGGAAGAACTGGTAACAGAAATTTGTCCAACCGCTGAATTCAACAAGACCATGTTGGCAGAAGAATTCAGACAATCACAATCAACCACTGAAGTATACACATCTGATTATGAATTAGAAGATTCTGACGATGAATAAATTAAAAACCGCCCCACTCTCTCGAGCAGGACGGTACGCTCCCGAATGATACGAAAGCCCTCAACAAGCATATTGTATCATCTTCGGGCACCCAAAGTCAACGGAACCCATGTTCTGTCGGGTGTTATTTTTATACACTTTTTTAAGGAGGATGAAACTATGGCTACTGCAAAAAAATTACCATCTGGCTCGTGGCGTTGTCTCGTATATGAGTACACGGATGATACCGGAAAACGAAAATACAAATCCTTTACAGCGTCTACCAAAAAGGAAGCTGAGTTATTAGCCGCTCAATACATGAATGACAACAACCAGTATAAGGGTACGGATTTGACCGTGAAACAATGCATCGATAAGTTTATCAATTCAAAAGAAAAGGTTGTGTCTCCTACCACGCTGAGAGGCTATTTAAGCCTCCAAAGAAACTCATTCGAGGAAATTAACAACCTAAGCGTAAAAAGGCTTAATTCGGAGCGTATACAAGCTTGGATAGGCAATCTGGCAGTTAGTCGGTCTCCTAAAACAATAAAAAACACGTATAGCCTCTTCACAGCTTCTGTTGCAATGTTCTATCCAGATAAGTCTTTCCGAGTAACACTTCCACAATACACACAGGATAGGACGTATGTACCTACAGACGATGATATCGAGAAAATCATCGATTATTTTAAAGATGATATTGATATGACTATAGCGATTTATCTTGCCGCATTTGGCACACTACGACGTTCAGAGGCGTGTGGTTTGACCGCCAATGATGTAGACCGAGAAACCAACACCATTCATGTGCACAGTGCAATGGTAATGGATGCTCGCACAAGAAAATTCGTCGTAAAAGATACAACCAAGAATCCAACCAGCGACCGTTATATCCAGTTGCCGTACTTTGTAATCAATATTCTCCCAAAACAAGGTCGATTAATCAGTATCACTCCGGCTGTGGTCTCTCATCGGTTCGATAATGCTTTTCTTCATAATGGCTTGAGGAAATTCCGCTTTCACGACTTACGCCATTACTCAGCTTCCATCATGCACGCTATTGGTATGCCGGATGTTTATATCATGCAGCGAGGAGGATGGTCCTCTGATGCAACGTTAAAGAAGATATATAGAGGTACAATGGATGATTACGAGCAGAAATTCACGGACATTACAAACCAGTATTTCACAGATATGCAACATGAAATGCAACACAAAAAAAATAACCCTTGAAAAATCAAGGGTTTTATAGTGCAGGAGATGGGACTTGAACCCACACGGTATTGCTACCACAGGCACCTGAAGCCTGCGCGTCTGCCTATTCCACCACTCCTGCTAAAAAAAAATCATCACAGATGATTAACCGAATGCGGAAGATGGGACTTGAACCCACACGATATTGCTATCACAAGATCCTTAGTCTTGCTCGTCTGCCAGTTCCGACACTTCCGCATAGCAGCCACTCTTTCGTGACGACTTGATTATAATATCAAAGACATCGCAAATTGTCAATATGGTTTTTGAAAAAAATTTATCTGCTAATTTTATCTATAAATATGCCTTTTCAAATTCTTCCCGATGCATCGGCTTGCCAAAATAAAAGCCCTGTATCATCTGAATCTTCGTTTCTTTGACAGCAGTATACTGTTCCTCCGTCTCAACGCCCTCAACGCAGACTTTCACGTTAATCGCACTTGCCAGTTCAGCTACCATCTTCACGAACGCAGTCTGGAATTCATCTTTTCCGATATCATGGACAAAGCAGCGGTCAATCTTAATGACGTCTAACGGCATCTCCCTGATATGATTCAGAGATGAATAGCCTGTTCCAAAATCATCCAGCGCCACACGCACACCAAGACTTTTGATGTCAGCAAGAATCTGTTTCATACGTGTCATGTCATTGATGGCAAGTCCCTCTGTCACTTCCAGTGTCAGATTTTCCGGCATAATACCTGTTTCCCGCACCACGTTGCGCACTGTATCAACAATGTCATTCTGCAAAAGCTGTACGACAGATAAATTGACATTGACCTTATAATCCGGATGTCCCATATCATTCCAATACTTGCAAGTCCGGCAGGCTTCTTTCAAGACATATTCGCCGATTGGATTAATCAACCCCAAATACTCTGCCAGCGGAATAAACTCTGTCGGCGTAATCATGCCAAGTTCGTCAGAATTCCAGCGCAGCAGTGCTTCCGCGCCCACACACGGATTGCCCGGTTTTGTAATATCAATCACCGGCTGATAGCAGACCTCGAACTCCTCACATGCATTCTTCGTCGCATTCCGCATATTCTTCTCGAGGTCGAGACGCTTAAAAGATGTGGACTCCACGTTATCATCATAGAATACCACACGGTTCTTTCCCGAACACTTCGCTCCGTACAAAGCTATGTCCGCTTTCTTAATCAGTTCATCAACTGTGTCTCCGTCTTTCGGAAAACGTGCAATTCCCATACTCATGGTACAATAGTAGTCCGCACCCTTTAATGACCATGGCCTTGTAAACATCATTTGAATTTCATCTAAAATCTGCTGCAGAAGCATAATATTGTGATGTGCCAGAATAATAATAAACTCATCGCCGCCCATGCGGTAACAGTTATTCTCAACACCAGGAATATTCTTGAGACTATCCGAAATATTCTTAAGCAGAATATCTCCATACTGATGTCCCAGACCATCATTAATATGCTTAAAATCATCTAAATCGATATAGAGAAGCGCTCCCTCTCCGCCAAATTCCTTTGTCTGAAGAATATAATGTTCCAAATCATGTTCGCAGCGCATACGATTGTAAAGTCCGGTCAAGAAGTCATTGTTTGCCTGTTTCTCAATCCTCTGCTGATAACGCTTCTTGTCTGTCACATCATATATCGTGCAGAGAATAACCGTCCTTCCATCCACCCAGTTGATACGCGTGCGGTGCAAATCATACCAGCGGTCTTCTTTCTCCAGATATATCTCACGGAAAAAGTCACCATCGCCATCTTCATTTTCTTCCTTATTCTGCTCTACATACTTCTCCAGTACGTCATTTTCTATGCTCGCATGAAAAATCTCGCGATACCGCTGATTCGTATATAAAATCTGGTTGGAGACCGGATTTCTCACACAGATTCCACATCCTACATTTTCTAAAATCGCCTCCAACGACGCATAGGAACTCGCCAAAGAATTCTTCGCGATACGCTTCACTAAAATACTCTGGATAATACGCTTAACATCATTGACAAACTTGATGTCACTGACATCCCAGATACGATCCCTGCTCTTCTCACAAAAACACAGATACATGGTGGTATGTCCACTCACATCCACCGGTAAAAAGATACCCGCGCGAATCGCTTCTTTTTCAAAGAAACGATGAAATTCATCCGGCATCATCGAATTAGCAGAAATCATGTAAGGCTTTCCATTAAAAAACGGTATATCTGACTTTAACTGCTGTCCCCATTTCTCCAATACAGAATCTGTGTCTGCAGAGACATATTCACAAATCATCTCCACATATTCTTCCGTTTTATCCTCACGCAGCAAAAAGCCAGTTGATATGTCAAGATACTCACATACATCTTTTAAGATGTCATCCACAATCTTATCAAATCCATTTTCCGACTCAAGCATCTTCACGATTGCTGTCATCACTTCATTCCGATGCAGTTCAGACTCCATCTGTGACTCAGACTCGCGGCTCTTTAAAAACGCCTCCTGTGCCAGGAGTTCCTCCATCTTGACGGCAAACATCTGCTTCGACAATGTCTCAAGGAACTCTAACGACTTATAAAAACGCTCCGGTGTCGTGCGCATCACGCATTCGGGCACATCACCTTCCACATTCTCCATCACACCGATTACAATCCATGTAGCCGCAGTTTCCCCGCCGACTTTAATGGATACTCCGCACATTTTTACCAAATCGGTGCCGCAATCTTCCTCAAGCACACTCTCAATGCTGTCATCCATCAGCTTGTTCATCAATGCCACATGCATGTCCATATTGATGATGCTGTGGATATAGCCTAACTCTTCCTTAGAACCATATGCCTTCGTCACGACACCACGCTTTTTGCTTAGGCACACAAGATATACATTATTGGCATCACAAAAGCGGTCCTGTAAGCTCTGCATCAGCGCCGTATCTAACAGTCCCTGATCTGTGTTTCGCCGTCTGTCGTCTTTTTTTCTGATTGAAAATGCCATAATTCTACCCCTTATCCCTTATACTGTATCACAAACAGATAGAAATGTTCCTTCTCCCTCACGCACTGCTCCTGCACCAGACGATACTCCTCATGCAGACGCAGCTGCTTTTTCACAAATCCCTCTTCATTAGAATACATTATAATTACCGCATCCTTCTTTAAAAGTTCTGCGGACTTTTTAAAAAATCTTTCGTAGAAGGAATCCATCTCCTCCTTCGTCTTCCTGCCTCTCACCGGCATATTGGTAATAATCTCATCAAACAGATATTCATGTCTGAAATCAAAATAATCACGATTGATAAAATTAATCTTCTCTCCGGCTGCCGCTGCATTCTCACGTGCCATGCGGACAGCATCTCCAAAAATATCTATCCCATACTTCTCACGGGCAGGAACACGTATGTCACGCTCTATAAGCATCGTTCCCACGCCACAGAACGGGTCTAAAATCTGCGCGTTTTCCTTTAAATATGGCTTTGCCAGCTCCACAAGCATCGCTGCAGCAGCCGGATGAATGGATGCAGCTATCGCATTCTTACGATAAGAGAAACGCTTCATCGGTATTGTAAACAACTTATAGAAAGCAGCAAATCCGCCATCCTTCGTCTCCATGAGACGGATTTCCACCTCATAATTCCGTGTGGAATTGATAAGTCTGCGCTCCGACAATCTCTCAAGTTCTGCCGAAAACCGCTTTGCATATGCGCTCTTTTGGTCAAGTTCCATCCTGCTCTTTAATTCAAGGCGAAAATAAAACGGTGCCTCCTTGCTGTGGCTCTCCGACAAGACCTTCGGCATATCGGAATTCCACACAGACTCTGCCGCCGTCTTCGGGTCTGTCCCTATTTTCACCCGAATCGGGAACAAAAGCTCACGGTAGGTACGAAGCTTTGTAAATGCCTTCACATCTCTCGTATGCACCAGTACCCCCAGCGGATGCTCCTTCACACTCCTGCGCACTTCTGCCGACAATTCACTCACTTCCTGCATCGTCACCTTGCGCATTTCCTTATTCGTCGCAAGCAGAATATCATGTGCATCTGAAAGGCCCACAAAGGTGTGGCACTTAATCCCCTCTATTCCGATAATAATCTTCTCTAATTCACGTAATTCCTCCGCTGCATGCTTTTTCTCATTCTCCGGCACTTCCGCTGCCACAAGTGCATCCCTGTGCTCCTTAAGTGGTTCTAAATACTCCGCCGCGTCCATTCTGCCAAGCGCATTCAGATACGCGCTCTTCACAAAAAGAGTCGTCTCCTTCTCATAGGCATAGAAAAGAGAACCTACTGCCTCCTGCAATCCCAAATCTCCAAGCAAAAGTGCTGCATTTTTGCGCACCTTTGGCTCCTCATGCTCCAAAAATGCCATCAGCAGACTGCCATCCCCCACCATATTTAAAAGCTGGGTCTTTGCCTCCGCATCCTTGATTTGTCCACGTAGCCGGCTCAAGTTCTCCCGTAAATTGATATTTTGTTCTAATTCATCATAAATTCTTTCTAACATACAGCTTCCCTATCAGTGCTTTGATACTGGTATTCTACTGTATTTCCTCGTTTTTGGCAATACCATTCGTCTCGATGTATGCCAGTAAATCCTCCTTAAAGCGTACCCACTCTGACTCATTTTCCACGTAGTATTTCGGGCACTCCTTGCCTGTCACATCATAATGTCTGATAACCTCATTGGTTCCTAAGTCATAACGCCCCATCAGCCATGTTACCAGTTCCACCAGAGACTGGTATGTCTCGTCTGAGAACTTACCTGTCTCATCCGGAATACAGCACTCGATAGATATGGTATCCTCATTGCGGTCATTTGATGCATATGCAATTTCATTACACGGCACACACTGTATAATCTGCCCGTCAATTCCGATAACAAAATGACTGCTGGCGTATGTCTCCCCCGTATCTTTTAAGTTCTGGAAATAGCTCCGGTTCTGCTCTGCTGTCGTTCCCGGATTCGCCGTATAATGTACCACAATACCATGCACCGCAGTAAGTGCAGTCCCCGGTCTGGAATACTCATTGATATCCAGAAGATTCACCAGATAGTCCGGTGCATCTGCCACATATTTCACATCATATGCCATGACCTCTTCCTCGTCTTGCTTTCTGTTGAGCAAAAAAGCTGTCAACAGCACCAACAGAAGTATCAGCAGCGGCACTCCCATGATAATTGCCCGCCGGATGCGCCTCTCTCTGCGTATGCGTGCCTGTCTCCTGCGCCGTCTATCCTCGTATCTGCGGCGTTCCTCTTCTTCAATCCTTATCTCATCCCGATATCCCATATTTTTCTTCCGTTCTCTGTCTATTTTTCACAAATCAGCCTGTACCTTTTTATTGACTTTTCCCTATAAGAGCGCTATACTCACTCTTGTGCGTAAAAGGAGGATTGGACATGTCATTCACTATTGACCCAAGTATGGACTTCGATGAAGTCATCTCTTATTATGGAAAGTATATTGCTGCCGCAAGAGCAGAAGGAAAAAAACCTGTCTCTTTCATGCGCTTTATCACAGGCAGATTATAACAGTCGGTTGACTGCCGGCAGCTATACAGCTATCCGGCAGTTCGTTATCCGGCTGTTTTTTTGTCTTTTATATCTTAACTCAACTGAAGCCGTTTTTGTTTTAAGACTTTATTAATTTCTACTAAGAATATATTTAAATTTTTTCTAAATTCTATATTACTATATGG
>CAZAGJ010000042.1:0-23174 GCA_964484605.1 uncultured Roseburia sp. | reverse complement strand
TATGTACAAAACTGAAACGCGAGAGTGTGCGAAGCACACTTTTGTTCTGCAATAGAAAATTACAGATACAATAGGAGATTACAGTTTATGAAAAAAGGGCAGATTGTGGAAGGCGTAATAGAGCGCATTGACTTTCCGAATAAGGGAATTGTTGTGACGGAAGAGGGTAATCCGGTCATTGTTAAAAATGGAATTGAGGGACAGAAGGTATCGGTGGCAATTAATAAAGTACGTAAGGGCAAGTGTGAGGGACGTCTCTTGGAGGTCTTAGAAAAATCATCGCTGGAACTTAAGGAGGCGGGATGTGAGCATGCCGACATTTGTGGAGGTTGTACATATCAGACACTTCCGTATGAGGAGCAGCTTGCACTTAAGGCAAAGCAGGTTAAGAAGCTGCTCGATGATGTGATTGTGCCGGAGAATAAGGACTATGAGTTCCTTGGTATTAAGGAAAGCCCGTGCCAGAAGGGATATCGCAATAAGATGGAATTTTCATTTGGCGATGAATATAAGGATGGACCGTTGGCACTCGGCATGCATAAGAAGGGAAGCTTCTATGATATTGTGAATGTGCCGAAATGTCAGATTGTGGATGAAGATTTCCGAAAAGTGCTTGAAGTGACACTTGCATATTTTAAGGAGAGAGAAGTGCCTTATTATCACAAACTGCGTCATACGGGCTATCTGCGTCATCTTTTGGTGCGTAAGGCAGTAAAAACGGGCGAGATATTGGTAGACCTTGTGACGACAACGCAGGGGGACTGGGTTCCGGCAGTCGGTATGTCGTGGAATACAGAGGAAAATAGCAACTGGGAAGATAAGCTTCTTGGTGGATGGAAAGATGCATTAAAAAATGCAACATATACAGGTACGATGACGGGAATCCTTCATACCCAAAATGACAGCGTGGCAGATACGGTGACAAATGAAGGGACAGAAATTCTGTTTGGACAGGATTACTTCTATGAAGAGTTGTTGGGACTTCACTTTAAGATTACACCATTTTCATTTTTTCAGACAAATTCACTTGGGGCAGAAGTGCTCTATACGACAGCCCGCGAGTTTATTGGGGACGCGTTAGGCGTTGACAACTCAAGGTCGCATGTGGACGCGACCACAGAGGAGACGAATACCGGAAAAGTTGTATTTGACCTGTATTCCGGAACCGGAACGATTGCGCAGATGCTCTCTCCGGTAGCAAAGAAAGTCATCGGTGTGGAAATCGTAGAGGAGGCAGTTGAGGCAGCAAAGGAAAATGCGAAGTTAAACGGTCTTGATAATTGCGAGTTTATCGCAGGTGATGTGCTGAAAGTGATAGATGACATCGAGGAGAAGCCGGATTATATCGTGCTTGATCCCCCGCGTGATGGTATTCATCCGAAAGCACTCGAAAAGATTATCCGTTATGGTGTGCCACAGATGGTTTATATCTCCTGTAAGCCGACGAGTCTGGCGAGAGACTTGGAAGTGCTTCGGGCGAGAGGCTATGAGGTAAAGAAGGTGTGCTGTGTGGATATGTTCCCGGCGACATTCCATGTGGAGACGGTGGTGTTGCTACAAAGAAAGGATATGTAGAAATCCTTGAATTTACGCACTTTGTAGAGTTTTTCAGTTTCAACTATATTGATGAAAATCACAAAGAAAAAGAGCTTGTGAGAAAAGTGACCGTAGTTGTGGCATTAGACCTCGGTTGCGGGAACACAAAAAATCCTGAGAATAAAAGTGAATAGAGGTTTATCAGATATTGATAGATGATAGGGATACTTGAATGAGAGTGTCCCTATTTTTTATATTAGGGCATTCCATTGAGGAGTGCTTTTTCAATTTTAATCAGGAGGTAAAAGAAAATGATGAACACAGCGTTAAGTGCAAAAGCAGAGCAGATTGCTCAATCCGTAACTTTTAGAAATGAGAAACACAAACGATTCTTTTTAACATATTTGCCAAAGTGCAGATATGCAGACGTATACCATGCAGCATTGGTATATTGCTTGGGGATTGATGAGGACACAAGAAAAAATGTGAATTCAATCTATGATTTTAAGACAGGATGTGTAAAGACAGAATGTCTGCATGAAGGTTGGATAACCAGTGGAAAGAGCCTAAAGGTCTATATGGACACCTACAAGCCTGCTTATGCTATCAAACTCTCTGCGAAAAACTTTGCATTTGAGGACAACAAAAAGGTTGTTCCTCTTTATGCAACATTTTGTATCTAAACTCAATATTGTAACGGTAATCCACAAAAGCGATTGAGAAATTTTACAGGGTATTGAAAAAGACGGATAATTATTGCATATGAGATTGTAGATGGAGTTCCGAAAGCAGTTTCAAAAGGTGAATACGGTATATTGGATTATGAAAATGTAAAGTAGTTATAATAGGAAGATGGGGATAAGGGAAAAAATATGAATTATTTAATAAGGGAATTGAGACTAGATGAAATTGAAAACGCACTAAAGCTTGTTTGGAAAGTTTTTTTGGAATATGAAGCTCCCGACTATACAAAAGAGGGCATAAATGAGTTTTGCAAAAGCATTCACGATAAGAAATATATATCAATGTTATCGGTATCTGGTGCGTTTTTAGGCGAAGAATTAGTTGGCGTTATCGCAACAAGAAATGGGGGCAAGCATATTGCGTTGTTTTTTGTTGAAGGAAAATATCATTGTCAAGGTATCGGGAAACAATTGTTCCAAACCGTGAAAGCAGATAATATGACTGTAAATTCATCTCCGTATGCTGTTCTGTATATCAAAAGCTAGGTTTCAAAGCAACGACTATAGAACAGGTTGTAAATGGTTTGAGATTTACTCCAATGAAACTGCAATCATAAAGAGATTTTTTCGATAACTTTCCGTACATACACGAAACGGTAGTAGATATTTACTTATCAATTGAAATATGAGGAAGAACTTCAACACTGGAAAGATATATAATGTAATCCATTATAATTTAGAAATCAAGAATTTATTCAGTTTTGGTAAGGTAATGGGTAATCCTGTGGATAAGGCAGTAGATGCAGAAAACAGACATTAGCACAAAAAGCACAGCATGCATTGAATCTTTTTGAAGTTATGGTAAAAAGAATCTTCGTTTCTACTTTGCGTAGGTAGTAAATATTCTTGCTTGTGTTTATGATGATTGCATAAGGAGGGATTGAATTATGAATCAATATGTAACAGGAGCAGTGATTAAAGAATTGCGGGAAAGAAATCATCTTACACAGGCGGAACTGGCTACAAAATTAAATGTTTTTGACAAAACTATTGACTTACATTTTTTCATGAACTATACTTAGAACAATTAATCGAGAACGGCTAATCGAGAACAAAACAATACGAGGAGTGTAAATATGCCGCCCAAACCAAAGTTTAAAAAAGAAGAAATTATATCAGCAGCTATGGAGATAGTTTCGCAAAAAGGAATCGAGGCTCTGACAGCACAGGAACTCAGAAATGTTTTGCAGTGTTCTGCAAGCCCGATTTTCACTGTATTTAATACCATGAAAGAAATTCAGGATGAGGTTAGAATTGCTGCTATGAAGCACTTTGAACAATACGAAGCAGAGTCTGTGGCTGACATGCCTGTTTTTAAGCAGATTGGTATGAAGATGGTAATGTTTGGGGTTCAAGAGCCGAAGCTGTATCAGCTGCTTTTTATGCAGGAGAACCGCAATGCAGTTACTTTTGATGATGTGTTCGGTAAGCTGGGAGATACTGCGACTATTTGCATTGAGGCCATTGAAAAGGATTATGACCTGACGGCAGCGCAGGCGCAGGCATTGTTTGAAAATGTATGGATTTATACCTTTGGCATTGGTGCTTTGTGTGCGACCAGAGTTTGTCATTTCTCAGAAGAAGAGTTGAGCCAGATGTTGACGATTGAATTTCAAGCAATGATAATGCTGGTTAAATCAGGAGATGCCAAGCTTACGGAAAAGGCATTCTTTTCTAAAATACAATAAATCTTGCAGGATATGGATATGAAGTTGGCAAAATACTCATGAAGGAACAGACAGTGGGGTTCGTAGGATTAAGTTGATTTATTGGAAATATGAAAGGGAAATGTTTATATGGGAATTGTTTTTGGATATTTAGCATTGATTTGCTTTGTGATGTTAGCGGCAAAATGGATAGCGCGAAGATGTAATCTTGTCCAAATTGACAAGGTACTTATGAAAATTCACAGACCGGTAAGCCTGTTGTTGATAATCTTTTGTATAGTACATACTATCTTTGTGATTCCGGTACTGAGGAATCGTGATGTGCTCGTAAATGTATCAGGGGTAGTGGCAGCCATATGTATGGCTGCTTTGATTTTTTCTTGTCATATGCGAAAGCAAAAGGACAGAAGAATGAAGTGGCATAGAACTCTGACAATACTTATGGCAGTATGCATTGTCTGCCATATGGTCGTATATTTTATGGACTTTAGAGAATATCAAGAGAATATTGAGAGCATAACTTTCAAGAATATAGAATTATCGGATATAGATGACGGGACATATGTTGGAGAATATGATGCCGGCTACATATATGCAAGGGTAGAAGTGGTGATTGAAGAGGGAAATATTACTTCTATTGACCTTATAGAACATAGAAATGAAAAAGGAGAATCGGCTGAAAAAATTTTGAATGATATAGTAGCAGCGCAGAGCATTGAGGTAGATGCAGTGAGTGGTGCTACAAATTCCAGCAATGTTATTAAGAAGGCAGTTGAAGACGCTGTAGCAAATTCGGATAAATAATGAAGCGGATAAAATCCGGTTCAGTGAGGTGACCAAGATGAGAAAGACGAGGAAGAAAAAAATGTTTGTTGCAATAGGTATATTGCTTATTTTGATAGGGGCAGGGATGATATGGTTTCATATTCCTTATTCACCTGCCAAAAAGCAATTTCGGAATGATGTAGAGACACTTTTGAATGAAAATCAACTGGCAGATAAGAATGAAACTTTTACAAAAGAAGATTTTTCACATTTGCCGGAAGCTGTTCAAAAGTACATTGAAAATTGCGGTTATATAGGGACACCCAAAATGTCCTGTCTTAAAATGGAATATTATGACGTCGATTTTGCACAGGGCATAAACGGTCCTAATCTGCGAATCGACTACACGCAGTATAACTTTGTAAATGAACCATGCAGAATGGCATTCATAGACAGCAGCATGTTTGGGATTCCATTTGAAGGCTACGATTATTATCAAAATGGTATGGGCGGAATGAAAGGTGTGCTTGCTAAAACAGTTACCTTGTTTGACCAAACCGGTGCGGATATGGATAAAGCGTGTCTTGCAACTTTTCTGGCTGAAAGCCTGTTTGCACCTTCTATTTTGCTGCAGGATTATATTACCTTTGAAGAAATAAGTGATTTTGTGGTGAGAGCCACGATTTCTTATGGAGGACAAACCGCAAGCGGCATATTTACCTTTAATGAACAGTATGAAATGATTTCTTTTACCACAAATGACAGAGCGGTCACAGGAGCAGACGGAACTATGGAATATATACCATGGTCAGCGCTTTGCTGTGATTATCAAATATCCGAAAATGGAATTAAGTATCCGACAAAATTCCAGGCAGTTTGGAATTATCCGGACAATGATTTCATTTATTTTAATGGTGTTATCAGTAAGATAACTTATGATAGTTAAAAAGTACTATTTTTGATTGATTTGTATTGAAATTGGGGGTAAAATTAGGAAATAAAGTATTGTTTATAGGGGTGCAGAAAATGGATAACAGACAGAACTTGCGAAATAGTATTTTGGATAGTAAAAAACTGGAAGTGAGGAAAATTGTAATCGTATTATCTGTGCTCTTAGGAATATCAATAGTCGTCTTGTATGGCAATCATGTCAACGTAAGAGAAATGGAAAATCAGCTGCAGCATAATCTCGAAGATGTGGCAAGACAGAATGCAGTGATACTGGATGAAAAAATCAGTACGGAGTATGACTTGCTGAATTCATTAGCCAAAGAACTCGAAGGAGTAACACAGGATACAATTGAGGAGAAGCTGGAACAGTTCGAGATTTATATGCAGGATTTTCATTTGAAGCGTTTTGCATTCTGCTTCCCGGATGGAAGCACGTATTCAACGGACGGAAAAGTTACCAATCTTTCTTACCGGGAGTTTTATCAGGCAGGCATGGATGGAAAGTGTTATATTACAGGTGTCATGAACGATGCGCTTAGAATGGAACGCAGTCAGGTCAATGTGATGACAATACCGATGTTTGATGCGGCAGGTAATGTCAGCGGTGTGTTTGGTTTGACGTATGATACAGAGGAGTTTAATGAATCCCTGCAGATTGAGAGCTTTGATGGACAGGGATATAGCTGCATCATCAATGAACAGGGTGAGATTATGGCGGCAATGGGAAATGATGCACTTGAGCTGTCTTACAACATATTTGAAGA
Source organism: uncultured Roseburia sp. (assembly GCA_964484605.1). GTDB lineage: Bacteria > Bacillota > Clostridia > Lachnospirales > Lachnospiraceae > Roseburia. The sequence goes on along the minus strand of CAZAGJ010000042.1, from coordinate 16,748 downwards.
TGTCCTTGCAACAGATGCACAAAATGAGCAGACGATAGAGAATTTGCAGCAGCAGATGGCGCAGAAGAAAGAGGGAAGCGGCACGATTTATCTGTCCGGTAAAAACTATTACTGTTGTATTCCGGTAGATTTAATGGACGGATCTGTTACGTGGTACATTCTTACAATTATTCCATCGGGCGTGTTGAATCAGAGAGTGACACCGATACAGATGAATCAGTACATGACGAGTCTGGGTGTAATGCTGCTTGTTGCCATTGGCGCCGTATTAATTATTATGTTTATCAAAGAACAGCATACACAGATGGTTTGCTTTGCATATGAAGATTCCCTTACCGGAGGTGCTAACTTTGCAAAGTTCTGTCTGGATATGGAAGGCAGGAACAGACGACAGGGATATCTGATTGCATTGGATATTACGAATTTCAACAATATCACAATTGCTGCGGGCGAAGCGGCGAGTGCTGCCATGATTAAAGAGACATGGAAGATTATCAGTAACTCATTGCAAAAAGAGGAACTGGCAGGGCATGTAAGAGATGACATGTTTCTGCTGTTTTTGGCTGCATCTGATGAGACGGAATTGATTGAAAGAATGGAGCAGATTTCTGAACAGATTAGTGCGAAGGTAAGAGATTTCCAGGTCTATGGAATACAGGCGGGATATGGCATCTATCCGATGGCAGGGACAGAAACCATCGAAAAGGCATACAGCAAGGCAAAGATTGCAAGGGAGTATGCGATGTCTTCACCGGAACTTCATTATGCTTTTTATAGTGAAACGAATCGCGTGAAGCGCCAATATGAAAAGCAGTTAGAGGAACGTTTCCCGGCAGCGATTGCAGGGGAGGAATTTGAAGTGTGGTATCAGCCGAAGTACAGCGCGTCTGACTGCTCTATCGTAGGAAGTGAAGCACTGGTTCGCTGGAGAGAAGAGGGCGGCGAGATGATTTCACCGGGCAAGTTTATTCCGTTGTTTGAGCGGAATGGTATGATTATGAAATTGGATGAATATATGTTCCGCATGGTATGCCGGCAGCAGAAAAAGCGGCTGGATGAAGGACAGGTGGTGTATCCGGTTTCCGTTAATATAAGCAGAGCTTCCTTATACTGTATTGACATACATAAGCGTTACAGTGAGATTATACGGGAAAGCGGAATTGATGCGAAGTATATTCAGCTTGAAGTTACTGAGAGTATTATGGAGGATAAGACAGAAATACGTGAACTTCTGAACAAATTCCGGGAGATGGGAATCAAAATTCTGATGGATGACTTTGGAACAGGATATTCTTCACTTGCCACATTGAGTACACAGTGCTTTGATACATTAAAGCTGGATAAGACGCTGATTGACCATATTGGCAGTAAGGATGGAGAGACGCTTTTATACCACATCATACGAATGGGACAGGAGATGGGGCTTCACATTACAGCAGAAGGTGTGGAGAAACAGGAGCAGCATAAATTCTTACAGAATTTGAAATGTGATGATATCCAGGGCTTTTATTTCTCGAAGCCGATGCCAAAGGATGAATATGAGAATATGCTGAATAATCTTAAGCTGTCCTTGGAAATTTAATAAACAATTTGGAAATAATTTGTATCCTCTATATAAAAATGATTATATGTTCGAGTCAGAGTAGTTCTGAATGAACATATAATCATTTTTTGATTTTTGGACAGATGTGCTTACAGCGGTTTGTCCATTTTTTATACTTGATTTAATCTTCGTTACTTACCTGTGTGTTGGACAACGCTAACATCGAAGATGAAAGCTCATTAATATGTTTGTTGTCGTTTACAACCATGTCGATATTTTCCCGGTAAATATTGATTGCATCTGTGATGGCAGAGACAGAACTCTGACTATTTTCGGAAGAGTGGGTCATATCGGCAATCTTATTTTGCAAATCTGCAAAAATGGAATCCATCTGGTGCAAATCGGCATTTTGCTCTTCAATATTGTGATACAGGGAGCCAAACTGCTCGGTCAGATTCTGGAAGTCATCCTGATAACTGTGGAGGGCATCCAGAGACAGATTAATCGCGTTGGTGCTCTCGGAAAGCTGTACGGAAGTCTGCTCAATGCGCTGCTGCATATTTTGTACGACAGAGGCAACCTGTGCGGAACAGTTGTTGCTGTCTTCTGCAAGGTCTTGTACCTTGGAAGCTACCACTGCGAAACCGGCACCCATTTGTCCGGCACGTGCTGCCTCAATAGAGGCATTTAGTGCCAGCATTGTGGTACTTGAAGCGATGGAAGTTAACTGTTCTGCGGTTTTGGATATCTCAAGAATCTGTTCCCGCAGAGTGCCGAATACTTCGTCGGTGGCAGTGATGGTAGCTCTTAATTCAGAAATATGATTTGTCATACCCTGCATATTTTGCTGATTGCTGGCGAGAGCATTTTCTACCTTGCGCACTCCGTTGTTGAGAGAATCAATATGCTGTTCAGTGATGAGCATACGATTCTGCATATCAGCAAAAGTTTCAGCGACCTCCATAGAGCCCTGCAGGATGTCGTCAGAACCAAGCTTTAACTGGGAAGCACTGTTTTCGAGAAGCTGATTAGCATCCTCCAGTCCGGCAATACGCTGTGCGGAATTATCACAGTTGTTTGAAAGTTCCTCGCCGGCACTTTTTAGTTCATGCAGGAGATGCTCCGCTTCCTCTGCACGAAGTTGACCGATTTCTATGTATGCCCGTCCGCGTTTGATAACCATGTAAAATGTATAAGCTGCTATAGTAAAGAGAATCAGACACATGCCGTACTGGGAGATAGGGTCTGCCTTCTCCGGATGTACAATATATGAAATAATCAGACAGACATCAATAAGAATAGTCTGAATCAGTGTGTATTTCGGTACCAGATAAAGACCGGAGATGCCGATGACCGCCAGATAAAGAGGGAAATCATCACTGTAATAGGAACCGCTGTTTAAGGAGATACAGAATACCAGCAATACAATACTGATACACAGTATTAACTGTTGATTGTGGTGGCTGACATCAAACCTGCGCATAAGAAAGACAACGATGGCAAAGACGACAAGACAGATGCCGATGACGATAGCACCCTGCCAGGTTTTGGCAAATATGTTTTTTAACAAAAAGAGTGCAGAAACTGCAAACACGCTAATCATCATACTTCGGAAGATTGTCTGCTCAGAAACCGGTTTTTTGGTTGTGCCTAATTTTTGTTCCATAAAATACCCTCCCATACGCAAAAATAGTATACAACTATTATATTCTCTCTTTTAACCAAATTCAAGGTTCTGTTGTTGTAAATGGCGGCATAATTATAAGGATAGATAGAAGAGATGTGAGGAACAGCGTTTGGAGAAATTGCAGAGTTTTGTTATCTCGTTTCAGGAGTACTTGTGGAGCTTTCCGATGCTGATTCTTCTGGTGGGAACGCACCTGTACTTTACGGTGCGTCTGGGGCTGATACAAAGAAAGCTTCCGCTGGGAATACGCTTAAGCATGTCGAAAGATGTCAAACAGCAGGAATCCATATCTGCCTATTCTTCGCTGGCGACAGCACTCGCAGCAACCATCGGAACCGGAAATATTGTGGGGATATCCACAGCGATAGCTGTCGGCGGACCCGGTGCGGTATTCTGGTGCTGGATGACAGGTTTTTTAGGAATGGCTACCTGCTATGCAGAATGCTTTCTCTCTGTGCGGTATAAGGTACACAGTGAGGATGGCAGGTCTTATGGCGGGCCGATGTATGTATTAGAGAGCCGCCTTGGGAAAAAAGGAATGGCAATAGCGTTTTCACTTTTTACAGTGCTGGCATCCTTTGGAATAGGCAGCAGTGTACAGGCGTATTCGATATGTATGGCGGTTAGACAGCAGACTGCAATATCACCTCACGTGATAGGAATGGTAACAGGTGTGCTGGTGGGGATAATTATCATTGGCGGGAGCAAACAGATTGCCAATGTATGCACATGGCTTGTACCTGTGATGAGCGCTTTATATATGGGTGGCTGTCTGTACATAATTGCAGAAAATATTGCAGTAATCCCTGAGGCGGTGCGAGTGATAGTATGTTCTGCATTTCGGGGCGACGCAGTGGCAGGTGGTGTAGCAGGACGAACCGTTATGGCGGGAATGCGTACAGGAATTTCACGCGGACTTTTTACAAACGAGGCAGGTCTTGGTTCAATTCCGATGGTAGCGGCATCTTCCGATACGGAGGAGCCGGTGCAGCAGGGGCTTATTTCCATGACGGGTCCGTTCTGGGATACCGTGGTGATGTGCGCGATTACCGGAGTTGCTTCTGTCAGCAGTATGCTCTGCTTCCCGGAACGCTATGCCGGCATCCCGGCAGAGAAAATGTGCTTTGTTGCATTTTCACAGATTCCCTTCTGCGGAGAACAGGTGTTGTCTGTATCGCTGGCATTGTTCGCATTTGCGACGATTATTGGTTGGAATGTTTACGGTGTGTCGGCAGTGCGTTATCTGTGGGGCGAAAATGGGATAAAAACATACCAGGTCTGCTATATGCTCTGTGTATATCTGGGAGCCGTGCTGTCCATGGAACTGATATGGGGAATCTCAGATTTGTTTAATTCCTTTATGGCAATCCCGAATTTGATTGGGGTATTTTTATTGCGCAGGGAAGTGGCTGACGGAACACGCAAACTGTCGAAGACGCTTAAAACACGGAATTAGCGTCATGCATCAGGTGTGATAATCCGACAAAAAACACAGAAAACGAAATTGAATTTTGTAAAATAAACAGATTTACGTTTGAAAAAAATTGTGCTAATATTTAATAAGGTATGTTGTTTTAGATTACGAAAGGTGAGAATGCGACTATGGAAAAAAAGGAACAAAACTTTCTGTTTGCGGATAAAACAGAACAGATAAAGCGGGCGAACAAATTCCTTACCGCCGGTTATGCAGTTTTTTATGTATTTATCATTGCTGTTGTTGTTACAGCGTGTATGCGAGGCGTGAGAAGCGTTGGATATACGACATTTATTTCCGGAATTATTCTGGTTTCCTTTGTAGGGACGGTTGCTTTATACATCAGAAATAAAGCAGATGCAAAGATTCGTTATCTGTCATCTGTTGGGCTGCTTTTGGTTACATTCTTAATCTCATATGCATTTGATAATTATTATGTGCGATTTATGGCTGCAATTCCGCTTGTCGGATGTATTCTTTTCTACGACAAGAAGTTTTCTGCAATTGTGGGAAGCATATTTGTGGGCATCAATACAATCGTGGTATTGATTAAGACTTTTGTGACATGTGCATATTCGGGAGAGGCTGCGCTTGACCAGTGGGGAGCCACACTTGCGATAGCACTGCTGATGGTTCTTGTTACATGGACGGTAGCTTTGGCGGAGAAGTTTAATCAGGATACGATTGGAAGTCTTCAGAAAAAGGAAGCAGACCAGAAGAAAATGTTAAATGATGTCATCGCAGTTGCCAATGAGGTGCGCAAGGGTACCGAGAACGCGATGGGGATTGTCAATGAACTGAACAGTTCTACTGAAGTGGTAAATGGTGCGATGAAGGATATATCTGACAGTACGCTCAGTACGGCGGAGAATATTCAGACACAGACAGAGATGACACAGAGCATTCAGGATTCTATCGAGGAGACGATTGCACGTTCTGAGAAGATGGTTACCGTGGCGAAGCAGTCCGGAGAGTTGAACGATAAGAGCTCTAAGATTATGGACGATTTGAAGAAGCAGTCTGAGGTCATTGCAGCGACAAACTCTGAGGTCGCAGATGCGATGCGGTCACTTCAGGAGCGTACTATGGCAGTTAAGAGTATTGCAGATACAATTTTTGCTATTTCAAATCAGACGAACCTCCTCGCACTCAATGCTTCTATCGAGAGTGCGAGAGCCGGTGAGGCAGGAAGAGGTTTTGCTGTAGTTGCGGATGAGATTCGTCAGCTGGCTGAGAAGACCAGACAGGAGACGGAGAATATTGCTAATATTTTAGCTGAACTCTCCGATAACGCGCAGACAGCGGCTGAGGCAGTAGAACGTTCTGTGGAGGCAACCGGCGCACAGGATGAGATGATTGGAGAAGCCTCTGAAAGCTTTGGAGAGATGAATGAGAATGTCAATACATTGATTGAGGATATCGGCGAGATTGATGTGATGTTGTCGAATCTATCCGCTGCAAACAATCAGATTGTGGATAATATCATGCATCTGTCTGCAACAACCGAAGAGGTTACAGCATCATCTGTTCAGGCAGCAGACTTAAGCGTACAGAACCTTGGTAATGCCGAGAGTACCAAGACATTGCTGAATGATGTACTGGATGTATCTTATCAGCTGGATAAGTATATGGAGCATTAATCAATTAAAATGACAGGGAGCGCTTGCGCTCCCTGTTTTGTTTTGATATAGTGGTTCATGAGTGTTTTTATAATATAGAATAATGAGGTAGTGAAATATGTATTTAGTGCGGTTTGTTCAGGGATTTTGTATGGCATTGGCAGATAGCGTACCGGGAGTGTCCGGTGGCACAATCGCTTTCTTATTGGGATTTTACGATCAGTTTATCAGTTCCATTGATGACCTGGTACGTGGAAACAGAGAAGAGAAGAAGGAAGCGCTGAGTTTCTTGATAAAGCTGGGAATCGGCTGGGTCATCGGTATGGTTCTTGCCATGCTGGTGCTGGCAAGCGTATTTGAAGCGCACATTTATGCAATCAGTTCCCTTTTTATCGGATTTATCGTGTTCGCAATTCCGATTGTTGCAAAGGAGGAGAAGGAGAGCTTGCTGGCGAAAAAAGGCGCATTTCCTTTTGCAATTTTAGGAATCATTATAGTATGTGCAATTACTTACTTTAATCCTGTATCGGGTGGAGAAGGCGTAAATCTGGAACATTTGACAGTGGGACTCGGCATCTTTGTATTTGTGGCAGGAATGATTGCAATTTCTGCAATGGTTCTGCCGGGTATTTCCGGTTCTACACTGCTTCTTATCATGGGACTTTATCTCCCGATAGTAAAAGCGATTAAGGAGATTTTGCATTTGAATTTATCGGCATTTCCGACGGTATTCATTTTTGGATGCGGTGTTCTGGTGGGAATATTCAGCGTGGTAAAAGTGATTCGCAAGGCGCTTGAGAACTTTCGACCACAGACCATATATCTGATTATCGGACTGATGGTAGGTTCTATCTATGCAGTCATTATGGGACCGGTAACTTTGGATGTTCCTCAGGAACCATTGTCATTTGCAACCTTCAACTGGCTGTTTTTCCTTATCGGAGGCGTGATTATTGTGGGTATGCAGTTCATGAAGAATAAGAAAGAAGCATAGCAGGAGAACTGTTACATGAAGAAGATACTGGTTTATTTGAAAGATTACAAAAAAGAAGCGGTGTTAGGACCACTGTTTAAGCTGTTGGAGGCATCCTTTGAGTTGATTGTTCCGCTCGTTATGGCGGCAATCATTGACACCGGTGTGGCAACAGGTAATCAGCCTTATATTATGAAGATGTGTCTGGTGCTTGTTCTGCTTGCAGCAGTGGGACTTGCCTGTTCTGTGACTGCACAGTATTTTGCAGCCAAGGCAGCGGTAGGATGCGCGACGGGGCTGCGTCATGCATTGTTTGCCCATATTGAAAGTCTCTCTTATACAGAGATGGATACAGTGGGAACTTCGACACTTATCACACGAATGACGAGTGATGTCAATCAGGTGCAGAATGGAGTGAATCTTGTTCTGCGCCTTTTCCTGCGTTCTCCATTCATCGTGTTTGGCGCGATGATTATGGCATTTACCATCGATGTGAAGGCAGCACTTGTATTTGTGGTGGCGATACCGCTGTTGTCGATTGTGGTATTCGGCATTATGCTGATTAGTATTCCTCTATATAAAAAGGTGCAGACGGCACTCGACAAGGTGCTTGGAATCACGAGAGAGAATCTTACCGGAAGCCGCGTTATCCGGGCATTTAACAAACAGAAGGATGAAATCGAGTCCTTTAGTGAGAAGAATGACAATCTGACGAGAATACAGTTATATGTAGGCAAGATATCTGCGCTGATGAATCCGTTGACCTATATCATCATCAATGGCGCGACCATTGTGCTGGTGTGGACGGGTGCATGGCAGGTGCAGGATGGTGTCATTACGCAGGGAGAAGTCGTGGCTCTTGTAAATTATATGTCGCAGATTCTGGTGGAACTGGTAAAACTGGCAAATCTGATTATTAATATTAACAAATCGCTTGCCTGTGGAAATCGTATCCAGAGCGTTTTTGAACTGGAATCTTCTATTAAAGATGATGCGGTGCACAGAGCAGGTGTGGACATGGATGCAGATAGTGCAGATAGTACCCGGAGCACAGAGAGTGCACAGGCATATCCGGCAGTGGAATTTGCTCATGTGAATCTTGCTTATGTAGAGGCAGGAGAGGAAGCACTGACAGATATTCACTTTACAGCAGAGCGTGGAGAGACGATTGGAATTATTGGCGGAACAGGTTCCGGTAAAACATCGGTTGTGAATTTGATTCCGCGTTTCTATGAGGCAACCGAAGGCTCGGTAAATGTAGCCGGCAGGGATGTGCGTATGTATGCGCTGGATGATTTGCGGGAAAAAGTGGGCGTGGTACCACAGAAGGCAGTTCTTTTTAAGGGAACAATCCGTGAGAACTTAAAGTGGGGTAATCCGTTGGCGACAGATGCAGAACTTGACGAGGCGCTTGCGATTGCACAGGCAAAGGAATTTGTAGATGCGAAAGAAGGCGGACTGGATTATGTCATTGAACAGGGGGGCAGAAATCTCTCCGGTGGACAGCGGCAGCGCCTTACGATTGCAAGAGCGATTGTAAAGAAGCCTGAGATTTTGATTTTAGATGACAGTGCTTCTGCACTGGACTTTGCGACAGATGCGAAGCTCAGACAGGCACTTGCCGCGATGGGTGGACAGATGACGATATTTATTGTCTCGCAGCGTGCGGCTTCCATTCAGCATGCAGACAAGATTATCGTGTTGGATGACGGGCAGATTGTCGGAATGGGAACACATGAGGAACTGCTGAACAGCTGTGAGATTTATCAGGAAATCTACGACTCTCAGTTTAAGAAAGTGTCTGGGGGTGTGCAATCATGAAAAAAGTGATAAATGAAAAACAAAAACAGACATTAGGAAAAGTATTAAGATATATTAAGCGCTACTGGGGATATCTCGGATGCTCCATTGTACTTGCAGCGGTTACGGTGGCGCTGACACTCTATGTGCCGGTTCTTACCGGACAGGCGATTGATTTGATTGTGGAGGCAGGGAAAGTTGATTTTTCCGGCGTCTTTGAAGTCTTGCGGAAGATGGCAGTCGTGATACTGCTCACGGCGGTGGCACAGTGGGTTATGAACGCCTGCAACAACAAAATCACATACAATGTCATAAGAGACATTCGTATGGAGGCATTTGAAAAGCTAGAGAGACTCCCGCTCCGTTACATTGACGGACACTCCTATGGTGAAGTTGTGAGTCGTGTCATTGCGGATGTTGACCAGTTCGCAGACGGACTTTTGATGGGATTTACGCAGCTTTTTACAGGATTGGTAACCATCTTCGGAACTCTGATTTTTATGTTTTCCATCAGTGCACATATTGCGGCAGCGGTGGTAGTGATTACACCGATTTCCCTGTTTGTGGCAAGCTTTATTGCAAGAAAGACCTTTACTATGTTTAAGCTTCAGTCGGAGACAAGAGGCGAGCAGACAGCTTTTATTGAAGAGATGATTGGCAATCAGAAGGTGGTACAGGCATTCTCTCATGAGGATGAAGCATTAGAGCAGTTTGATGAGATTAACAACAGACTGCAGAAGTGCTCTTTGCGCGCAATCTTCTTCTCGAGTCTGACGAATCCTTCCACGCGATTTGTCAATAGTCTCGTATATGCAACGGTTGGAGTTGTCGGTGCATTTACGGCGATTGCCGGAGGTATCAGTGTCGGACAGCTTGCAAGTCTCCTCAGCTATGCGAACCAGTACACTAAGCCGTTCAACGAGATTTCAGGCGTTATCACAGAACTTCAGAATGCGCTTGCCTGTGCGGGCAGGGTAATCGAATTGATAGAAGAGGAGGCAGAAGTGCCGGATGCACCGGATGCCGTGAAGTTAGAAAATGCGGATGGCAGTGTGGATTTGGAACATGTGTATTTTTCTTATACGGCTGAGCAGAAGCTGATAGAGGATTTCAACCTCTCTGTGAAACCGGGACAGCGCGTTGCGATTGTCGGGCCAACAGGATGTGGCAAGACAACGCTTATCAATCTTTTGATGCGTTTCTATGATGTGAACAGCGGAACAATTCGTGTCAATGATATTCCGATACCGTCCATTACCAGAGAGAGTCTGCGTGACAATTATGGTATGGTGCTGCAGGAGACATGGCTTAGAAGCGGAACCATCAGGGAAAATATTACCATGGGTAAGCCGGATGCGACAGACGAAGAGATTATTGCTGCGGCAAAAGCCTCTCATGCTCACAGTTTTATCAAGCGTCTGCCGGAGGGGTATGACACCGTAATCGCTGAGGATGGAGGAAGCCTTTCGCAGGGACAAAAGCAGCTCTTGTGTATCGCGCGTGTGATGCTGTGTCTGCCTCCAATGCTGATTTTGGATGAAGCGACATCCTCAATAGATACTCGCACGGAGATGCGCATCCAGAAAGCCTTTGCGAAGATGATGGAAGGACGCACCAGCTTTATTGTGGCACATCGGCTTTCCACGATTCAGGAGGCGGATGTCATCTTAGTGATGAAGGACGGAAGCATTATTGAGCAGGGAAATCATGAGGAACTGCTTGCAAAGAACGGATTCTATGCAAATCTCTACAACAGCCAGTTTGTGAAAAGTTAATAAAAGTTAATAAAGGTAGCAATTTCGGGCATCTTATTTTATAATATGAAATAGGATGTCCGTTTTTTATACATCTGTAAGAGCATATTTTGAGAGAGAGTTCATATGAAAAAAAAGAACAATGCAGTTACAACCGGGATAACAGAAGACGAGAAGAAGAACGATAAAAAGAATAAAAAAAACAGATACAAGGAGATTCGCTGGGAGCATCTGGATAATACCGCGCATCTGTTTCCTGTCATTGCCGGGGAGAGCATGAGCAATGTCTATCGTATCAGTGTTACGCTTTCGGAGCTGATACAGCCGGATTTTTTACAGCAGGCGCTGGATATTGTGCTTCCTAAATTTGACGGTTTTAATCTGAGACTTCGGCAGGGCGTATTCTGGTACTATTTTGAGGAGAACGGCAAGCCGGCTCCGCGTGTGCGTGAAGAGCAGAATTTTCCGTGCAGATATATTCATCAGAACCAGAACCACAGCTATCTGTTTCGTGTGACTTACTATAAGTATCGCATCAATCTGGAAGTGTTCCATGTGCTGACAGATGGCATGGGAGGTATCAATTTCCTTAAGGAACTGACGTATCAGTACCTGCGTCTGGCACATCCGGAACTGATTGAGAAAGTTGGCGATTCCTTAAACAGCGAGACTTCGCTGAACCGGGAGGACAGCTTTCTTAAGAATTACAAGAGAAGTTCGGAGAAAAGTTATCATACTAAGAAGGCTTATCTCATTAAGGGAGAGCATCTGCCGGCAGGGGAGTTTGGTGTGATGCATGGATATATGCCAATTCCTGAACTGAAAAAGGTTTGTCACTCTTATGGAGTGAGTATTAATGAATATCTGGTGAGCGTATATATCTGGAGCGTATATACAGAGTGTCTGCATGGTATGCCATCTGATAAGCCAATCCGTGTGGCGGTGCCGGTGAATCTGCGCCCGTATTTTGATTCTATCACGACGAAGAACTTTTTTGCGATGGTTTCGGCAGAGTTTCATCCGACGAGGGAAGTGTACACTTTTGAGGAAGTGCTAAAGATTGTCAGCGAGAGCCTGCGCAGCCAGATTAACCGTGAGCATTTGGAGAAGATATTTTCCTATAACGTGTCAAATGAGAAGCTTCTTATTGCACGTGCAGTACCGCTCTTCATGAAAAATATTGCAATGCGCTATGTCTACTCCTCATCTGCTCTTGCAAACACGGCAACGGTAACCAATATCGGAAATATTCATGTGGCGGAGGATTATCAGCCGTATATTGAGCAGTTCCATGCTTTTTTGGCAATGTCTAAGGGACAGCATCTGAAGGGAACCATTTGCTCGTATGGGGACACCTTGGTATTTACATTCAGTTATGATTTGTCAGACCCTTCCGTACAGCGGGGCTTTTTCCGTAAGGTGGCGTCTGATGGGATTTCTCTTGAGGTGGAGAGTAACGGAGTAAACTATAAATAGGGGAGTTTTATCTATGAGTATATGTAAAAAATGTAATTTGGAGATACTTGATGAGACGGAACGCTGTCCACTCTGTAATTCAGTGCTGGAACACACGATGGAAGTGGAGGATATGTATCCGAATGTACGCGTGATGACAAGGAAATTCATGCTGATTAGCAGAATATACCTATTCTGTGCGATTATTACAGAGGTATTGCTGGTATATATCAACGTGGTGACGGATGCAGAGATATGGTGGAGTGCTATCTCGGGACTGAGTCTTTTGTATGTGTACATGCTGATACGCTTTGCGATACTCGGAAAATCGGGTTATCAGAGCAAAGTGACACTGCTTGCCCTGATTGCGGTTCTGATGCTGGTTGCAATTGATTTTCTGTATGGGTACAGAGGCTGGTCGATAAATTATGCACTTCCGGTTATTATTCTGCTGGTAGATATGAGTATTTTGATTCTGATGATTTTAAACCGCAGAAACTGGCAGAGCTACATGATGTGGCAGCTTTTTATGATTTTATGCAGCGTGGTATCGCTTGTGTTTTCGCTGATTGGAATTGCGACAAGACCGTTTATGGGAGAGTTGGCGTTTACAGCATCTGTGCTGCTCTTTGTCGGAACCGTGATTATCGGGGACCGCAGAGCGCGCACAGAGCTTAAGAGAAGATTTCACGTCAGATAAGCTGACGGAACATTTTATTGATGCTTGGACAAATGCGTGACATCCATATAGACAGGAAGTCCGTTTTCGTAGGAAACCTGTGATTCGCCCTGAATCAATGGAGTCAGATAATCGACGAGTTCCTGTGTGACATCATTTCCTGCTGGGGTAATCCAATCAGTCGGAACAGATTTTGCTTCGTTTGCGATGTTTTTAATCTCTGCATAACCATACTCTATCGTATAAGGGGCATTAGAGACTCTGTTCATTGTGACCATTGATGCCGTTACACCTTCTTCGGAGAGTGCGACGGCTTTTTTGCCGAGTGATACGGACTCGTCCAAATCCGTTTTGGAGGCGAGATGTGCGGCACATCGCTGCAATACATTGAGTTCCACGGAACGCACTTTTACACCCAGCTTTTCCTTTACCAGAAACTCCAGTGTTTTTCCGGCACCGCTCAACTGGCTGTGACCAAAGCTGTCAACCGTGCCCTCAGAGGCGCTGATATAGTTGCCGGAGGCATCGCGGATTCCCTCAGAGACTGCAACGATGACATTGTTGCGCTCGAAGAGAAGACGCTTGATGTCGAGGAGAAAGTCCTCAGTGTCAAACGGAACTTCCGGCAGATAAATCAGGTGTGGTGCCGTATTATAGCCGTTTCTCGCAAGTGCGGCAGCGGCAGTGAGCCATCCGGCATCGCGTCCCATAATCTCTACAATCGTGACGCTCTTTACGGCGTAGATAAATGTATCGTGTGCAATCTCAAGCAGAGAAGATGCGATATATTTTGCTGCGGAGCCAAAGCCCGGTGTGTGGTCTGTCTCGCACAGATCATTGTCAATCGTCTTTGGAATACCGATAATACGGACACTGCTTCCAATCATGTCGGCATAACCGGAAAGCTTTAAGACAGTGTCCATAGAATCATTTCCGCCGATGTAGAAGAAAGCATCGATATGATAATCTTCAAATTGCTTGAAAATATAGACATAAGGGGAATCATCATCCATGTAATCAGGAAGCTTGTAGCGGCAGGAACCTAAAAACATGGCAGGTGTCTTAGCCAGACGCTCCGGATAGTCCGGATTCTCATTCATGAGCTCAGTGAGGTTCATCAGGTGATTATTCAAAATGCCTGTGATACCATTCAAAGAGCCATAGACCGTATCATACATAGAGGAGGAAGCAACTCCTTCAATGACTCCGGCAAGGCTGGCGTTAATTGCAACGGTAGGACCTCCGGATTGTGCTACCATACAGTTTTTTAAACTCATAACAAACTCCTTAATATTCGCAATTAAATTTTATCCGGTACAAACAATGTGATATAATGTACAGGAAAATTCAACAATAATAATACCTAAAAAGTAAGAAAATCGCAATGTCGAAATTCCATAGAAAGATGAAGTGAGAAGATGAAAATGTGTACATTGTGCCCCAGAAACTGTCGGATTGACCGCACGATGGGCGAGACGGGAGTTTGTGGACAGACAGAAAATCTAAAAGTTGCACGGGCTGCACTGCACTACTGGGAAGAACCTTGCATTTCAGGTGAGCAGGGCTCCGGAGCGGTATTTTTCAGCGGCTGCGCCCTGCATTGCGTATTCTGCCAGAATGCAGATATTGCCAATGGCACAGCCGGAAAGGAAATCACGAGGGAGCGCTTGGCAGAGATTTTTCTGGAATTACAGCAAAAAGGTGCAAACAATATCAATCTGGTGACTCCGGGGCATTTTGCACCGCAGATAGTGTGGGCATTAGAGCGCGCAAAGCGGCAGGGGCTTACGGTACCGATTGTATACAATACGAGCAGTTATGAAAATGTGGATACCATCAAAAGTCTGGAAGGACTTGTGGATATTTATCTGCCGGATTTTAAATATATGGACGCTAAACTCAGCGCAAAATATTCCCATGCGCCTGATTACAGCGAAGTGGCGAAAGTTGTTATCGCGGAGATGGTGCGACAGACCGGCAGTGCAGAGTTTTTTGATGGAGATGAGGAAGGTCTGATGAAGCAGGGGACAATTGTGCGCCATCTGCTTTTGCCGGGGTGTGTGCAGGATTCTAAGGCGGTGATACGCTATCTTTATGAGACTTACGGGGATAGAATCTATATCAGTATCATGAATCAGTTTACACCGCTTGCCAGCGTGGAAAAATATCCGGAGATTAACCGCAGAGTAACAGAGATGGAATATGATGAGGTGGTGGACTATGCCATCGGCTTAGGCGTAGAGCATGGATTCATTCAGGAGGGCGGGACGGCAGAAGAAAGCTTTATCCCGCAATTTGATGGGGAGGGTGTGTAGTTAAAAACAGATTTGCTTCATTAAAGAAGAAAGGATTTGTACAGAGAACGAATGGTAAACGAAATGGGACGTGGGAAGTCCTGATAGACGAAAAAATCTTGCCATCCCTAAAATGATGTTTTACAATAACAGCATAGAAATCTAATGCGTACCACTGCGCGTCATGTATTTAGGAGGAGATTGAAATGAGGAAGACTATGAAACTTTTAAGCTTCGTGCTGACAGTTTGTCTGCTGGCGGGGATGCTTCCTGCGACGGTAAAGGCGGAGGGACATGCTGACCATATGCTCTGCGGGGGAGCGGTTTGCACGGGAGCAGGACATACCTGCAGCAGCGCCACGACATTTGCAGAGTGGACGGCGACGGATTCCCTGCCTGCTGCGGCGGGCGCATATTACTTATCAGGTGATGTGGCATTAACTTCCACATGGGAAGTGACAGCGGATATCACGCTGTGCCTGAACGGTCATACAATACAGCCGCAGATGGGCACTGCACTAGGCGCTCTTGTGCATATCTATAATCAGGGTAAGCTGATTTTAACAGACTGTGGTTCGACGGGAAAGCTGACGAATCCCACCGGTCAGATAGTGTATGTCGGAAAAAGTAGCGGAAGTTCTGAGGAAATGAAGGGCACACTACTTCTGTATAACGGCAGTATTACGGGCGGAAGAACAGATGAGAATACTCACGTAGATGGCGATCGACCTGACGGTGCAGGCGTGCATGTATGTGTTGCCGCAGAATTTTATATGTATGGAGGCAGTATCACGGATAATCGTAATACCAAAAAAGATAGTGCAGTGGGCGCGAAGGGCGGCGGCGTTCATTCTTATGGGAAATTTTGTATGTACGGAGGAAGCATTACGGGGAATACCGCCGGCAATCAGGAGACCGGAGCGAACGCGAGCACGGGTTCGGGCGGCGGCGTTAGTTCTTATGGGGGATTTTATATGTACGGAGGAAGCATTACGGGGAATACCGTGTACGGTACAGGTGCAAATGGCGGCGGGGTGAGCTCCTATTCTAGTCTACACGTGTCGGGTGACGTTGTCATCAGCGGCAATAGTGCCGGAACAAGCGCCAGCAATGTCTGGTTGTACGGTAGAAAGGAGATTAAGCTGGAGGGAGCAGGATTGGGAGCCAATGCCCGCATCGGTGTGACCACGCTAGATCAGCCCACTGCGACAGAATCCGTAACCATCGTATCCAGCGGAGCGGATAGCTGCATTGGCAAGCTGTTCAGTGATGTGGATGGAAGCATACTGGCTGTTTCCGGCGGAGCGGTGAAGCTGTCTTCTCTTACACTTTCTGCCGGTACGGCGGTCCGCGACAGTAAGGCTGTGGCGACAGTAGCATTTACAGGTTCTGCGGCAGGAAACTGTTATTATCAGGTGGTGGAGAGCGGTGCCGCCGTGCCTGGCATAGATACAACGGGGACAGGCATTT
>CAZAGJ010000041.1:0-24040 GCA_964484605.1 uncultured Roseburia sp. | reverse complement strand
CAATTACCGGATTCGCGAACGGCGTGGCAGCACCGGCTATCGAGTTCCAGAAAGAGGGACAGGTATTTGGTATCGGTTGTAAGATTTTTACGATTGCGGGGCCGGTTATTTTATATGGGATTTCCTCAAGCTGGCTGCTGGGGCTGGTGTATTGGGTGTTAAAAATGCTGGGCTTGGTGTAAGTGCAGAAAGAAGTTGGCAAGTTAAGGCAGATTTTAGGTCTATACAAAAAAATCTTTTCGTGGGATTCTAAAATCGAAAGAAAATAACGAAAATGAATGAAAGAAATGTGGTTTTTAGGTCTATACGGAAAAATTTCCTTACCAGGTACTGAAATAGTATAAAAAAAGTATCTGGAAGATAAATTTTTAGGTATAGACCTATTTTGCGGATGTGGTTGTATGTGATTGCAGCTTTTGTAGCTGAAATCATATGGTAGCATTTTGGGTGGACGCAGATTTATGAATGTAGTTTTTATAACTCAAGTTTTATAAAAAGTAGTGCGTAACTATTTTTTCAACCATTTCAGAATTCAGAGGGTGATTTTTGGTCTCAAACGTTGTAATAAGCTGAATAGATGGGATAATTCCGCAAGAGGTGTAGAACTGCAGCTTGGAATAGGCGTTTTTATAATAGGTGGGATTGTCCATAAGGCCAAAATGCTCCCAGTAGTATGTCTGACCTGTCTGGGGATGACGAATTGTAAAATCAGGAAAAAACGTGGATTCTTTTAGACACAGTGCACACTCATAGCGGAAAGGTATTTTATTTAGATACAGGAAGGTGTCAATGATTGACTCTGATTTGGAACGAAGCAGATGTCCGGAAATACTTTTATGGATTAGCTGCTCAGGAAAAATCTGATTTGTTGTATATGGGGCATTCATCCATTGCGTAAGTTCTTCGGAGAGTGGAGTGAAAAATGATGAAAGTAAATCGGAGTATTCCGGATTGGTTAGTAATTCAGCAGATTTGCTGTCGCACTGCTTGTGATGACTGAGGTAGAAATCAATGGCTCTTTTTTCTTGTGAAAGTTCATCCATGAGAAGTGTCATGTACTTTTTCACAGCTAATTGCTCTGCAATGCTGCGTTGCTTTTTGGGCGGATAATGCTTTTGATGTCCGTTACTAACATACCATTTATAATATTTGCCATCAAAGGCGCATATTAATTTCCCGTCGGGCAGGGCACTGATTTGTGACTGTAAAGTGTGGATTTGTTCACCGAGACGTCTGCTCTCGGAAAGCATTCGTTCATATTGCGTAATTAAGTACCTCCTATAATAACGATATATGTAATTTAAACATACTGCATTAGAAAAGTAAAGGGAAGAGAATAGAATTTGTGAATAAAAAATTCAATCGGTGCAATACTATCAGAAAATGCGGAGGTGATAGTAATGGAAAATCGTAATGATATGCCGATGGGATTTGCGTTTCAGCTTTCCATGAATGAAAAAGCAATGGAAAATTTCGCCGGAATGAGTGATGAAGAAAAAAAGCAGGTATTAGATGCAGCGCGAAGCGTGACATCCAAGCAGCAGATGCGAGGAATTGTTTCAGATTTGGCGGGGTTATGATAACGCGAAAAATGCACTTCTGTATCAGGTTCGTGTAGCTGATACAGAGGTGCATTTTTACTGTAACACAGTTTTATTTTGCTTAATCTTATATCCTGCGTTAGAATATGTCTGAGGTGATAAATTTTGGAATTTTTGTTAGAGAGACTATTTTATTCGCATGGAATCGAAGGATACTGCTTTGATGAGCAGGGAAATATATTGTTTTGCCGTTGTACAGAGGAGGAAACTGTACTCCTAAAGGCGCAGACGATTCATGACAGGTTGACAAATAAAGAGACAGTACAGAACTATCCGCAGATTTTTTATGATGAGACAGGCGTCTACTTCTGGGAGATACAAAGTGAGGGGAAAAGCTATCTTTTTGGCCCGATTGCAGGTTCTTATTTTGACAGCGCTGATATGGGAAAGTACCGTTTTGCAAGTAAAATCAGAAACAAGGACTATCTCATCCCGAGGAGTACACAGGGGAAAATGCTTGGGGTGATAGCTCTTAGCCATTACATATTGACTGGTGAAAAATTGTCCGAGCAGGAGATACAAAATCGTAATGCGCATGTTATGAAACCGGATGTGAAAGATGATGTTTCATACCAGTTATACAGACATGAAGAAGAAAAATCGAGGGCTTCCTATGAAGTTGAACTTCAATGGATGAATCGAATTGAAAATGGGATTTTTGGAGAGGATGCAGATATTGATATGGAGCATGCCAGTTGGCAGGAGATGGAGCAGATTGGCACCATGGCGATGGATGATTTCAAGCAGATGGAGTATATGGCAGTCTCCAGTATTACATTAGCGACGCGTGCCGCAATACGTGGAGGCGTGGAGGCGAGACGCTGTTACGATATGTCGGATTTATATTTGCAGAAGATTGCAAAGTGCAGCAATGTCATGGAAATACTGAAATTGGGGACATTAGCTACGAATGAATTTACAAGACTGGTACATGAGAAAAAGGAAGAACAGCGCTTTGGTACGATTGTGGAACGCTGTAAGAATTACGTGGCAAGAGAACTCTATCATCCTTTTACGATTTCAAAGATGGCAGGTGATTTGTCAGTAAACCGTTCCTATATGTCAAAATGTTTTTCAGAACGCACGGGAATGACACTCCATGATTATATTACAGAGGAGCGGCTGAATGCGGCGGCGAATCTTCTAAAGTATTCAGAGAGTTCTGTGGCACAGATTGCAGATTATATGCAGTTTTCCTCTGCGGGCAGATTTGCAGGATATTTCAAGAAAAAATATGGTGTGACGCCGACGCAGTATCGGCAGATGAATAAGGATAATTCCTTTCATGGCAGGAATTAAGAAAGCTGTAAATTTGCAGTGAGACAAACAACAAAATGAACAAAAAAGCAACAAAACGTATAACACAATGCGCGAACCCTCCTCTATAATGAAGACATTATAGAAGGAGGGTTTTTCAAATGAAAAATGAAAACGAAAAATTACCATTCTGGTTTGCACCGGCATGGTCAACAAGAGCAACATCTTTGGCACTCAATGTGGTATTGATTGGTTATCTGACTTATTACTGTACCGATATGCTTGGAATGAGCGCGACACTTGTCGGCATGCTTTTATTAGTATCAAAACTGTTTGATGGATTTACGGATTTGGTTGTGGGATTTATCATTGACAAGACGAATACCAGATTTGGAAAAGCAAGACCATATGAGATATGCATTGTTTTAGTATGGGTATTTACGGTAATGATTTTTTCGGTGCCGGATGTGGGAGAAAGTGCGCAGGCAGTATATGTGTTTGTGATGTATACGCTGATTAATTCGGTCTGTGCAACATTTTTGAATGGAACAGATGCTGTTTATATGGCACGTGCTATCTGTAAAAATGAGAATCAGGTAAAAGTATTGTCTGTCAACGGAATGATTGTAATGGCAGCGGCGATTGTGTTCAGCATTATTATGCCGCAGTTAGTTGCAGGTGTGGGGGCAACAAAGGAAGGCTGGACAACCATTGCACTCATGTTCGCAGTTCCGCTCGGCTTGATTGGTATGCTTCGCTTTGTGCTGATTAAGGAAGTGGTGGTAGATGAGAAAACTGAGCAGACAGAGGAAGAAAAACAGTCGAAATTATCCATGAAAGAATCGTTAAAAGCAATCTGTGGAAATAAATACATTTTTATCGTTGCAGGAGCACTTTTGATTGTAAATATTATCAATAATCTCGGAACAGCAACAACCTATTATTTCAAGTATATCGTTGGAGATATTGGTCTGCAGTCTATGACGGCAATCACAAATCTTGTGACACCGCTGCTGCTGATTTTTTACCCTCTTATGACGAAAAAATTTGGCAATACAAAGCTTCTTCAGGGTGGCGCACTGCTTGGTATTATCGGGCTGGCAATTCGTACCATTGGCGGAACCAATATTATTACGATAATTGTTGGCGGACTTTTCATGGGTATTGGTGTCATGCCAATCAGTATGATGATTAATGTGTATTTGATTGAGTGTATGGATTTTGGCGAGTGGAAGACCGGAAAAAGAATTGAAGGTTCTCTGGCTTCTATCACATCCTTTGCATCGAAGCTTGGAAGCGGTCTTGCATCTGCGCTTACCGGTATTGTGATGGGACTTGCCGGATATGATGGAAATCTTGCCGTGCAGTCGGATATGGCGAATTTTTCAATCGTAGCGATTTATAATTATCTGCCGCTGATATTGTTTGTGGTGATGTTTGTGCTCACGATGATGTATAACCTGGATAAAAAAATGCCGCAGATTCGTGAAGAACTGGCACAGAGACACAAATAACAGAAAAGGAGAGAGCGAAGATGGAAAAAGAAAAAATAAAAGACCTTGTAGCACAGATGACTTTGGAGGAAAAGGCATCCTTCTGCGTAGGAAAAGATTTCTGGCACTTGCAGGGATTAGAGCGTCTTGACATCCCGCAGACGATGGTGACGGATGGTCCTCATGGATTGAGAAAACAGGTACTTGCGGCAGACCATTTAGGACTTAGTGAAAGCAACACGGCAATCTGCTTTCCGGCGGGATGTGCATTGGCATCCGCTTTTGACCCTGCTTTGGCAGAGACAATGGGCAGTGAACTCGGCAAATTGGCACAGGCAGAGGATGTCAGTGTGGTACTGGGACCCGCGATGAATATCAAGCGTTCTCCGCTTTGTGGAAGGAATTTTGAATACTATTCAGAGGATCCGCTTGTAAGCACCAGAATTGCTGCCGGAACCGTGAAAGGTGTGCAGGGGGAAGGCGTTGGAACAAGTCCGAAGCATTTCCTTGCGAATAATCAGGAATATTATCGCATGACGAGCAATTCTGTGGTGGACGAGCGTACCATGCGGGAAATCTATCTGGCATCCTTTGAGGAGATGGTAAAGGATGCAAAGCCGTGGACGATGATGTGTTCTTACAACCGAATCAATGGTACATATGCGAGCGAGAATCAGACATATCTTACAGATATTCTTCGCGATGAGTGGGGATTTGACGGATATGTGATGACAGACTGGGGCGCGTGTGATGACCCGGTTTTAAGCATTAAGGCGGGACTTGATCTGGAGATGCCGGGGACGGGAACGGATAATGTCAGAAGAATTATTGCTGCAGTAAAGGATGGAAAGCTGGAGGAAGAAGTCCTGAATCGTGCAGTTGAGCGTATTTTAAATATTGTGATGCGCTACAGCGAAGGGCACAAGGAAGCTGTTTATGATTTTGAGGCGGGACATGAGACTGCAAAAAGAATTGCAGAAGAGTGCGCAGTCCTTCTGAAAAATGAAGATAAGGTACTTCCTCTGAAGGAAGAGGAAAAAGTGCTAATTGTGGGAGCATATGCAAAAACGCCGAGATATCAGGGGGGCGGAAGTTCTCATATCAATCCATATCAGGTGACAGGTGCATGGGATACATTAAAAGAAAATGTAAATGCAGCTTATGCAGAGGGATACAGTGAAGAAGACAGTGAGAAGAATAGGAGACTTTTGGATGAAGTGCTGACAGCGGCAAAGGATGTGAAGAAAGTTGTAATTTTTGCAGGACTGCCGGATTCCTATGAGTCAGAGGGATATGACCGTAAGCATATGAGACTGCCTCAGGTACAGAATGATTTGATAGAAGCTGTCTGTGCAGTGAATGAGAATACAATCGTGGTATTGCATAACGGTTCTCCGGTAGAAATGCCTTGGATTGCAGATGTAAAGGCGGTGTTAGAGGTATATCTCGGCGGAGAAGCGGTAGGTGCCGCGACTGCAGATTTGCTGTACGGAAAAGCAAACCCTTCCGGACGCCTTGCAGAGACATTCCCGCTGCGCGTAGAAGATACACCGACATATCCGTATTATGGAGTGGAAAAGAAGGATGTGGTATACCGCGAGGGTGTGATGGTTGGATATCGCTATTATGAGACGATGAAAAAAGCTGTTCTCTTCCCGTTTGGTCATGGTCTCAGTTATACGGATTTTGTATATTCTGATTTGAAATTGGATAAGGCGGAGATGGCAGACACAGATGTATTGCAGGTAAGTGTCAAAGTAAAAAATACCGGAAATATTGCCGGAAAAGAAGTGGTACAGCTTTACGTGGCATCTGACACAGAGGATATTGTGCGTCCGATTCGTGAGTTGAGAGGATTTGAGAAGGTAACGCTGGCTCCGGGAGAGGAGAAAACGGTGACATTTATGTTGGATAAGCGGGCGTTTGCTTACTGGGATATAGAGCAGCATGACTGGTATGTGCCGACTGGAGATTACCAGATTCAAATTGGTATCTCTGCGGCGGATATAGTTTTGGAGAAAGCAGTAAAAGTAAATTCTACCACAGTTTTAAAACCGCATTTTGACATCAACACAGCTTTAGGAGATATGATGAAACATCCGATTGCAATGGGAGTATTGCAGCAGGCTATGGGTGCAATGATGGCAGATGCTGCTGCGCAGGATGCCGGGGAAGAGAGCGTGATGAGCAGAGAAGCCATGGCAGCGACTGCCGCAGCAATGCCGCTGCGTTCTCTGTTGTCTTTCAGCCCGGAGGCAAAGGCAGAGCAGTTAGAGCAGTTGGTAGCAGCAATCAATAGGGCGATAGCACAGTTATAATATAGCAGGTGCAGAGCAGTTTATAAGCTCCGCACCTGTTTTCTATATTCTCTTGGCGACATACCATGTAGTTTCTTAAATACCCGTGAAAAGTAGTTTTCGTCTAGGAATCCGCACTGCGCTGCGATTTCCTGAATCGGCAGTTTCGTGGAATTTAAAAGCAGAAGTGCCTGTCGTAGTCGTACATCCTGAATATAAGAGGATAGATTTGTATGCATTTCTTTTTTAAACAAAGCAGACAGATATACGGTACTGACAGATAGATGTCCTGCTAAAATTTCCAAGGACAGTGGTTCCGCGTAATGGAAATCAATGTAGTCAAGACACCGATGAATCAACTCTGAGACATCACCGCGCGAATAGTTGTTAACTAACAGACAGTATTTGCGAATCATATCATTTCCCAGCTGGTTGATTTGAGTCTGGGAAGTGCAGCTTTCAATCTGAATCGCGAAGCGCCTGGACAAGTCGTCAATGTATATGGGATGTACATTTGCCTGCTCTACCGTTTTACGGAAAAGCGTGTTGGCGACAAACAGGAAGTTCTTGGTATTGCGGAGGGAGTCGCTGACGCGCGGAGAAATTTTGTACTGCATAAAATGACTGTGCAATACAACAGCTTCCGTGTAATCACCGCGTCGGACTGCCTGTAACATGGCGTTTTCGGCAGCATAACGCTTTTCAATAGTCTCCGTGCTTAAATCCGATTTGTCTTCTTTTATAAAGGAACCAAGATTTACAGATACAAGACTATCCTCGTCTGCGCGGTTCCAGGTGAGTGTAAAGTCACCTTGGAACATGACACGGCAGAGGGGGGTGATAAGATTTGTCCAATAATCCGGTGAGGGAAGCGTAGGAATCTGCGAAAAAAATGTCTGTATGTCATGGAAATACCGGTCATCGATGCGATGCTGTTCCATGATGTCATGGAAGTCAAGGTCATCAAAATTGGAAAAGAGCATCGGGCCAATACAGCAGAGGGAATAGTTGTACTCTTCCTGAATTATTTGAGGAAAAAGAAAAAATGTATAATACATACCGAAGGTGTTATCTTGTATATAGATAGTATTTGACTGACAATTTTTTTCAATGTCACAAAAGATGGCGGAGTAATCAAAGTTGTCATAGAGTCTGCTTCCAAGTCCAAAGTCAAGCCGGGAGAGATTTTCGTAAGGCGGCGTCAGATAGAGTGCCTGAATACCCATGGCATCACATATGTTTTTTAACAGTTCGAGTATATCTGCTTTCATAGTCTGTTCACTCCTTAGAAACTTGTATGTGTAAATTTAAAGCTTGGTAACTACAATTATCAGACAAGTGTCATGTTGTGTTATACTTTGTTGAAGAAAATATCTTTAGCAACTATTTAATGAAAAAAGCAATAGATATTAAAATAATGCTAGTTTTTGTTAATTCTATTCTACATTTTTTTGAGAAAAAAAGATATAGTAATTATATAATCGGAAAGATTTGTTCGTGAAAGGAGATTTGACATGGTAAATTTACGTGAGAAACCGTTTAACTTGAACGATGAGCAGATTCAGTGGGTGGAAGATACCATTGCTTCTATGACACTTGATGAGAAGGTAGGTCAGCTTTTTGTCCTTATGAGAAAGAGCCCGGAACCGGAAGCAATTAAGAAAGTGTTGAAAGACTTCCACCAGGGAGGTCTTAGATGGCAGGGCGGTGACAGCCAGGCGGTTTATAATCAGAACAAGACATATCAGGAGAATTCCAGAATTCCGCTTTTGATTGCAGCAAACTGTGACAACGGTGGTGATGGCTGTATGCCGGATGGTACATTTGTTGCAACTGCGGCAGAGGCAGCAGCAGGCGGTGATGTAAAGACCGCTTATGATATGGGATATGTGGCAGGACGCGAGGCGTCAAGTGTTGGTGTGAACTGGATGTTCAACCCATGTGCAGATATCTTCATGAACTGGAGAAATACAATCGTAAACACACGAAGCTTTGGTGACAATGCAGACCAGGTTATCGGAAATATCCGTGCATTTATTGAGGGTATTCATCAGAGCAATGTTGCATGTTGCTGTAAGCATTTCCCGGGTGATGGTGTGGAAGAGCGCGACCAGCACTTAGTTCTTGGAGTAAATGACCTCTCTGTGGAAGAGTGGGACAACTCCTTTAGAAAAGTATATCAGACGATGATTGATGAGGGATTAGAGAGTATCATGGTCGGTCATATCGCATTGCCGGAGATGAGCCGTAAGCTTCGCCCGGGTATCAAGGATGAGGACATCATGCCTGCAACTTTAGCACCGGAGCTGTTGACAGATTTACTTCGCGGTGAGATGGGCTTTAATGGTGTGGTTATCACGGATGCATCACATATGGCAGGAATTGCCTGCATGGAGAAGCGCTCTGTTGCAGTGCCGAAAGCTATCGCAAGCGGATGTGATATGTTCCTTTTTGCAAATGATGACGATGAAGATTTCGGATATATGAAAGCAGGTATTGAGAATGGAATCATCACAGAGGAACGTCTCTCAGAGGCACTTCACAGAATTCTCGGACTTAAGGCAAAGCTTGGCTTATACAAAGAGGAGAACCGTGTCAAAGCTCCGTCTGTCAGAGAGCAGGTAGTAGGCTGTGAAGAGCATATTAAGCTTGCAGAGGAAGCTGCACAGAGATGTATCACACTTGTCAAGGATACAAAGCATAATCTTCCAATCAATCCTGAGAAGCAGAAACGCGCGAGACTTGTATTTGTACAGTCTACACCGACGTCAAAATCTTATAAGGGCGACCCTGTGAAGGATGTTATGGTTGAGGAATTAGAGAGAGCCGGATTTACCGTAGATGTAGCACCGAACTTCCATGACCTTGAGGTTGAAGAGGGACCAAATCCAATGCATATGATCAAGATGATGGATTGCGGTAAGATGGAGGATTTCCGTGAGAAGTATGATGTTGTATTCCTTGTAATCAATGTCAAAGGTTACGCACAGGAGAACGAGGTACGTCTCCGCTGGAGCTGCAACCATTCCAGCGAGCTGCCGTGGTATGTGACGGAGGTTCCGACTGTAGGTATCAGTTTGAACTATACCACGCATCTGATTGATGTTCCGCAGGTGCATACATTTGTCAACGCGTATGGCAATACCAGAACAAGCATCCGCACCGCTATCGAGAAAATCTGTGGTAAGAGTGAGTTCACAGGTACAGCAAGCGACACGGTATTCTGTGGAAAATGGGATACAAGATTGTAAGATTTTAATAAAATAAGCACGAGTTATCTTTTGGGGAGCGGTCTGTTTTGAGACGGCTCCCTATTTTAATTGAAATTTTAATGGTTAGAAAAATAAACTGCAAAAAAGTGAAACAAACGATAACGGTTTTCCTTAATTTGCAGCATACTTAGTAAAAGGAAGTGAAGGGGAGGTAAAATAGATGGCATATACATCCATAAGACCGGGACAAATCTGGCTCGATACAAACGGGAAAAGAATTCAGGCACATGCCGGAAATATCTGGTATGAAGATGGCGTTTATTACTGGTATGGCGAGAACAAAGAATTTACAGACGGAAAATCCAAAATCTGGACATGGGGAATTCGTTACTATTCCTCAACCGATTTATATAACTGGAAGGACGAGGGACTTTTGATTGCACCGGAACCAAAGGATAAGAAGTCGCCACTGCATCCAAACAGAAAATTGGACAGACCGCATATTATAAAAAATGCAAAGACCGGAAAATATGTGTGCTGGATTAAGTATTGTGACAAACCGGAATTTAGTATTCTCGCAGCAGATGCATTTCGGGGACCGTATACGCTGGTACGTTCCCACTACAAACCTTTCGGCAAGAAGGTTGGAGACTTTGACATCACAGTAGATGAGGCAACCGGGAAGGCATACCTTTATGTGGAATGCGACCATAAGGATTTGATTTCCTGTGAACTGACCGAGGACTATCTGGCGGCAGCAGATAGTTACAAAACTCATTATGAGAATATAAATCCGCCATTTACCAGAGAGGGTGTGACACATTTTGCGAGAAATGGAAGACACTACCTGCTTACGAGTGGCATGACGGGCTACATTCCGAATCCTTCGGAAGTGACAGTGGCAGATGACTGGCAGGGACCATATATGCTGCAGGGGAATCCTCATATAAATGACGACAGCTCGGCATCCTTTAACAGTCAGATTTCAGGAGTGTTCAAGCATCCAAAGAAGGATTTGTACATCGCACTTGCTGACCGCTGGGTGCCGGATTATCCGGTGGATAGGGAGCGCTATGAGTGGCTGAAAAGAGTGATTGGCTCGAATTACAGCAAAGACTATAAATCAACCATAAAAGAAAAAATGCAGCTGATGAAGACACCATTGATGACAAGTGCCAACACCAGCATTGCAGATTATGTGTGGCTTCCAATCCGGTTTGATGGAGACAGGGCTTATATTGAGTGGTATGAGGAGTGGAATATCGAGGAAATATAAAAGTTACACAGAACTGTCATGTTGGGAATCTCTTTTCCTCATCAGTTCATATAGAGCGGTGCGGGTTTCCTCTGGGTTGGTCTGGAGTGTATGAATTAAGATTTCAATCAGCATAGCATCTAAGTGATTCAATGAAAAATCAGGAGAGGAATTTTCCTCTAAAAAGGAAAGCTGGAATGCGGTCATAACCTGAGCGTACATTTCAGCTTCTATTTTTTTATCAGCGCTGTCGGAGGATGTTAAATATTCCTCTTTCCAACTGGACGCAATATATTCACGCAGGTCTACTGTGTCTGTGTGGATTTTTAGCAGTGCCTCAGTCAAATCTTTTTTTCGGGCATAGAATTGCTGCATAATTCGGGCATAGTTTGATTTCTTTTCAAAAGCCAGCATATCCCGAAGCTCCTTTTCTGTTCGGATATATTCTTCCATCATCCGTTCTACAATCTCATATTTGTCATGAAAATGTGCATAGAAAGTGGCACGGTTTACCGGAGTGGCATCTAAGATGTCCTGAACCGTGATTTTTTCAAAAGATTTTTCGCGCAGCAGGGCGATAAGGGTATTAGTGATGGCGTTGTCGGTGCGCTGAAATGCTTTGCTTGTTGACATATTCTCCTCCTTTCATGTGAAACAAGACTGTCGCACGAAGAAAACTTTACTGCGTATAATTTTCATTATTAGAATCTTTGATGCAGCACATTTCCGATAAAACAAATTTCAAAATCTTTTCGAGCAAAATGCGCGGATTCGTTAAAATTCCGTATTTTGTGAAGTTGATTTTGAAATTTTGTTTTTACCGGGAATGTGCTATGTCACAACTTTTAATAATGAAAATTATACACAGTAAAATATTAATTCATGTGACAGTCCTATTTCGCATGATTGCTACAATTTCAAAATAGATATATGAAAATCATACACCATGTATGAAAACTAAATCAAGTATAAAATTCTGACGGTGGGAAAAAGTAAAAAATGCGATAAAATGTAAGGAAAGCAGCAGCGTTGTAACGAGGGAAAATCATATGAGAAGAACAACGGTGTTATAGCATAGAAAAGCATGGAGGAAGAGATATGGACAACACATTTTTTATCGGGGCGGCGACAGCGGCACATCAGGTAGAGGGAAATAATATACACAGTGATTATTGGGCGATGGAGCATATGAAGCATTCAAGCTTTGTGGAGCCTTCCAATGATGCGGTAGACCACTACAATCGTTATGAGGAAGATATCCGACTCATGGCGGAAGCAGGGCTTAACGCATACCGTTTTTCGATTGAATGGGCGAGAGTGGAGCCGAAGGAAGGACAATTTGAGAAAAAGGAAATCGAGCATTATCGCGATGTCATTGCGTGCTGCAAACAGAACGGGATTATGCCAATCGTAACGCTGTATCATTTTTCAAGTCCGGCATGGCTGATTGGCAAAGGCGGCTGGGGCAAGGAATATGTGGTGGAAGCGTTTGCCAAATATGCCGGATATGTAGCAGAGCATCTCGGAAAAGAACTTAGCTATGTCTGTACCATTAATGAGGCAAATATGGGGTATCAGCTGAAAAAAATTGCGGCAGATGTTATGAAGTCGTCAAAGAAAGAAGGCAGTGTTCAGGTGGGTGTCAACTTTGATGTGAAAAATCTGCTTCTTGGAATGCTTGAAGAGGGAAGGGTATTCCACTGTAATCCGTTTGGAGTAAATACTTTTTTAAAACCGCGCAGCAAAGAGCAGGAAGCGATTGTTATGCGTGCACATCAGGCAGCAAAGAAAGTAATTAAAGAAGCAGCACCGCAGTGCAAAGTGGGATTGACGTTATCCTTGTATGATTATCAGCCGACAGCGGATGGAGCTGCGATGGACAGACAGTTGTGGGAGGATGATTTTGGCTTTTATCTCCCTTATATCAAAGAGGATGACTTCCTTGGCGTGCAGAACTATTCCAGAAAAATTGTTGGAAAAGAAGGTTCCCTTGAACCGGCAGATGGTGTACCATGTACTCAGATGGGGTACGAGGATTACCCACAGGCAATCGGCAATGTATTGCGGCGTGTGGCGAAAGATTTTAAAAATGAGTTACTGATAACGGAGAACGGAATTGCCACATCAGATGACACCCGCCGCTGTACATTTATAAAAGAAGCATTTGCAGGAGTGATGCAGGCGAAGGCGGAGGGTATACCGGTAACCGGATACTGTTATTGGAGTCTGCTTGATAATTTTGAATGGCAGGCGGGATATGGCAAGACATTTGGATTGGTTGCAGTGGACAGAAAGATGCAGACACGTTATCCAAAGGAAAGTTTAAAAGTACTGGGTGAACTGCAAAACAAATAAAAGGTGTGAATGATAATGGAACAGGTCAGATTTGTGTTGGATCGTTTTTTCTATGGGTGGAGAATGAACATCCTTGTCTACGATAAGGAGGATAAACTTGTAGATTTTTGCGTGGGAACAGAGGAAAAAATAAGCAGTGAATATCAGGATATTTTTAGGGATGTTATTATAAATGATGCAGCTACAAACGAACTGTATCTGGTACTCAAGGAGAAATGTAAGCTGGCAGATATGCCGGTAATTCATATGGAAGAGGACGGCATTTATTATCTGGCATTTCTGGATAAGGAAGAAAATATATTCATCTTTGGCCCGGCATCAGCAGATACGCTTTCCTTTGCACAGCAGTTATCTTATAGAAAGCGTCACCATGTTTCACATCAGAAGTACCAGGTTCCGAAGCTGCCATTTGCAAAATCTTTAAATGGAGTGGCGTTGGTGTATTATATATTGACCGGACGTCAGGTTACAGAAGATGCCATTATGAATGTTAGCGAAGTGAAAACAGATGTTAATGTAGAAGCTGTGGACATGATGATTTATGAGATTCAGAATACCACAGAGGAGAAGCAGCATCTGGCATATCAGGATGAATTACGCTGGACGACGTCTATCGAAAATGGCGTCTTAGAGCAAAAGGAAAAGAGGATGACACCTGAGAACTTAGAAAAGGTGGAGAAAATCGGGACACTTGCCAATGCAAATTCTTTAAAGCAGTTTGAATATATGGCGGTTACCTCCAGTTGCCTTGCCTCGAGAGCGGCGATTCGCGGCGGTGTTAATGCCTATGATGCGTATCGCACCAGTGAAATGTTTTTGCAGAAAATTTCCCAATGTACCAATGTCATGGAAATCCTAAAAATTCATATGGAAATTTCGGGAACATTTACGAATATGGTGAGGGAAGCAAAGAAAAACCGCAATTCTGATTGTGTGGAGCAGTGCAAGGACTATATCGCTCATCATCGTACCAGAAAGTTTTCATTGAATGATGTGGCAGAGGCAGTAGGGAAAAATCCAAGTTACCTGTCGCGTGCTTTTTCTGAACAGATGGGTATGACGATGCAGGAGTATGCCTTAAATATCCGGTTGGAAGCAGCGGCAAATATCCTGCAATACTCCAATGAAAGTGTAGGCGGAATAGCAGAATATCTAAACTTTCCATCCCAGAGTTACTTTGGAGAGAAGTTTAAGAAAAAGTATGGAATGACACCGGCAGAGTTTCGCAAGAGAAATAAAATCAGAGACTTTAAGGAATAAGTAATAAAAAAGACAAAAAAGTAAAACAGACGGTAATTAAGGGGAAGAGTCCTTTGATATAGTAGATATATCAAGAGACTCTTCTTTTTTGTGTAACAGAAAAGCAAGTGCTGTTATATGAAATGAAAAAGCAACAGATAAACGAGGAGCAAAAGGAAAGGGAGAATGGAAATGGGAAAATTAATGACAAAGGTATTTTCCGGAAAGATGTTTGAATCAAAAATCACTTCGGCAAATACACAGAAAAGTGAAATGTGGTTTGGCTACTTTTTTGGCCCGTGTCTGGTGTACATGGCATATTATGGTATTGCCGGTACATATCTGACACAGTTTTACACAGATGTATTGGGAATGAGCGGCATGATTCTTACGCTGATGCCGCTAATTTCTAAGATAATTGATGCAATTACGAATGTTATCATGGGACGCATCATCGATAAGACACGTACCAGACAGGGTAAGGCAAGACCATGGGTTTTAGTTTCAGGTGTATGTATGGCAATCTGTGGAGTATTGCTCTATGCAGTTCCGGACTGGAATTCTACTGTGCAGATTGTATGGGTCGTTGTAAGCTATAACTTATTCTTTGCATTTGCATTTACAATTTATAACATGAGCCATGCGCTGATGGTACCGCTTTCTACCAGAAATACGAAGCAGCGAGACAGTCTTGCGATGATGACAAGTACCGGAACAACCATGATACCGGGGATGCTGGTGACAATCATTCTGCCAATCATGATTAATGCTATCGGTGTTGGTGGAGAGGCACAGAGCAGATGGACATTAATTATGGGAATTATTGCGATGTTAGCAATTCCGGCAACACTGATGGAATATTTCTTTACCAAAGAACGTGTGACAGAAGAAAGCTTAAACGAGAGCGGCGAGAGTAAGGAAGAAACGGTTCCGTTTATGCAGCAGTTAAAAGCCTGCTTTTCCGATAAATACTGGATGATGATTATGGCGTTCTGGGCGCTTTATCAGATTTTTAATTTTTTACAGACGAACAGTATGCTTTACTATTGTAACTGGGTACTGGGTAATTCCGTAGAGTCAGGAACGGGACTTCAGGTATTGGTAAATGCTATCGGTCAGGCACCGCTTGGCTTTGGAATCTTTATTCTCTGGCCGTTAGTCCGCAAGTTTGGAAAACGCTGGGTAATGCAGATTGGTTTTGTGATTGCGGCGCTTGGAAGTGCACTTGTATTATTCAGTGGAGGCAGTTTAGGATTAGTTTTAGGAGGATTATTCATTAAGTCGGTTGGAGCACTTCCTACTTATGTAATGGCAGCGCAGATGGCAGAGGCACTTGACCATATTGAGTGGAAGAATGGTTTCCGTGCAGATGGTTTCTCAGCATCTGTAAATAGTATTCTCATCACTGTATCTGCCGGTATCGGACAGAGCTTGATATTGGGTGGTATTAACCATTACGGATATATTGCGCCAAGTGTAAATACAGAGGTTATCAATCAGCCGGATGCGATGAAAACATTCTTTGCATGGTGTTTTGTGGGCGTTCCGATGGTAGGCTATCTGTTAGGCTCATTAATCATGACATTCTTTGATATCGAGAATAAAATGCCGCAGATTTCCGCTGACATCACAGCACGCCATAAAGCGGAGGCAGAAGCCCGCGGAGAAGTATATATTTCACCGGAAGAAAAAGCTGCAATCGAGCAGGAAGAGCAGGAGCGCAAGGCGGAAGAAAAGCGTATTGAAGAATTAAAAGAAAAATGTGCCAAGAAGGGCTTGAAATTCGAGGAAGAAGAAGCAAAATATCAGGCAAAACTGGCAGAGGAAAAAGCGAAAGCAGAAGCTAAGGAAGCGAAGAAAAAGAGGAAATAAGTATGATTAGACGACAGTTTAATGATAATTGGAACTTTAAAAAGCAGGGAGCATCATCCGGCAGAGTAATTACTCTGCCGCATGATGCCATGTTAGAAGAAAAGCGGGCACCGGAGAATGCCACTGGCAGTGCTGGTGCATATTTTGGGACTGGATGCTATGAATATGAGAAAGAGCTGGAGGTTCCGGCAGAATGGGAAGATAAGCATGTAGAGCTTCAGTTTGAGGGTGTATACAAAAACAGTAAAGTATATGTAAACGGCAAGGAAGCTGGCGGAGCAGCTTACGGATATATACCGTATTTTGTGAATCTGGACGGATGCTTAAATTATGGCGCAAGGAATACGATAAAAGTAGTCGCGGATAATGCAGATGCACCGAATAGCCGCTGGTACAGCGGTGCCGGAATCTATCGCCCGGTCTGGCTCTGGGTTGGCGAAAAGGCACATATCCTGCCGGAAGGAATCCGCGTGAGCACGATTTCTTATGAGCCGGCGGTCATTCGTGTAGAGGTGGAGACATCCGGGATAAAAAGTGAAGAGGCAGAGATTGAAATTCAAATTTTATACAATGGTCAGGTGGCAGCCACAGCAAACGGAGCACAAACAGAGCTTGCGATTTCAAATGCAAAACTCTGGAGTGAGGACACACCAAATCTCTATACCTGCCATGTCACATTAAAAAATGGCGGCACAGTAGTCGATGAAGCGGAGTCGGCTTTTGGCATCCGTGTCATCGAGTGGAGTAATCAGGGACTTTTGGTAAACGGTAAGAATACGTTGCTTCGCGGCGGCTGCGTACATCATGACAATGGTATCCTGGGGGCAGCTTCTTTTGAGGAAAGTGAATTCCGGCGTGTGAAACTGTTAAAGGATGCAGGCTATAACGCAATCCGTTCCTCACACAATCCGGCAGCAGAGGCGATGTTGCGCGCCTGTGACGTATATGGTATGTATGTCATGGATGAAAGCTGGGATATGTGGTACAACAAGAAAAATAAATATGACTATGCAAATGATTTTATGGATAACTATAAGTCTGACCTGGCAGCGATGGTATCGAGAGACTATAACCATCCGTCTGTCATCATGTACTCCATCGGCAATGAGGTGTCAGAGCCTGCCAAGGAAAAAGGTGTTGCATTGGCAAAAGAAATGGCAGAGTTTGTTCGTAAAATGGATGCAGGTCGTCCGGTCACCGGTGGATTTAACCTTATGATTATTGCAAACAGTGCCAAAGGTAAAGGGGTTTATGATGAAGAAAACGGCGGAAGAGATGAGTCCGCAGATGATAAAATGAACAAGATGAACAGCACTATGTTCAACTTCATCACCTCCATGGTCGGAACCGGAATGAATAAAGCGGCAAACGGAAAAAAGGCAGATGAGACTACCTCACCGGTGATGTCTGTCTTGGATATTTGTGGATATAACTATGCCTCCGGCAGATATCCGCTGGAGGCGAAGGCTCATCCGGAGCGCATTATCGTAGGAAGTGAGACTTTCCCGCAGGATATCGCGAAGAACTGGAAGATGGTAAAAGAATATCCGTATCTTATCGGTGATTTTATGTGGACGGCATGGGATTATCTCGGAGAAGCGGGTATTGGAACATGGGCATACACCAAAGACGGCAAGGGATTCAATAAACCATATCCGTGGCTGTTAGGAGATGTCGGAGCCATGGATATTTTGGGAACTCCGAATGGAGAACTTTTCTGGGCGCAGGCAGCGTGGGAACTATTAGATAAACCGCGTATTGCCGTACAGCCTGTAAATCATCCGGGTGTCACTCCTGCGAAGGGTTCCTGGAGAGGCACGAATGCCATTCCGAGCTGGAGCTGGAGAAACTGCACCGGAAATAAAGCCGTGGTAGAGGTATATACGAATGCTGCTAAGGTGGAATTATACATCAATGGTAAGAAAATAAAAACAGCCAAGGTCAAAGATTGCAGAGCTGTGTTTAAGACAACCTATACACCGGGAGAACTGATGACAATCTGTTATGATGCTTCCGGCAATAAGGTCGGACAAAACAAGCTTGTCTCTGCATCGGGAGAATTGCAGATTGGCATCACGCCGGAAAGCAGTGATATTAAAAATGGAGATATCGTGTATTATGATATATCTGTGACAGATAAAAATGGCATCGTGGAGAGCAATGCGGACCATAAAGTTTCTGTAAAGGTAGAAGGTGGTGAATTATTAGCGTTCGGAAGTGCGAATCCGCGCACGGAGGAAAGCTATCTGTCAGGAACTTTTACAACCTACTATGGAAAGGCACAGGCGGTTGTGCGCGTAACGGATATAAATACGTTAAAGGTAACGGTGGAGTAGCTTATGAGAGCAGTACATTTACAGGTGGAGTATTTGACGACACCATTAGGAACTGATATTGAAAAACCGAGATTTTACTGGAACTGCGAAGGTGGAAAAACGCAGACCGCGTATCAGCTAAAAGTGGAAAAGGACGGGGAAATTCTCTGGGATTCCGGCAAAGTTGCGTCTTCTTCCATGACTCATATAGCATATGAGGGAAGAGCGCTGACAAGCAGAGAGCATATCGAGTGGTCGGTATGTCTCTGGGATGAAAATGATGTGCAGGGAGAGTGGAGTCAGTCATGGTTTGAAATGGGCTTACTTCAAAAGAGTGATTGGCGGGCGAAATGGATTAGCGGAGACTATAAGCCAAAGAAAAATACACGCTATCC
The DNA here is from genome assembly GCA_964484605.1 of uncultured Roseburia sp. GTDB lineage: Bacteria > Bacillota > Clostridia > Lachnospirales > Lachnospiraceae > Roseburia. The sequence goes on along the minus strand of CAZAGJ010000041.1, from coordinate 4,749 downwards.
GGTTGACTGCTTTAAGAAGGAGTTTTCTCTTGGAAAAGAAGTTAAAAAGGCCAGACTTTATGCGACGGCAAGAGGTGTCTATGATGTGATGGTCAACGGAACGCGCATAGAGGAGTTTATCCTTGCACCGGGTATGACCGATTACAGAAAGCGCATCCAGTATCAGACATATGATGTGACGGAACTGCTTGCAGAGAAAAACTGTATGGAACTTCGTCTGGCAGATGGCTGGTACCGCGGCTCGGTGGCGGCTTACGGTGTCACGGGTGTGTACGGAAGCCAGACCAGTGTGTTGGCACAGTTAGAAGTAAGCTTTACCGATGGAACATCGCTGGTAGTCGGAACAGATGACAGCTTTGCATGGAGCAATGATGGGGCACTTCTTTTTGCAGACTTAAAGGATGGAGAAATCTATGATGCGGGAAGAACACCGGGCTATCACGGAAAAGCAGTTGTGGTAAAAGATACAACTGCGCGTCTTGTAGCATCCAACAATGTTCCGGTTCATGAGAAGGAGCATTTTACACCGACACTTCTTACGGCAAAAGATGGCACGAAAGTCTTGGATTTCGGACAGAATATTGCCGGATATCTGAAGTTTTCCGCAGAAGGGAAAGCGGGAGAGCAAATCAAACTGATTTGCGGTGAGACGTTAGATAAAGACGGCAGAGTTGATTTGTCGGGGATTCAGGAGACGAAACCTGCAAAGGGCTGGAGTAATCTCGGACTCATTATGAAGCTGATGGGAAAAGAGCCGAAGGCACCGGTGGAAGTGACACCGAAACAGGAAATTCTATTTATCTGCAGTGGCAAACGGGATATTTACAAAACAAGTTTTGCTGTTTTCGGATTCCGTTATGTGCAGATAGAGGGGAATGTGGCACTCGCACCGGAGGATGTTGAAGCGATTGCGGTATATTCGGACATGGAGCAGACAGGAAGTTTCTGCTGCTCTAACGAATTGGTGAATAAACTGTATCAGAATACACTTTGGAGTATGAAGGGGAATTTCCTCGACCTGCCGACAGATTGTCCGACCAGAGAGCGGCTTGGATGGACTGGGGATGCGCAGATTTTCTTTGATACGGGTGCATATATGATGGATACGGCATCATTTTTCCGCAAGTGGCTTGTGGATATGGAGGATAATCAGTATGACAATGGTGTGTTATCCGCAGTACTTCCGTATCAGGGCGTGGAAATGATGTATAAGAGTACCGGAGTATCGGTAGGATGGGCAGATGCTGTCTATCTGATTCCGTACCGCTATTACAAACGCTTCGGCGATAAGGCGATTTTGAAAAAATGCTGGCCGATGATGAAGAAATATACGGACTATCTGATGAAGAATCTGGGTATGTCTGACAAGAAGAGAGCAAAAGTGAATCCACACAATGCCTACACTTATGAAAAGGGCGTCCATCTTGGAGAATGGTTAGAGCCGGAAGAGTTCCGCGATAAGGTATACGGAGCGCAGGCAAAGCATCCGGAAGAATGTACCGCATATCTGTATCTTGCCATGACGACAATGGCAGAGATAGCAGAGCTGTTGGGGGAGAATGCATATGCGGACAGTTGTCTGGAATATGCGAAGGGTGCAAAGGCTGCATACCATGCACTTTTTGTAGAAACCGGAACGCTTAAGACCAATCGTCAGGCGAAGTTAGTACGTCCGCTGGCACTTGGACTGCTGGATGGTGCAGCAAAGACCGAAACAGAAGAATTGCTTGAAAAAGCAGTAAAAGATTATCAGTATCGTGTGGGTACGGGCTTTTTGTCTACTCCATTTTTATTGCCGACGCTCACGAAAGCCGGAAGGTCGGAAACTGCTTATAAAATGTTGGAAAATACGAAGAAGCCAAGCTGGTTAGGAGAAGTCGCAGACGGAGCAACGACTGTCTGGGAGAACTGGGAAGGAACTGCCAGCCTGAATCATTATTCTCCGGGAGCGGTGTGCCAGTGGCTTTTTGACACGGTCTGCGGTATTCGGGTAGATGGAGAAAATCATTTTGTGATTGCACCGATTCCGGGAGGCACGCTGACAGAGGCACAGGCGGGTTACCGCAGCTTGTACGGCAAGGTAGAAACTGCGTGGAAGAGGGACGAAAGCGGTATGCATTACAGCATAACAATTCCTGCAAACACAACGGCTGAACTGATATTGCCGGATGGAAGAACACAAAATCTTGTCAGTGGTAAGTATGAATATTAAGTAATATTTGTATGAAGTTCATATTCCCTCGGCGTGCATCCGTAATATTTGGTAAACGCGCGGTAAAAACTGCTGACAGTGGAATATCCGGTAAGCAGTGCAATATTTTCAATGGAAACAGTTCCATGATGGAGCAGGTTTGCACCCTGCTCCATTTTTAATTTCAAAATTAACTGGGCGAAATTCATCCCGGTGCAGTTTTTGATAATTCTTGTGAGCTGGCGCTCGCTGTAATGGAAGCGCTCTGCAACATCCTTTTGCGAAATTTTAGCAAAATTAATTTGTATGTAACTAAAAATTGCAGAAAATTCGTGCTTCCAGTGGAAATCTTCGGTACGTGGCAGTCTGGCAGTACCTTCGTATCTGCGGAGTAGCAAGATAAAAAAGGTGGACAGCAGGGCATTTTGCAACTGTGCACTGTATAATCCGTTCTCTAGATATTCGTTATTGACCTGACATAACAGTTCCTGAATTTCCAAATCAGCTCCGGTTTCAAACTGAAGATAGGATGTGCCTGTTTCACCGCCTAATGCCTGGCGGAAAAACGCAGTCATCAGATTTTCCGGTGGGAGCTGGTTCCAGAAAACTTTTTCAAAGGTACTTGCACGCACCATAAAGTAGTACAGAACGCAGTCATCCGCGTAGCAGGGACTCGCATGTGCGATGTCCGGCGCAATGATTAATACAGAGCCGGGTTTTAGTGTAATGACTTCATCCGTGAAGTGAATCGGACAGTTGCCGGAAAAGGCGAAATAAATTTCAAAGAAATCATTTGTGTGCCAGTGTGCCGGCATATAGCGGAACATGCGTCCGACAGAAATGTCGTGATTGGCTAATAGATAAGTGTCTTCCCGATGCACATCTGCATTTGTGAGTTTTTCGGCAATCGCCTCCTTATCGGTTTTTTTTTCGTAGGTCTGGATGAGCCAGCGAATATATTTTGACAGTTCTTCAGAGGTAAGTATATATTCTTGCAGTTCTGGAAATTGCAGCAACTGATGCTTTAGGGCAGATTCACTAGCTGTCATAGGTAGATTGTGAAGTTCTGTAAGTGTCATCGTACTTCTCCTTTGAAACAACAAATGTCCGAAAATGCGAATTTTATGTCATGTATTGTAAATGCATTTTGAGTGAATTACAAGTAGAATTTATAAAGAGAGTATTCGGAGGAGGAAAAGATGATGGGAAAAAATGAAACAGGATTTTCACAGGATTTTTTATGGGGAGCGGCAAGTGCAGCAGCACAGGTAGAAGGTGCTTACAATGAAGATGGCAAGGGGCTTAGTATATGGGACTGTGCACCGGATAAGAAGCTTAAGCGTTCGGAAAATTGTCAGATTGCATGTGATCATTATCACAGGTACAAAGAGGATATAGCGTTGATGAAGCAGATTGGACTAAAATCCTATCGATTTTCTGTGAGTTGGCCGAGAATTATGCCGGAAAAGGGTAAAGTGAATCAGAAAGGGATTGCATTTTACTGTAATCTGGTAAAGGAACTGCGCAAAGAAGGAATTGAGCCTTTGTGCACGCTCTATCATTGGGATTTGCCGATGTGGGTGTATAAGGAAGGCGGTTGGAAGAATTCTAAAACGGTGGAATGGTTTGCTGAATATGTAAAGATAGTGGTGGAAGCGCTTTCGGAGGACGTACAGTATTGGATGACCTTCAATGAACCGCAGATGTTTATCGGTCAGGGATATATTACCGGGATTCACGCACCATTTAAAAAGAGCATTCCGTCTATTTTTAAACTGTCAAAAAATGTATTGCTGGCGCACGGAAAGGCAGTACAGACAATTCGCCAATATGCAAAGATTGAACCGAAGGTTGGTATGGCACTGGCGGCAAGTGCATTTATTCCGAAGGGAGAGGGGAGCGAAGCCGTGCAATGGGCATACGAAAACACCTTTTCTGAAAAGCCTGCAATGTTTGGAAATGCTTGGTGGACAGAACCAATGATTGTCGGAAAAGCACCACAGATGTTAAAGAGAACATTAAAAGAAAAAGATTTGCAGCAGATTGCGCAGCCTTTGGATTTTGTGGGTTTGAATGTATATCAGCCGTTTAATTATGACTGTGGCTGGGCAGAAGGTGAAAAGAGTATACCGGGAATGCCGAGAAATACGATAGGATGGCCGATTGCGGGGGATACACTTTATTGGACAGTGCGCTTCTTCTATGAAAAATATCATCTGCCGATTCTGATAACAGAAAATGGTATGGCAAATACGGATTTTGTCATGCTGGATGGGAAAGTACATGATACGCAGAGAATTGATTTTATGAAGCGTTACTTAAAGGGGTTAAAAAGAGCAGCAAGTGAAGGGATTCCGGTGATTGGATATCAGCATTGGTCTATCATGGACAACTATGAATGGGCGGAAGGCTATGATCCGCGATTTGGACTGATTTATGTGGATTATGCGACGCAGGAGCGTACATTAAAGGATTCTGCCTATTTTTATGCGGAAATAATTAAAACAAATGGTGAGAATCTATAAACAATAGGGAGGATATATAAATTATGACATACA
>CAZAGJ010000040.1:0-24048 GCA_964484605.1 uncultured Roseburia sp. | reverse complement strand
AGAATCAGAAAAAATTATTGCACTTGCTGGCGGGTGTCGTGCTGTTTTTGGGAGGTGCGGCATTTCTCGTGTATCTGATAGACCCTTTTTTTCATTACCATGAGCCGTGGTTTGGTTTGAAGGCGGTGGAAAGTGAGAAGGAATATCAGGTTCCGGGGATGCTTGAAAATTTTGAATATGACAGTGTGCTTGCAGGTTCATCGGTGGTGATGAGCATCAATACAGATACGTTGGATGAGCGTTTTTCCTGTGAGACGGTAAAGGCAGTCGGAGGTTCGGCATCGACACCGCTTCTTTGCTATTATCTGAATCTTGCGTTTGAAAGCCGTGAGATAAAGAATGTTTTTTATGGATTGGATGTATTTGCTTTTTATAATAATCCGGATATGCGGGTACTATCGGAGGATGTAGAATTTTTAGTAAATGATAATCCTTTTGATGATGTGGAATATCTGTGGAATATGGACATTATTGGAAGAGAGATTCTTGATATGATAGCCAAGTCCTGTGATGAAGATTACAGCGAAGGGTTAATTTTTCAACTGAATGATACCGATGTTTTAGGACCGGAGGCTGTATTGGAAAAGCATTATCCGGGAGTTGGCACGGTGCAGGGGGCAAAGCCAATCACTTATCAGGAAGAATATGTCACTGAGAATTTAAATCGACTGGAATTTTTGGTTGCGGAGCATTCGGATACACAATTTTTATTTTTTGTTCCACCATATAATATTGTCTGGTGGGATGATGCATACGAAAAAGGCTTGCTGGATACCTACTTATATACACTGGAGCAGTGTATGGAGCGATTGCTGCCATATGAAAATGTAAGGTTTTATGGGACAGATTTCAATGAGGCATCGACGATTACGGATATGTACCAGTATATGGACTATATTCACGGCGGTACGATGGTGACGGAGCGGATGGCACAGCAGATTGGCACGCAGGAAGATGAGATTACACTTGCAAATTATAAGGATGAGATAGATAAACTGCGTGAACTTTTTATGGTGTTCCGTGCACGTGTGGAAGAGGAAGGCTGCGACTTTGTGTGGAAAGGTTCGATTACGTTGGACGAATCATAGTATTTGCACAAACGATGACATTGCATAGAAACTGATAAAACGGATGAATGAGTAAATTCTAAAAATAAGAATATAGAAAAGTAAATTATCCTAGCAAAAAAAAGAAAGGAAGATATAACGATGCGAGTAGGAATGGGATATGATGTACACAAGTTGGTGGAAGGAAGAGATTTGATTATCGGTGGGGTGAAAATACCTCATACACTGGGATTGCTGGGACATTCCGATGCGGATGTGCTCACACATGCAATCATGGATGCTCTCTTGGGAGCGGCAGCTCTGGGGGACATCGGGAAGCATTTCCCGGATACAGACCCGAAATATGCCGGAGCGGACAGCATCAAGCTGTTAGAATATGTGGGAAAGATGCTTACAGAAAAAGGTTATGTCGTGGAGAATATTGACGCGACCATTATTGCACAGCGTCCGAAAATGCGTCCGCATATCGAGCAGATGGAGCAGAATATTGCAGTAGCACTTGGCATTAATACAGACCAGATAAATATAAAGGCGACCACAGAAGAAGGACTTGGATTTACCGGAGCGGAGACGGGCATTTCCTCACAGGCAATCTGTGCGCTTACGTCTATCTATGAGGGAAGTGTGGCGGTGGCAGATTCTGAGGGCGGCTGCGTGGGATGTGCCGGATGTAAAAAGCAGGAGTCGTGAAAATTCCGTATTTTGTGATGTTGATTTTGAAATTTTGTTTTATCGGAAATGTGTTATGACATAACTCTTCATAATAGAAATTATGCACAGTAAAGTTTTTTTGGTACGACAGCCTCAGAAAAAGATTGACAAAACAGGGATAAGTGCATAAACTAAAGTATCAGGAGAAAAGCGTTGAACGGAAAGAGTAGGAAGTCAGACATCCATCAGAGAGAGACTGTCACCGGCTGAAAGCAGTCTTGGGAAAGAGATTTTTGAAGTGCCTCCGGGAGCTGACTCGGTGAGAGAAGACTGTGATGGCAGTCAGGTAGCCGGGTACGTCTTGCACACGTTACGTGTATCGAGGGAAAATCATTAGATTTTTAGTAGAGTGGAACCGCGGATTATTTCGTCTCTAGGAGAGGAAATAATCCGCTTTTTTGTATAAGCATAGAAATAGATAGTTTTAGAGAGTAGGAGTGTGACATCATGGGTATTTTCAAACATATGAGAGAAGAATTTGAAGTGATAAAAGAGCGTGACCCGGCGATAAAGACACCGTTTGAAGTTTTGCTTTATCCGACATTTCATGTTATGCTTAGCTACAGGCGTGCACATCGTCTGTATGAGAAAGGACATTACTTCTGGGCTAGATATATCTCGCAGCGGGCAGCGAGAAAGACGGGCATCGAGATACATCCGGGAGCCGTGATTGGGAAAGGATTTTTCATCGACCATGGAAGCGGTGTTATCATCGGTGAGACGGCGATTATCGGCGATAATGTAACACTGTATCAAGGCGTGACTCTGGGTGGTACCGGCAAGGAGACGGGCAAGCGTCATCCGACCATCGGAGACAATGTCATGATTAGTGCCGGAGCGAAAATTATTGGCTCTTTTACCGTCGGCGAGAATTCTAAGATTGGTGCGGGAAGTGTCGTGATAGAGGAAGTTCCGCCGAACTGTACCGTAGTCGGAGTGCCGGGAAGAATCGTAAAACGTGACAATGCCAAGATTCCACGCAGCGATATGGATCAGGTACATTTGCCTGACCCGGTAAAAGAGGATATTACGATATTGCAGCATGAGAATGCAGAACTCGTAAACCGTGTGCTTGATTTGGAACAGGAAATGCGGCAGATGCGTATCAAAGAACGTTAAAAGGATGCAACAGGGGTTATACTCTGTTTGAATAAATAATATGGAAAAGAATGGAGAATACAAAGGTGGAGAATAAGTTTCAATTTTACAATACGCTGACGAAAAAGGTAGAGACGGTCATTCCTCATGAGGATGGCAAGATTGCAATGTATACCTGCGGTCCTACCGTATATCATTTTGCACACATCGGAAATCTGCGCAGTTACATTATGGAAGATGTGCTTGAGAAGGCACTGCGTTATGTGGGATATGATGTAAAGCGAGTTATGAATATTACGGATGTAGGACATCTTTCTTCGGATGCTGATACAGGCGAGGATAAGATGTTAAAGGGTGCAAAGAGAGAGAATAAGACTGTTATGGAGATTGCACAGTTTTATACAGATGCATTTTTTGATGACTGTAAGAAACTCAACATCAAAAGACCGGATGTGGTAGAGCCTGCTACAAACTGTATCGATGAGTTCATTCATATGGTTGAGGTGTTGTTAGAGAAAGGCTATGCATATGTGGCTGGCGGTAACGTTTACTTCGATACTTCCAAACTGGAGGATTATTATGTTTTCTCTTCTCAGAGTGAGAAGGAACTTTTGGTAGGTGTCCGCGAGGATGTGGAAGAGGATGTGAACAAAAAGAATAAAAATGACTTCGTACTTTGGTTTACAAAGTCTAAGTTTGAGGATCAGGCGCTCAAATGGGATAGCCCATGGGGCGTCGGATATCCGGGATGGCATATTGAGTGTTCCTGCATCAGTTTGAAGCATTTGGGTGAATATATGGACATTCACTGTGGCGGCGTGGATAACATTTTCCCGCATCACACCAATGAGATTGCGCAGTCGGAGAGTTATTTGGGACACAAATGGTGCAATTACTGGTTCCATGTCAATCACCTGAATGACAAATCCGGCAAGATGAGCAAGTCTAAGGGCGATTTCCTGACAGTGTCTCTCCTGCAGGAAAAAGGTTATGACCCAATTGTATACCGTATGTTCTGTCTGCAGTCACATTATCGCAAGCCATTGGAGTTTTCTTATGAGGTGCTTGACAATGTTGCGGCAGCTTACACAAAGTTGGTAAAAAGAATCGCAGAGCTTAAGGAAGACGGAGCAGTAGATGAGGCTCGCTTTGCGGAATACAAGGAGAAGTTTATAAATGCAATCTCCGGTGATATGAATACCTCCATGGCACTTACTATCGTGTATGATTTGCTCAAGGCAGACATGAATGATGCAACCAAGCTTGCACTGGTTAAGGATTTTGACTATGTGCTTTCCCTAAATCTGACAACGGCGCAGATTGCGAAGCCAGAGGAGAATAAAGGTGTAGATGCTGAGACGGAAGCTTATATTCTGGCGAAGATTGAAGAACGCAAGGCGGCGAAGAAGGCAAAAGATTTTGCAACCGCGGATGCGATTCGTGATGAATTGCTTGCAAAAGGTATCGTATTGAAGGATACGAGAGAAGGTGTTGTTTGGAGTGTGCAGTAAGTGCGAAAGAGCTTAGGGAAAGGATTGCAATAGATGAATAAGGGAATTGATTCTTATTTAAAAGAGCAGTTTCAGATGAAGGATGTAGATATACGCACCTATTCACCGCTGACACTGGCGTATATCGGTGATGGCGTTTATGATTTGGTAATTCGCTCTCTGGTAGTTGCGAAGGGCAACACCAGAGCGAGCGAACTGCACAAGAGGACAAGCCAGATTGTAAAGGCGCATACACAGGCAGAGATGATGGAGATATTGCTGCCGCTTCTTAACGAGGAGGAGGCAGATATTTACCGTAGAGGGCGTAATGCGAAGTCACCGACGATGGCAAAAAACGCGACAATGTCCGATTATCGCAGAGCAACCGGATTTGAGGCGTTGATGGGGTGGCTTTACCTGAAGGATGAATTTGAGCGTCTGGTAGAACTGGTAAAAGCAGGTGTTGAAGGAATGAAACTAAAGCTTTAGGAGGAAAAATGGGATACGAAGAGTTGAAAATTGAGGGACGCAACGCGGTTTTAGAGGCACTGCGTTCCGGTAAGCCAATAGATAAGTTATATGTGCTGGACGGATGTCAGGATGGCCCAATCCGCACAATTGTGCGCGAGGCAAGAAAGCATGACACTATCTTGAATTTTGTGGACAAGGAGCGCTTAGATCAGCTCTCAGAGACAAAAAAGCATCAGGGCGTTATCGCGATGGCAGCAGCTTATGAGTATGCAGAGGTGGAAGATATCCTTGCAGCAGCCGAGGCGAAGGGCGAGCCGCCGTTTATCTTTCTGTTGGATAATATCGAAGACCCGCACAATCTGGGGGCGATTATCCGTACTGCCAATCTTGCAGGTGCGCATGGCGTTATCATTCCAAAGAGACGTGCTGTGGGATTGACAGCAACCGTTGCGAAAACATCTGCCGGAGCGATTAATTATACACCGGTTGCAAAGGTGACTAATCTGACCGCGACGATTAAGGAATTGAAAGAGCGCGGTATGTGGTTTGTGTGCGCTGATATGGGCGGAACCACGATGTATGATTTGGATTTGAAAGGCTCCATCGGTTTGGTTATCGGAAATGAGGGCGAGGGTGTCAGCAAGCTGGTGCGTGAGAATTGTGATTTTATTGCATCCATTCCGATGAAGGGAGATATTGATTCCCTCAATGCATCTGTGGCAGCGGGCGTGCTTGCATATGAGATTGTCAGACAGCGTATGTCATAACATGTCATACCGTACCAAGGGCTGGATGGCGTCAGTTCAGAGAGAGCAAAACAATATTAACACAATGAGAGGATGCAGGTGGATAAGTATCAGGAATTGTCGGACGAGCAGTTGATAGAAGCACTGCGCGCCGGAGACAACAATATTATGGATTATATTTTAACAAAATATAAACCGCTCGTTTTGGGAAAAGCAAATGCAATGTACTTAATCGGCGGTGACACGGACGACCTGATTCAGGAAGGAATGATTGGATTGTTTAAGGCAATCAGAGATTACCGTAATGATAAGGAAACGTCTTTTTTCCATTTTGCGGAGCTGTGCGTGAACCGTCAAATCTACAGTGCAGTGGAGGCTTCTAATCGGAAAAAGCATGTGCCGCTCAATACCTATATATCGTTCTATTCACAGAATGGCGAGGAGGGAAAATTACTTGCAGAAACATTGTCGGATGTAATGGATAATCCCGAACAGATGGTGATTGCACAGGAGAGCCTGCGGCTATTCTGGGCAGACGTGAAGAGACGATTAAGTACCATGGAGTGCGAAGTGCTGGATGAATATCTGTCGGGGCTTAACTATAGACAGATTGCAGAGAAGATGGGAAAAAGTCCCAAGGCGATTGACAATGCGCTTTCCAGAATAAAGTCAAAGATTCGATAATGTATATGGAAAACCCTAAAAATTGTGAAAGCGGTTACATTGCAAAAAATATTGATAAATAAAGGCTTGTTTGTGCAGATTTTTCTGTATTTTAAAGCAAATGGGAATAAAGTACCGTACAAAATGCATAAAAATGAACATGAAAAATTAGTAACTTTGTGAACACTTATTAGGGGAATCATGATATTATAATACCTGTAAAAACCCCCCAATACATTATATATAGTTTTTACTATACCCCATAGTAAAAATACCTTCTCCTAAAAAGGCAGCCGTGCGATGGCTGTCCTTTTTTTTGAAAAAAATGAAACATCGGACAGTAGAGCTTGGGATATGCTGGAACATCAATTGCCCGGCACATGGAAAATGCCAATATTTAAAGGGTAATAAGTGAATATAAAGAAACAGACTGCGATAATCAATACGAGGGATTGCAGCGAATGAATATATGCATCGGTACGGCACGATAGAGCTAATTTGTAAATGGCAAAGAAAGCCAGCAATATACTTACGATAAAAGTTGCAATATCCAAGAATATGATATTGCGCCCCAGAATGCCGGAATATGTGTAAAATATTATCGGTATCAAAAAGGTGCCGAGTAATGTGCCTGCGAGTAGAGAAGAAGTGATGCAGGGATAAGCGTATCTGAGTTTTTGACCCATATACCATGAATAGAGTAGCATGGGGAAAAAGCATAGTTTCATATGCTCCCAGGTAGATTCGTTTATTGGGAAAATGAATCCGAGTATGAAGTTATTGCCGGACCAGTCGTAGACAAAGTGTGAGATGGAACCGATGATGATAACAAAAATAGAGCCTATGACAGCGTATGATTTTAATTTATTCATGATTGCAGTATATGCAGAAAACGTGTGATTATTACAAAAGAATGGAAAACGAAGAGCCCCTGTAAAATCAATGCTGAGGTGACGATTTTTTTGTCACTCAGCATTATTTGTTTATAATAAAAGAAAAATCTCCATGTGCCAGCCGCGCAAACAAACCACTCAGAGCTGTATAATCATTGTATCAATAAACTCTTCAATATTGAAGATGTAAGCAAGCCAATGTTAGAAACAGTTGCGAAAGCGTTGGAGCAGATGAAGGAGAGGTGGATGAATGAAATGACGACCAAGTTATAATGTGGGATAGCCAGAATTTGAATAAATTACCACCTCTATAAGTAGATTTTTTAGTGAGGAGGTGGATGTATGATACCAAGAATCAAGAGTGTAAAACCAATGAAAGACTATGCTTTGGAAGTTGTTTTTGATGATGGGAAAAGTGTGGTGTACGATGTAAATGAGGATATTGCAACACTTCCGGGATACGATGCATTAAAGAATTGTCAGGGTTTATTTAATCAAGTGCAGTTAGATGAGAGCCGGACATGTGTATTTTGGAATGAAGATATAGACTTGCCTAGCGATTCTATTTATGAATACGGAAAAGTCCTTGTTGAGGTATAAGACATATGAATGCATAAAAGAAGCGACTGCGGGATAGGTGGAATGAAAAAGCAGGATTGATAAGTAAATACATGAGTATGAGTATGGTATGAGTGTGATGGGAGCTGGGAGACTGGCTCTCTTTTTATAAAAAAGTGTTGACTATTGGTAACCAATATGCTATCATTTATACATGAGGAGGTGCTACATAGACATACAATATGAGAAATCAGCTATAAAGTATTTAAAAGGTTTACAAAAGCCTCAGCAAGATTTGATATTGGATGATATCGAAAAGCTGACGCATAAGCCCGCCGAGGGAGATATCAAGAAGATGAGCGGTTATAAAGATGACAGATATCGATTAAGAGTTGGAAAGTACCGAGTTATCTATAAGTACCTAACAAATAATGAAATTGAAATACTTTGCGTAATGGATGTTGGAAGCAGAGGGGATATTTACAAATAGTATCCACTAATAAGGAGGGAGTCAACGATGACTAAGACAATTGAACAAACGGTAACAATGCTTGAGATGTTGCCCGCACAGGAACAGGACTTTGCTCTTGAACTGGTAAAAAGATTAGTTCTTGCATGGGATCCGGATTATACTAAACTTACCCCACAGGAACGTATTCGCTTAGAAGCAGCTGAGGTAGGCGAGTATGTTAACGGAAAGGATATTGATTGGGATGATTGAAAAGAGAAGTGCCAATATGATAATTGCTAAAGCAGGTGGCAACGCTAGCCAGAATGCATATAATTGTAAAGTGTCCATTCCGAAGATATGGGCTGATAAGTTGGGAGTTACAACGGAAGATAAGGCATTGCAGTTAGAATTTGATGGAGATGTTATTGTTATCAGAAAGAGCAATGGCTAAATAATATTTGAATTTGACCGCACCTTTATTCTGTTGTAGAACAACCACATAACAATAGCGCCTAAGAGCTGAATATACGAGACTACAGATGCCGAAGTTGACGAATCTGAAAGGCAGAATCAGTTATATATCGAGCAAAGCGAGGCAGGAAAATCTGTACGCAGTTTATGAAACAACTGACCGCAAATTTTGGACGGAGCTTGCTAAGTGTAACCAAGAGGAATTTAGGGAAAGTGGGACGAAAGGATTATCGGGAGGTATTTAAAGTAAAAGGCAGTAAAGAACCTGCAAAAGAAGCAGTGCCGGAAATGCCGGTTAAGTCGGTGCTTGCATCTAAATTTCACAGACTTACAGACATTTACCATAAGCTGGAGAAACAGAGCGAAGCCATTTATGAGAGGGAGCAACAGTTTGGTGGTCTGGAGAAAGAACTTGCAAATGCGAAGGGCATTTTCAATGGAAAACAGCGTAAAGAGATGCAGGGACAGATAGAGCAGTTACAGACGCAGATAGAGAATATGAAGCGCTATCTTTCAAGTATAGTGCAGGGTTATGACTATAAGAATGTGAAGGAGTTTCTGGCTGAATACAAGGCTTCCAAAGCAGAATATAACGATTATAAATCGGCAGTTGCAAAGTGGGAACAGCAGACTGGTAACAAGGCAGAATTGGACAGCATAAAGGCAAGGTTACAGCGGAAGCAACAGGAAGAGTCGCCATAAAAAACGACAGAGGTAGAAGATGGGAGTAGAATTATGGAAAAACATACCGTGTGCGAAGCACATGGTATAATAGCTTTGATTTTGAAAGTGACGGATTTGGTGCAGTGAAAGGAAAACATGCTATGAATTACAAGATGGTTTCTTCTGATGATGTTGAAGCGTTAGCAATAGCCATGATGAAAGATTATTCAGAAGAGCCATTTCAGAATTGTTTGTTGTTCCAGAATGGAAAAAGAAGGGGGGAGGTAAGTATTTAATGTCAAAATTGGAAAAACATCTTAAAGAAAAAGGGATATACATTATACAGTTAATATCTATTGAAGACAATGAAATGTTTTATAAAAAACGGGCTTAAATAAAGATTGTGTTTCTGTGATGTTTAAGCAAATAGAACGATAAATTTGTAGGAGAGCGTACAATGAAGATAATAGAGTATTTTAGCACTGACAATAAAGAATATTGGCTTTCAAAAATTAAAGAAAGTGATTGGGGTGCGGGTCAGTATTTGCATGAGCTATTAAAAAATCAAAAACTAAAACAATTTGTTGGCGAAAATACAAAGGTGCTTATGCTGGTAGATGGAGAAAATTTGGTTTCATTTTGCACATTTGCTGAAAAAGATGATATTCAACCGACAGATCTGACGCCATGGATTGGATGGGTATATACGTTCCCATCTTATAGAGGAAATCGCTACGCTGGCAAACTGTTGAGCCATGCAGAAACATTAGCAGAAGAAGCTGGTATTAAAAATATTTATATTTCAACGGACCATACTGGATTATATGAAAAGTATGGTTATGAATTTTTTGAAATGATGAAAGATATAAATGGCGAAGATTCAAGAGTTTATGTAAGGCGTTTGGGGTAAATAGCAGGTGTTTTTATGCCAATATCTCCATACCATATGTAGGTTCTATTGTGTTGTTTCATGATTTGGCCATATTTTCTGCAATTGTTTTTTTTATGAAATAAGTATATGGTGTTTTGAAAAAAATAGGCATAAGCTATGAACCTACATATTGATGGACACTTGAATTACATGCCGCAGTTAAAAATTTACCATGCAAATGTAAGCATTGCCATGAAGCCAGTTTAATAACGTTAGCGCCGTATAGAGCCGAGAAGTGAAAGCATTAAGTTGTTTTCATTCCTCGGCTTTTTCTATATTTGGGTCATGTTCCCCCATCCTTTCAAAAGCCCGGTTTGCCATAGCCGGGCAATATGGCAGATTAGTGAAATGGTATCACACCAGTCTCCTTTGCTGGAATGCAAGGTTCGATTCCTTGGTCTGCATTTCCCACATCGCAGAAAGTGCGATTCAAAAAATTATTTTAGGAGGACACTATGAAAAACATATTTGAAATCATGAAAGAGTATGGTCTGGAAGTGCCGGAAGATAAGCGCAAAGACTTTAAAAAGCTGTGTTAGAGAATTACAAGACAAAGATGAGTTGATAAGAATAATGAATATTCATAAAAGAAGGAGGGATTATATGCGCAAGAAGAGCAAAGAAAAATCCCAGTAAAATCAAGATGCCTTGAATTTACTGGGATTTTGTAATAAAGCTGCTAACGGGAATCGGACCCGTGACCTCCGCACTACCAATGCGACGCTCTACCGACTGAGCCATAGCAGCATTCATGTGAGTTACCTCAACACCTGTAATACTATACTATATGGGAAACTTCTTGTCAAGCCGATAATTTGTTGACGGCAATAATTCTTGAGAACCAATATTTGAGGTATCTTTAGAAAATCTTTGAATTTTTCTGCAGACGGATTTTGGATTTGTCCGCTAGGATAAGAACAGAAATGATACAGGGAGGTGAGTTTGTGAACAATATGGATACTTTGACGGATTTCAATCTTTCAGCGATATGTGTTATGATGTATGGGATAGCACGGGACGTAAAACCTAAGGGAGGACGACATGGAACAGTACAACATATTAATCGTGGAAGATGATAAGGAAATCCGTGATGGAATTGAGATATTTTTAAAGAGCCAGAATTATAACGTGTATAAGGCGGCAGATGGGATTGAGGGATTGCAGGTGATTGAGCGTGAAGAGATACATCTTGCGATTGTGGATATTATGATGCCGCGTATGGATGGTGTCACGATGACGATGAAGCTGCGAGAAAAGCATGAGTTTCCGGTTATTATGCTCTCTGCGAAGTCGGAGGAGACAGATAAGGTTATTGGCTTAAATATCGGTGCAGATGATTATGTAACAAAGCCGTTTACACCGTTAGAACTGATGGCGCGCGTGAATTCACAGCTGCGTCGTTATACGAAGTTTATGAACAAAAGCGGTACAGAGATAAAAAATGATCGCATCCATGTCGTTGGCGGACTGGAACTAAATGAGGACACGGTGGAAGTATCGGTGGATGGACAGCCGGTTAAGATGACGCCGATTGAATTTAAGATATTGGCTCTTCTCATGCGGACACCGGGAAGAGTGTACTCATCCGAGGAAATCTATGAGCGTGTCTGGAATGAAAAAGCAATCAATACAGATACAATTATGGTGCATGTCAGAAATATTCGGGATAAGATTGAAATTAACCCGAAGGAACCAAAATATTTAAAGGTGGTGTGGGGTGTTGGATACAAAATTGAAAAACAATCATAAAGTGAGAATAAGTTTATCAATCGTTGGTATACTTCTGGTTACGATTCTTACTATGTGCTTCTTTCCGGCGATTCATCAGGAAGCGCAGTCAAAGTTGGAAAAACGTAAGGAGACGGCAGAGGTACAGGAGGAAGAGTACATCAATCAGGATCTCTTGAGGGAATTGTATCGGGGATGTTATGTGCTCTATAAGGAAGCAGCAGCTTATGACGGAGCACAGAGTGCATCCGATGTTTATTTGGAAGTTTCCTATGCAGGAAAAAATGAAGAAAAACTTGCGCTGATAGAAAGTGTAAAGGAATATGTGGAGAATGAATGGGAGACGCTGTCAAGTTGTTTTGAGCCGTATCGTTCACAGATAGACTATTGCATAGAACTCGGTGAAGCAGGCACTCTGACAAATACGAGTCAGCCGCTTGCGACTTTGCTGGGAGAGCGTGAGACAACTTCACAGACCACCCGTCTGCGGGAGTATTATAATGCCTATTTTAAAGTGCAGTTTGATGAAAACGGTATTTTCTCGGTAGAACCGCTTTACAGTAATTCGGTCAATTCGGATGTTCTGATGAAGTCTATGCAGCAGATTGCACGGGAAGAAGAGGTCTGGTACAGTTTGACTGATGAGTATGAGGAATATGATATGGAATACCGTATCAAGAGTCCGGTAAATTTCAGTGTAGTATTTGCGATTCCAATGACAAGCAATTATCAGCTTATGGAAGAGGACTATGAGGCTGGTGCAGATTATTGGGTACTGATGGATGTATATCGGGAAGCCGGTGCAGAACTTTTATATATAGCGGCATTGACAGTACTTGTAATTCTTGCATTTGTGATGACGAGCAGCAAAATCTGGAAGTGCGAGATAGAAATGAATCGTCCGGGCAAATGGTATCTGTTGGAAGCAGCGTGGATAGAGGTATTTTGTGTGATTGCTTTCGTGGATTCTTTCAACCAGATTATATGGAGCTTTGATATTCATACCGGATACGATAAAGTGTCGGCACAATTGGCAGCAGGAGCGGTGTTGGATGTTGCAGGAAAAATTTTAAGTATGGCAATTCCGATTTTCCTGTTGTATGCAGGCTGGTATGTGGCGGTTCTTTTTATCAGACCGATGTTCGCGCTTGGAGTGAAGGAATATATCCGACAGTATAGCTTGTGTTATCAGCTTTTTCCGTTTATGCGTTCACTTTGGGACAAACTCGTGGCTGAGACACGGCATATTGATTTTAGCGAGAAATCTGTAAAAACGATTATGAAGCTGGTGGCAGTTAATTTTGTAATAGTATCTCTGTGCACCATGGGCTGGTTTTTCGGGATTCCGTTTCTGCTCATCTATTCCGTAGGTTTATTTGTTTTTATTAACCGTTATTATAAGAATGCTAAAAAGGATTATCAGACACTGCGAGAGGGTGTGGCGCAGATTGCCGGGGGCGATTTGGATACAGAGATAACAGAAGATTTGGGAATGTTTGAGCCAATCAAAGAAGATTTGGGCAAGGTGCGCACGGGCTTTAAGAAGGCGGTGGACGAGGAAGTGAAGAGCCAGCGGATGAAGACGGAACTTATTACAAATGTCTCGCATGACTTAAAGACACCGCTGACTGCAATCACAACTTATGTGGAACTTTTGAAAAAAGAAGACATTACCGAGGAAGAGCGGAAATCCTACATCGAGACATTGGAACGCAAATCGCTGCGGCTTAAAGTACTGATTGAAGATTTATTTGAAGTAAGCAAAGCTACAAGCGATAACATTGTGCTGAATTACATGGATGTGGATGTGGTGAAACTTCTAAAGCAGGTTAGTGTGGAGCATGCAGATAAGTTTGATGAGATGGGATTGGATTTGCGCTGGAAGGTGCCGGAGGAAAAGGTCATCGTACAGCTTGATAATCAGAAGACTTACCGCGTTTTTGAGAATCTTTTTGTAAATATCAGAAAGTATGCAATGCCAAATAGCCGTGTGTATATTGAAGTGACACCGGAGGAAAAACAGGTACTGGTTGTCCTTAAAAATATGTCGGCAAATGAGCTGCATATCAGTGCAGAGGAGATAACGGAGCGTTTTGTGCGCGGCGATGCATCCAGAAACACGGAAGGCTCAGGACTTGGACTGGCAATTGCAAAAAGTTTTACCGAAGCGCAGGGTGGCAGCTTTGCTGTGGATGTGGATGGTGATTTGTTTAAGGTTGTGATTGGCTTCAAACGATAATATGTGTTACAATGTGCCTATGCAGTGAGCAGTGCCAAGATGCAGATTTTTGACTTGCACGGCTCATAGAAAACGGAGGTTATGACATATGGAGACAATGGACGATTTTAAGGACGAGCTTGAGGCATCTTTTCGACGCATTAATGAGGGGGATATCATTTCAGGAACCGTCATTGATGTGAATGAGGAAGAAGTGACTCTGGATTTGAAATACTATGCACAGGGAATCATCAAGGTGACTGATTTGAGCAATGACCCGGATTTCGCAGTGTTTGAGGAGATTCACGAGGGAGATGTCATAGAGGCAACTGTCGTAAAGACAGATGACGGACAGGGCAACATCCTGCTTTCAAAAAAGGAAGCCAATGATGTGCTCGCATGGGAGAAGTTAAAAGAGATGATGGCGCAGGAGACAACCGTCAGTGTCCGCATCAAGGAGAGTGTTCCTGCCGGTGTGGTTACTTATCTTGAGGGTATCCGCGCATTCATTCCTGCATCCCAGATTACAGTAGATTACGTGGAGGATACGGAAAGCTGGATTGGAAAAGAGATTCCTGTGCGCGTTATCACTGTGGACGCAGAGAAGGAGAAGCTTGTGCTCTCCGGCAAAGTAGTGGCGAAAGAGGCAGAGCAGGAGGAGCGCAATCATAAGATCTCCATGATTGTTCCGGGAACTGTTTTGGAGGGGACCGTGGAGACATTGATGCCGTATGGTGCATTTATCAGTCTTGGAAATGGTTTGAGCGGTCTGGTTCATATTTCACAGATTTGTGAGCGCAGAATCGGAAAGCCATCTGAGGTATTAAAGGTAGGTCAGAAGGTAAAGGCGAAGGTATTAAACACCAATGACAATAAAATCAGCCTTTCCATGAAAGCACTTGAGGAGGAAATGATTGACACCGAGGGTGCAGGCGATTTGGAGGCTTACACGGATACGGAGCCTACGGGAACTAGTCTCGGTTCATTGTTGGCAGGATTTAAATTTGATTAGAGTAGATGAAACGAAGGGCGTGCCAAAATGGCACGCCCTTCGTTTATGAGTCTATAATAATTGAATTCCGTTCTTCTCACATTCCGTAAGTATCTCTTTTGACCACATGGAGGACTGCACCTCACCGATATGTGCCTTTCTTAAGAAAAACATACAGATGCGGGACTGACCGATACCACCGCCGATGGTATATGGAAGTTCCTCGCCGATGATTGCTTTCTGGAAAGGAAGTTTGGCACGGTCTTCACATCCGGCTTTTTTCAACTGGGAAAGAAGTGCAGTCTTATCTACACGGATACCCATGGATGAAAGCTCTAATGCGATGTCTAAGATTGGATAATATACCAGAATATCTGCGTTTAATGCCCAGTCATCATAGTCCGGTGCACGTCCGTCATGCGGCTCGCCATTCTCTAACCTGTCACCAATCTGTAAGAGGCAGACAGCACCTTTGGCCTTGGTAATGTAGTATTCACGCTCTTTTGGAGAGTAGTCAGGAAACATATCAGCTAACTCCTGCGTGGTAATAAAGAAGATTTCCTTTGGAAGAATTTCTTCTATGTAATCATACTGAATGGACATATATTTCTCTGTCTTGCGCAGACATTTATATACAGTTCTTACAGTCTCCTGTAAATATTCCATGTTGCGGTCTTCCTTGCGGATGACCTTCTCCCAATCCCACTGATCTACAAAAATAGAGTGGATATTGTCGGTAACTTCGTCACGGCGGATTGCATTCATATCGGTGTACAGTCCTTCACCACAGGCAAAACCGTATTTATCTAAAGCATAACGTTTCCATTTTGCGAGAGATTGTACAACTTCTGCATTTTTTCCATTCTGCTCTTTAATATCGAAAGTAACCGGACGTTCCACACCATTTAAATTGTCGTTCAATCCGGATGCCGGGTCTACAAAAAGCGGTGCAGATACGCGGGAGAGATTCAGACGCAGGGAAAGCACACCCTGAAAAAAGTCTTTGACAGTCTTAATCGCAATCTGTGTGTCATGCAAATTCAATTCTGAATGATAATCTTTTGGAATGGTTAGGTTTTCCATGTAATAACGTTCTCCTCTCTAGTGCAGGCATAAAATGCGCACTAACCTAACTAATTATAGCACAAGGCATTTGATTTTCAAGAAAAGATAACAGGATTTGGAAAATAATACGTGTATACAACCTTGGTATGACGAAAAAATACTCTTTTCCAACGGAAAAAAATATTGTATGCTAGAAACGTAGAATGTTTTTGAGATATGACAGCGGCGCAGAAAACAGGCGCGCCATGTTACATTTTAACCGATTTATGATGATAAATCCGAAGTATTGATTTTAGGATCGTTTTTCATCCGTGAAGTCCAGAGAGAATCAGTTTTATTATGGACATCCGCGCGATTTACGCAAATGCCGCATGGAGAGCGGAATGTCCGATAAAAGCGCGGAGAGAGATTGGCAGAGCATGAATGCTTCGGTAATGTTTGACGGAAGCAGAAGTTTTGGATTGTGCAGGAAGAGGAAGGTGTAACGATGAAAAAGGAAGATATGACATGGGGAGCTATGCTGGCAGAAGCAGTTTGTATGGTTTCTGCATTGATATATATGGGCTTACAGATTTGCTATGGAATTTCTTATGGAGCAAAGACTGTGAATGTGGTGCTGAATATATTGATGATTGTGCTGATATATGCAGGACTTACGATGCTCTGCATTTATCCGGAGTGGGTAAATGGATTGAGAAAAGACGCCTGTACGGGTGACATTCGCAGATATACGCTTCGCATGGTAAGAACTGAGAAGTCTGCTGTCGTGCTTGGAGTACTTTTTGCGAGTATTTTTGACGTTGCGGGCAGGGTGCTTTCGGGCTGGTACGCAGTGGCTGTTGTGGGCTTCATGATTGTGACAGCTATCTATTATGAGCATAAGATTATAAAGATATTGCGGGAACTGTACAAGAAATAGTCTGCATGAAATGCAGGGAAGAAGATTCGGGAGAGACAAATGAGCAAATCAACAACGAAGCTTGCGATAGGATATGCGTTTAAGGAATTATTGTTGGAAAAGCCATTCAACAAAATCACAGTAAATGATATTGCAGAAAAATGTGAGATAAACAGGCAGACCTTTTACTATCATTTTCATGATACGATGGAGTTGTCTGAGTGGATATGCGAGATGGACGCAGAAAAAGCGCTGAAGGAGAATAAAACTTATGATACATGGCAGGAAGGATTTTTGTCTATATTTGAGATGATAAGGAAGGATAAGCCATTTATAACGAATCTGTATCGCAATATATCAAGGGAGTATCTATACAGATACCTATACCGCGTGACATATCAGCTGCTTTATGATGTAACTACGGAAAAAGCTGAGGGGCTTGTGGTAAGAGAAGAGGATAAGGTATTTATTGCAAACTTCTACAAGTTTGGCTTTGTCGGACTTGTAGTAGAATGGATTGAACATGATATGAAGGAAGACCCGCAGATGATTATAAATCAGCTCAATGCGTTGATTCAGGGAACATTAGAGCATGCGCTTAAAAATGCCAAACGAAATAAGTGATTTAGACAAAACGGGACGAATGTCAAAAAGAAAGACAACGTGAAAATATTGAATATTTAACATTTTTCCAGGTTGGATATACTGTGATTATCAAACAAAAGGAGTGAGATAATTATGTATTATTCAGCAGGTACTTATGAAACATTTGCACGTCCGGAGAAGCCGGAGGGAGCAGACAGAAAGTCAGCTTATATTGTAGGAACCGGACTTGCGGGACTTGCAGCAGCTTTTTATCTTGTGAGAGATGGTCAGGTAAAGGGTGAGCGTGTTCATCTGTTAGAAAAGCTTGAACTTGCAGGAGGGAGCTGTGACGGAAGAAAGGATGTAACCAAGGGATTCTACATGAGAGGCGGACGTGAGATGGATAACCATTTCGAGTGTATGTGGGATATGTTCCATGATGTGCCGTCCATTGAGACACCGGGTATCTCCGTACTGGATGAATATTACTGGTTAAACAAACATGACCCGAACTATTCCCTGTGCAGAGCTTCCGAAAAATGTGGACAGGATGCGCATACGGATAAGAAGTTTGCACTTGATAAAGAGTCTGCACTGGCATTGTCAAAACTTTTTATGACACAGGAAAAGGATTTGGAAGATAAGAAGATTTCCGATATTTTGCCGGATTCCTTTTGGGATACCAATTTCTGGCTGTATTGGCAGACGATGTTTGCATTTCAGCGCTGGTCATCTGCACTGGAGATGAAGAGATATCTGTGCAGATATTGTCATCATATTGACGGACTTCCGGATTTCTCAGCACTTCGTTTTACAAAGTACAACCAGTACGACAGTATGATTCTGCCACTTGTGAAGTACTTAGAGAGCCATGGTGTAACGATTGAGTATGGCATTGATGTCAAAAACGTCATTATTGAAGAAGAGAATGGTAAGAAGATTGCAAAGCAGATTGTCTATGTAAAAGATGGCGCAAAGCAGACCATTGATCTTGTTGAGGATGACCTTGTATTTATTACAAACGGATGTTGTACAGATACATCCTGCTATGGCGACCAGAATACTGCGCCGGATTTGTCAGGTATCAAAAACGGATGTGGAGAGTCATGGGATTTGTGGAAGAATATTGCTGTACAGGCGAAGAATGGTGAGTACGGTAATCCGGAAAAATTCTGCAGCAATGTAGAAGCAACCAACTGGATGAGTGCGACAATTGCAACTGCTGATGATGAGATTATCCAGCATATTATAAATGTGTGCAAGAGAGATCCTCGCGAAGGAAAGGTTACAACCGGTGGTATTGTCACAGTAAAAGACAGCAGGGATAACTGGTATTTATCATGGACTATCAACCGTCAGCCACAGTTTAAGACACAGGATAAGGATACGGTTTTAGTATGGGTATATGCACTTAATACCAACACAGAAGGAAATTATGTCAAGAAAGGTATTCGTCACTGTACAGGTGAGGAAGTATGCCGTGAGTGGTTATACCATATTGGTGTCCCGACAGATAAGATTGATGACTGGGCAAAGAATCGTTGTAATACAACAACCTGTTATATGCCATACATCAATGCTTTCTTCCAGCCGAGACAGGAGAAAGACAGACCGCTTGTAGTGCCGAAGGACGCAGTAAACTTTGCATTTATCGGACAGTTTGCAGAGACACCGCGAGATACGATTTTCACAACAGAGTATTCTATCCGTACCGGAATGGAAGCCGTGTATACACTTATGAACGTAGACCGTGGCGTTCCGGAGGTATGGGGTTCTCAGTATGATGTCAGAGAACTGCTTCGTGCATGCTATTATGCGATTGATAAAAAGACTATCGATGAGGTACCGTTATCTATGAAGGAAAAGGTATTGTTAAAGCAGGTACTAAAGGCTGTGCAGGGCACAGATGTGGAACTTTTGTTAAAAAACAGCGGACTTATTAAATAAGAAATAAAGAAATAAACGGGCAGCATATCATGACAAGTGATATGCTGTCCGTTTGTTATAAATAAAATTAAAAAATAGTGAGAAACTAAGCGGAAAATGGTGTAATATAAAGAAAAGAAAGGGGGCATAGAGCGTGTCAGAGGAAAAGTACAGTTATATAGCAATCGATTTGAAATCGTTTTATGCCTCTGTGGAATGTATTGAGCGGCGGTTAGACCCGCTTAAGACGAATCTGGTAGTGGCAGATGCAAGCAGAACAGAGAAAACGATTTGCCTGGCGGTTTCTCCTTCTCTAAAAAAGTATGGGATTCCCGGACGCGCAAGGCTTTTTGAAGTGGTGCAGAAGGTGAAGGAAGCCAATATGGAGCGTGCGCGCAAGGCACCGGGAAGGAAGCTGGTAGGAGAATCCTATTTGGAAGAGGAACTGGAAGCACATCCGGAACTTGGCATTTCTTATATTGCTGCACCGCCGCAAATGGCATATTACATTAAGTACAGTACGCGGATTTATGATATTTATTTAAAATATGTGGCACCGGAGGATATGCATGTCTATTCCATCGATGAGGTCTTTATGGATGTGACGAAATATCTGAACACTTATCGTATGACAGCACGGGAACTTGCAGCAAAAATAGTGCAGGAAGTGTTCGATGAAACCGGAATTACGGCAACTGCCGGTATCGGCAGCAATCTGTATCTGTGTAAGGTGGCAATGGATATCGTGGCGAAGCATGTCATGCCGGACAGAAACGGTGTGCGCATAGCAGAACTGGATGAGATGAGTTATCGGAAGCTTCTGTGGAATCACAGACCACTTACGGATTTCTGGCGTGTGGGACGCGGCTATCAGAAAAAGCTAGAAGAGGTCGGATTGTTCACGATGGGTGATATAGCCAGATGCTCTCTTGGAAAACCGGGCGAGTATTATAACGAGGATTTATTATATAAGTTGTTCGGGGTAAACGCAGAACTTCTGATAGACCATGCGTGGGGATATGAACCGACAACCATTGAACTGATAAAGGCATATAAGCCCGCTGAAAACAGCATAAGCTCCGGGCAGGTACTGCACTGTCCGTATGATTTTGAAAAGGCAAAACTGATAGTCCGGGAAATGACGGATTTGCTCGTGCTGGATTTGGTGGAAAAGCGTCTGGTGACAGACCAGATGGTGTTGACAGTGGGTTATGACATCGAAAACCTGTCAAATCCACAGATTGCAAAAAAGTATAAGGGCGAAGTTAAAGTGGATGTTTACGGAAGAAAAATTCCAAAGCACGCACATGGAACCGTAAATTTAGAAAGGCGGACATCCTCGACAAAACTGATTATAGATGCAGTGATGGATTTATATGACAGGATTGTGAATCCCAATCTGCTGGTGCGCAGAATCAATGTGGTTGCCAATCATCTGGTGGATGAAAGCTATGCTGCCACGGATAGCGGTTATGAGCAGATGAATCTTTTTACAGATTATGAGACTTTGCAGAGAGAAAAAGAAGAAGAAAATAAAGAATTATTAAAAGAGCGGAAACTGCAGGAGGCGATGCTTGCTGTGAAGAAAAAGTATGGGAAGAATGCGATGCTAAAAGGCATGAATTTGCAGGAAGGTGCGATGACACGCGAGCGAAACAATCAGATAGGGGGACATAAGGCATGAGTTATAGCGAAGAACACCGATATGATGATATTATAAGCTTGCCGCATTATGTTTCTACGAAGCATCCCCAGATGGCCCCGATTGACCGTGCAGCGCAGTTTTCGCCGTTTGCAGCGCTAACCGGACATGAGGAGGCAATCCAAGAAACAGCGCGCATTACCGATGAGAGAATGGAATTAGCGGAAAGCAGTAAAGAACTGTTAGATATGCGACTGCAGATGATTAGAGAGCATCTGGCGGAGAAGCCGGAGGTTACAGTTACTTTTTTTGAACCGGATCAGAAAAAATGCGGCGGTGCTTATGTGAAAGCCACAGGAAGAGTCAAAAGGATAGATGAGTATGAAGGAAAACTTGAATTAGAAGGAGGAATATCAATTTCAATGGCGGATGTGTCTGCTATCGAAAGTGAAGTATTTTGCGAAGGAGAGTGCATGTTATGAAAATGAAATGGAAGATGGAGTTTATGCAAAAAAATATGCTGGCAGGTGTTATGGGTATGGCGCTTGCTGTGTCTGCTGTCAGTGGATGTGGAAATGACGCGGGAAATGAAAAAGCAGAGAGTGAAGTTGCTGTAGATAAAGAAGATTCGGGGACAAAAGTATCGCAGGACAGAAAGGAAACAGAGACGGAAGTTAAGGAAGAGGATGAGACAGGATTTGCATTTACAGATGTGTCAAATATGGAATTTTTCTTTGCAAGCGGCGCAGGTGCATGGTGTACGGAACTGCATATTCATGAGGATGGAACGTTTGAGGGACTGCATCATGATTCTGACATGGGAGATACAGGAGAAGATTATACGAATGGTACCGTGTATTACTGCAATTTTAACGGAAAATTTACCCAGCCGGAAAAAGTGGATGATTATACATACTCTATGCGGATAGAAACTCTGGAATGTGAGCAGGAAGAGGGAATGGTAGAAATCGAGGATGGTGTACGATATATAGGTTCTTATGCATATGGATTGGATGATGCAGAAGAACTATTGATTTACCTGCCGGGCAGTCCGCTTGGTGAACTGCCGGAGGAATATTTAAGATGGGTCGGTTATTATGACTTGGACAGTACGACAGAGACGACGCTCCCGTATTATGGTATCTATAATGTGACACCGGAATATGGATTTTCCAGTTATGTGCTGTCAGAAGTAACAGAAGATACTGAGAATACAGAAAATGCGGAAAACACAGTACCCGTGGATATTGATGAGGAACTTGCGGGCATTGAGGAGCAGGCAGCAGTTTTGGAGGAAGCGCTTTACAGCAATGAACTGTCTCAGATAGAATTGAACCAAACGTCTGCCGAGTTATATAAGCTGTGGGATGATGAATTGAATTCTATCTGGGCGCGTCTGAAAGAGTCTCTGGATGAAGAAAGCATGGAAGTAATTCGCACTGAGCAGAGAGAATGGATTGCTTACAAGGAGAGTGAAATTGAGGCAGAAGGCGCAGAATATGGAATGGGAACGATGCGTGCTCTGGTAGAAAATGACAAGGCGGCAGAGCTGACGAGAGAACGAGTATATGAATTGGCAGAAATGCTGCGATAGGGCGTTTTGATTTTGCTGAAGGTACTGAAACTGATCTTGATCTGATCCTTGCGGCTGAAACTGATTCGATCCTTCCATCCTTCCATCCTTCCATCCGCTCCATCCGCTCCATCCGCTCCTCACCTGGTTGATGTCCGATTTATTGGACAGATGTTCTGCTATGCTTTTAACATCAAAAGAAAGCAAACACCTCTGATGGAGGGAAAGGAGCAGAAATGGGAATGCGGATGATGAGCAGTGAATCTACAAGTATGGTGTATCACAGACCGGAATGCAGGTATACGCGAAAAATTTATAAGAGAAACAGGGTGCAGATGAACTGGGAAGATGCGGAATGGAAAGGGTATCGTCCATGCAAATGCTGCGATAGGGCGGCTTTTCTTTATGAGCTGGAATTGGACAGTATCGAGTGTTTTGCAAAAGAGCATAATTTAGATGTAGACTTGAAGAACAACAAAATCTATGTCAGAACCGATGTGGGATGCTGGAAAATCGTTTACAAGCGAAGTAACCAGAAATTCATATTGTTACACAGAAACTATGTGAATGGCCGTATTGGTATTGACGAAGTGGATGATGCTCCGTATCACCGCCAAGGGGATATGGCGGATTCCGGAAGTATTATGAAGTATTTAAAGTATATCCAAAAGCATGACGAGTTCAAGCAGAATATGCCGACTGACCTTAACAGGATGCCACAGGATACCAAGCTGCAAAAGGCATATTATCAATCAGCCAAAAGGCGTGAGCAAAGACGCAGTGAGAGACGTCTTGATAACCTTTTCCTTATGATTGAGCGTAAGGAAGGAATTAAGCATATATCATTTTGTTGATGGTGGGAGCGGCTTGGATATGCGTTACTTTTATTTATGGATGGTAATATTTACCCAAGCAAAAAGCAAAAAAGAGTTGGGGGCTGGACTTGGAAAATGATTAATTAACAAATATCGAATAATGTTGAAAGCATTTCGGACGAGGTAAAAAGCGAAGTGTGCAAAAAGGTAAAGAGTCGGTGCAAGAGGAATGCTGTAGGTGCATTGTATGGCGATACAAAGGGATAAATTCTATCGATTGATTTATTAAAGAATACAATGGTATTTCATTGCACTTAAGGAGAACACGATGATAAAATCCTTTTCATCTGCCACGGCAGCAAGTTGCTTTTCGGAAAAAATGCAGGAAAATCAA
>CAZAGJ010000039.1:0-24131 GCA_964484605.1 uncultured Roseburia sp. | reverse complement strand
AAATGTAAGAAAAAGCGAGTTAACAAGAGAAAAATAAAGATTAATATGGGAGGTATGGATGTGCCAAGTGCAAAAGATGGAAGAAAAACGCTTTCTATTCTTCTGACAGATGAAGAATATAAAAATTTAAAATTATTATCTGTAAAGTCAAAGAAATCGATGGCAGCTATTGGCCGGGATTTTATTACAAAAGGGTTGAGCGGCGAACTTACTGAAAATAACTTAGAAATTATTGTTCCGGTTATAAGGGAACAAATTAAGAGCGTTATTGAGCCAATGCTGGAGCGCTCTATTTCACTTACTGCAAAAACATGTATTCAGGCAGGAACGGCAGCTTATTTGTCAGCAGATTCGATTTTGAAGTTTGTTCCAAAAGAGCAGCGCGAAGATGTTCGAGAATCTTATGAGAAAGCGCGTAAACAGGCAATCGAATATACGCGCTCTAAGGTAAAATTAGAAGCAGATGAATAGTACAGTTTACTTACAAAGGCGGAACTCAGTTCCGCCTTTATCAATAGAGGAGAAAATTTTATGTCATATGCACCACTTA
This sequence comes from uncultured Roseburia sp., assembly GCA_964484605.1. Lineage (GTDB taxonomy): Bacteria > Bacillota > Clostridia > Lachnospirales > Lachnospiraceae > Roseburia. Next base: position 23,581 of record CAZAGJ010000039.1, on the reverse strand, counting down.
TATCAAAAATTAGAGTTCATAATCCTAATAAAAAGGGTTCAGCGAAAGCAAATCGTAACTATACGACTTATATTGCTACACGTGAAGGGGTATCACTTGAGAAGGTCAGCAATATTAATGATGTATTAAATATAGAGGGCGTAATGGAAAAGGAATTGAGGGAAGAGGTAGTACATCAAGAAGCTGACAATAAAGAGTACATTGAGTATATGGCGAGACGTCCCCATAGCCACGGTCTTTTTGGCAATATTAATACAGAGAATTTAAAGGAAGTATCTTCAAGGATAGACTCGCTTACGCAGTCTGGAAAAATAATATATAGGGGAATTATATCTCTTGGAGAAAAAGATGGCGAAAAATTGAACTTTCGCAATGTGGATGCATGGAATAATTACTTGAAGCAAGTAATGCCAGATGTTGCACAGATGCTTGGTATTAGTAGTTATGATCATACATGGGTTGCTGCATTCCATGCAGAAGAAAAGCATCCACATGTGCATTACATGCTATGGGATAATCAAGATAAGGTAAAGAGTCCATACATACATCCTGCCACACAGCAGAAAATAAGGATTTATTTAGAAAATGAAATGTTTGATGATTCTTATGAGCGTGCAATTAAATTGACTTTTAAGGAAGAGTTAGATGAAATGAATAAGATGCGAAATACGGAGCGTACAAAAATTTTAGAAGGAACAAAAAAGATTATAAAAGATATCGGTTATGTACCGGGAGTTGAATATGAAAAACTACCGGTGAGGTGTTCTAATGAATACTTGGCTAAAATTGCAGACGAAACAAATAAACTGATTTCCGAATTGCCGGGCCATGGGAGTTTTAAGTATAAGTATCTTCCTGTAACGGCAAAAGAGCAGCTAGATAAGATTGTAGATTTGGTTTTAGAGAAGACAGATATAAGGAATGCATATGACAGTTATTTGGACAAGGTGCAAAATGGTCTGCAGTTGCAGGGAAAGACGAAAACGAAAATTAGCGCTGAGACTAGCAAAGCGGAAAAGGATTTAAGAAGACGTATTGCCAATAAAGTATTAGTGGAGATTAAGAATTCAATATATGAAAAATATCCGGTAAATATGAATGAAGATAAATCTGTTTATGAAGGAAATAATATGTATGAAAAGTTTGCAACATCGCAATCCCAACTGGGACAGTATTATATCGAGTGGGACAATTCATATAAAAAAGCAATGGACCTACTATATGGAGAGGAAAGAGATGTAGAGAAAGCATTTGAGATTTTTGAAGAACAGGCTATTTTAGGAAATGCTCTTGCTATATTTGAGACGGCCAAACTAATTGACAGAGAACTGTTACAAGATATAGATAAAAGCGAAGCAAATGAATATTATGATGAAGGTAAAAGAGCGTTTGAAAAAATTTATGACAGTGCAGAGGATGAATACAAAAGACAATATTCAGCGTACCGTGTTGGAAAATATTTCTATTCCGCAATAGGTTCTATTGAAGAAGCTGATTATGAAAAAGCAAAAGTCTGGTTAGAAAGAGCAACTGATAACAGGTTTGCGCAGTACACTCTTGGAAAACTGTATCTTGCTGATAAAATTTATGCATCAGATAAGAAAGATTCGTTGGAAAATAAGATTAAGGCAAGGGAATTGTTTGAACAATCCATCGAGAAAAAGGGAAATCCATATGCATCATACGAGTTGGGGAAAATATATGCGTCTGGAATAGGTACTAACGTTGATACTGAGAAAGCGCAAACACATTACGCGGAAGCTTTAAATCAGTTCCTTAGTATGTCAAACCAAAGCACAGATGATAATTTGTTTTATAGATTAGGACGAATGTATACAGATGGGCTAGGAACTGAAGCTGATGTGGCGAAGGGGGAAAAATATATTTATAAAGCAGCTGAATTAGGGAATGAAATAGCGAAGCTGCACTTGGCATCTATGTATTTGAAAAAAGATGATGAGATATTGAAAATGAAAGGAATCGAATTACTTGAAGAATTAGCAAAGCAGGAGAATTCTTTAGCACAATATAAGCTAGGCGTTATCTATGCAGATAAGGAAAATGAGAAGCAAGGGTATTATAATCTGGAGAAAGCAATAGAGCATCTGGAGAAGTCCGCGGAGCAGGGAAATGAGTATGCGCAGTATAAGCTGGGAGTTATCTATGCGGATAAGGAAAATGAGAAGCAAGGGTACCATAATCTGGAGAAAGCGATAAAATATCTGGAAAAATCCGCGGAGCAGGGAAATGAGTATGCGCAGTATAAGCTAGGCGTTATCTATGCAGATAAGGAAAATGAGAAGCAAGGGTATTATAATCTGGAGAAAGCGATAAAATATCTGAAAAAGTCCGCGGAACAGGGAAATGAGTATGCTCAATATAAGCTAGGAGTTATCTATGCAGATTCGGAGTATCATGAGATACAGAACATGGAAAAAGCAATAGAGTATCTGAAGAAGTCCGCGGAGCAGGGAAATGAGTATGCGCAGTATAAGCTAGGGGTTATCTATGCAGATTCGGAGTATCCGGAGACACAGAACATGGAAAAAGCGATAGAATATTTGAAAAAATCCGCGGAGCAAGGAAATCAGTTTGCGCAATATAAGCTTGGTACCATCTATGCCGACAAAAAGAATCCGGAGCTGCATAATGTAGAGAAAGCAATAGAGTATCTGAAGAAGTCCGCGGAGCAGGGAAATGAGTATGCGCAGTATAAGCTAGGGGTTATCTATGCAGATTCGGAGTATCCGGAGACACAGAACATGGAAAAAGCGATAGAATATTTGAAAAAATCCGCGGAGCAAGGGAATCAATTTGCGCAATACAAACTCGGTAGTATCTACGCAGATCGAGAGAACCTTGAGCTGTATAACGTAGTGAAAGCAATAGAGTATCTGAAAAAGTCCGCGGAACAAGGGAATCAATTTGCACAGTGCAAGCTTGGTACAATCTACTATTTTGGAAAAGATGTACCAAAAGATACAGAATTGGGTAAATACTGGTTACGATGTGCTGCGGAACAAGGGAATCAATTTGCTCAAAGCATATTAGATGGTATAGGAATCGATTTTTCATATTGTTTAATAAAGGGGGTACTGTCTTCGATGGAGAGCTTTAATCGACAAGTGAAACAGAAGAATGCAGAAATAGCAAACTCACAATCAAAACAGGCAGCGCGAGAAAAATACCTACATAGAGATAGAGAGCACGATTAAAATTTGTTGATTTACAAAAAGGGAATCTTTGGTTCAAGTAGCACTTGAACGTAAGAGATTCCTTTTTTGATATGTAATTTCATATCGACATTATTATAAAGTATTTTGCAAAATATGAATTTTTCTATAAAGGGTTTCTTGCTGTTTGGTTGTGAACTGCAGGTAAATTTCTGTATTTGCGATATTCTTATGACCGGTCCAGAACTGAACTTCCTTAGTGTCTAATCCTAAATCAGCTAATTCTACAGCACGTGTGTGTTTTAGTACGTGAAAATGGGATTTTTCTTCAGGAAGCCCGGCTAGTTTACAATATTTTTTTGTTAAGTCATGAAGCGTTTTGCGTGAAATAGAATCTCCTTTTTGTGAGGGAAACAAAAAAGGAGAACAGATATCATTACTTTCACGGTAGTCAATGTATTCATGTAGCGCGGATGCCACAGTTTTGTCAATAAGGCGTAGAGTATTGTTATTACTGTTTTTTAGGCGCTTGAAATATATCTCATTTGTTTGAAAGTTAATATCGGATAGTTGAATTAATCCTACTTCACTGGCGCGCAATGCAGCATATTCTGCAATATAGAATATGGCTTTGTTTCGGATTGCATATCGGGATGTGTCTTTTCTTATGACATCAAAAAGAGCCTCCTTTTCTTCGTAGTATAGATACTTGATTTTGGAATAATCATACATTCCTAAGTTCCTCCTTTGTATGGTATATATCAAAATAAGAATAACCCCACGATAAATGTGGTTCAATAAAACGGAACTGAGTTCCGTTTTTTATGTATAGAAAACCGGACATAATAGACATTTTGTCCGGTTTCCAAAAGGAGGAAGAGATGAACCAGTTACTACTATTAGGAAGACCTACCAGAGATCCGGAAATTTTTTATTCGGGTGAAGGAGAAAAGCAAACCATGGTAGCTAAATTTACACAAGCTGTAAATCGTATTTATAAAAGGGAAGGGGAGCCGACAGCAGATTTTATCCCTTGTGTCGCGTTTGGGCGAACAGCGAAGCTGATTGACGAATATGTGAGGAAAGGCTCGCACGTTTTGCTAAAAGGACGTTTGACAAACAACGACTATACCAATAGGGAAGGGGCGAAAGTTTACTCGTTCCAGATGGTTGTTGAGGGAGTAGAACTTCTGGATAAGAAGGGAGACACTTCAAATACTGAGCAAGCTTCAGACGAAAATGAATTTATGCAGCTAACGGAGGAGGAAATGGCAGATATGCCATTTGCATAAAAACGGAACTGAGTTCCGTTTTTAGAAATAGATATGGAAACGCAAAAAGAAAAAAATAAAAGACGAAATATAGGAATAGTTCTATTCCTGATATGGCTTATAGCTTCTCCGATAATAGTAGAACTTGCCGATGGATTCCTTCGAGGAACATTACAGAATTTTGGAGTATTTGCTTTTGATATTGATTATAAAAGAAATTTGTCCGCATTGTTGCATGATAATAATCGGCAAGTGCTTTTCGGAATTTTAACGGCATTATGCGCAGTTGGATTATTTAATCTTTTATATAAAGTGCGACCACAAATCAATGATGGAGAAACGGTGCAGGTTGCTAAAGGAATAAAAATACCGGTACCGGCAGGCAGCGGGGAATACGGAACGGCATGGTTTATGTCTGAAAAAGAGATGGATGAGAGTTTTGCGACAGCAATTGCATCTGGGAAAGATGCCGTAAAAGGACTGACGGAAAATGTAGGGATTATTGTTGATTATCAAAAAAAAGGGTCGAAAGAAATCATTCACTACCTAAATGAAGCCGTAAACACCATTATATTGGGAGCAACCCGTTGTGGAAAGACCAGAAGACTGTTGATGACATCAACATGGCTAAATCTACTGGCAGGAATCAATTTAATGATAATTGATGTAAAGGGAGAGATATTCGCATTTACAAGTAAGTTTGCAAAGATTCTTGGATATGAAGTACGAACTCTTGACTTTAGAAATCCTGAAAAGTCTATGCATTATAATTTTATGGAAGAGATTAATCAGTTGTTGCGTGAGAAAAGAATCTCTGAAGCAGTTAATAAAGCTTGGGATATTGTGTCGGTGCTGGTTGGAGAACCTAAAGGGGAACGTATTTGGACTGATGGACAATGTGCAACGATTGCCGCTGCGATATTAATTGTTTCGCAGGATGCTCCGGAATGGGCGAAGAATCTAACGAACGTGTATTACTTTCTTGCGTATATGTGTGAGCCTGATCCGGAAAACGGAGATATGCCTATCACAGATTATCTGGAAAACCTTCCAGCGAGTCATCCGGCGCGTGGTGCTTTCCAGATAGCGAAGATTGCTCCGTTTCGAACACGAAGCAGCTTCTTTACGTCAGCGCTTGCGACGCTGCGTTTGTTTACCGATTGGAATATTGCAGACATAACAAGTTCATCTGATTATACATTTGCAGATACAGATGATAAGAAGGTTATCACGTATATCATACTTCCAGATGAGAAGACGACATACCATCCGCTCGGAGCAATTTTTATCAAACAGTATTATGAAATTTTAGTAGAACAGGCTATTAAAAAAGGCGGCGAACTGGATAGGAGATTTATATTCCGCGAAGACGAAATTGGAAACTTCCCAGTGATTCCGGATAAGGGAACAATGCTTTCGGCCGGAGCCGGCAGAAATATATTTTTTGAATTGGTGTTGCAGGATATGCAGCAAATGCAAAGTAAATATAAGGATGATTATAGGAACATTCGGAAAAACTGTCAGCTCACGATATGCTTGAAAGTTACAGATGAGGATGCAGAGGAAATCAGCAAATTAAAATTGGGTACATATACAATCAAGGTTAATTCAGCAAATGCGAGTGTGAGTGATGGAGCACGCGATAACGCCAATTATTCCAGTGGCGCAAACCTGACGGGAAGACCTTTGCTGTTTGCAGAGGAGATTGCCAATATTCAAACCCCAGATGCATTAATTATTTATGAGGGTAAGAAAGCGATCACTCATCTACCGGATTTATCTATGTATTATGCAAACAGTGCATTTGGCATGGGAAGCAAAGCACGTAATAAGAAGCTTTTCCTAGAGAGAATGGATGAAATACCATCAAGAGAAATCAAGGAACCGCGTTTGTGGACAGTATGGGAAGACTACGGAGCTTCATGCAGGACAGTAGAGATGGAAGACGAAGAGTGGAACGAAAAGGTATCATTTTTAGAATAACGAGGAGAGAAGAAAAAGATGAAAAACAAAGTAAATAAGGTAAGCGCGGCTATTATGACCGCAGTAATGAGTTTGATGATAACAGTTCCGGTATATGCAACACCGAGTATAGAGGATTTACCTCTTTATCAAGGCACGATGAATTTAATAGCAGCTCTTACAGGTGGAATTACAGCAATTGCAGCAGCAGTTGGAGTGTTCTTCTGTGTAAAAGCAGGAATTGAATGGCATGCAGCTAATGAACAAGAAAAGCCGGGAAAATTAAAAGCATTGATTGGAACAGTTATTAGTGCGGTAGTTATAATTGCAATTCCGGGAGCACTTACATGGATATTATTGTTTTACTAAGTTGAGGAAAAAAGTATGTCATGGATTACAGAAAATATATGTAGTTTTTTAACTGATTTACTGAGCGGAGTTGTTGATGCATATGGAACATTTATTAATAATGTTTTTTTCTCGTTTGTCGCAATCGCAAATACGAATGAATATTACATGAATGCACAAAGATTATTTGTGTTACTCGGTCTTGCACTTGTTGGGTTGATGGCAGCTAAAGTGGTTGCATCGGGCTATATGTTGGAGACGGCATATGATTCGGAAGAAGATCCATTTAATTTATTGATAAGAATAGCGGAGGCAACAGCAGTTATAAGTTGTTCGGGAGAGATTTTTAGTTATGGTTTGCAGATGTCGAAAGATTTTTGCGAAGATTTATTGAATTCAACTGATGTAACAGGATTTTCTGGAAAGACACAGGAACTTTTACAGATAACTATGACGGGAAGCAATCAAGTTTCAGCATTTATTATCATGATTGCTGTATTGCTTATTGCAGCTATCGTTTTTAGTGTGATGTCTGGTCTAAGAGCAGGGGAGCTTCTTGTAATGAACCTGTTCCTTCCAATCTTTGCAATAGATTTGCTTACGAACAGTAGAGAGAGATGGAATAATTTCATTATGGGATATGTGTTTGCATTTATTTCATACGCGGTACAAACTTTATTTTTTATGATTGCATTAAAGAGCTATATGTCTGCAAATTACACGAATCAGTCATATATGCTTAGTACATTAGTATGGATGGTGGTTGCAATTAAAGCACCACAATTTATAGAAAAATACTTATATCAAACAGGAGTAAGTAAGGCGGCATCATCTGGTTTGAGAATGATTGTACAGACCGCTGCCATAAAGATGGCGTGATAGGAGAGTTTATGAAAACAGTAAGTCATATAAATGAGATTACAAATGCAATATTAGTTTTTATCCCATTGCTTTTAACCGGAAGGGCAGTGAGAGATGGTATTAATTCATATGATGAAGAGGGCGGAATAAAGTTAATGTTTAATAAAATAAAGAATCGTGTATTTGCGGCTGTGATTGCGATTACAGTTTCATCATTGATAGCATGTTTTAAATCATTTTATATATAGGAGCATTGTGTATGTATCAAAGTGAAGATGAGAAACCCTTGATTATGCCGGATAATTGCCCGCCGGTAGTATATCCGCTTTTGAATGGATATACAGCAACAGATTTAAAATATATTGCAATAGTCACAGCAATGGCTATTATTGTGGCAATAATTCATTACATCCGAAATGAAAATGTATTTATTTCTCTTGGAATTGTGATTTTTAGTGCTGCAGTGGTAATTATTTTAAGAGGAAGAGACCGATATAGTGAAAATCTTATGGATAAGTGGCGCATAAGCATTGAGTATAGGAATTCCACAAAGCATTTTATTTATGAAAAAAACGGATGTAAGGAGATAGATGACAGTGAATAGAGTAAAGCCAGAGGATGCTCCATGTCGTGATTTTATAGAAGCGGTGGATGCCAGAGATATATATTTATATAGAAGAGACGGTCAGATTATCAGCTATTTACGTGTATTACCATTTAATTTAGAACTTCTCAGTGATTCGGAAAAAGCAGCGTTGGCGGAAAGTATTACTTCTAAGCTAAAAACGAATCGAAAAGACTTTACATATGCATCTTTCCCACGTGAAGTCGATTTGGATGGTTATAAAAAGTATATAAAGGAAATGCATCGTCAGCAGACGCAAATAGGCAGGAGATATATATTGTCGTGCATGATGAAACAAGCAAATGATCTTACGTTAGGTGGGAATTACGAACATCAGCTTTTTTTACGAATATGGGAGAAAAATTCTAATAAAGAAGTGGCACAAGAAAATGTGGCTGAAAGGATTAATTTTTTTAAAAACATTTATGAAGAAAATGGGATAAAATGTGAAATTTTAAAAGAAAAAGAAATTGTGAAATTATGCAATTTGTTTGGAAATGCGTTACAGGCAAATTTTGAACATACACCTGATAATACAGAGTATACACCGATTATGTGGATTGATTAAGAAAGATGAAGGAATAACAGACTATGAAATTATCTGCTAAAGAGAAAAAAGAGAATCCAAGCGTATTTGAAATAAATGAAAATTTTTTAAATTTGATACAACCATCTGGTATAGATTTTTCTGAGAGAAGAACTGCGTTAGGTGAAAATGTTGGAGCGATATATGCAATATCTGCATATCCGCCGAGTGCTGACTATGGTTGGATGTCTCCACTTTGTAATTTAAATGGTACATCAACGACAGTTGAGTTTCATTATACTGATTCCACGAATTTGATTAATGCATATAATAAGCAAATTAATAATATCAAAGGTGAGTATGGTTCTTTGAAAAATGAAAGTGAACGACAGATAGCAGACATGAAAGTCAAGGATCTGAAAAAGCTGATAAATCGTCTGTCGGTAAAAAAAGAGCCGGTTGGGTATGTAAATATTATGCTGCATATTCAGGCACCTGATGAAAAAAGTCTCGCAGAACAGATAAAAAATGTTTCGGGAACTGTGGCGACAGAAAGTTGTAATTTGAAGCTTTTAACCAAAAGGCAGGGAAAAGCATTAAAGGCCATAGCACCGTATGGTTTACCAGATAAAGATGCGGCAGCTATAGGAAGCAATAATATGCCACTGTCAACATTTGTTGGCGGGTTTCCGATGGCGAATCCAGGATTAAACGACCCAGAGGGTTATTATCTTGGAAAGACGACAACGGGGAGAATGGTAATTGTAAATCCGTGGATGAGGGGAGGAGACAGAACAAATAGTAACTGGTTTATAAGTGGTGTGCCGGGAGTTGGAAAATCAACAGCGGCAAAAGACGTATTAATAAGTGAGTATGCTTTTGGAGCACGAAATATTATCCTTGATGTCAATAATGAATTTATTGATTTGGCAATGGATGAAAATATTAAAGGAGATGTTCTGTATTGTGCTGGAGAGCGCGCAAAATCTGGAATAAAATCTGTGCGTATTAATCCGTTGCAGGCGAGACGGATAGCTGTAATAACAGAGGAAGAATGTAAAAGCAATAGAGAAAATCCAAATGATTATATAATATTCGATGACATATCATCTGATTTAGCAATTCATATGCAGCATTTAAGAGTATTTTTTAGTGCGTATTTCGGAAAAAAAGAAATGACATCGGGAGTAAGAGCAAGGTTAGAAGAGTGTCTTATTGACACCTATCAGCGCTTTGGCATTACATATGAAAGCGATTTGAGTAAAATCCCGGCAGAAAAGTGGCCAATTATTCCAGATTTGTATGATGTGGTAGAAGAAAAATGCCAACAGGAAGATTTATCTCCGTACATGCTTGAAACTTATGAAAAATTAAGAGATCTGCTTTATCCTGCAGGAAAAGGGGCAGATCGGTTGTGGAATGGGCCGACAACACTTGAGAGTGATAGTGATTTTGTGGTTCTCGTATCTTCCGGACTAATGGAAACAGACGAAAAAGTAAAAAATGCACAGCTTTATAATATTTTGTCATGGACGAATGAGATTGCGACAGAGGACAGAAATCAGAGAGTCAATGTTATCGTGGATGAGGGGTATGTATATGTAGATCCTGATTTGCCAGACATTATGAAATATATGCGTAATATGAGTAAACAGTTCAGAAAGTTTGAGGCAGCATTTATATTTATTACGCATGCTCCAGCAGATATTTTAGAGCCGGAAGTAAAGAGAATGGGACAGGCTATAATTGACAATGCATGTTATAAGCTGATTATGGGATGCGATGGTAAGAATTTGGAGGAGGTAAAAGAACTGCTGAAATTAACAGATAAAGAAATTAGTATTTTGTCACAAAAAAAGAGAGGCAGGGGACTATTTTTTGCAGGAAATACAAAATTGATGCTGGATGTTGAAGTGTGTGATGAGTATTTAAGAATGATTGGTACTGCAGGAGGAAGATAAATGGAAATAATTGCAGCAGCAAAATCAGCAACAGTAATTTTAAAAAATAGAAAAACAATTGGAAAAGCAGTTGTTATAGGAATTTTAGCTGTTGCAATGCCGTTTCTTGCAATATCGGTCAGCATGTTGGAACTTGTATCTGCTTTTACGCCAGATGGAGCGGTGTCATCCACTTCAACTATGGATATAACCAATACGGCAATTTATACAGCAGTGAAAGAAGCCACACAACCATATTATGATGATTTATGGGATGAGATGGGGCAGAAGCGTTCTGAAATTATGGCAGAACACACAGAAACAGTAACACTTTACGATGAAGAAGGAGAGCCTTATGAAACGGAAAAATGTGATGTTATTGTAAGTAGACATATGAATTACCTAGGAGATGCATATTTAATCTCTTATTTGGTAGGTGTTAAAGGCATTGATGTTGATACGGCTACAATCAATAAAAATGTAGCTTATGACTTTTTAGATAGTATCAGTGAAATGATTGTAATAGAAGGTTCGTATGAGTATGAGATCACGAATCAATTCATGGCGCTGGAAGAAATTACAGCAATGTATTTTCCTGATAAATCAGATGCAAATAAGTTTATTGCTTCATGTGAGGCATATGGGCAATTTATGGAGCTTAGCAGCACATCGCTCGATATAGAAGCAGGAAATTGGACGAATGTAATGTTTTCGTCTACAAAACTGATGGATGTACCTTTATATCTGCAATATAAAGGAAATTGGGCGAATAACTCATATGGAAATGGAACAATAAAGAAAAATGGATGTGCACCGACATGCTTGGCAATGGTGTTGTCATATATGAGACAAGAGCAAATACTTCCAAGTGATGTGGTGAATTGGTGTGGTAATGATTATTATATGAATGGTGTTGGAACATCATGGGGAATATTTGATGTAGTGGAGTCATCATGGGGAATTAAATGCACTAGCATAGGAAAAAACCAAACTGTGTTAATTCAAGCATTAAGAGAAGGAAAACCAGTCATTGCAAGTATGGGACCAGGAACATTTACAAAAAATGGACATTTTATTGTTTTATCGGGAATAACAATGGATGGAAAAATCACAGTAAAAGATCCAAATGATAATGCTTTTAAAAACCATGTGAGTAAAGGGTTTGATGTCAACCTTATTTTGCGAGAATGTAAAAATTTGTGGGTTTGTGGGTAGGAGAATATTAAATATGAATAAGTCAAATGAAGCCAAGATAATAAAATTGTTCTTTTGTCTGGCAATTGCCGTATTAGGAATTTATATGACATTTTTTAACAATGACGGTAACAAAAATGAAACGAAAAAATACGAAGATGATTTGATAGAAGAAAATCAGGAGGAAGAAATGATATTTGAGCAAGCACAAGATCAGAATAATCTCCCAGAGTACGAGAATGAAAGTAGTAGCGAATTAGTTTCAGATGGAATGGTCGAGAAAGTATATTTTACAAATACTTCAGTAATAGATGAAGGAAAGCTTCCTGTTGAAGTACATAGTGTACTGGTAAGGGATGCACAAAAATATTTAAACCGTAGTGGTTATGAAGATGTCACTGAACTGTATATTGATGAAGAAAGTTATATAGAAGAAGATAACTATATTGCATTTAATTGCTATATGGATGGACATTCAGATGAACTCCGTATTGTTTTTGAGAGTACAGAGGGAAATTTAAAGTTCTCTATTGTGGAAAAATAAAAAGCAAGAGGTAAAGCATGAATAAAAAAAATAAACCGATATGGGTTAGATTTAACAAATCCGAATTCGGGAAAATAGAATTAGCCAAGAAATATACTGTAATAAAAAATACAAGCGAGTTCATTAGAAGTTGCGTAAACATGGGAATTAAGAACGTTGATGTTAATGAGCAGATTACAATGTTTTTTTTCCTTAATCAAGAAGTGGACAAGCAGATAGTATATTCGACACAGGTGATCTTCGATGAAGAATGCTATGGTAAATTAGAGGAGATATTCAAATGTGTTCCGATGACACCATCAAATGTTATTAAATATTTTATGATGCCGGAAGTGGAAAAAATTATAGAAAATAAGGGGTGGAAATAGTGATTATATACTTTACAGGAAAGACATTCCAGCATGTAATCAGAGAGGTTATAGAAAAGAATGATGAGCTTGCATTTGACACAGAACCATCAAATGAACTTGATTTCTTAAAAACAATAAAGCAGAACATGATCCAATATGAAAGCATAGATACGATGATAGTAGATATTTCTGCTTGTCAAAATACGGAAAAGGAATTGCTGGATGCGTTAGAGATGATTCGGTCTATGTATGATGATATGAAAATCATAATTTTCGCACCGTACCGTGAGGAAGGGGATGAGTTTCTTACAAAGTGCTTCAATATGGGAATCCTAAATATTATCATTTCTGATGATTTCTTGGAAATTAAGCAGGAATTGGAAAAGTGTATTGTAAAGGGAATGACATATCGTGAAGCCGCAAGATTTAAAGAGAGCAAACAGGAAAAAGTCGTCGTTAAACATGAAATCAAGCGCACAGTCAATAAGCGTATGATAGGCATTGCAGGAACCGAAAGCAACATCGGGGTAACGCATAACGCAGTTGTTTTGGCGAATTTCTTCCGGAAACAGGGCTTCATGGTTGCGTTGGTGGAGTTGAATGATTCCGGAGCCTTTGATGCTATCTGCAGGGATTTTGGAGAAAAGAAGTTCCAAGAAGGATATTTTACTTTAAACGGAATAGATTTTTATGCAAATCTTAATGCAGATAAGGCTACGAGTGTGCTAGAGCATTCGTACAACGTGATTCTGTTTGACATGGGCGTTTATCAGGAGTGTGACAGGATGATGTTTGAAAGATGCGAAGACCGGATTATCATAGCCAGTGCCAAACCGTGGGAGTTGGATGCGGCCAATAGTGTATTTGAACTGGCATCGAAGGATGCTTTGGAAAAATATGTTTTTTGCTTTAATTTTACGCCACAGGCAGATTATGCAGCGATACGTGAGGGAATGGGAGATTTGGCCCCCAATGTACATTTCCTTAGATATACAGAGCAGCCATTTGATGCATATGATTTTGCGGATGCAGAAGTTATTTTTTCTGATTGTATGCCGGAGAAAATAGAAGAAGAAAAGAATGGCTTTTTAGCACGATTTAAGAAACGTAAGGAATAATGAGATGAAAAAGGCATTAGTGATTGCTGAAAAATATGCTGCGGCATGTGATATGGCAAAGGTTCTGGAGTGTGAAGAAATAAAAGATGGTTACATGGAAGGAGAAGATTATCTTATTACCTGGGCGGACGGTCATCTGATTGGATTTCAATATCCGGAAGAATATAATCCGAACTATAGGGAATGGCGCTTAGAGGATTTGCCGTTAGAATTTGATCCGGATAAAAATCTTAAAGTTTTACCGGGAAAGGAAAAACAATTTGAGACAGTAAAGAAACTTATCCTCGGAGACGAAACGGATCGAATCATCAATGCCGGTGATGCCGGGCGAGAAGGGTACTTATTGCAGTATTGGATTTATAAGATGGCAGGAAATAAAAAGTCGGTTAAGGTACTGTGGACATCTTCGTTGACGGAGGATGCGCTTGCAGATGCATTTGCAAATCTCCATGATGATAAGGAGTTTGAGGGAGTGCTAGAAGAGGCGAAAACGCGAGCTGAGATGGATTATTTTTCCGGTATGAATTATAGCCGCTTGCTGACGCTCAAATGCAGTAAGGATGAAACTCTCCCATATGGACCATGTATGATACCGCTGATGAACCTTATTATTCAAAGGGAAAAGCAGATTGAAGAATATCAGAGTGAGAAGAGATTTGGTGTAGAGGCAGAATTTGAAGAGGGCATAAAAGCAACGATGTTAGATGCCGATGAGCATGAAATAATCTTTGATACGAAGGAAGAAGCTGGCAGCGTTATTAGTGAAATTGGTGAGAATGGGAAACTATGTAGCATAAAGGTAAAAACAATAGAAAAGGGGGCACCGCTTCTATATAGCCTGTCGGAGCTGCAAGGAGCAGTTGGGCGTAAATATAAGTTATCGCCAAGCCAGACATTAAAGATAGCTCAAGCTTTATATGAAAAGAAACTTATTACATATCCGCGGACGGACTCATGTTATCTGACCTCTGATTTGAAAACAACAATTGAAAGAAATCTGCAATGCTGCAGATTTGGAAAATTTAAGGCAGCACTTGAAAGATGTGAGAAAGTATCCGCAGTGGACGAAGAATATTTTAATGATGAGAATGTTGTGGATCATCATGCAATACTACCGGCGGTGAACAAGAGACTGCGGATTGAGTATGAAAGGCTGAGCGAAGCGGAACGTTTGGTGTTTGATGAAATCGTATTTCGTTTCCTTGGTATTTTTGCGAAACCGCGTATTACTAAGAGTATATCGGTTGTACTTTGGGTGGACGGATATTTGTTTCGAGCAACAGAAAGCCGGGAAATAGAAGCGGGATATCGTCTTTTAAGAGATGTATCAGAAAAGGAAGGGCAGTTTGGCGAGTTTTGGGAGCATCTGCTTGATATGGAGGAAATAGACGAAAATTCGGATGTGACTGTAAAGCTAAATGTATGCTGCATAAAGGAAAAAGTCAGTAACCCTCCAGAACGGTATACATACGGAAGCATAACGAAAGTGATGGAAGAAAATCAGATTGGGACTCCGGCAACAATGGCAAGTACAATTGATAAATTGCTAGACGAGAAAAGACCATTTTTAACAGTAAAGAATGGAAAATATTACTCGACACCATTTGGCAGGATGTATATATCTATTATTCCAGATGCATTAAAAGATCCAGAGTTGAGAGCCGAAACAGAGTGGAAATTAAGACAGGTAAGAAATGGAGAATTGAGCAGAGAAGATGTTTTATCCGAGCAGAAGAATGAATTTTATGAAGTGATGGGAAGAACTGATTTTCAAATGAGAAGTTTCGGGCGTTGCTTAAAAGTTAAAAAGCCGGGCAAATCAAGTTACAAGCGGAAAAGGACAAGGTACTTAGAATGAGGAAGAAAGAAAAGAAACCAATTTTATATGAAAAATATAAACACGATCATCATTTGGAAGATGACATTTTCGATGATGAAGTGAGACAAACATTACCACATAGAAAAGTAAGCAGTTTTTTCCTTCTACTTATTTTAATTATGATGAGTGCTTTGTCGATAGTTGGAGCGGTTGCACTTTGGAATCCGGTAACTCGTATGGTGCTGGCGGAATTATTGTAGGATTGTGGGAGGAAAAAGTATGAGTGAACTTCATGTATCAGAACAGATGTTAGATGAAAAAATTGAAAGTTTTCAGAAGCAATTTGGAATCGTTGACGAAAATGCAATTGTAGATGTGGATGATTTTGAAACATCGTATGAGTTGCCACTGGAAGATTGTTAGAGAGGTGACTATATGAGTAAAGCATATGATATTGTCATGGCGAATCGCCAGGAAATAGTAGATAAATTGATTGCACAGATGGAGCAAGGATATGCATCCACACGCGCGGCATGGAATAGAACTGCCACTGGAAGACCATATAATCCCGTATCTGATGCAGTTTATCGGGGTGGTAATCGATTTCGTTTAATGATTGCTGCAGAAGCATATGGATTTAAGGATTCACGGTGGATGACATTCAAACAGGCATCTGAAAACAATTATCAGATAGCATCAAAGGCGCAGGGCGTACTGTTAGAAAAATGGATTTTTTATAAGGATATGCCCAAGCTGGATGAAAATAATAAGCCGGTAATCGGAGCGGATGGAAGACCGCTAATTGAGAGAGTGAAATTACAAAAACCAATTGTAAATTATTTCCGTGTCTTTAACGGAGAACAGATTATAGGGCTTCCGGAACTGCAGCGTAAAGAGATGACAGAAGACTATTATTCCAAGACAGCAGAGACGTTTGAACGATCAAGCAAATGTCCTGTCTCATATGAGAAGCAGGACCGAGCATATTATTCGCCGGTAGAAGACAAGATACATTTGCCACCTAGAGAGGCATTTAAAAATAATGAAACCCGCTTATCGGTATTGCTACATGAGATGGCACATTCTACCGGTCATGAATCCCGTCTAAACAGACCTATAAAAAATACATTTGGAAGTATTGAGTACGCGAAAGAAGAATTAAATGCGGAACTGAGTTCCGTTTTTCTGGAGAGTGAGCTGGGAATTAAGATGGAATCGGACAGTGAAATGTTAAAAGACCACTCTAATTATGTAAAAAGCTGGATATCTGTATTGAAAGATAATCCGAATGAGCTTTTTGTGGCATGCGCTAATGCAGAGCAGATTACAGACTTTCTTATGGAGAATTACGAAAAGCAGTTAGAGTTGGAAAATGGATTGATTCATCCGGAAGGCAGCGTTGAGTATTTTACACGAATTTGGGGCGGCACAGGTTTAGGAGAAGATAGTCTGGAGGTTAAGCATCAGAATTTTGAAGATGCATTTATGGCATATCGCAATGCAGGATTGGTTGATGGGAAAACACTTGGTGTTAGCATCGAAGGTCGCCAAATTGATTTGGTGTGGTTTAATGCAGTGAATATGGATCATGTACTTTATCGGATTGCTCAACCGCCGGAGATGTATTGCGCTAACCTAGCAGTAAATGAACTAGATGAACTGCGAACGAATGGAAATAAATTGCTTGATATTCTGCAGAAAGAAAATACTTATATTCAGCTAATGGAGTCGGTGTCGGAAATGGAAATGAAAATGACAGCGGATATTCAGAAAAATAATATGACGGAGTTGATAGGCAGATTTGCAAACAATGCACGACCGCAAGATTACTTCGAGATTAAGCTGCTGAGTAATGAGAAGACAAATATTGTAGGATTGAATGTAAGCGAGATTCATGCAAACGAGGTTATTAATGGAAAAAAATTAACAATAAATCGGGAGGATGTTATTACGAAGGGCATCCGTGCTTTTGAAAATAAGGAACTTGCAGAGTGGCTGAAAACTGAAGTTAGTAATATGGATACATATAATATGTCGATGGGACAAACTTCATTTACCTTTTACTCACCAACGAGATGGGATTCATTGGAAAAGCATTATGAAAAGCTTGAGCACGCTGGATATGATAAAAACCCGTCGGAGCACAACAGGGAGAATGAGATACGTGAAGATATTATAAAACATGGTTTTCAACCGACAGAGCAACTTGTAAATAATATGATTCAATATGAACAGATGGAAGGATGCAGGGTATCATTAAAAGAATACGCTGCTATGTCAAAAGAAAAAGGAGTAATAACCTTACAGGATATGAAGTCGGAAAAACAGGATTGCTTCAGAATGATAGTAGAGGAATGCAGGGCACAGGAACTAAAGCAGATTAAAGAATGTGTCAACAATAAGGAGTTCCTAAGGAATGAGATGGTAATGGAGCAGATGCAGTGTATGCAGTAACATTGTATGCAGTAATAGGATAAACCACCGAATCTTTTCGGATGTTTATTATAGAAAAATTGAGGAAGGAGGAGATTCCAATGGATCAGGTAATGAAGCATTATGGTAATGCAATTCTTACGATTATTGTGTTGTTAGCTCTCGGGGCAATCTTAGTGGCAGCATTAGCATCTGATGGATATGTAGCAGAGGCGTTTAAAACGGCACTTACCGGATTTTTCGACAAAATGAATGCACTTGTTTAGGAGTTGAAATGCGGGAGAAAGAATTTCCCCGGCATATTGCTGGGGAAAGATAGAGAGGGAATATGAGTGATTTAATTAATTTTGAACCGACAGAGGAGCAGTTTGGACCTCTGTGGAAATATATTATAAATCCAAATGTTACTGATGTTGATTATAATGGATCAAAGCTTTGGATAACGGACTTTGAACTTGGAAGATACGAAGCGAAGGAGATCTTGTCAGAACAATTTTTGAATTCATTTACACATGTGATTGCTAATTGTGTAAATAAGCAGTTTAATAACGCAAATAAGGTATTAGAAGCTGACACAAAAGAATTGCGAATCAGCATTATACATAATTCTGTGGCAACATCAGGGAAAAGTATCTGTATAAGAAAATCACCATGTATTGTTCGCAATACACTGAGAAGTATGCTTGATGAGAAATATTGTTCAGAGGAAATATTAAATTTATTGCTTAATTGTGTGACCGCAAAAATGAATTTTGTTTTTGGCGGTGAACCGGGAAGCGGAAAAACTGAGTGTGCAAAGTTTTTCATGCAGTTTATTCCACAAAATGAGCGAGTAATTACGATTGAGGATTCTCTTGAAATACACTATCCGGAGATAAATCCGGGAGCGGATGCAGTGGAACTTCGTATCGGGCCAGGATTTTCTTATACAGATGCAATAAAGGCTTGTCTGCGTCAGAATCCAAAGTGGCTTGTACTATCGGAAGCAAGGAGTACGGAAGTAACGTCACTGCTGGAACAGTGGAGTACAGGAGTCAATGGATTTACAACAATCCATTTGGATGACCTAAGAAAGCTGCCTGACCGTATTCAGAACATGATGAGCAGCGAAGTGGATGCAGATCGTATGGAAAATAGAATTTATCGCTATGTGAATTTGGGCATCTTGATAAGAAGAATAGAAGAGCCAGGTGGCAAAATATGGCGTTATATAGATCAGATGTGCTTTTATAGCAGAGAGGGACATAAAAATCGTATTTATATGATTGTTAAAGACGGTGAGGTTGTATCACGGGAATTACCTAGGGACATTTTGGAGAAAATGAAAGCTACCGGAATAAATAACCCTTTTGTCTGTGAGAAGTTTAAAGAATATATGCAGGAGGGAAAATAACGCGTGAAAAAATCAGAAAAAAAAGGTGAAAAGGCATTATTGAATCTTGCTTTATTAAACCCGAAAAATCTTGCACACGAAGTGCATGTGTATGGGTATGATTTCTCATGGAAATCACATTTGCTGTTATTAATATGTTCCTTGTTGGGAATAAGTGCAATTGGCATGGTGTTTAAACTAAAACCATTGTATTTTTTTATTGTGATTGCAGCGGTGGTAATTATGTTGCCGATGCTTGTTTTAGACATGTATAAGAGGATGTATGAACAGAAAAGGTTTTCAGATGCCGCAACGTATATGGAGCAGATGCTGTATTCTTTCCAAAAGTCAGGAAAGGTAGGAAATGCATTAAGAGAAACAAGAGAAATGTTTGACAGTGGGATGATGAGAGATTGCATTGATGAAGCACTGGAATACCTGCAACAAGGCTATGCCGCAACGGATGCCGGACTTTTGCAGGAAACACTGGGAATCATTGCGACAAAGTATAAATGCGTAAAGCTGCGCACGGTTCATGAATTGCTTATTAGCAGTGAAGAATATGGTGGAGATTCTGAATCTTCCATACAAATCCTGCTTGCGAGTTTGGAAATATGGAAAAGACGAGGGTACAAGCTTCAGGCAGAAAAAAAAATCAGTCATAGAGATAATATTATATCAATTGCAGTAGCTACAACATTTTGCGCGATAGCATTATATGTGCTGCAGGGGATGGGAAAACTGTATCCCGGAGCAATGGATACATCTATTTTTGAAATCGGAATCATACAGCTATCATCCTTGGTATTTGTGCTTGCAATGGTATTTGTGCTGAGAAAAAGTTATGTAATTCTTGCGGTAAACTGGCTGCAATCAGAGACAATGCAAAAAGAAGTGTTTGTTTTGAATAGTTATCAAACGGTAATGAATTATGATGAGGCAAGAGAAAAAAAGAAGAGTATTATCTGGGCAACACCGTTCTTTGTCGGAGCGGCGGTAATGCTTCTGTTTTACAGCAAAGTGGTCGGAATTATTTTGTTAGGAGTAGGTATATTTATGCTTTGTCAACATAAAACTGGCTATAATTTGGCGCTTCGGGATGTAAATCAGGAATTATATTTTTCGTTACCACAATGGCTTATGGAAATGTCATTGCTTCTGCAGAATAACAATGTTCAAGTTTCTCTTGCAAAGTCAAGAGAAACTGCGTCACCAGTGATTCAGGAGGAATTAGAACTTCTGTTGCAACGTCTGAACAAGAATCCGGGGGCATTGAGAGCGTATACTGATTTCTGCAGTAAGTTTGATGTGCCGGAGATAGGAAGCTGTATGAAGATTCTGCATTCAATATCTGAAACCGGTACCGGAGACGCATCTGTGCAGATTTCAAATTTGATACAGCGCGTGAACGAAATGCAGGATATAGCAGATGATATCAGAAATGAAAATGCAGCTTTTAAAGCAAAAATGATTTTTTCATATCCAATTATTGGATGTACAGGCAAACTTTTAATAGATTTGTCTGTGGGAATGGTTGTTATGCTCGGAATGCTGGGAAATATGGGAGGTGTATGATGAAAAATATTATTTCGGGGTATGCAATTTTATTTGTCTTTGTATGCAATATTCTCATATGCGTTCAAGTTGCCGGAGCAAGTGGACAGACCGCAGCGGCCAAAGAATATAAAGCAGATGTGGTGGCGGAAATCGAGAACAGCAATTTCAATCCCAATGTTATAGCAGCATGCATCAGTCAGGCTGATGCGGCAGGATATCATCTTGAAGTGAGAAATTGTACGTATGATGCTAACGCAGATATTCAGACAGCAGAAGTAGTTCTGGAGTATTCGTACTCTATGCCGATATTTGGCATCAATGAAATGAAGACAACACGAGGAATCGCACGTTAGGAGGAAGAAAATGAAAATAATCGTAGAGGAATTCGGGCAGGCATTACTTGGACTTATGACCGGAACAGCGGTGATAATTATGTTTGCCAGGCTTCTTGATTATGTTACATCATTTTAAAATGGAGAGACACGCATGGAAGATATCATAGATTTTTTTGGAGCCGGGTTATTAACGGCGGTAGCAGCAATGGGATTGGTAAAAGTCTATATGACATTTATTGCACCAGGAGGAATTTTGTATTTGGCGGTAAGTTCTTTTATGCATGGTATATGTGGCTAGGGAGAATTATACATGAAAGAAATCATAGAACAATATGGAAAAATGCTTATAGAGAGTTTGATACTTGGTATGCTTTTACTGCTTATTTTTGCTGGAGTTGAGGATGAGGACGGAAATAAAGGAGTTCTTCAAATAATTGGAGCCGGGATTCATGAAGAGACGAATGATTATACGTCATATACAGACTTTGACACATATGAAACGGATTCTTATAAGCGTGCGCCGGAGATTGAGTATTCGGGTGGTAATTTCTCCATAGGAGAATGGAATTTGTGTGATTACATAACTGCAACTGGGTATGCCGGAAATGAAGTGCCGATAAAAATTATTTCTGTTGTAGATCGAACTGGAAGAGAACTACCGGTTATCGATGAGCAGAGAGTATATTTTAATACGGCGGGTGTATATGTTGTAACAATAAAAGCAGTAGATAACACTAAAAAGGAAACGATTGATACGATAAAAATTCCGGTAAATGAAGGGTAAACAAAACAGATGAAGAATATGGTGACAATGATCGTGAGCATTATGCTCGGCGCACTTATGATGATGATCGTTATGACGCTGCATGGAAGAATTAACAGAAGCATGGAGCTTGAGAGTAATCTTCCGTCGATTGTTGAAGAAACTGTTGAAAATATGACAGTTGATGCAAAGTATACAATCAGCAACTATGATGAATTTGTAGCAGACCTTACAAGTGAACTGTCCCCAAAATTGGACGCTGACTCTAGTATAATAATAAAGGTACTTAATGCAGATATGGAAAAGGGCATTTTGTCGGTAAGGGTGGAGGCGGAATATACGCATCCAAATGGAAAAAGAGGTACTGTTGAATGTGAAAGAACCGTAATTTTTAATAAGGTGTACGAAGCTGAGCAGGAGACATACACAGTAAAGTTCTTTTTGAAAAAAGAAGATGTGGATGGTGGTAGACCATACAAAGTATGTGAGGTATATAGTGGTGAGGTAGTAGCAGTACCGACAGAACCGAAGTTATCGGATGCGTTTTTTTCCGGCTGGTTTGACCCTAACGATTATGCAGCAGATTTTTCAGTGCCGGTTACAGGAGATTTGATATACTATGCGGCTTGGAACTAGAGGGTAGACTATATGAAAGAGATGGAAAACATCAACGCTATTCCTTGAATGAGAAAAACGAAGTGTTGGTAATTCATAGACTGACAGTAGCGGAATACTTAAGTGCGATGGATTTAATGAGAAAATACGAATGAATAGTATTGTATGCACTGCTGAAAGTTGTTATACTAATGGCAGTGCTACCAGAAACGGTAGGCGGTTAGCCCTCAACAGAGGGAAAACCCTCTGAGTACATAAAGTGGAAAGGAGGGGATGCTTATGATAACACTGGAAGAACTGATATTGTTCACAGGAGTAATGATAAGTATTGCCACCTTGTTCTATGCCGTAGGCAAGGACAATGGCACAAAAAAATAACCGCCCAGGCCCTAATCTGATGCGGTTATTCTTTAACTAATTCAAGTGGGCTAACCGTCTATCGGTAGCACTTCTTGTGATTATAATAGCATTTCTAAGTGTTTCAGTCAATATCTGGTTCATCGTCTGGGACGAATTCAATGATGTCCTCTATTCTGCAGTTAAAAAAAGCACATGCTCTGGCAAGTACATCCATAGAAACATTTTCATTTTTTGATATTTTAGCAAGTGTTGCAGAACTGAGATGAATCTCATCTTTGAATTCGTATTTGGAAAGCCCGTGTTTGGCAAGCTGAATTAATAGCGGTTTATATGAAAAGTACATGTTAATCGCCTCCTTGCATTGATTGTAATCGGTGTTTGCCGAAGTGTCAATATTTAATTATAGAAATAAAAA
>CAZAGJ010000038.1:0-24716 GCA_964484605.1 uncultured Roseburia sp. | reverse complement strand
GTCAGTCAGAGCAGTATTGTTTCCCCTGTATGAAAAAGATACTTGGGATAAAAGAAAAGACTAACTATTAAAAGTCAAGTCTAAAATGAAAGTTTTTTTAATGAATTGCAGAAATGCATTTCAGATATAAAAGAACCAAAAAAGATTCTTTTGAACCTTGAAAACTGCATGACAAATAGAGTGTCATTGCTGGCACTCAAAAAAGGAGTTATTTACAGAAATAAATTATGAAGCACTTGTGTATGGCTGCCCTGATTTTTCCATTGCATAAATCGTTCTCACAAGTTTTTTTGTGGCATGGGATAAGGCAACATTATAATGTTTGCCCTCGGCTCGTTTCTTAGCAAGATACGTTGCGAAGGATTCGTCCCAATGGCAGACATATTTAGTGGCATTGTAAAGAGCATATCGCAGATACCTTGAACCACGTTTTTCCATGTGGGAATAACAGTTGCTGAGTGGAACAGGAGAGTAGCAGATGAACGATAGATTTACAAGAGACTTATTTATTATACTAATTCTGTTAATATTTCCAATGTTCTTAATCGAGGTTTTGAAAATTGACAGGTGGATTTATAAGGAAATGGAGTTGAGAAAAGATGAACGAGAGGTATTTATTTAAGGTAAAAGAATGACGGAGAGATATAGACCTTGGGTAGAGCGGAATGAGAATAATCGAAGGAGAGCTGGGAGACTGGCTCTTTCAGTATATAGTTATTGACATACGGTGTACCGTATGCTAATATGTACATACAGGGAGGTATTAATATGCCAGAGATAAGTAGATTTTACGGAATAGTAATTAAGATGTTTTTCAAACCAAAGGAGCATGAACCAAGCCATTTACATGCGCTGTATGGCGAACACATTGGTATATTTGATTTACGAACAATGGAAATGATGGAGGGAGACCTCCCAAAGAAAGCGCAAGAATTGGTAAAAGAGTGGATGGTACAAAACCAGAAAGACTTGCTTGAAATGTGGGATAGTCAGAATTTGAAGAAATTGCCACCTTTATAAGCGGCTTTTTCTTGTGAGGAGGTGGATGTATGATACCAAGAATCAAGAGTGTAAAACCAATGAAAGACTATGCTTTGGAAGTTGTTTTTGATGATGGGAAAAGTGTGGTGTACGATGTAAATGAGGATATTGCAACACTTCCGGGATACGATGCATTAAAGAATTGTCAGGGTTTATTTAATCAAGTGCAGTTAGATGAGAGCCGGACATGTGTATTTTGGAATGAAGATATAGACTTGCCTAGCGATTCTATTTATGAATACGGAAAAGCGCTTGTTGAGGTATAAGATATATGAATACAGAAAAGAAGAGACCGCAGGATAGGTGGAATGAAAAAGCAGGATTGATAAGTAAGTCATACAAGCTCAAGAGAGATTTGACAGAAGAATTTGCAATGGCATGTGATGTTGCCGGAGTAAGTCAAGCGGGACAAATCAGTAAGATGATGCGAGAGTTTATTGATGAAATCAATGGTTGCCAGAAAGAGCAGTCTGTTATATAATAATTGCATAACAACAGCGCCTAAGAGCCGAATATATGAGACTATGATTAGTTTCGTGTGTTCGGCTCTCTTTGTTTGGCAGAAAGGAAGTGAGGTAGTGGAGAACTACGAGAAAGCAGAAAAAGATTATATGACAGGAATGAAGTATAAGGACATAGCGGAAAAATATGGAACCACTATCAACACTGTCAAGAGCTGGAAGAAACGTTACGGATGGAACAGAAAAGAGGGTGCGCACAAAAAAGAAAAAGTGTGCACACAAAATAAAAGGAGTGCATCAGCACCCAGAGTCGAGATAGACGACGCTACAAAGGAGACATTGCAGAATGAGAACTTAACCCCGGAACAGCAGATGTTCTGCATTTATTACAGCCGGACGTTCAATGCGACGCAGTGCTACCAGAAAGCGTATGGTTGCAGCTATGAAACGGCACTGAGAACGGGTCCTAGATTGATGAAAAATGTTGGAGTCAGAACTGAGATAGAGCGTCTCCGGGAAATAAAGCGTCAGCAGATTATTATGGGAGAGGATGATGTAGTAGAACTTCAGATGCGAATTGCCTTTGCAGATATGGGAGATTACACTTCATTCGGGCAAGAGCGAGTACCTGTTATATCTTTATTTCCCAATATGCAAACAAATCTATTGATGAATTTATGGAAGAAGCTTTTACAGACGCAAAACTTACGGCAAATCCTTCGCCGTATTCAATTCAAGTGCTGGAAGCTCTTGATAAGTATTTTGGAAAGCCCGCACTTGAAAACAGTACTGGAAATAGTATACTAGATATGAAACTGCAATTTTTTGCAAGAAGCAGCAAGGATTATGAGACTATTATTCTTCCAAAAGACGAATAGGCTCATGTCATAAGCGAAATAAACACACACATGACGGAAGCTGAGAGAAAGCAAAAAGTAGTTACAAAACCTATAGGCAATTATTTTTATACTTTTGAGAATAATGGTTTTGATGAATACAGAGTAATTGGCAAGGTAGCAATCGATAACGATTTTACAGAATGGTGGGATGAATAAATATGACAGATGATGCAAAGATAATTAAGCGAAAATTATTTGACAAGTTGAAAGAGTTTTATCCCAACAAAGATTTTGTGGGCGGCATTATGAGCAATACGCAAAATGATGAAGATAGGCAGACGATTATTGACTATCTTGACAATGGAAAAGATGTTACTGTGGAAAATGTTATCCTTTTATCGTTGTATTTAAAGAATGAAAGAGATAAACTGTAAAAGCATTATTTGCAATAAAATTGCGCAAACCACTTGAAACACGATAAAAAGTGCTGTATAATACCTAGTGGGGTGAGATATTGCAACAAACAGCACCTTTACTGTGGGTACGATGTCCGATATGCAAAAGTAAGCTATTGGCAATTCAGAAAGATACTGCAGTTAGAAATTTGCCGTGCAAATGTAAGCATTGCAAGGAAGTCAGTTTAATAACGTTAGCGCCGTATAGAGCCGAGAAGTGAAAGCATTAAGTTGTTTTCATTCCTCGGCTTTTTCTATATTTGGGTCATGTTCCCCCATCCTTTCAAAAGCCCGGTTTGCCATAGCCGGGCAATATGGCAGATTAGTGAAATGGTATCACACCAGTCTCCTTTGCTGGAATGCAAGGTTCGATTCCTTGGTCTGCATTTCCCACATCGCAGAAAGCGCGATTCAAAAAAATATTTTAGGAGGACACTATGAAAAAACATATTTGAAACGGACGCAATGCAAAGGCGATTACCGCACTTCTGGATGTAGATGCGCTTAAGGCATCTAAGAATCAGAAAGAAGATGTTGCCGCTGCAATCAAGGCGCTGACAGAAGCAGAGGACAGCAAGATGCTTTTTGGAGAGATTGAGCCGACATTGGCAGGAAATGGCAACCCAATCGGAGCAGTAATAAAGGGTGGCAATCAGGACGGCGATGCGGCGATGCGTGCGGCTATGGGGTTGCCACCTGTAACAGAGCAGAAATAGTAGGAAAAGTAAATGCCAAGCCAACGCATCAGATTTATCTACTAAAGCTTCTAACGCAGATTTGAATGCAGAAAAAAACACGCGAGCCAGTGTTGATGCCAACTTGCAAAACCAGATAACAGCAATAGAAAGAGTTGATGCCAACTTGCAAAACCAGATAAATGATGCGAAAACAGTAAAATCATATCCAATAGAGAAATGGACGGTAAATGTGACATCTACGGAATCGATTTGCTTTATTGGGTGCGGGCGTATTGCAATGTTTAGCGGAGCGATACTAGGAACATTTCCGGCGCTGACTGTAATCACTTTGGGGAAACTATCAGTGGCTCCGTTTGCCACTAAATATGGTGTGTGCAGTGCATATCGGAATGATAGCGTTAATGCAGCGGGGCATTTTACTATTGATACGAATGGAGTAATAAATTTGTATATTGGTGGAAATGGCAATTACGATAAAATTGTTTTGGATGCAGTATTTGTGTCTTAATCAGGTGTATTAGATAACCATTTTACATTATTTTTGATTTAATATATAATGAAGAAAAAATGTGGAGAAATTGTCATGAAAGAACACTTAAAAAGAATATTATCTATGAAATATCTGATTGGAAATATATTGTTAAACAAAGCGGATGATGAAATTCAAAAAAAAATAAAAGACGACTATAACCGATACTTGGAGTTGAATTACACCGACAGAGAGTATTCGGCAAAGAATATGAGAATTCTTCTCTATGAAGATTCCGTTTTCAGAACACTATTTGTTTATAGAATTCGTGAAAGTTGCAAAATTCCGTTTTCTGGGTTGAGCAAAATATTCAATACAGTAGAAGCCGTGGAACTTGTTTCAGAACCTGGTATTATCGGTGGTGGATTATTTGTGGGACATAAGGGATGTGTTGTGCTTGCAAGAAAAATAGGAGAGCACTGCACGATAGGCGCATACAGTGTCATCGGAGGAGGGCAACCGAATGCTGATGGCGAAGTACTTCCCGTACTTGGTAATAATGTATGTGTTCATGCCAATGCAAGTATCTTTGGCGGCATCCACATTGGGGATAACGTAACCGTTGGTGCAGGAGCGGTCGTAAACAAGGACGTACCGGATAACTGTGTGGTGGCTGGTAATCCGGCGAGAATAGTTAGACAGAATGGTGTGAGAGTTGACATTCTGCTGTAATATACTTCTTCACATAATAGAATAGATGTGTTATAATATTACCAATAAAACAGCGCCTAAGAGCCGAATAATTAATCTTTAAGTAGATTGGTTATCCGGCTCTTTTTATTTTTCAAAGAAAGAGAGGACATATGAGAAAATGAAAGAATTTGACAAAATCAATGTGATTTATGGCTTGATTGCCACCGTGGGTGCCGCGATATTCGGACAGTACTGGTTTTTATTTGCCGGCTTACTGTTAATGAATATCGTTGACTATGTGACGGGCTTGGTAAAGGCAAAGCGCTTGAGGAAAGAATCCAGCGCAGTCGGGGCGTGGGGTGTATTCAAGAAGGTCAGCTATTGGATTGTGATAGGTTTGGCGTTCTTTATTGCTCACAGTTTCGTGTACATGGGTGAGATTATCGGCGCGAATTTATCATTTGTGGTGTTATTTGGATGGTTCACACTGGCAAGCTATCTGATTAACGAAATCCGAAGCATTCTGGAGAATCTGGTGGAAATGGGTGTGAATGTACCGAGTTTCCTTATCAGTGGTTTGGATATTACGAAGAAGCTATTGGATGCGAAGGTGGAGATTAAAATGAACAGGAGGAAAAGTAAATGAAAATTGGATTAAACGCAGGACACACATTATTAGGAGCAGGATGTGGAGCAAGCGGTGTGCTTGTAGAGAGTGTAGAAACACGAAGAGTAGTAGAGAGATTGACACCGATGTTCCAGGCGGCGGGATGCGAGGTTGTGCTGTGTACAGTGGACAAGGTAGTAACGCAGAATGCATATCTTGTAGCGGTTGTAAATATGGCAAATCGTGAGGATTTGGATTGGTTTATCTCTATCCATTTTAATAACGATGCGGCACGCAAAGGACAAGGCGTGGAAGCTTATACATACAAGGGCAGACAGTACCCGGATGCAGTCGAGGTATGTGAGCACATTGCAGCACTTGGCTTTAAAAATCGCGGTGTCAAGGCAGGTACCGGATTGTATGTGATTCGTAAGACCAAGGCAAAGGCACTGCTCATTGAGGTGTGTTTTGTCAATGAGCCGGATGCATCCATATACCAGAAGATGCTTGACGATATCTGCAAGGCGATTGTCTATGCCATGACCGATTATGTAGCACCGCAGCTTCCGGCGGAGGAGAAGGAGCAGAATGTTCCAGTGGCAACGCCGGAGAAAAAGCAGTATGTGAAAGTAATCGTTCCGGAACTGACCGTGCGCAATGCACCAAGCTGGGATGATAAGGCAAAGGCAAGAACGGTAAAGGAGAATGAGGTATTTACCATTGCATCAGGACCGATTACAGTCGGTAATGGTAAAATGTACAAGCTGAAATCCGGACTGTTTATCACAGCATCTGAGAAGTATGTACAGGTTTATGAGAAATAGCAGTGAGAAGTCCGGCAGAGATGCTGGGCTTTCTTCATCCCACATTCGTGTTGCATTTATATAGTCTTTGTGCATATGTAGTAATTTTTCACAAAAAGCAGTTGGTAACACGTTGGCAACAAAAAGCCTTGTTTTCCCAGTAAAATCAAGGGCGAGTACCTCTCCCGTGCATAGGTTTTTTGGGACAAGTTTAATAACGGATAATGACAGAAAGCTAGGAAACGTTGAGTTTCCTGGCTTTTTTCTTCTAGAAAAGTTGTGTGCTTTTTGAGGTTATGGTATAATGTCGATAGACATTATACGCGCCGAAGTGCGTATAAGTGCCACATGCCGTGTGCGAAGCACATGGTATAATGTCGATAGACATTATACGCGCCGAAGTGCGCATAAGGATTTGGTAACTGTACAATTGCCGGATTTGATTTGGCATCAGAAAGACGGGGGACAACAGATGGAGAAAAGAGAAGACTTATCTGTCAGCAGTATTGCTGAGGCAAGTAGAAACAGAGTAGCATTAATAGGCATTACCATCATGAATACGGTATTGTGTCTGGCGTATTTCGTGGAAGTAATAAAGGGTGCGCGAACGATTGGCTCTTACCTATTTCTGGCGGCGATATGTATTGGCGCGCCACTGGCAGCGTGGATATGTTATGCTCGCAGAAAGGATACGATGCTGGTTCGCTATCTGTGTGGAATAGGCTTTTTAGTTTTTTATGCTGTAGTAATGTTTTCAACAGAGTCGGATTTGACATTTTGTTATATTCTGGTGCTATTTTGTATTATGCTTGTCTATGCAGATCAGAAATTTTCTTTGATGCTTGGCTGTGTTGCATTATTGATAAATGTGGTCTATCTCATTAAGAAAGCTCTGGCAATCAGCTTTTCTGCGTTGGATATTACCAATGCAGAAATTATGATTGCTTGTATTATACTGGCTGTTATATTTGCAATGTTATCAATTTCCATGATAACCAGAATTGGGGATGCGAATATTCAGAAAGCACTTGAGGAGAGGGCTCAGTCAGAGAAATTGCTGCAGACCACTATGGAGGTGGCAGAGGTAGTTTTTGAGAACCTGAATCATGCGATGCAGGAGACAGAACAACTCAATCAGGCGATTGTGGCTACACAGCATTCCATGGGAGACCTCAATCAGGGAACAATGGATACAACGGCGGCTATCACACAGCAGCAGAAGAATACAGATGTGATTGACGGACATATCAGAGAGGTGCGGATATCGGCAGAGCAGATTGTGGAAGAACTGGCCAATGTGGAAGAGAATCTGAGTGTGGGTCAGAGTGCTATGAACGAACTTTTGCAGCAGGTAAAAGAATCGGAAAGCTCCAGCGAGATGGTGGCTAGTGAGATGGAAGACCTTAGGGAAAATGCCGGTAAGATGCAGGATATTGTGTCATTGATTGGCAGTGTGTCTGACCAGACAGCCTTGCTGGCGCTCAACGCCAGCATTGAAGCGGCAAGAGCAGGAGAAGCGGGCAGAGGTTTTGCAGTAGTTGCAAGTGAGATTTCCAGTCTGGCGGCGCAGACCAATTCTGCAACGGATGATATTAATAAGCTGATAGATAATATTACGGCAGCGATAGATAAGGTAAATACAGCAGTGGATGAACTGTTGAAAAACAATAACTGCCAGAACGAATGTGTGGGACGCAGTGCGGAGAACTTTGAAAAGATTCATAGTACTACGGATGGAATTACGGTACATGCTGAGAGCCTGAAAAAGATTATTCGTGATGTTGCAGATGCCAATGCGGTAGTAATGGAGAATATCGGTAATGTCTCTGCTGTCACGCAGGAAGTGACAGCAAGCGCCACAGAAACCATGCAGAATTGTAATATGAATCTGGAAAGCATTGAGAAATTGACAACAATTATGAACAGGCTGGGGGAGGCTGTGAACGATTTGAAAAAAGAATAAGACATGAAACTCTGTGCAGTGCACTTCAAAGAAGTGAGCACAGAGTTTTTTTGATACAATAAACTACAACTGACTTACGACAATCTTTCGAAGCAGAAAAATTGCAAGAAGTGCCTGTAACGCATCACTCGCCAGAATTCCCCACAGATAGCTTTTGATACCCCAGATGGGAACTGCCAGAAGCACAAAAAGAATGCGGATGTTGCAGGCAATCAGATTGAGGACAAAAGTAAGGCTTGGATAGCCAAGCCCGTGGAGAATGCTGCTTAATGTCGAACCCAGATAGAGAAAAGGACAAATCCATGCGAGGGTAGTGATGAAGGTGCCTGCCAGTGCGTTTTCAAAGAGAATATTTCCAAGAAAATCTCCGGTGACAAGAAAAGTACCCGTGGCGAGAAAGCCTAGGAGGAGGCAGGATTTGACAGTTCGCCGCAAGGTTCGCCTTATCAGATGTAAGTCTCCGGAGGCTTTTGCCTCCGCGATAGTAGGAAGTAAGAGTACGGAGACAGAATTGGTAATGACAGACGGAAACATGATGACGGACATGGACATACCGGTAAGAATACCGTATACGCTGAGTGCATCAGAGATGCTGTAACCGAAAAGGCGCAGGCGGTTTGGTATCATAATGTTTTCATAGCTTGAAAACAAATTTAGTACGACACGGTTGGCAGTTAGTGGTGCAGCCATAAGCAAAAGATTTTTGGCATAGGCGGACAGGGGAAGCATGTGCGTCTCTTTGCCGGGCAGCAGTCTGGTAAAGCTTAGGGATACCAGGGTACTGACAACTTCGCCGATTACCATTCCCCACATGGTAATCGAGAGAGGGACGGCAGTCTGTTCGAACAGATGAATCCGGTAGAGAATATATACTGTGGCGACTCTTGCAAACTGTTCGGCAAGCTGTGTCAGTGCAGGGATGCCGGTCTTTTTAATGCCATAGTAGTAACCGTTGATACAGGCATGTATACAGCTTGGGACAAAGGAAAGAGACAGCACAGACAGCAACGGTGCACATCGGGCATCTCCGAGCCAGTTTTTTGCTACTAATTCCGTGTTTGACCAGAGAAAAAAGCTGAATATTGTGGATAGAAAAAGAGAAAGTGCCAATCCGACAAAGAGATAGCGCTTGGCACTTCCGGGACTTTTACTGCCTATTTCGGTGGAGACAAAGCGGGAGATGGCAGTCTGGATTCCGGCAGCAGTGATGGCGTAGCCAAGTGCCATTACAGGTGCGGTCAGCTGATAGATGCCAAGTCCTTCTGCACCAATTATATGTGAGAGGAATATTCTATAGAAGAAGCCTATTATTCGGGTGAGTACGCCGGCGAAAGTTAGAAGAAGAGTACCTGTGATAAAGGAACTTTTTGCAGAGTTTCCGGAAGAGGAATATTTGGAAAAAGGGTGTGTTGGCAAGACAACCTCCGAGTGTTCTATCTTTTTAATATATGTGAAATGCGAGGGAATCATGAGTAGTCAAATAAAGAAAACGATATATTTAGATAATGCGGCGACGACTCAGATGACGACAGCCGTGGAAGAGGCGATGAAGCCTTATATGAGAGAAAATTTTGGAAATGCATCCGCAATTTATGAGTATGGGGAGGATGCAAGAGATGCCATAGAGCGGGCGCGCAGACAGATTGCAGTTTCTTTATCAGCAAATCCCACAGAGATTTACTTTACCTCTTGTGGAAGTGAAGCAGATAATTGGGCAATAAAGGGAATTGCGGGAGGATTAAAAGAAAAAGGGCAGCACATCATCACCAGTAAAATTGAACATCATGCCGTCTTAAATTCCTGCGAATATTTGGAAAAACTAGGCTATGAGGTGACATACCTGGATGTCGATGAGAGTGGAATGGTGTCGTTAGAAGAACTTGCGAATGCAATTCGAGACGATACAATATTAATTACGATTATGTTTGGCAATAATGAAGTTGGAACGATACAGCCGATTATGGAAATAGGGAGAATGGCAAGAGAACATCAGATATTGTTTCACACGGATGCCGTACAGGCATACGCGCAGATTCCCATATCTGTGCGTCAGTATCCGATTGATTTGATGAGTGCGAGTGCACATAAGTTTCACGGACCGAAAGGTGTCGGATTTCTCTATGTGCGGGAGGGAGTACAGATTCCATCCTTTATTCATGGCGGAGGACAGGAACAGGGAAAGCGCGCAGGAACAGAAAATGTAGCAGGAATTGTTGGAATGGGAAAGGCGGCGCAGGAAGCGCATATAGGAATGCGGCAGCGTATGCGGAGAGAAACCGTGCTGCGAAATTATCTGCTAGAGAGAATATTGCGTGAAATTCCGGGAACGCGGATGAACGGACATCCGGTAAAACGTTTGCCCGGAAATGCCAGTGTAAGCTTTTGCGGCGTGGAAGGCGGAGCGCTTCTGCAGCTTTTAGATGAAGACGAAATCTGCGTGTCCGGCGGATCTGCATGCAATACAGGAGAAAGCAGAATTTCCTATGTAATAGAAGCGCTAGGAGTGCCGGAAGAATATGCGGTGGGAACGATTCGTATGACTCTCAGTGGAAATACAACGAGAGAAGAAATTGATGTAACAGTGGAATCCCTCAAGCGCAATGTGAGGCTTCTGAGGGATTCATAAATGTTATCATTCGGCAACAACAACTTTATTGCGCCCGCCTAACTTGGCGCGATAGAGTGCTTCGTCTGCTGCAGAAAACAGACTTTCATAATTGTAGCAGTACTCCGAGGAAAAAGCGATACCGATACTTGCCTGTGTGGTAATGGTAATGTTGCGTTCGGAAGTCTGTCTGTAAATTTCCTGACGAAGAATTTCGGCTTGAAGCATGACAAAAGAACGATCCGCAGCGTCACTGATGTATACAAGAAATTCATCACCACCAACTCGCCCGCACAGAGCATTATCCTTGAAGTAATTCTGAATAATCGAAGCAGTCTGACAGATGAAGGAATCTCCGACCAGATGACCAAGCGTATCGTTGATCTGTTTGAAGTGGTCTAAATCAATTAGAATAAGCGCAGACTGTCTGGATGGAGAAAAATTAGATAAGTCTTCCTCTACTAAAAACTGAGTTGTGTATTTGTTCAAAAGGCCTGTCATCTGGTCAACACGGCTTTTCTCACGATACATCTCAGAATCATTCTTGGTTTGACGCAGACGCTCCACATATTCAAGGCTGAAGAGTTTGGCTTGATTCTGCTCTTCCTCATAGCGGGGATGTAAGTCAATCAACTGACTGGACAGTTTTAAGTACTCCTTTTCAGGAGAAAACGATTTGCTGTAAGCTGCACGATATTTTAAATAAGTGTAGCGAAGAATGATAAGGGGAGACTGCATACAGTATTCATCAATATAATCAAGAACCAGAGTGCAGGCAGCCGTCATATTCTTCTCCAGAAGGTATGCACAGACATCAAAATAGAACTCGGACAACTCCAGAAAATCCAGACTGGAGGAGATGAGCGATACAAGCTTTGTGAGATTTTGTGACAGTGCAATATCATCCTTGTGAACATCATAAAGACGTATGCTGAGATTCAAAACAGCGGCATCATAAAAGAGAACCGGATTCTTTTCTAATAATAATTCTATCTGACGGGAGGCATCGAGTGCTTTGTCATATTCGTGATTTCTACAGAAAAAGATACCTCGGTACGCTTGACAGAGAACAGCAAGGTTGTAAGTGAGGCTTGAAGCTACACTCGCATAAGACAATGCCTGATCAAAATAGTTCAGAGCGGTGTCATAGAGATTCAGTTGTCCGTATATGAGTCCGAGATTGGCACAGGATACCGCGCATTCGCGTTCCAGACGCAAATCAGCACTCAAAGTCATCGCCTGACGCAGGTAACTTATGGAAATGGATTCCTGCCCGAGATAACTGTAGATAAGACCAATAATATTGTAGGAAAGTGCATCCAGATATCGCAGGTTGGAACTCTTAGGTGCCTGCAGACAGCGTGTCAAATGGCTGAGAGCGTGCTTGAGGTCGCCCATGCGGAAAAAGTACTCGCCCTCATAGAAAAGCAGATAGGACAATTCATCCGGGTCATGCTGGTCGATGAGCGCACTGTAAGAACGGTATAAATGCAGCGTTTCATCAGTGATTGGAAGAAAACGCTGATTTTCCATCTGTTTGATTAAAACGGTTTTTTCGTTCGTCATCATATGCCTCTCCACCTTTGAAAATATTACTTATATTATAGGAGTATTTGCGGTATAAGGCAAGGATTGCAACGGCTTTTTCGTTAAAAAATTGTGAAAAATTTTAAAAAGACGGCGTGAAAAATATAGATTTGAGAAAATTTGCACAAGTATAATTATGCATTTGTAAATAAAATGTGAAACGGACAAAATTTAATGGTCATTTTGACAAAATTCGCGGGATTATATTGTCGAAAATCCCGTAAAATAGGAGCCGTTACCGGTTGCGCAAAATTTGACAAATGAGAAAAATTATGGAATAATTATGGAAGGAAACGCAAATGACTATTTCGGTTTCTGTTGTTTTTAGAAAGGAAGTATGAATATGGTTGAGAAGAAAATCAGATTATCTGACACAGAGGAGATAAAAGATTTTGTGAGAGCTGCCGGAAAATGTGATTTTGACATCGACGTGTTTTATTGTAGGGCAGTTATAGATGCAAAATCTTTATTGGGAATGTTATATCTTGGCATTGGCAAGGAATTGACAATCAAATACGGCGGAGATGATGTTGCATTTGAGAGAAACATTCAGAAATACGCAATCGCATAAGCATCGGTAAATACGAAGAACTTCGGGGAAATCCCGGAGTTCTTTTTTTATATGAACTATGCTACAATATTTTCATGAGTAAGCAGATTGTGAAAAACGAAAAAGGAATTATAAAAATATCTGTCCGCAATCTTGTGGAGTTCATATTGAGAGAAGGCGACATTGATAATCGCAGGGGAAAGGCTGCCTCAGCAGAAGCAATGCAGGAGGGCAGTCGGATACACCGCAAGATTCAGCGACGCATGGGCTCTGATTATCACGCGGAGGTGCCGCTCCGTATTGCAATCGAGGAGGAGGACTATCAGCTTGTCATTGATGGCAGAGCAGATGGCATCATCATCGAGGGGATAGATGGGGAGGCGTACACCTATGCAGATAACTATAATCACATAGAACTCGGAGAAAATGCGCGAGTTACGATAGATGAGATAAAGGGGATTTATCAGAAGCTTGAGCTTTTGGAGGCACCCATTGGAGTGCACCGGGCGCAGGCGATGTGTTATGCCTATATCTATGCAGTGCAGCATGATTTACCGCGGATTGCGGTTCAGATGACGTACTGCAATTTAGATACGGAGGATATCCGTTACTTTAAAGAGGAGTTTACTTTTGAGAAACTTTCCGAATGGTTTCTACATCTGATAGACGAATATAAAAAGTGGGCAGATTTTCAGTTCGCATGGCGGAACATAAGACAGGACTCTATCAGGCGTCTTGCATTTCCGTATGAATACCGTAAAGGGCAGAAAGAGCTTGCGGCAGGCGTTTACCGCACGATTGCCCGTGGAAAAAACTTGTTTATTCAGGCACCAACCGGAGTTGGAAAGACGATATCGACTGTATTTCCTGCGGTAAAGGCAGTGGGCGAAGAACTGGGGGATAAGATATTTTATCTGACAGCAAAGACGATTACAGGTACAGTCGCGCGCGAGGCATTTGAACTTTTGCGAAGTAAGGGATATCAGGCGAAGATTGTGCAGATTACGGCAAAGGAAAAGTTGTGTAAGTGTGAGGAGATGGATTGTAATCCGGTAAACTGTCCATACGCCAAGGGACATTACGACAGGGTCAATGACGCGGTTTACAATCTTTTGCAGAAAGAGGATGTCTTTACGCGGGAGGTTCTGTTAGAACAGGCAGAAGAATATATGGTTTGCCCGTTTGAAATGTGTTTGGACGTGGCAACCTGGGTGGATGCCATTATCTGTGACTATAACTATGTGTTTGACCCGAATGTTTATCTGAAGCGTTTCTTTGCAGAGGGGACGAAGGGCGATTATATTTTTCTTGTCGATGAGGCACATAACCTCGTTGAGCGAAGCAGAGAGATGTACAGTGCCGAACTCTATAAGGAAGATTTCCTTGAGACAAAGAAGCTGCTTAAGCATTATGATGAGAAGCTTGCCGGAGATTTTGAAAAGTGCAATCGCATCATGTTAGAGTACAAGCGTGCCTGTGAAAAGTATGTGCTTTATGACAATATTGGCAATCTGATTTTTACGTTGATGCGTTTGGCCTCCAATCTGGATGAGTTTTTGCAGAAGCGCGCAGAATTTCCGGAGCGTAAAGCTGTGACGGAATTTTATCTGAATCTGCGCAATTTTATGAACATTTATGAACTGGTGGATGAGCGCTATGTGATTTATTCGGAGCATGAGCCGGATGGACGCTTTAAAATTAAGCTTTATTGTGTGGATCCTTCTTTGAATCTGCAGGAGCGGATTGACAAAGGAAATGCGACAATTTTCTTTTCGGCAACGCTTTTGCCAATTCAGTATTATAAGAATCTCCTCTCCACGAAGAAGGATAATTATGCGGTTTATGCAGAGACAGCGTTTTCGGAGGAACAGAGACTGCTTTTGTTGGGAAGCGATGTGAGCAGTAAGTACACGAGGAGAAATGCGGCAGAGTTTGCACGGATAGCAGAGTATGTGTTAAAGACAGCGCAGGCAAAGAAAGGCAACTATATGGCGTTCTTCCCTTCTTACAAATTGATGCAGCAGGTGTATGAGGTGTTTGAACAGAAGAATTGTGCATCAGAAGATGCAGCGTCTGCACAAAAGCGGGAGCAAGTTGTATGCATTATCCAGCAATCCGGCATGAGGGAAGAGGAGCGCGAGGAGTTTTTGACGGCATTTTCGGAGGAGGCTTCTGCGCAGAGGGCGACATCGCTGGTGGCGTTTTGTGTGCTTGGCGGTATCTTTGGTGAGGGAATTGATTTAAAAAATGAGCAGCTCATCGGAGCAATCATTGTAGGTACAGGACTTCCACAGATTAGTAATGAGCGGGAAATTTTGATGAATTATTATGAGAAGCGTTCCGGGGAAGGATTTGACTATGCTTATCGTTATCCGGGCATGAATAAGGTCTTACAGGCAGCGGGGCGGGTGATTCGTACCGTTTCTGACGTGGGTGTGATTGAACTGTTAGATGAGCGTTTCTTGCAAAGTGATTACCGCGGGCTTTTCCCAAGAGAATGGGAGAAGCGCACGGTATGTAATGTGGAGTCAGTGCAGGGGCACCTGGAAAAATTCTGGAGTGATTCTGCACCAGACTAAGATGAAAGGCGTTATGGCGCCTGTTACATGGTTGGCAACAGATTTAAGAATTCTTCTGTCGCCTGTGCTAATGGCAAGGTTGGGTTGATGGCGGCAACCATCTGTCTGGATGGCAGCTTTTCTTTAGTTTTTACGATGAAGAGCTCTTTGGACTCGCGGCTTAAACAGTAGTCCGGGATGAATGCGATACCCAGACCGATGCGGGCGAGGTCAATGAGCAAATCGTTACTGCTCAATTCAACCTGCGGTATCAATTCGAGCTGATGCTGCAAAAACAGGTTATGTAAAAATTCACTGGTGGTACTCTTGCGGTCAAGCATCAGAATCGGGTACTGCTTTAGTTCCTCAAATGGGATCTCCTGCTGCTTGAGATTGAAGTAGGCAGGATTGGCAATAAATACATCCGTGAAATTACATACCGTTTTCTGGATATAGGATTGATTTAGCTTTGAGTTTGGAAAGTTGGTAACAACAATATCCACTTTTCCCTGCTCTAGGAGGTCGACACAGCTTAGGGAAGTTGCATTTGTGACTTTAATTGGCACATTTGGAAACTTTTTGTGAAACTGCCTGATATATGGCACGAGAAAATAGCGGCAGATGGTGTCGCTTGCACCGATATGAAGCTGTCCTAATCCCAAACTGCCGGAATCAAGAAGCTGGCT
Source organism: uncultured Roseburia sp. (assembly GCA_964484605.1). Taxonomy (GTDB): domain Bacteria; phylum Bacillota; class Clostridia; order Lachnospirales; family Lachnospiraceae; genus Roseburia. The sequence continues at coordinate 8,701 of CAZAGJ010000038.1, read as the reverse complement.
TTCACCGCGTGCAATCAGGTTCATGGCAGGCTCAATGTGTTTTAAGAGAACTTTTCCGGCAGGGGTAAGCTGTACTTTTTTGGTGCTTCGGATAAAAAGCGGCTGCTCTAATTTTTTCTCTAAGGTCTTGATGGACTGGCTGACCGCAGACTGGGAAATATATAATTTCTTGCTGGCTTCAGAAAAACTTAGAGATGTTGCTACATGATAAAAGACTTTGTATAATTCATAATTAATATCCATGGATGTCCTCATTTCTGTTTCTTATATAAATAAGAAGTGCTGTGATAGTGAAAATGCCCTGCACTTCTCAAAAGTCATATAAATTATAAGCCGTACTTATAATTGTGTCAAATGGAACTTATGAAACATATATATTAATGAGTGTAATAAAACACATTAAATATATTAATTATGCTAATTTAAGAATTCGTGCTAAACTGTATGCGATAACAGAAAAGCTACCAAAAGTGAATGGAATTCATTATGGAGGAAAGATATATGAGTAATGTAAAGAGATTTTACAACGTAAAGAGAATTTACGTGGAGAAAAAACCTGCTTTTGCGGTAAAGGCAAAAGAATTACAGGAAGAGATTGGAAGCTATCTCGGAATCAAGAGCGTGACAGGTGTGCGCGAGCTGATTCGTTATGATATTGAGAATGTGTCCGAGGATACTTATAAAAAAGCGGTGGTGACAGTATTTTCTGAGCCGCCTGTGGACGATGTCTACGAGGAGGAGTTTGACTTAAGAGGAGCAAAGGCGTTTTCCGTGGAATTCCTTCCGGGACAGTTTGACCAGAGAGCAGATTCTGCAGAACAGTGTGTGAAGCTTTTAAATGAGAATGAGGAACCGGTTATCCGAACAGCGGTTACTTATGTCATTGAGGGGGATGTGACGGACGCAGAGCTGGAAGCGATTAAAAAGCACTGCATTAACCCGGTGGATTCCCGTGAAACAAGTATGGAGAAGCCGGAGACTCTGGTACAGACCTTCCCTGAGCCGGAAGATGTGAAAATCTTTGACGGCTTTGCGGGGATGCCGGAAGAAAAGTTAAAAGCATTATATGATTCCTTGGGTCTTGCCATGACATTTAAGGATTTCCTTCATATCCAGAACTATTTTAAGAATGAAGAGCACCGTGACCCGTCTATGACAGAGATTCGCGTGTTAGATACCTACTGGTCAGACCATTGCCGTCATACAACATTCTCCACAGAATTAAAGGATGTTGCATTTGACGAGGGTTATTATCGTGCACCGATGGAGGAGACATATCAGGATTACTTGAATACACATAAGAATCTCTATGCAGGAAGAAGCGATAAATTTGTCTGCCTGATGGATATTGCACTTATGGCGATGAAACGTCTGAAAAAAGAAGGCAAGTTACAGGATCAGGAAGAATCCGATGAGATTAATGCCTGCTCGATTGTAGTGCCAATCGAGGTGGACGGACAGACTGAGGAGTGGCTTGTAAATTTTAAAAATGAGACACATAACCATCCGACGGAGATTGAGCCGTTCGGTGGTGCGGCAACCTGTCTTGGCGGCGCTATCCGTGACCCGTTGTCAGGTCGTACTTATGTATATCAGGCGATGCGTGTCACAGGTGCGGCTGACCCGACCGTATCGGTAAAAGATACAATTCCGGGCAAGCTTCCGCAGAAAAAGCTGGTTCGTGAGGCGGCTCACGGTTACAGTTCCTACGGTAACCAGATTGGTCTTGCTACCGGATATGTAAAAGAAATCTATCATCCGAATTATGTTGCAAAGCGTATGGAGATTGGAGCGGTATTAGGTGCAGCTCCGAGACGTGCGGTACAGAGACTGACTTCGGATCCGGGCGATATCATCATTTTGCTCGGCGGACGTACCGGACGTGACGGTATCGGCGGTGCAACAGGTTCTTCTAAGGCACACAACACAGAGTCTACTTCTGTCTGCGGTGCTGAGGTACAGAAAGGTAATGCACCGACAGAGCGCAAAATTCAGAGATTATTCCGCCGCGAGGAAGTGGCGCATGTAATTAAAAAATGTAACGACTTTGGCGCGGGCGGTGTGTCTGTTGCCATTGGTGAGCTTGCAGACGGACTTCGCGTGCAGTTAGACAAAGTTCCGAAAAAGTATGCAGGACTTGACGGAACTGAGCTTGCGATTTCTGAGTCTCAGGAGCGTATGGCAGTGGTTGTAGCGCCGGAGGATGTTGAGAAGTTCTTGGATTTTGCGAAGGAAGAGAATTTAGAGGCAATTGAGGTCGCAGTTGTTACAGAGGAGCCTAGATTAGTATTAGAGTGGAGAGGAAAAGAAATCGTAAATCTTTCCCGCGCATTCTTAGATACAAACGGTGCACATCAGGAGACAAATGTCGCAGTTGACATGCCAAATCCGGATGAAAACTATCTGAATAAGATTGCAGTTCCTGCTGTGGCAGAAGCTGTTAAAAATGGCGATATGAAAGCAGCGTGGCTTGCAGAATTTTCTGACCTTAATGTCTGCTCCCAGAAAGGACTTGTCGAGATGTTCGATGGTTCTATCGGTGTGAACAGTGTATATATGCCGTATGGCGGTAAATATCAGTTGACAGAGACACAGTCCATGGTTGCAAAGATTCCTGTATTAAAAGGCAAATCAGATGCAGTGACAATGATGTCCTATGGTTTTGATCCATATTTATCTTCCTGGAGCCCTTATCACGGAGCAGTTTACGCAGTTCTTGAATCTCTCTCAAGAATTGTCACTGCAGGCGGTGATTACAGCAAGGTTCGCTTTACTTTCCAGGAGTACTTCCGCAGAATGAGCGGGGAGCCGAAGCGCTGGAGCCAGCCTTTTGCTGCATTGCTTGGTGCGTATAGCGCACAGATTGGATTTGGACTGCCGTCTATCGGTGGAAAGGACTCTATGTCCGGAAGCTTTAATGAAATCGATGTACCGCCAACACTTGTTTCTTTTGCGGTGGATGTAGCAAAGGAAAAAGATGTGATTACACCGGAGCTTAAGGGTGTGGGCAATCAGTTGGTATTATTTAATGTAGAAAAAGATGCTTACGATTTGCCGGTATATGAGCAGGTTATGAAGCTTTATGCGGCAGTGCATGAATTGATTCAGCAGAAAGCGATTGTCTCCGCGTATGCACTGGATGGAAAAGGTCTTGCGGCAGCAGTCGGTAAGATGGCATTCGGTAATAAGCTTGGTATTACCATCGAAAAGGAAGTAGATGTAGATACGCTGTTTGCTCCTGGCTTTGGTAATATTGTGGCAGAGGTTCCGGTAGAAAAGGTTGCCGTTGTAAAAGAAGTTTTAGAAAAGGCAGGTCTTGCAGGAAATGAGCAGCTTGTAGGATGGGTAAATGAAGAACAGAGCTTTGCATATGGTTCCATGAAGCTTTCCATGGAGGAAGCACTTTCAGCTTGGACGGGTAAACTGGAAAAAGTATTCCCAACCCGCGCAACTGACAACAAAGATGAAGTTAAGAGCGATGTCTATAAAGCAGACAGCATTTATGTGTGCAGAAACAAAGTGGCAAAGCCAACGGTATTTATTCCTGTTTTCCCAGGTACTAACTGTGAGTACGACAGTGCGAAAGCATTTGAACGTGCTGGTGCAGATACGATTGTAAAGGTATTCAAGAACTTAAATGCAGAGGATATCCGCGAGTCTGTGGATGAGTTTGTAAAAGCAATCGAGCAGGCACAGATTATCATGTTCCCGGGCGGATTCTCAGCAGGTGATGAGCCGGAAGGTTCTGCGAAGTTTTTTGCAACAGCATTCCGCAATGAGAAGATGACAGAGGCGGTTATGAAACTCTTAAATGAAAGAGACGGCTTGGCACTCGGCATCTGTAATGGATTCCAGGCATTAATTAAGCTTGGACTTGTGCCTTATGGCGAGATTCGTCCACAGGCGGCAGATTCACCAACATTGACATACAATACGATTGGCCGTCATGTCAGCAAGATGGTTTATACCAAAGTCATGACAAACAAGTCTCCATGGCTTGCACAGGCAGAACTTGGAAAAGTATACTGTAATCCGGCTTCCCACGGAGAAGGACGCTTTGTAGCGCCGAAGGAATGGTTAGACAAATTGTTTGCAAACGGACAGGTGGCAACACAGTATGTCAACGAGGCGGGTGTTCCGACTATGGATGAAGAATGGAATGTCAACGGTTCCTACATGGCAATTGAGGGTATTACAAGTCCGGATGGACGTGTACTTGGTAAGATGGCACATTCTGAGCGGCGTGACAGAAGCGTGGCAATGAATATTTATGGCGAGCAGGATTTGAAATTGTTTGAATCCGGAGTAGCATATTTCAAGTAAAATATATGGAAATTAAAATGAAAAGAAGTTGATAAATGCTGTCAGCTTCTTTTCGGCGTGAATATAACCACGCAGAAAGGGAAACAGATGGGCGGATTTTTTGGCGTAGCATCAAAAGAAGATTGTGTATTTGATTTATTTTTTGGAATTGATTACCATTCCCACTTAGGAACGAGACGTGGTGGTATGGCGGTATTAGGAGAGGATGGTTTTAACCGTGCGATTCACAATATCGAAAATTCGCCGTTTCGTACCAAGTTTGATAAAGATATTCAGGAGATGAAGGGAAATATCGGAATTGGCTGTATTTCAGACTATGAGCCGCAGCCTCTTCTGGTGCGCTCGCATCATGGAACATATGCGATTACCACAGTGAGCAAGATTAATAATATGAAAGAACTCTCAGAAAAACTTTTTGAAGAGGGACATTCACATTTCTTAGAGATGAGTGGCGGCGATATCAATGCAACGGAGCTGATTGCATCGCTCATTAACCAGAAGGAAAATCTGATTGAGGGAATTTCCTATGCGTTAGAGTCTGTGGATGGTTCGGTTTCTATCTTGCTGATGAATCAGAACGGTATCTATGCGGCTCGCGATAAGATGGGACGAACTCCGATTGTGATTGGAAGAAAAGCAGGAGCTTTTTGCGCTTCTTTTGAAAATTTTGCATACAAAAATCTGGGGTATGCAGATTACAAGGAATTAGGACCGGGGGAGATTGTAGTTCTCACGGATGAGAAATGTATTACACTTGTAAACCCAGGCACGGATATGAAGATTTGTACATTCCTCTGGGTATATTATGGTTATCCGGCAAGCGCCTACGAGGGAAACAGCGTGGAGGAGATGCGCTATAAGTGTGGACGCAAGATGGCACAGCGCGATGATGCGCAGCCGGATATTGTGGCAGGTGTACCGGATTCCGGTCTGGCAGCAGCCATTGGTTATGCGAATGAATCGGGAATTCCGTTTTCCAGACCGTTTATTAAGTATACGCCTACATGGCCTCGTTCCTTTATGCCAACCATCCAGAGCCAGCGTAATCTGATTGCAAAGATGAAGCTGCTTCCGGTAGAGGAGCTGATTCGTGATAAGAGCCTGCTTTTGATTGATGATTCGATTGTGCGCGGTACGCAGCTTCGCGAGACGACTGAATTTTTATATCAGAGCGGCGCGAAGGAGGTACATATTCGTCCGGCTTGCCCACCGATTATGTACGGATGTAAGTACCTGAATTTTTCACGTTCTTCCTCGGAGATGGATTTGATTACGCGCCGCGTGATTGCCAGATTAGAGGGTGGCGAAGTGACGGATGAAGTATTGCAGCAGTATGCAGACCCTGAATCAGAGAAGTATGAGCAGATGGTGGAGGAGATTCGGAAAGAATTGAATTTTACTTCGCTCAGGTTCAACCGTCTGGATGATATGCTTGATTCGGTTGATATTGATAAGTGCAAACTCTGTACTTACTGTTGGGATGGAAAAGAATAAACAAAAGAATAGAATAAAAGTACGAAAAATGGTGCAACCTTAGAAGTGAGGCAGCACCATTTTTTACTTTTATTCAAGTGGGAGTTTATTATTATTTTGAGCATGGCTTTGATTGTGTTATTTCTGCGTTTTCGCGAGCTGTGCCTGTAGTGCCGCAATAACAGCATCTTTTTCAGCAATAACAGCATCTTTTTCAGCAATAACAGCATCTTTTTCAGCGATAACAGTATCTTTTTCCGAAAACTCTTGCTGTAAAGCTTTTACCTGTTGACCGAATTTTTGAGCAGCTCGTTCAGTTTTGAGGTAGTCTTCTCTGGCGAGGCATTTCTCACGGATAATGTCATTTGCATTCATTTCATATGAGGATTGTGAAGCTGAAGAAAGAACGGAATTGTTTTTAGTAATCATGATAACCTCCTCCCGGGATTTGGCGGTAAAGAGACGAGCCCAATAGTCAAGATGTATGGCTCTGTCTTCAACGGTCACCATGTCTATCTGCTTTAAGTTTTCCACACGGAGGATAAATTTGTCACTATAAGGTACATAAGTTTTTTTCACCAGATTGGAACAACTACTTACAAATTTAAAAGCGCTGGAGAAGTTTCCACTTAGTCGGGACAATGTACGGAGTATTGTAAACACATATTGGAGTTAGCTGTGTATAAAGCCGATGGTATCATGTTAAATTACGATTCCATCGGCTTTTGTATACGTCAACTTATAATTTAATAAATTGGGGTGTCCTTTCTTTGAAAACCGTATAGTATCGGAACCCTGCTTTCTTTAATATTCCCGGCACTTTTTCAAAATCATAACCTACATGTTCCGGCTCATGTGCATCTGCACCGATGGTGATAATCTCGCCGCCGAGTTCATGATAACGTGCGATAATCTCTTCTGTCGGATTGGGATGACCAAGACCATATTTAAAGCCGGCAGTATTGATTTCAATTCCTTTTCCTTTATTTATAAGAAGTTTTAGAATCTCGTCAATAACATCGCGATATTTTTCGTAGGAATAGTTGATATTGCGGTTCGGACCATAGCGCACGACATAGTCGATGTGACCATAGACATCGAAACCATCAAATGCGTGGATATTCTCTAGTATGGATGTAAAGTATTCCCGATAGCATTCCTCTTCGGTGCGTCCTGTGTAGAAAACAGGGTAGTATGGGTCGAAACCGTGAACTACGTGTGAGGAGCCGATGACAAAGTCAAACGGATACTGGGCAAGAATGTCTGCATGGAGCGCTGCCAGATGCGGCTGCAGACCAAGTTCCAAACCGAGTCTGATGTCGATACAGTTATGAAAACGTTCTTGCTGTGCCAGAACGGAAGCAGTATAATTTGGTAAGTCGAGCAGGAATAAATCCGGTTCAACCGGATAATCGATGTCCAGATGGTCGGTAAAGCAGATGCCGGAAAGACCTTTTTGGATTGCAGCATTTATCATGGAATCCTGCGGCGCATCGCTGTCGCCTGAGTACTGACTGTGCATATGGGTGTCCCAAAGCATATAATCCTCCTCCTGAGGCAAAAGAATGCCTCAGTATTTTATAGTTGCGAGATAAAATCTATCAAGTAGTGTCAGTTGATATATAATTAGTATAGCGGAAGAAGCGTCAGAAAAAAATAGATTGTATAGAATTTTGTACAATCTTACAGAAAAAATGTGCAAAAAAGTCGGTATAGTGAAAAAATTAACAAAGTAATGGAAAAAGACTTGAACTTTCAGTAGAAATTGGGTAAAATAAGAAAAGCACGGAGCTAAGTGCAAAACACTGGTTCCCAAGGGCTGTTTGCCCATGAATGATATTCATAAATTCTAGGAGGAATTAAAAATGGCAGTAAGAGTAGCAATTAATGGTTTCGGCCGTATCGGTCGTCTTGCATTCAGACAGATGTTTGGAGCAGAAGGATACGAAGTAGTAGCAATCAACGACTTGACAAGCCCAAAGATGTTAGCACACTTATTAAAGTATGATTCATCTCAGGGTAGATATGCATTAGCAGATAAGGTATCTGCTGGTGAAGATTCTATCACAGTTGATGGCAAAGAGATTAAAATCTACGCATTCCCAGATGCAAATAATTGCCCATGGGGAGATTTAAAGGTAGACGTAGTATTAGAGTGCTCCGGATTCTATACATCTAAGGAGAAGGCTCAGGCTCATATCAATGCAGGCGCTAGAAAAGTTGTTATCTCTGCTCCAGCAGGAAATGACCTTCCTACTATCGTATACAACACAAACCATGAGACATTAAAGGCTACAGATACAATTATTTCTGCAGCTTCTTGTACAACAAACTGTTTAGCACCTATGGCTGATGCATTAAACAAGTATGCACCAATCCAGTCTGGTATCATGGTAACAATCCATGCTTACACAGGTGATCAGATGACTCTTGATGGTCCTCAGAGAAAGGGTGACTTAAGAAGATCTCGTGCAGCAGCAGTTAATATCGTTCCTAACAGCACAGGTGCTGCTAAGGCTATCGGTCTTGTTATCCCAGAGTTGAATGGTAAGCTCATCGGATCTGCACAGCGTGTACCAACCCCAACAGGTTCTACAACAATCTTGACAGCAGTTGTTAATAAGGCTGATGTTACTGTAGAGGGTATCAACGCAGCTATGAAGGCAGCAGCTAACGAGTCCTTCGGATACAATGAGGACGAGATCGTTTCTTCTGATATCGTAGGAATGAGATTCGGTTCTTTATTCGATGCTACACAGACAATGGTTAGCAAGATTTCTGATGATCAGTACGAGGTTCAGGTTGTATCTTGGTACGACAATGAGAACTCTTATACATCTCAGATGGTACGCACAATCAAGTACTTCAGTGAGTTAGCATAATCTTTGAGATTGTGCGGCACAAT
>CAZAGJ010000037.1:0-27212 GCA_964484605.1 uncultured Roseburia sp. | reverse complement strand
GATATATCTGTTCCGCGATTACAGATTTTATTGTGACCTTTGCGGAGGATGCAGATATTGTGAATCTGCATAACTGGTCGCGCGGAAGCTTTTCCGGTATGTCATGGGAAAATGTGAAAGTGATGACTGTGCTGGTACAGGTTACGGTGGTGTTTATTTTTCTGATTTCAAAACCGATTTATGCGTATCAACTGGGAGAAACTTATGCGAAGAGTATGGGGGTAAATATCACTTCGCTGCGGGGAGCACTGATTATCTTTTCAAGCGTTCTCTCCGCCTGTGTCGTAGCATATGCAGGGCCGATTTCCTTCGTGGGAATCGCAGTTCCGCATCTGGTGAAAATACTGTTGGGAACAGGGAAACCTATCTGGATGATTCCGACCTGTTTTTTTGGAGGAAGCATATTCTGTCTGACCTGTGATTTGATTGCCAGAACGGCATTTGCACCGACGGAGTTAAGCATTAGCACGGTGACAGCTATTTTTGGTGCCCCTGTGGTGTTGTGGGTGATGATAAGACGCAGGAAAGAGAACGAATGATATGGACAATTACTTTTTTTATACACAGAAACTGTGTGTGGGATATAACAATAAAATATTGATTGAGGACATTAAAATCGAACTGCCAAAGGGAGAAATCCTGACTTTAATAGGATCGAACGGCGCAGGAAAGTCCACCATATTAAAAAGTATTGCCGGACAGCTTAAGACAATCAGCGGAGCGGTTTATCTGGAACACGAGAATCTGACAAAGATGAGCAGTGAGCTGATTGCAAAAAAGATGTCGGTGGTGTTCACGGAACGGATTAAGACAGAGCTGATGACCTGTAAGGATGTGGTTGCAACAGGCAGGTATCCTTATACAGGACGATTTGGGATTTTGTCGCAGAAGGACTGGGAGATTGTGGAAGAAACCATGGAACTCGTACATGTGACAGAGCTCGCGGCGTGTGATTTTCGGGAAATCAGCGATGGACAAAGGCAGCGTGTGATGCTTGCGAGAGCCATCTGTCAGGAGCCGGAGGTATTGATTTTGGACGAGCCGACTTCTTATCTCGATATTAAGTACAAATTAGATTTTTTATCAGTATTGCAGGAGATGAGAAAAAAGAAAAAAGTTACGGTCATCATGTCTTTGCATGAATTAGAACTGGCAGAAAAGGTTTCAGATAAAATCCTTTGTGTGAACGGGAAGTATGTGGAAAAATACGGCACGCCCCAGGAAGTATTTTGTGCCGACTATATCAAAGAGCTTTTTCATATTCAGATGGGAAGCTATGATGAATTGAATGGGAATATAGAACTTCAGGCACCGGACGGAAAGCCGGAGGTATTTGTAATTGCGGGTAGCGGAACGGGAAGAAGTGTGTACCGCAAGCTGCAGCGACAGGGAATGCCATTTGCGACAGGGGTGATATATAACAATGACTTAGATTATCCGGTAGCGCGGGCACTTGCAGCAGAAGTGATAGATGCAGAAGCCTTTGAGCCTGTGGCAGAAACGGTGTTTATGAAAGCAAAGAGAGTTTTAGATAACTGTGACAGAGTAATCTGCTGCAAGAAGAAATTTGGAACGTACGATGCTGCAAATCAGGAATTGCTCAGGTACGCAAGAGAAAGCGGAAAACAGGTGGAGGAATTATGGCAAAAGTAATTATGGTGCAGGGAACGATGTCCGGCGCAGGCAAAAGTCTTTTGGTGGCAGGTTTATGCAGAGTATTCAAACAGGACGGTTATCGTGTGGCACCTTTTAAATCCCAGAATATGGCACTGAATTCTTTTATCACGACAGAGGGACTTGAGATGGGCAGGGCACAGGTTATGCAGGCGGAAGCGGCAGGAATGACGCCAATGGTCTGTATGAATCCGATTTTGTTAAAACCGACCAATGACATCGGCTCTCAGGTCATTGTAAATGGTGAAGTGCATGGCAATATGAGCGCAAGAGATTACTTTTCTTATAAAAAAAAGCTGGTACCGGATCTAAAAAAGGCGTTTCGCAGACTCGAGGAATTTGCGGACATTATTGTGATAGAGGGTGCCGGAAGTCCGGCGGAAATCAATCTAAAGGAAAATGATATTGTAAACATGGGAATGGCAGAAATGGTGGATGCGCCGGTACTTCTCGTGGGAGATATTGACAGGGGCGGTGTGTTTGCACAGCTTTTGGGTACACTGATGCTGTTAGAAGAGGAGGAACAGGCGCGGGTTAAAGGACTGATTATCAATAAATTCCGCGGAGATAAAACAATCCTGGATTCGGGAATAGAGATGTTAGAGGAAAAGGGCGATGTTCCTGTGCTTGGGGTTGTGCCATATATGGAGTTGTCACTTGAGGATGAGGATAGTCTGACAGAGCGTTTTGTTAGCAAGTTGGAGGGACTGATTGATATTGCAGTTATCCGCTATCCGAGAATTTCCAATTTTACGGATTTTAATGTATTTGAACAGATACCGGAAGTGACGGTGCGCTATGTGACTTCTGTCAGTGAATTGCATCATCCGGATATGATATTTATGCCGGGAAGTAAGAATACGATGGGAGATTTAAAGTGGATGCGCCAAAATGGCTTAGAGGCAGCGATTAAGAAGCTGGCAGAGGACATTCCTGTATTTGGCATCTGCGGAGGCTATCAGATGTTGGGCAGTCGGATTTTAGACCCAAACGGCGTGGAGGAAGGCGGCAGTATACGAGGAATGGAACTTCTGGCGTCGTCTACGACACTAGAACAGGAGAAAAAGCGCTGTCAGGTGGAAGGCGTGTTAGAACCGTTAGAAGGTGCACTTACAGCCATTTCGGGATGTGCATTCCGAGGATATGAAATCCATATGGGAAAAACAACGTCCGCAGAGAAAGTCGACAGAGTAGTTGTATGCGGAAAAAATAAAAACATATACGGCTCTTATGTGCACGGGTTATTTGATAACGGAGACATGGCAAATGCCATTGTGCAGACACTGGCAAAAAAGAAAGGTATCACAATCGAGGATGGTGTGTATGAAGATTATCAGAGTTTCAAAGAGAAGCAGTATGATAAACTTGCAGATACACTAAGACAGTACCTGAATATGGAGGAAATCTATGGAATGCTTAGGGATGCACGATTGGAGAAAAGTAACACGGGAAGATTTAACTCAGCTTGTGATAGGAACACCGGATGAGAAGATTCGCCAAAAGGTGCGGGGAAACTGGGATGCCATTGCCAAGCCGATTGACGGAATGGGTAGATTCGAGGACTTAACGGCACAGATTGGAGCGATAACGGGCAGTGAACGATTAGATATAACGAAAAAGGCGGTTCTCATCATGTGTGCAGACAACGGAATCGTAGAAGAAGGTGTCAGTCAATCCGGACAGGAAGTGACTGCTGCGGTTGCAGAGTCTATGGCGAAAAGACAGTCTTCCGTAGGAAAAATGGCACAGCTAATTGGTGCAGATACCATTCCGGTGGATATAGGTATAAATAAAAATGGAAGAATCCAAGGTGTCATGGACAGAAAAATACGATGTGGTACACGCAATTTTCGCAAAGAAGCTGCCATGACGGAGCAGGAAGTTGTCCGTGCAATCGCAACAGGAATTGATATGGTGCGTATCTGTCGAGAAAAGGGATATCAGATTCTTGCAACCGGTGAGATGGGAATTGGGAATACGACAACGAGCAGTGCAGTTGCGGCAGCTCTCTTACAGTGTGAACCATGCAGAGTTACGGGCAGAGGAGCCGGCTTAAATGACGAGAAACTTTTGCACAAACAGCAGATAATTTCAGAGGCAGTAGAAAAGTATGACCTGTATCGTGCAGATGCATGGACTGTGTTGCGGACGGTTGGCGGGCTCGATATTGCAGGACTTGCGGGTGTGTGTATCGGTGGAGCCATATATCATGTGCCGATTGTACTGGATGGCGTAATCAGTTTGGTGGCGGCACTTGTGGCAGAGCGGATTTGTTGCGGTACAAGGGGATATGTGCTGCCGTCTCACAAAGGAAAAGAACCGGCGGCAGAACTGCTGATGCGAGAGCTGCAATTAGAGCCGGTCATTGACGCAAGTCTGGCGCTGGGCGAAGGAACAGGTGCAGTCATGATGTTTTCGCTTTTGGATATGGCTCTTTGCATCTATGCGGACAGGACAACTTTTTCTGATATTCGGATAGAACAATACGAGAGGTTTTCATAGAATGATGATTTTGGTTACCGGAGGAAGCGGCAGTGGGAAATCTGTATATGCAGAGGAATATGTTGCGGCACTCTCTAAAAATTGCAAAAAATATTATATTGCAACGATGCAGGTCTTTGATGCAGAAGGACAGGCGAAGATAGACAGACATCGAAAAATGCGAAGTGGAAAAGGATTTGAGACGGTAGAGCAGCCGATATCGGTGGAAAAGGCATTAGAACAGATGGAAGTGTTAAATCGGACCGCACTCTTAGAGTGTATGTCGAATCTGGTTGCCAATGAGATGTTTTCGAGGAATGAGATAAAAAAATGTGAGGTGGTCGTCCAAAAGATTCTGCGCGGGGTGGAACAATTGTGCGAAGGAGTAGAACATCTTGTGATTGTTACCAACAATGTATTTGAAGATGGAATTACCTATGATGAGACGACGATGGAATATATGCGGGCGATGGGAATAGTCAATGAAAAACTGGCTGCTATGGCAGATAAAGTCGTTGAAGTAGTGGTGGGGATTCCGATTGTTGTAAAGGAAGGGAAATAATATGCGAATATTAAAAGCTTTGGTAATCGCATTTTCCATGTATTCTAAGATTCCTATGCCGCAGTTTGCGTGGAAGAATGAGGATATGAGATATGTGCTTTGTTTTTTTCCGTGGGTCGGTGCAGTCATAGGAGGCTGTATCTACCTGTGGGGAGTGCTTTGCGAAAAGTTTGAAATAGGTGCGTTGTGCTATGTGATGATTGGAACTTTGATACCGCTGCTTATTACAGGTGGTTTTCATGTGGATGGTTACATGGACACGATGGATGCGTTTCATTCTTATCAGCCCAAAGAGAAAAAACTGGAGATTTTAAAGGATTCCCATATCGGGGCTTTTGCAGTGATTATGTTAGCTGCTTACGGAATGCTTTATATGGGAGCTTTTTCTGAGATAGATGACAGGAACCTGCTTAAAATTGTGTGCGCGGGCTTTGTGCTTTCGCGCGCACTGAGCGGAATTGCTGTTGTGTCATTCCCATCTGCCAAAAAGGATGGGTTGCTTTATCTGTTTGCGAGCAGTGCCCAGAAGAATATTGTAAAAGTTTCCCTGTATTTGCAGGCAGCGCTTTGCATCGGATATATGCTGTGGCAGGCAGTAAGCTGTGGAGTGATAGTGGCGCTTATGGCACTGTGCACGTTTGCATATTATTACTACCGCACGAAAAAGGAACTTGGAGGAATTACCGGAGATACCGCAGGGTATTTTGTGCTGATATGTGAGGGTAGTATGATGCTGGCGGCAGCAGTACTCAGTATATTTTAAAGGAAAGCGGGATGGATGATGAAATTAGTAATCGGTGGATATGCGCAGGGAAAATTAAATTATGTACTGCAAAACGATTGCGCAGACAGGTATGCAGTCTTTGAGGCAGAGCTGCCGGATGCAGGACAGATGCAGGAAGCAGATGCGCAAGGGAAAAAAGTACTTATCAATCACTTTCACTGCTGGGTAAAAGAATGCCTGCTGCGTGGCGGTAATCCGCAGGAGGAGATAGCGAGCGTCTTGGAGCGAAGTAAGGATTGTACGATTATCAGCGATGAGATTGGCAATGGCATTGTGCCGATAGATGCATTTGAGCGGGAGTACAGAGAACAGACGGGAAGAATTCTTATAAAGCTTGCGGCGCAGGCGGATGAGGTGGTGCGTGTCATATGTGGAATGGGTCAGAAAATCAAATAAAACTGTTCATGATTCGTCATGGAGCAACAGAGGCTAATCTGGAGCATCGATATCTGGGGAAGACAGATGAAAGCTTATGTGATGCAGGTATTCTGGCGTTGCAGGAGAGAAAAGCAAAGCAGGTTTATCCGAATGTGGATTATTTATTTTGCAGTCCTATGAAACGTTGTATGGAAACGGCTGCCATTCTTTATCCGAATGCAAAACCGATGATTATACCGGAATGGGAAGAGATGGATTTTGGAGCATTTGAGGGGAAAAATTACGTGGATTTGCAGGAAGATGCGAGGTATCAGGCGTGGATTGACAGCAACGGAACACTTCCTTTTCCGGAGGGAGAGAGCAGAGAAGAGTTTATACGGCGTTGTGAATGTGGTTTTGTACGGATGATAAGGCAGCTTGAGACATTGCTTCATGACAACTCTGAGAAAAAAAGCGATGAAACAGTCCGTATTGGCTTGGTTGTACATGGAGGCAGTATTATGGCAATGCTCAGCCTGTTTTGCGGTGGCGAATACTTTGATTTTCAGGTTACAAACGGCGGAGCTTATATCTGCTCCTTAGCGTATGAGAAAGAGCGTGTGAAGCTGCATGTTTTAGAAAAACGATGAGAAAGAGTGAAGTGGAGGATATAGTCGATGAAATATCATATAATGGCATTCGTGCTGGGCTTTCTGTTGGATATGCTCTTCGGTGATCCCTACTGGCTTCCGCATCCCATTCGTCTGATTGGAAATCTGATAACCGCGCTGGAAAGACAGTTGTTAGGCAATTCAGAAAAAAGAGAGGAAAAAAGAGAGCTGGCAAGAGGCATTGTGCTTGTAATCTGTGTGCTTGGAATAACGGTAGTGGTGGCTGCGTTGCTTTTGATGGTGGCGTACGGAGTGCATCCATATCTGGGAATTTTGGTGGAGTCGGTCATGACCTACCAGATTTTAGCAGCTAAATGTTTGAAAGTTGAGAGTATGAAGGTGTATCAGTGCCTGAAGAAGGGGGATTTGGATGCGGCGAGAAAAGCGGTTTCCATGATTGTAGGAAGAGATACGGAAGCTTTGGATGCGGAAGGCGTTGCGAAAGCTGCCATAGAGACAGTGGCGGAGAATACATCTGACGGTGTGATTGCGCCGATGCTTTATACAGCGCTTGGCGGTCCGATGTTGGGATTCTTTTATAAAGCAGTCAACACAATGGACTCGATGGTAGGCTATAAAAATGAAAAGTATCTGTATTTCGGAAGAGCTGCTGCAAAACTGGATGATGTTTTGAATTATATCCCGGCACGAATCAGCGCATATCTGATGATAATAGCAGCATTTCTAGGCGGCAGATATATGGATGGAAAGCAGGCATATAAAATATATATGAGAGACAACAGAAATCATGCAAGTCCGAATTCTGCGCAGACGGAATCTGTGTGTGCGGGAGCTTTGGGAATCCGATTGGCAGGAGATGCCAGTTACTTTGGCAAAATTGTAAAGAAACCTTACATCGGGGATGCTCTGCGCAGGGTAGAGTTTGAAGACATCAAGCGTGCAAATCGGCTGATGTATCTGACGGCAGGAATATGTGAAGCAGTATGTCTGCTTACTATGTCCGCAGTGTACCTTTGGCTGAAAGGCTGATGGACAAAAAATGCAGATAAAAGATACGAAAGAGCATGATAGGAGAGTGTTAGAAAAAGGAAGGTACAAAAAATGCGCGGAATGCATGGTGGAGATATATACAGAAATCAGGTGGATATGGATTTCTCTGTGAACATAAATCCGCTCGGTATGCCGGAAGGCGTGGAGGAAGCGCTGTGTGAAGCAGTCGGGCACTGTCTGGAATATCCTGACATATCAGCAGAAAAATTAAAAAATGTGGTTGCTGATGCATTGGCAGTGAGGGAAGAACATCTGTTGTTTGGGAATGGGGCATCAGAAATCTTTATGGGAATTGTGCACGCGGTTCAACCGAAAAAAGTCCTGATTCCGATTCCTTCTTTCTATGGATATGAGTATGCAGCAGAAGCCGTTGGAAGCAGCATTGTCTATTTCATGTTGCGTGAAGAAGGAGAGTTTTTACCGGATGAAGCTTTGCATGAAGCACTGACGGAGGACATCGACCTTGTGTATCTGGCGAATCCCAACAACCCGACAGGAAAGCGGATGAGCAGGGAGTATGTGAGAAAGCTGCTTACAGTCTGCAGAGAAAAAGAAATTCTGGTTGTGCTGGATGAATGCTTTATTGAATTTTGCGGGAATGGTTGCTCTATGCTGGCGGAAACAGAGAACTTTGATAATCTGCTTCTTGTACGGGCATTTACTAAAATCTATGCGATTCCGGGCGTTCGCTTAGGGTATCTTGTGTGCAGTAACAGAATACTCTTGCAGAGGATAAGCCATCAGTTGCCGGAGTGGAATCTGTCTGTTTTTGCACAGTGCGCCGGAGTGGCTTGTGCGGGGCAGAAGGTGTTTGTGACAGATACGGTGGCGTATGTGGCGAGGGAGCGGCAGTTTTTAGCAGAGGGGCTGCATAGACTAGGGCTTCGGGTGTTTTCCGGAGAGGCAAATTATATACTTGTGTACAGTAGGAGACCGCTGTATGAGGAATTGCTAAAACGGGGTATTTTGATTCGTGACTGTGCGAACTTTAAAGGTTTGTCCAAAGGCTATTATCGGATTGCGGTAAAGCAAAGAGAAGAAAATGAGAAGTTATTGAAAGCGATAGGTGCGTGCGTTGAGAAAAATAGAACATTTATTACCGGAAGAAATTGAAAAAAGAAGTTTTGAAATTATCACGGAGGAACTG
Source organism: uncultured Roseburia sp. (assembly GCA_964484605.1). Taxonomy (GTDB): domain Bacteria; phylum Bacillota; class Clostridia; order Lachnospirales; family Lachnospiraceae; genus Roseburia. The sequence goes on along the minus strand of CAZAGJ010000037.1, from coordinate 18,525 downwards.
CTTGACAGAGGAATTACGATTCCAAAGGAGCAGGAGGCGGTTACGAAACGTGTGATACATACAACGGCAGATTTTGATTATACGCAGACACTTTGCTATTCTGCTGATGCGGTGCACATTGCAAAGGAACTGATTCGAAACGGTGCAGATATTGTGACGGATACGAATATGGCACTTGCCGGGATTAACAAGAAGACATTGGCGTGCTTTGGCGGAGTAGCACATTGCTATATGGCAGATGAGACGGTTGCACGCATGGCAAAAGGGCGTGGAACAACCCGTGCGGCGGTCAGCATGGAACGGGCATCTAAGATTAGCAAACCGGTTATTTTTGTGATTGGAAATGCACCAACGGCGCTGATACAGTTATATGAGATGATGCAGAGAAATGCCTATCGACCTGCATTCGTGATTGGCGTTCCGGTGGGCTTTGTTAATGTAGAAGCGGCGAAGGAGCTGATAATGGAGACGGACGTGCCGTACATCATAAACCGCGGAAGAAAAGGCGGCAGTAATGTGGCGGCGGCAATTTGCAATGCGTTAATGTACGAGCTTGGCAGAGAGTAAGCGGATTGTCATTTATCTGTGACAGATGAGAGGAAAGAGAAAATGCGGGTAGGTTTTACAACAGGAAGCTGTGCAGCAGCGGCGGCGAAGGCGGCGGCTTATATGCTGCTGACAGGGAAAAAGAAGAACCGGATAACCATAGAAACTCCAAAGGGCATTCCATATACGGCACAGCTGGTAGATATTGTCCGAGGAGAAAATGCGGTGAGCTGCGCGGTAGAAAAGGATGGTGGAGACGATCCGGATATCACGACGGGGACGCTGATATATGCGAAAGTATCCTGCAGTGTCAACAGCTATAGAACGGATGAACGCACGGATAATGCATGTATTCAGATTGATGGCGGTGTTGGAGTGGGGAGAGTTACAAAGCCCGGACTTGACCAGCCTGTTGGAAATGCAGCAATCAACCATGTCCCGCGGGAGATGATTACAAAGGAAGTGTTAGAGGTATGTATGCTGGCAGATTACAGGGGAACTTTACAGGTTGAGATTTATGTGCCGGATGGAGCGCGTATTGCAGAGAAGACCTTTAATCCGAGACTTGGAATCTTAGGAGGAATTTCTATACTCGGTACGAGCGGAATCGTAGAGCCGATGAGCAGTCAGGCATTGCTGGATACGATTCGTGTGGAATTGAATCAGCGGAGAGCGGAGGGATTTTCTTATGTAGCGGTTGCTCCGGGCAATTATGGCTTGGATTTTATGAAAAATACCTATGGATATGATTTGGACAGAAGTGTCAAATGCAGCAATTTTATTGGAGCCACCATTGATATGGCAGTGGAGTTGGGATTTGAGAAGCTGCTGCTTACCGGACATATCGGAAAATTGATTAAAGTAGCAGGCGGTATTATGAATACTCATTCCAAAGAAGGAGACTGCCGGATGGAACTTTTGGCGGCGTTTGCGATGCAATGTGGTGTGGATGAAGACTGTGTGCGTGATATCTTAGCGTGTGTCACCACGGAGGAGGCGGTGCACATTTTAGGAGAGAGCGGCAGACGGCAGGAAGTCATGGACTATGCCATGGAGCGTATCTGTTATTATCTGGACAAGCGTGCCGGAGGTAGGATGCAGATAGATTGTGTGATGTATGCAAATGATGTTGGAGAATTGGCAAAAAGCAGGGAGGCAGAGAAATGGTTTACTTTGTTGGCGCAGGAACAGGTGCAGCAGATTTAATAACGGTCAGAGGGATGAACCTGTTAAAAGACGCGGATGTGATAATCTATGCGGGCTCGTTGGTAAATCCGGAATTGTTGAATTATGCAAAAAAAGATTGTGAAATACATAACAGTGCGTTGCTGACCTTGGAGGAAGTCATTGCGATTATGCATAAGGCAGATGCAGTAGGAAAAATGATTGTCAGACTTCATACCGGCGATCCGAGTATCTATGGCGCGATTCGGGAACAGATGGATGCATTGGACAGGCTGGAAATTGCTTATGAGAGTTGTCCGGGTGTCAGTGCATGTTTTGGCGCGGCAGCGTCCCTGAATTTGGAATATACATTGCCGGATATTTCACAATCATTGATTATTACGCGAATGGCGGGAAAGACTGGTGTCCCTATAAGGGAGAGCATCGAGAGCTTTGCGGCACATCAGGCGTCTATGGTAATCTATTTGAGTACGGGAATGCTGGAAGAATTAAGCACCAGACTGATTGCTGGCGGTTATCGGAAGGAAACTCCGGCGGTACTTGTATACAAGGCGACCTGGCCGGAGGAGCAGGTGTATGTGTGTACAGTGGAGACATTGCAGGAAACAGCAGAGAGACATGGAATTACCAAGACAGCGTTGGTGCTGGTAGGAGATGTCATCAGTCATCAACATTATCAAAAGTCAAGGCTGTATGCCGCAGATTTTTCAACAGAATTCAGACAGGCAAAAGAGGATTAGTATGAGATTAAGTGTCATCAGCTTTACACAGAATGGAATGTTGCTTTCTATGAAGATAGCACAGGAAGTTTCAGAATATGAAATGCAACTGTATACCAAGTATAACCATAACAGTCCTTGGTTTGTGGAGGAGAGTCTTTGCGATTGGGCGAAGGGACAGATGGCTGACAAAAACGCAATTCTGTTTATCGGAGCATGCGGAATCGCGGTCAGAGCCATTGCACCGCACCTGACCGACAAGCTGCATGATAGTCCGGTACTTGTGATGGACGAGAAGGGAGCGTATGTGATTCCGATTCTTTCCGGACATGTGGGAGGTGCGAATGAGATTGCAGTGCAGATTGCAGCGAAAACGGGGGCAGTGCCGGTGATAACGACAGCAACGGATATCAATGGAAGGTTTGCAGTGGATGTATTTGCGAAGAAGAATGGATTACATATCGCGAATAAGGATGGAATTGCAAAAGTTTCTGCAAAGGTGCTGGCAGAAAAAGAAATCACCATATCCATTGAGCCGGGACATCTGCATGATGAAGAGAAGATACCGGAGGGTATTCGTATCATTTCCTATCCGCCGCATCAGTTCGTGGATGTGGTGATTAGCACAGAGGAAACAGAGTTTGATACCGCGCTGTGTCTTAAACCAAAGGAATATGTGCTTGGCATGGGGTGTAAGCGGGGGAAAGAACCTGAGAAAATAGATGATTTTATCCGCAGAAGTCTAAAAGAACATCATATTTACAAGGAACAGATTATGGCACTTTCTTCCATCGAACAGAAGAAAGACGAGAAAGCGTTTCTTGCGTGGAGCAGTAAAGAGAATATACCATTCCTGACATTTACTGCGGAGGAGTTGCAGAATGTAGAGGGAGAGTTTCAAGCGTCGGCTTTTGTGAAAGAGCAGGTGGGAGTGGATAATGTGTGTGAACGGGCCGCGCTGGCAGCATGTGCCCATAGGGGCAGGTTAATCTGTGAGAAATGTGCGGAGGACGGAATGACCATAGCAATCGCAAAGCGGGAATGGAGTGTAGTGTTTGATGCAGAATAAAATATTTATTGTGGGGATAGGTCCCGGAAAAGAAGAGATGATGACTGGGGAGGCACTGCGGGTATTAGAGGAGGCGGATGTTATTGTCGGATATACGGTTTACGTGAATCTGCTTGGAGAGCGCTTTCGGGATAAGAGAATCATAACGACACCTATGCGGCAGGAGACGGAGCGCTGCAAGCTATGTTTTGAGGAAGCGGCACAAGGCAGACAGGTGGCATTGATATGCAGCGGTGATGCAGGAATTTACGGACTTGCTTCTTTGATGTATGAGATGGGGAAAGGCTATCCTATGACGGAACTTATCGTGATTCCGGGTATTACGGCAGCAAGCAGCGGGGCAGCAGTTTTAGGTGCACCGTTAAATCATGATTTTTGCGTTATCAGTTTGAGTGATTTGCTGACACCATGGGAGAAAATTGAGAAGCGACTGATTGCGGCAGCAGAGGGAGACTTTGCCATAGCGATTTATAATCCGTCCAGTCATAAACGAAAGGATTATCTGAGGAGAGCCTGTGATATTCTGCTTTGTGTGATTGAGGAGGAACGTCCTTGCGGATATGTAGAAAATATCGGCAGGGAAGGGACGAGAGCGGTGACCTGTACGCTTAAGGAACTGTGTGAAACAGAGGTAAATATGTTTACTACGGTATTTATCGGGAATGCCGGAGCGGAGATTATAAACGGAAAGCTGATTACAAAGCGAGGTTATCAAATTGAGAGAGATACTGATATTTGCGGGGACGACGGAAGGTAGAATGCTGTCGGAGCATTTGGCGGCGGCTGAGATTGCGCATACCGTATGTGTGGCGACAGAATATGGAGAGATTGTCTTAAAGGAGCATCCGTTCGTCCGTGTGCACTGCGGCAGAATGGACTGTGATGAGATAAGAGCATATATAAAAGCAGGCGGGTTTGCTGCAGTGGTGGATGCGACACACCCGTATGCGAAGGTGGTTACGGAAAATATTAAGGCGGCAATGGAGGATATGGATATTCCGTATCTGCGCTTAAAAAGGGAAATTGATGCGGCGTGCGATTACAAAAATATTGTTTATTTTAAAAATAGTGAGACTTGTGCAGCGGCATTGCAGCAGGTGGAGGGCAACATTCTGCTTACTACCGGAAGTAAAGAATTGTCGGTGTACTGTACTTCGCCGGAAGTAAAGAGCAGATTATACGTGCGTGTGCTGCCAGGGATGGAGAGTCTTAAACTCTGCATCGAACAGGGAATCAGCGGAAAGCAGATTTTAGCACTGCAGGGACCGTTTAGCATAGAGATGAACGAAGCGATGCTTCGCCAATACCACATTCGCTGTCTGGTAACGAAGGAGAGCGGCAAAAACGGTGGCTATCAGGAAAAAATCGAGGCAGCACGACACATCGGCATTCCGGTATATGTGATAGGACGGACAAAGGAGGACGGACTTTCCTTTGACGATGTCTGCCACAGATTAGAGATAATTTGTAGCAGGACAATACAGCTGAAAAAAAGTATGGAAATTATCTTGGCAGGTGTTGGAATGGGAAGTATAGAAAGCCTGACCCGTGAGGTATATCAGGCGATTATGCAGGCGGATATTTTGTTTGGGGCACATCGTATGATTGAAGCGTATCAGCCGAGATTAGAAAAAAAGGCATATTATATGGCAGACCAAATCATTCCATATTTGAAAGACATACAAGAAAAAGTCCTTTTGCCGGATGGCGGAAAGGTGGTTGTGCTTTTTTCAGGGGATAGCGGATTTTTTAGTGGCTGTCAGGCAATGAATCAGGCATTGCAGAAGGAGATTGCTGTGGGTGAACTGACTGCCTCAGTTCGTATTCTGCCTGGGATTTCCTCTGTTGCATATCTGGCTTCCTGCATCGGAGAGAGCTACCAGGATGCTGCGATATGCAGTATGCATGGAAAAGAGCTTCCGAATCTGGCAAGGAAAATCGCAGAAGAAGAGAAAACATTTCTGCTGATGTCAGGCGTGAAGGATATCAACAGGCTTGGTAGAATGTTGATGGATGCAGGACTGGAGAAGTGTGAGATATTAGCAGGGTATCGTTTATCCTATCCGGAGCAGCGGATTCTTTCACTTACGCCGCAGAAGTGTCTGGAAATAGAGGAGGAGGGCTTGTATACATGTTGTATTAAGAACCCGCATGTCATACCAAAGAGATTGACACATGGGGTGGGAGATGAAATATTTATCCGTGGCAGGGTGCCAATGACCAAAGAGGAGGTACGGGAGGTTAGCATATGCAAATTAAAACTGCATCAGGGAGCGGTTGTGTATGATATCGGAAGCGGAACAGGCTCCATAGCGGTGGAAATCGCAGGACTCTCGGAGAATGTCAGGGTGTTTGCCATCGAGAAGAAGGAAGAGGCGGTATCACTTATCACACAAAACATGGAGAAAGCCGGACTGGAGAATATACGTGTGATTCCTGAAAATGCACCGGAGGGACTTATGGAATTACCACAACCAACGCATGCGTTTATTGGCGGAAGTGGTGGAAATCTCAAAGAGATTATGAATGTGCTGTATCAGAAAAATCCTTATATGCGGATAGTGGTAAATGCTGTCAGCGTAGAGACTATCTGTGAGATAAACGAGGTGCTTTCTCTGTATCCGGTAAAGAATGAGGAAATTGTTCAAATGCAGGTAAGCAGGGCAAAAAGTGCAGGAAATTATCATCTGATGCAGGCAGAAAATCCGGTCTGGATATGTGCCTTTGAATTTTGCGGGCAGGGAGGAAAGGAACGCGCATGAGATTAAAGCGAGTGATGATTGCGGCTCCTAAGAGCGGGAGTGGCAAGACGACGATTACCTGTGCACTGTTGCAGGCATTCAAAGATATGGGACATCAGGTGGCAGCTTTTAAGTGTGGACCGGACTATATTGACCCGATGTTTCATCAAGAGGTAATTGGTATTCCGTCCAAAAATCTGGACACTTTTTTTACCGGAGAAGAGGAGACGAAGCGGCTTTTCCTGAAAAATCGGACAGAGGAAGATATCGCAGTTTTAGAAGGTGTTATGGGACTGTTTGACGGACTTGGCGGTGTGAGGGAGGAAGGTTCTTCGTATCATCTGGCAAAAGTTACAAAGACTCCCATACTACTGGTTGTGGATGCAAAGGGAATGGGACGTTCTGTTATCCCGATGATTGCCGGATTTTTAAGATATGATGAGGAGCACCTGATAAAGGGTGTTCTCTTAAACCGGATATCTAAATCCTATTTTGATATAGTAAAACCTTTGATAGAAGAGGAACTGTCTGTGGAAGTGGTGGGATATTTCCCTGATTATAAGCAGTTTCATATGGAGAGCAGATATCTTGGGCTTAAGATGCCGGATGAGTTAGAAAGTATCAGGGAGAAGCTGCGGACATTATCGGATGAATTGCAAAAAACTGTTTCAATGGAAAAGGTCATGCACATAGCAGAGAGCGCTGAGGATATAGGTACGGAAGATATCGTTAGTAAGAATGCGGGAGAAGTGTCTGTTCGGAGGACAGAGGACGACAGACAACCAATAATTGCCGTTGCAAAGGACGAAGCATTTTGTTTTTACTATGAGGACAACCTTTTACTGCTGCAGGAATGCGGAGCACAACTCCAATATTTCTCACCTTTGCATGATAGAAAGCTGCCTGAGAATTGTCATGGAATTTTGCTCGGCGGGGGCTACCCGGAACTGTACGCAGAGGAACTTAGCCATAATATAGAGATGTTAAAAGAGATAAAAGCGGCCATGGAGAAAAGGATGCCTGTGGTAGCAGAATGCGGAGGTTTTATGTATCTGCATTCCGCGATACAGGGTAAGCAGGGCAATGTACATGATATGGCTGGAGCGCTTTTGGGGAAGTGTTATGATACAGGAAAACTGGTGCGTTTTGGTTATATTGCACTGGAGGAAAAGCTGAGCAATTTTTTGCCGGAGGGAGAGCAGATATTGGGGCATGAATTTCATTATTATGACAGTGAGGACAATGGGAGCGACTGTCTGGCGATAAAGCCTGTCATGGGAAGAAGCTACCCTTGTGTCAGGTCAGGAGAAAACTACTGGCTTGGTTTTCCGCATCTGTATTATCCGTCCAATCCGGCTTTTGCAATGCGCTTTGTTGACAAAGCCAAAGCGTATCAGGAGAGAAAGGAAGTGTAAGCTTTATGGAAAATTCATATCGCTTTTTTGAAAATCGGGCATGCAAATATTTCCCTTGTCATAAAGGCTTGGATGCATTTAATTGTCTGTTTTGTTATTGTCCGTTGTATGCGAGGGAAAATTGCCCCGGCAATCCGAGCTACATTGAGAAAAACGGAAAACGGATTAAGGTGTGTACGAATTGCACATTCCCTCATTGGCCGGAGCATTATGATACAGTGATAGAGATACTAAAAGATAGATAAATTTTTATAATTAGAGAGTCAGGATTTACACAATTCCCAGAATGCCACTGCACTGGCGGCGGCAACATTGAGTGAATCTACGCCGTGCGACATTGGAATACGCACCGTGTAATCGCATTCTGCGATGGTAGAAGCTGATAGACCGTCGCCTTCCGTGCCAAGAACAATCGCTAATTTATCCTCTGCTAAGAGAGCCGGATTGTCAATGCTGACAGAATCATCGGTCAGTGCCATGGCGGCTGTGCGAAAACCAAGGCTTTGCAGAGCTTTGATGTAGGAGACACTTTCTGCTGTGCTCTCCTGGAAATAAGTCCATGGAACCTGAAAGACAGTTCCCATGCTGACTCTGCTTGCACGGCGGTAGAGTGGATTGCTGCATGCGGGGGTTAAGAGTACGGCGTCGATATTCAGCGCGGCGGCAGAACGGAAGATGGCACCGATATTTGTTGGATTTACGACATCCTCAAGGACGGCAATTCGCCGCGCATTTTTACATACCTCGGCAAGACCTGGCAACGTGCGGCGGTGCATAGCGCACAACATTCCGCGAGTTAGCTGAAATCCGGTCAGACGCGTTAATACTTCAAGCTTTGCGGTATATACCGGAATATCGCCGCAGCGTGCGAGAATATCTTTGGCTTCGCCGGTTACATGTCTTTCTTCCATCAAAAAAGAGACCGGTTCGTAACCGGCATCAAGTGCCCGCTCGATGACCTTGGGACTTTCGGAGATAAAAAGACCAAGTTCCGGTTCATGGAAACGAAGAAGCTGTACCTCGGAAAGTCGTGCATAGATATCGAGTTCCGATGTATTAAAATCTGTGATTTCTATAATATTTGACATAGCATTCTCCCTAATATGACGATTTTATCCATAAAATATTAATATAGTGTGGGGAAAATTGCAACTTCTGAACAGAACGGTAAAAGGATTGTCAGGATTTTTTGTATCAAAATTGTAGTTGATGTGGTAAAATCTTATTGATAGGGATGATGTGATATCCAAGGAAGAGCAGAAGAGTGGGGGAATACTATGGAATATGATGAGGATATATTGAAACTTGCTGAGGAGTATTACGAAGAGGGAAAGCAGACTTTTTTTGAAAACCGGCTGGATGAAGCGGCAATGCTGATACAGAATGCGATACATATGTATAAAAAATGTGGAGAGTATGAAAAATATACAGCAGCGCTGAATCTTATGGGTGTGATTTATGCAGCGACAGGCAATGAGACAATGGCTATCGACTATTATCTCGAGGGTCTGGAGTGTGCGATTGACCATGGTTATGATAATCTGATTATGCTGTTTTATAACAATATTGGCTCGAGATATCAGGAATTGAATGAGCATGAAAAAGCTATCGACTATTTTGTGAAGGCAGCAAAAGAACTTGGAAATCCGGTGTGTATGAATGAACCGCGTCATGATAACTGGTGTCTGGTTACTTATATCAATTTGGCGGCGTCTTATCGCCATATGGAAAGCTATGATTTGGCAGAAAAATACCTGGAACTGGCAGAAAATTATATGAAAGGAGAGAATGTGGATGTCTATAAGTACACATTTTTAATCTTGAAATGTCAACTCTGGTGGTCAATGGGTAAGAGCGAAGATGTTTATCAGAATATAGAGGAACTTTTAGAGAGTGGTGCGAAGAACAGTAACGCCCCGGATTATGGACAGGATATTCGTGATGTCTGTGAATTATTCAAGGACATGAAGGAATATGAATATTGGAAGAGGATTATCCTTGATTTTGAAAAATATGCAAGGGAACAGAATACGGTTTACTTTTCATTGATGCTGACAGAGATGTGGATGGACTACTACAAGGCAATTGGTGAGAATGATAAGTATGTGAACCTGTGTGTGGAATATGTAGAATTGAACCACAGACAGAAGGTAATTGCAGATAAGGACAGAGCTGCGGCAATCGATATTAAGATTCAGCTGCAGGAGAAGGAGGCTGAGCGGAGACATGCTGAGGAGCTTTCTTCTACTGATGTGCTGACAGGTCTGGGGAATCGTTATCTGTTGACACAGCATGCACCACTTGTGGTAAAGGAAGCCTCCGGCAAATTACAAAAGATTGCAGTGGGAGTCTTGGATATTGATTGTTTTAAACAGCATAATGATACATATGGACATATTAAGGGTGACTGGTGCTTAAAGAGAGTGGCAGAGATTTTGCGCGACACCTTGGGGAAGGCTGGCACAGTTTACCGCTTTGGCGGAGATGAATTTGTGATGCTTTTTCCAAAAGGAAAGAGAGAACAGATAGAACAGGTTGCAGAGCAGATTAAAGAGTGTCTCAGGGAAGCTAAAATTGAGAATGAGAACTCGACGGTTGCATCGGAGGTTACGATTTCTCAAGGCTATGCATGTTTTATTCCTAAGAGAAATGAAGATCTGGATGCAATTATTGAGCGTGCGGACAAAGCCCTTTATTACGTGAAAAACAATGGAAGAAATGCCTATCATATAATAGAAGAATAATTTCCGCAGTATAGAATATATTTTTCTTAACGACTTGCTTCGACAAAATATCGTACGACATAATAAGTATTATGTGTAACAGATATTTGGTGTCACAGGAGGGCTGATTATGGAGAAACTGAAAGTAGCAATTGCAGATGATAATGAGAGAATGCTGCGATTGTTGGGAGATATTATCGAAAGTGATGAAGAACTTAACGTGATTGGAACTGCACGGGATGGAGAAGAGGCATATAATGTCATAAAAACAAAAGAACCGGATGTGGTGCTGCTGGATATTGTTATGCCTAAATTGGACGGACTCGGTGTGCTAGACCGTGTAAACCGTGATACAACCATTAAGAAACACCCTACCTTTATCATGATTAGCGCTATTGGACAGGAAAAGATTACGGAAGATGCATTTAATCTGGGAGCAGATTATTACATCATGAAGCCATTTGACAATGATATGGTTTTAAACCGTATTAAGCATGTCAGGGGCACCGCACAGGGCAGAAATGCAGAAGTACGCAAAATAAATGCTTACGAGAAAGCGGAAGACATCAGTGAGCGTAATCTTGAAGCAGATGTAACAGAAATTATTCATGAAATCGGAGTTCCGGCACATATCAAGGGATATCAGTATCTGCGTGATGCAATTATCATGTCTGTCAACGATATGGATATGCTGAATTCTATTACGAAGGTGCTGTATCCGACCATTGCGAAGAAGTATCAGACAACTTCCAGCCGCGTAGAGAGAGCTATTCGTCATGCGATTGAGGTTGCGTGGAGCAGGGGGAAGATGGATACGATTGATGAGATGTTTGGCTATACTATCCACAATGGCAAGGGAAAACCGACAAATTCCGAGTTTATTGCATTGATTACAGACCGAATCCGTCTGGAATACAAAATGCATTAGCACTTTTCAGAAAGTTTAAAAAGCGTTATAATGTTTCTAGGATGAAGTGAATCTTGGAGGGTTATGACATGACAAAAATATTATTTGCAGCATCAGAAGCTGTACCCTTTATAAAAACCGGAGGACTTGCAGATGTAACCGGCTCTTTGCCGGTATATTTTGACAAGGAAGAGTATGACGTACGCGTCATTTTGCCGAAGTACATGTGCATGGATGAGAGGTGGAGAGGGCAGATTCGTTTTTTATGTCATTTTTATGTGAATTTGAGCTGGCGTAAGCAGTATGTGGGAATCTTTGAGACAAAGTATGAAGGAGTCACATATTACTTTGTAGATAATGAGTTCTATTTTGCAGGAGATAAACCATATAATAATATTTATGAAGATGTGGAGAAGTTTGCATATTTTTCCAAGGCGGTGATAGAAGCACTGCCGTATCTGGATTTCTGTCCGGAAATCATCCATTGCCACGACTGGCAGACCGGACTGATTCCGGTATTCCTCAGAACGCTGTACGGGGATGAGAGGTATTATTGTGGCATTAAGACAGTGTTTTCTATTCATAATTTGAAGTTTCAGGGACGCTTTACACTGCCTGCTGTCATGGACATCACAGGCTTGCCGGAACAGATTTTTACAGCGGATAAGCTGGAGTCATACGGCGAGGCAAACTATCTGAAGGGCGGAGTTGTTTATGCAGATGCAGTGACAACTGTGAGCCGTACCTACGCAAGGGAGATTACCACACCTGAGGGCGGAGAAGGACTGGATGGCTTGATGAATGCCAGAAGCAATGTCCTTTACGGCATTCCAAATGGAATTGATTATAAGGAATATGATCCACAGACGGATGTGTATCTGGAGGGACATTTTAACGAGAAGAATTATGCAAAAGGCAAGGCAGTCAACAAAGAAAATTTCCAGAAGGCGCTGGGACTGCCGATAGAAAAGGACACATTTCTGCTGGGTATGGTATCGCGTATGACAGATCAGAAAGGTTTTGACCTGATTGCATATATTTTGGAGGAACTTCTGACAACGGAGAATATTCAGTTTGTCGTGGCAGGAACAGGCGAGGAGAACTATCAGAATATGTTGCGTTACTTTGCTGATAAGTATCCGAATAAGATGCGTGTGCATATTGGATATTCGGAGGAACTGGCACATCAGATTTACGGTTCCTGTGATGCGTTTTTGATGCCTTCACTGTTTGAACCGTGTGGACTGTCACAGCTTATGAGTCTGCGGTACGGCACAGTGCCAATTGTGCGGGAAACCGGAGGTCTTAAGGATACTGTGGAGCCTTATAATGAATATGAGAATCTGGGAACAGGTTTTTCCTTTGCTAACTATAATGCGCATGAGATGTTAGGGGCAATACGCTATGCCATGAAGACTTATTATAACAATAAGAAAGCGTGGGATGGCATTGTAAAGCGAGGTATGAAAGAGGATTTCTCATGGGGAAGTTCTGCACGCGAATATGAGATGCTCTACCAAAAGTTAATAGAAGGCTAGATATGGCGGACAGCTCCTACATGGTGAGCTGTCCGTTTTCGCGTGAATAGTAATAAATGTGGTCAGATAAGATTTCTTCTCGGGATAATTGGGAAGAATTCACATCCTTAACCATATCGGACAGCTCGTCCGGTGAGGAGTGATTTCTTGCGGGAATAATCAGAACTTCATGTATGCTGCTTGGGAGAATGAGTAAATCAGATTCAAGTCGTGCGGCAAAATCATGCAGTAGATTTGGATAGAGTATGCAGCCGGAACCATTAAGTTTATAACGGTTGGTAAGTACATACATCGAATGTTCGGAGGAAATATCAGAGTCAGGTATCATTTCTGCAAACTCGTCGTCTGCAAAGAGTTCTTTTAGAACGTCTGTCATATTGCGTATTTCATAAGAGAGAAGCTTGGGAGTATTCTGTTGTGCGAGCGCATACAGATCATCTCGGGTAATATTCCAATAGGTCAGATGATGTTCATGAATGAGAATCGTTGCACTGCCGGATGGAGAGGATTCCACAAGGCAGTTAAAGACGAGTGCTAAGTCTAAGAAACGGTAATGTGGCACATCCTGTAATAATTCGCGGTTGCGCTCATAGTTGACAAGCTTGAAGATAATACGGGATTTGACTTTGTCGTAATCGGTAAAGAAAGTGATGTCAATGTTTCTGGAAGGACAGTTTTCCTGATAGGTGTTAAGAATGTCTTCTTCAATGTCCGACAGAGAGTATCCCATTTCATATTGTTTGAAATAGTGATTTAGATAAATCGTAGGGGATAGATTGTACTTGGTGCACAACAGAGTGAGACCATCGAGATGCGTGTCGTTATTCTTGACGATGTCCTGAATATGTACCCGGATGTCGGGACCGAGCCGATTCTGTAAGTCGGCTAAGATATGCTGCTTAAATTCAGAATAATTGTAAGTCATAGATTCCTCCTGTAATATGCGGATTGTCCGCTGATACAGGGAAGATATGATGTCTGTGGCAGATGAATGTTGCCGACAGTCTTGTGTTGTAAATAGACGGGAAAACCACGCAGAGTGTACTGCGTGGTTTTACTTTAATACATATGTAGTTAAAAGTCAATAGGATTTTAACATTTTCCATAAATAACTGTATCGGTCAGTGGTTTCTTCGGAAACCTGTTTGTATACAACACAATTTGTGCGTACATCCTCAGGAGGGAAGATGTTAGGATCATTTTTGGTCTCATCGTCTAGTTGTTCCAACACTTTTAGGTTTGGTGTCGGATACCAGACATATTCAAAATTCAGCATAGCGACATCCTCGCGGCAGAGAAAATCGAGAAACTTCTGTGCATTTTCTTTGTTTGAACTGCTTTCCGGTATAAACCACGAGTCAATCCAGAGATTAGAGCCTTCCTGTGGTACGGAATAAGCAAGGTCATCGTTTAATTCGATGGCAGTGGCTGCTTCACCGGAATACACTAACGCCATGGCGGCATTGCCGGCAACCATTTCGTCGGATGTCTCATCCACATAATAAGCGTAAACAATCGGTTTCTGCTCGATAAGAAACTGTACCGCTTCCTCCAATTCATCCAGAGATTCAGTGTTGATGTCATAGCCCAGAAGGCGAAGTGCAGGAACGAAGGAATCACGCACGGAGTTTTGCATGATGATGGAGTCTTTGTATTGTTCATCCCAGAGGACATTCCATGTCTGCACTTCTTCCTCGCTTATCATAGTTGTGTTGTAGAGAATCCCCAGTGTGCCATAAAAATATGGCATGGAGTATTTGACCTCAGGGTCAAATACCTTTGCTGCATCCAGAATTTCCGGATCGATATTCTCGTAATAGGAGAAAGAACTAAAGTCAATTTCGGCAACTTTCCCCTCATTGATGAGACGTTCTACCATATAATCGGAAGTACATACGACATCATAGTGGATGGAGCCGGCGGAGAATTTTGTGTACATTTCTTCCGGACTTTCGTATTCTTCCAGCTTGATGTCGATGCCGGTTTCTTCTTCAAACATCTGGATAACAGTCTCGTCTAAGTATTTTCCGTAATTTAGTACAACGAGAGAATTGCTGTCGCCTGTCGTCTGCTGGTCGGAAGTATCGGTACCACAGGAGACCATGACGCAACAGGATACAATCGCAAGTAAGAAACATAATATATTCTTTTTCATAGTACCTCCTAGTGACTGCTTTCGGAAACTTTTGCTGTCTGGTCAGAGCGGTAGTTCATGATAAACAAAAGCAGGAATGCAATCAAAAACAGAATTGTGGACAGTGCATACAATTCAGGACGGATGCCCTTTCTAAGCTCTGTATAGAGCATGGTGGAGAGCGTGTTTACACCGGCTCCCTTGGTAAAGAAAGTGATGGAAAAGTCATCCAGAGACATTGTTACAGCCATCAGAAAACCGGAGAATACACCGGACTTGATTTCCGGCCATGTGATTTTGAAGAACGCATAGAGTGGGGAAGCACCCAGATCCAACGCAGCTTCATAAGTGTAGCGGTTTGCCTGATTAAGCTTTGGAAGTACATTTAAGATGACATATGGGATGTCAAAGGTAATGTGTGCAATCAGTACGGTCACAAATCCCAAATCCATAAATTTTACAAACAAAAGCATCATTGCGATGCCGGTTACAATATCTGCATTCAAGAGCGGAATATTAGTGGCACCGAGCATGATGGAGCGGTTACGCTTTTTCATGGCACTGATTCCGATAGCAGCAAGGGTGCCGATAATTGTGGATATGACGGCAGCTGCCAGAGTCACTTTCATGGTTGTAAAGAATGCATTCATAATTGTTTCATTTGTAAAGCAGGAGGCATACCATTTGAGGGTAAAACCACCCCAGAGCACTCTCGATTTTGAATTGTTAAAGGACAGTACAACCAGCACGAGAATCGGTAAATACAAAAATAAAAATATGATCGCAAGATAGATGCGCTTGAGAGATTTCTTTACCATACCGCAGTACCTCCTTCGCCGTCTTTGTCAAAATGGTTCATAAGTGTCATGCTTGCAATGACAAAAACCATCAGTACAAGTGAAAGACCGGAACCTAAATTCCAGTTAGAGCCCTGCATAAATTCCTGCTCAATAACATTGCCGATGAGAAGCACTTTGCCTCCGCCTAAAAGGTCGGAGATGACAAAGGAAGTCAGCGCAGGTACGAACACCATGATTACACCGCTGATTACACCGGAGAGTGTAAGCGGAAAAATGATTTTAATTAAAATGGTAAGCTGACTTGCACCTAAATCGCGTGCTGCCTCAATGATGTCAGTTTTGATGCGCACCATTGAATTGTAGATTGGCATAATCATAAATGGCAGAAAGTCATAAACCATGCCAAAGACAACTGCGGTTGGGGTATTTAGCATCTTTATAGGGCCGACTCCGATAAGACCTAACAGCATGTTTACGATGCCATTGTTGGAGAGCAGCAGCTTCCATGCGAGAATGCGAAGCATAAAATTCATCCACATTGGAAGGACGAACAGAAATACAACGAAGCTCTGATTCTTAATTTTCATGCTGCTTAAAATCATGCATAGCGGATATGCAAGAAGCAGACATACAAACGTACAGGCAAAGCCTAGTTTTAATGACAGACCGATAGACTTCATATGTACCGGGTCTGCAATCGCAGCGATATTTTCCAGCGTAAAGGCACCATTATCGTTAGTTACGGCATAGTATAGGATAAATAGGAGCGGCAGAATGATAAAACCGATAATCCATACCAGATAAGGACCTGCCAAAAACTGTCTCTTTAGTTTATACATCGATTTCAACAGCCTCCTCATCTTCAGATTCCGGCTTGTTCATAATCTGTATATTGAATGGAATCACCTGTATGCCCACATGAGAGCCAACCTCATGGAATTGTGTAGTGTGAACCAGCCATTCAAAACCGTTTGCCAGAATTTCAATCTCATAGTGAACACCCTTGAAAATAACGGAAGTAATACTACCCGCCATAAAGCCCTTTTCAGGAGACACAATTTCAACATCTTCCGGACGAATGACAACATCGACTGGAGTGTTGCTTCCAAAACCTTCATCGACACATGGAATCTTTGTGCCAAGAATCTCAACGACCTTGTCCTGTACCATGATGCCGTCAATGATGTTGCTTTCTCCGATAAAGTCTGCAACGAAGGCATTGACCGGTTCATTATATATCATTTCCGGTGTGCCAATCTGCTGAATATATCCCTGATTCATGACGACAATAGTGTCAGACATGGTAAGAGCTTCCTCCTGATCATGAGTTACATATAAAAACGTAATTCCAAGTTCATTTTTCAGACGAATCAATTCGTACTGCATATCCTGACGCAGCTTTAAGTCTAACGCGCCGAGCGGCTCATCTAAAAGGAGTACCTTTGGCTCATTTACAATCGCGCGGGCGATAGCAATTCGCTGCTGTTGACCGCCGGAAAGTGAATCAATGGAGCGGTGTTCAAAGCCGTCTAAATTTACCAGCTTTAACGCATATTTGATTTTATCTTCAATGTATGCTTTACTTTTCTTTTTGATTTTTAATCCGAATGCGATATTTTCTGCAATGGACATATGAGGAAAAAGGGCGTATTTCTGAAATACTGTATTTAAATTACGCTCATTTGGAGGCAGATTTGTGATGTCCTGTCCGTCAAAAATAACCTGACCGCTGTCAGGAGTTTCAAAACCGCCAAGGATACGAAGAGTCGTAGTCTTGCCACAGCCGGATGGACCAAGCAGTGTGATAAACTCATTCTCGCGGATATATAAGTTGAGGTCATCTAGGATGACGTTGTCCCCATAGGACTTTGTGATATGTGAAAAATTAATTAGTTTTTTACTCATGATAAGCAGATTCCTTCCTGAATTTAAAAACTCGGTGGAGTGGAGACCCAGATGAGAACTGCGTCTCTGTTACCGGTGTTTTCAATATAATGCTTTTTGCCTGCATGAAAATAGAATGTGTCTCCGGTATGCAGGGTGTATGATTTGCCCCCGTAATTTAGGCGGACGCAGCCTTTTAGAATGTAACCGAATTCTTCCCCTTCATGGGGCATATGAATATCCGAACTGCCGCCTGCGTGAAGAGTGAGACGCAGCGGCTCCATGGCATCCTTTTGCGCGTTGGGGACAACCCATTCAATCGCGCGTTTATTCTCATCATCAATTTTCTCAAAGTAATCCTCCGGACGGAAAACGATTTGTTCCGGTTCTTCGTCCGCAAAAAATTCTGCCGGGGTCGTGCCGAGACACTGTATAATATCGAGCAGTGTTCCGATGGAAGGCGTATTTTGATTGCGCTCTAACTGGGAGATGAATCCCTTGGTAAGTTCGGAGCGGTCAGCAAGTTCCTGCTGTGTCAAACCGTATTGAATACGCAGTTCTTTCATGCGTTTGCCGATGTCCATAATAAAGCCTTCCTTTCAAAATCATTTAAGAAAAAGAAAATCATCTTAATAATATATATCTTGTTTACTAATGATAAACAACACTATTGTATTCCATATGTTAAAAAAGTCAATAAAAAATGAAAAAAATCTTGCTTTTTCTGAGGATTAATGTATAATAACTAATTGTGATGACTGATATCACATGACGGAATGATGCCTAAACAGCGGCATATCCTATATGTATGCCGATATGGCTCAGTTGGTAGAGCAACGCATTCGTAATGCGTAGGTCGTCGGT
>CAZAGJ010000036.1:0-27224 GCA_964484605.1 uncultured Roseburia sp. | reverse complement strand
ACCTGCGACCTCTGCGTCCCGAACGCAGCGCTCTACCAAGCTGAGCCACGCATCGCTATCCATATAAATAAGCACGACCTCAAATCGTGCTTATTTATATTAGCATAACTTCCCACTGTTGTCTAGTGGGAAATTAATAAATTTTGCCAATTTTACCTTCCGGCTTACTGTCATATATACTTATCGCATAACTTTTCGGATAATGGCATCCTTCCAGTCTGCATACGGATGGTAGCGCATCGGCATATCAATCCAGTTGTATTTCTTGATGACGCTCTTGCGATGACTGAAGGTCTCAAAACCAACTTTTCCATGGTAACTTCCCATACCGCTGGCACCTACACCGCCAAATCCCATCTCAGATGTTGCAAGGTGCACGATGGTGTCATTAATGCATCCGCCGCCAAATGCTATATGCGAAAGTGCCCAGCGTTCCATCTGCTTGTCTGTCGTAAACAGATAGCAAGCCAGCGGCTTTTCAAAATGACGGATAATTGACAGCAACTCTTCCCTCGTCTCAAAGGTCAGCGTCGGCAGAACCGGGCCAAAAATCTCCTCCTGCATCACCGGTGCATCCAGACTCACGTTGTCAAGAATCGTCGGTGCAATCTGAAGCGTTTCCTGATTGCCATAACCACCCACAACCACATTCTCGCCCTCTATCAGCCCCATCACTCGCGCGAAATGTTTTTCATTTACCATGCGTGGGTATTCCTCTGCCTCCAATGGTTTCTCGCCAAGCATCGCTATAAGTTCTTTTTCCATGGCGGCAAAAAGTTCCTCTTTCACTGCCGGATGTACAATCAGATAATCCGGTGCCACACAGGTCTGTCCGGAATTTAAAATCTTGCCGAATATGATACGGCGCGCCGCTACTTTGATATTCGCCGTCTTATCCACAATACACGGGCTCTTTCCGCCAAGTTCCAATGTCACCGGGGTCACGTAGCGCGCTGCCTTCTCCAACACAATTTTTCCAACCGTTGTACTTCCGGTAAAGAAAATATAATCGAATCGCTGCTCTAGCAGTTCATTATTTTCTGCTCGTCCGCCTTCTACTACCGCGATATGCTCCGGCTTAAAACAGGAGCCAAGCATCTCTGCAAGCACCGCAGACACGTGCGGCGCATACGCAGATGGCTTTAAAATCACGCAATTTCCTGCTGCCACCGCGTTAATCAACGGTTCCATGCACAACAGCACCGGATAGTTCCAGGGTGCCATCACCAGTGTCACTCCATACGGTTCCGCCACCGTAAAACTTGTTGCATGGAAGTTAGCAAGCCCCGTCTTCACATGTTCTCTGCGCATCCAGCCTTTTAAATGCTTCATGCAATAATTCAATTCCGCGCGTGTCATTGCAATCTCCGCCATATCACTCTCCGATGCCGCTTTATGCAAATCCTGATACAGCGCACGCCGCAAATCCGGTGCGTATTTATCTAATGCAGTACGAATGCGGTTCAATGCATCTATACGTGCCGCATAGGTAAGCGTTGCCCCTGAAAAAAAGTATTTTCTCTGGCGTTCCACCAGTTCTTTCATATCCATCTATCTCATTCCTCCATTTTATCCTTTAATACCGATTGTGTACCTTCTCTGCAAAGCACATCACATCCTTGATGTGAATCGGTGTGCCATCATCCAGAATCGCAGTCCCCGACATCTTACCGAAAACCTGATGCTGGTCACTCACGATTACTTTGAAATCAAGATTTGCAGCACGGTCTATCACCGGTTCAAAATTCATCTCAAATCTTCCGTCACTGGAAGTAAACGTCCACGGCTTACAGTAATCATCTCCCGGAATGTGAAAAGTCACATCATCTAACTTGTGTACCCTGCCATCGTAGAAAATAACATTTTCTGTCGCCGCACTTGTATCGCCGAATCCATAACCAATATTAAAGCCGAATGGCTTTCCATCTATGTCACAGTTACCGGAACCCCAATACCATGTATTATCATATGTCCACACACCGCGTCCCCAGTCAAGCGTTCCAAAGTCTGTCTGCGGATTGAATTCGTAAGTTCTGCCATCATAGCGAACCCAGCCCTCCGCACGCATACAGTTAATCTTTTGATTGTAATAAAACGCGTGGTTCTTCTGCCACGGTGTTGCAATCACCATGGTGTCCATATCCGGCTGCTGTAATCGAATGTCGCAGGCAAAATCCTTCTCTCCATCAAACTTCTTAAAATCGCACACAATGCGCCTCGCGCCCTTCTCAAGCAAAAACTTCATATTGAGGCGCTTACTCTCGTAAACGCAGTTTCCTGTCGATGAATTTTTCGGCAGATGGAGTTTTCCCATCGGGAATGCATCCAGTATCGTCTCTGTGTGCTCCCACGGCTTCGTAAAATCAAGGAAAGACACCGACTGCAATCCCACATACCCATCATCCGAGATGGTGAATGCTGCTGCAAAATCTTTGTTCAGCACCAGATAATAATCCCATTCCTTAATGCGGAACTTCGGTGCGCGAATCGCATTTCTCTCATAGGTCTGTAACTGTCTGCGCGACCATCCACACTCTGCAATGTTACCCTCTGCATTCAGCAGCTTTTGTTCCCGCGTTACCTCATGATTTCTTTCTCCCATTATAATTCCCCCATTCAATCTCCGGCTGCCCTCTGTAAGCTTTTCCGGTCTTTCTTTTCTATGTTCTTTTCAGTAGTGTATTCCCCTCTCATATGCTATAATGTAGTGTGTATTTCGCACACGATGTGTGGTACTGATGCGCACTTCAGCGCGTATGAGGTCTATCGACATGATACTAAATTTATCCGATAAGGAGTCTATGATATGAAAACTGTTCTTATTACCGGTGCTTCCCGCGGCATCGGACGCGCAATTGCCGTAGCATTCGCCCGGGAAGGCTATCACCTGCTTATCAACTGTTCCAAATCCGAAGCAGAGCTTCTTTCGTTAAAAGAGGAGCTTATCCAATCCTGTCACGTGGATGTTCTTACCAGTGTGGGCGATGTTTCCGACTATGCTTATGTTACCCGGTTATTCGAGGAAGCAAATTCTCATTTCGGTGGTGTGGATGTGCTTATCAATAATGCCGGTATCGCACATATCGGATTGCTCAGTGATATGAGCATCGATAAGTGGAATCATATCATCGGCACGAACCTGACTTCTGTATTCTCCACCTGTAAGCTTGCCATTCCATACATGGTGCATCAGAAGTCCGGGAAAATCATCAACATATCCTCCGTCTGGGGAAATGTCGGTGCTTCCTGTGAGGTTGCCTACTCCGCATGCAAAGGAGGTATTAACTCTTTTACACGCGCACTGGCAAAAGAACTGGCACCGAGCAATATTCAGGTCAACGCTATCGCCTGCGGTGTCATTGACACGCAGATGAACGCCTGCTTCGATGAAGAAGAACGTCTCGCTCTCGCTGACGAGATTCCTGCCGGACGCTTTGGCACGCCGGAAGAGGTTGCAGCACTCGCATTGCAGCTTTGCACCGGAAACACTTATCTCACCGGACAGATTATCACTTTAGATGGTGGATGGATTTAACTATCCCTCCTCCGCCACCAGAATGATAACGGTTCTCGCCGGGACACGCAGCGTCTTCTTATAGAAAAACTCTGTGTATGCTTCCATATCTCTTCCATCCTCAAATTCTACGGATGTATTAACGCAAACCCTCCACTGCATACCATTCGGCAGTTCAGGCAGCTGCATGATGAGCGGCTCCCAGT
Source organism: uncultured Roseburia sp. (assembly GCA_964484605.1). Classification (GTDB taxonomy): domain Bacteria; phylum Bacillota; class Clostridia; order Lachnospirales; family Lachnospiraceae; genus Roseburia. The sequence goes on along the minus strand of CAZAGJ010000036.1, from coordinate 23,504 downwards.
ATGCATTCATACAGTAAAACACGATATCATCACGAATATCCTGTGCATCTCTTCCAGCATACATAATACCAATCAATCGGCTGTTCGTATCCGTTCCTGCATTCCATGGGTAACCATTGTGAATACTTATCTCCGGCAGATTGCACACCGAAGCTTTGGTCGTCTTGCGAATTACCGCATATTTCTTGCGGAACGCTATCATATAACGCACAAAATCATGCACTTCTTTATATTTTTCCAGTCGCGTCCAGTCAAGCCATGAGATGATGTTATCCTGACAGTATGCATTGTTATTTCCGAACTGCGTATTGCAGAATTCATCCCCCGCATAAAACATCGCCGGTCCACGACTGCATAAAAGTGTCGCAAAAGCGTTTTTTATCATACGGCGGCGCAGTCCATCAATCTGCGAATCGTCTGTCTCACCCTCCGCGCCACAGTTCCAGCTGTTGCCGTTGTTGTCGCCATCGGTATTGTTCCAGCCATTTCTCTCATTATGCTTCATATTGTAAGAATACAAATCGTACAAAGTAAATCCGTCATGGCATGTCAGGAAATTCACAGATGCACCCACGCCCCGCTGCGCCGGGTCATACATGTCTTTAGAGCCTGTAATTCGAGTAATCGCTGTTCCTGCCATTCCGCCATCGCCCTTTAAGAAACGGCGGATATCATCTCGATATCTTCCGTTCCACTCAGACCAGCGGTCAAATGCAGAAAAGCTTCCTACCTGATACAATCCGGCTGCATCCCACGCTTCTGCAATCAGCTTAACCTTTCCTAAAATCGGATCATTCGCAATCTCCTGAATAATCGGCGGTTCTGCCATCGGTACGCCATTCTGATCTCTGGTTAAAATAGATGCCAAATCAAATCGGAAGCCATCCACACGATACTCAATTGTCCAGTAGCGCAGACAGTCAATAATAAACTTTCTCATCGCCGGATGGTTACAGTTCACGGCATTTCCACATCCGCTGAAGTTGTAATAGTATCCGTCCGGTGTCAGTATATAGTAAATATTGTTATCTATTCCCTTAAAAGAAAAGCTTGGACCATCCTCATTTCCCTCCGCAGTATGATTAAATACTACATCCAGAATAACTTCGATACCATTTTCCTTCAATTCATAAATCAGTTCTTTGAGTTCGTCTCCCTCATGATTGTGTTCCACCACAGAGGAATAACCCGTATTCGGAGCAAAGAAACCAACGGTATTATATCCCCAATAATTGTAAAGACGCTCGCCGTCCATAAAACGCTCGCTCTCTAACTCATCGAACTCAAATATCGGCATCAACTCCACCGCATTGATTCCCAAATCCTTCAGATATGGTATTTTTTGCTTGAGTCCTTCGTAAGTTCCTCCCGCTTTCACGCCGGAGGATTTGTCCTTCGTAAATCCTCTGACATGCATTTCGTATATAATTAAATCCTCGGTAGGAATATTTAGCTGTCTTGGTGTTCCCCAGTCAAAATTGTTCTCTACCACACGTGCATGATAAACCGGATTTCTCCCTCCATTGGGCCGTTCTCCCCATGCATGCTGTCCGGTAACTGCCTTGGCATATGGGTCAAGCAGTACCTTACTTTTATCGAATAGAAGTCCCTTCTCCTTGTCATACGGTCCATCGATTTCATACGCATATTCAAATTCATCGATTTTCAAATCAAAAACAAACATGGAATAAGTATTTCCAATGCGATATGTCTCCGGATACTTTAGTCTCGCATACGGCTCCGTCTCCCTCGGTCTGAAAAGCAGCAGTGTGCAGCTCGTCGCCCCAACCGAATGAATGGTAAAGCTCACGCCCCTTCCATTGCTGACTGCGCCGTTTGTGTTAAAAAATCCCGGACGCACGAAGAATCCGTCTATCTCATCTAAGGGCTGCAATCGTTCCCCTCGCTGCCTGCTGCGACCTGTCTGCTTCATACCTCGTCCTCCTCGTCCATTTGCTTTGCTCGTGTTGTCAATGTCTGATACTTCTATACTACTCTTATTATATGCTCTGACACACTCTTTTTCAACCTGTGCGGTATTTTGGTATAGTTTCTTTTCGCACCACAGCACCGGGATATCTCTTGTTATTTGTCAAAAAAAATTTTATAATATATATAGGATTTTCGTAATAGATTAATTGAGATAAAAGGAGAGTGAAAATATGCATACTTTTCAGCCAATGCCAATGGATATCGTGGAACTCAATCCCTTTACAAAATTTGGCAAAGAATGGGCACTTCTTACAACCGGAACCAAGCAAAATGCCAACACTATGACGATAAGCTGGGGCGGCGTGGGTGTATTGTGGGGCAAGAATGTTGCTTTTATATTTGTCCGTGATTCCAGATACACTAAGGATGTGTTAGATAAAGACCCGTTTTTCTCCATCTCGTTTCTCCCGGAAGAATACCGTTCCGCTCTCAATTATTGTGGCAGCCATTCCGGACGCGATGGGAATAAAATCGAAAAAGCCGGTTTGACTCTTGCTACACGCCACAGTATTCCTTATATTGATGAGGGCAGCTTTATACTTCTCTGCAACACATTATCTGCCACCAGAATTACCGATGACTCATTTCTCACGCCGGAGATTAAGGAAAAATGGTATCAGGACGGGGATATGCACACTATGTATGTAGCAGAGATTATTGATGTAATGGCACGTTAAAGAAAGGCTTGATTATGCAGATTCTTACAGTTTCACCGGAGACATCTGCCTCCGGCGCTTTTCATTCTATCACAGAAGCTATTGCCAGCATTCCTGCTTCAAACCGGACTCCGGTTTGTATCGAGATTGCTCCCGGCTTCTACCACGAAAAAATTATTTTGGACAAACCATTTGTCACCTTAACCGGCACAGGGCAGACTCCGTCGGAGACAATTATCTCCTATGATGATTTTGCCTATGATCCTATGCCGGATGGCAGCAAGCGCGGTACCTTCCGTTCTTACACACTTTTTGTCCATGCTTCCGACATCACGCTGAAAAATCTTACCATAGAGAATACCTCCGGCGATTCGCGGACACACGGACAGGCAATTGCACTCTATGCGGAATGTGACCGCTTTATAGTTGACTCCTGCCGTCTTTTAAGTCACCAGGACACTCTTTTTACCGGGCCGCTTCCACCAAAAGAAATAGAACCTAACGGCTTCGTCGGTCCAACACAATTTGCGCCACGCGTAAACGGCAGACAGTATTACCGCAGTTGCTACATCTGCGGCGATATTGATTTTATCTTTGGAAGTGCCACGGCATATTTCGAGCACTGTACATTAGAGTCCCTGCGTCGCAGCACTCCGGCAGAGTACGATTCGGATATACCGGAAGGCTATGTCACTGCCGCCTCCACACCGGAGGGGCAGAGCTACGGTTACGTTTTCTTTCAATGTGACTTTACCTCCGAAGACTGCCCGCCTGCTTCCGTCTATCTCGGACGACCTTGGCGGAACTTTGCCAAAACGGTACTGATTGACTGTACCTTAGGGGCGCACATTCATCCGGCGGGCTTTCACGACTGGGACAAGACGCAGGCACACGAAACAATCTACTATGCAGAGCACACGCTTACGCCATCTTTAAATCGCGCTGACTTCGTGCATGCATTGTCTGCTGCGGAAATCGGCAGCTACACCAAAGACGCGGTGCTTTCCGGTGATGATTTGTGGACTCCTTGGAAAAAACTATAATCCTTATTTGTATATTTTGATAGTAAGTGTTAGAATAATGTAATTAAGGTGGATTATAATTGTGCAAAGGAGGTATTCGCATGAATGAAAAATTATATAAATCCCTAGGTCGTATCGGCAGCGCCAACATAGCTATCGGCATCTGTGTTCTCGTCAGCGGTGTTGTTTCCGGCATCCTTCTCATTATTAACGGCGGAAGATTATTAAAGAAAAAATCAGATATGCTATTTTAAAAAGGAGCCGCACAAATGTGCGGCTCCTTTTGCGCTTCCGGTTTTATTATTTTTTACCGCCGGAACGCTTGCTTTCCCAAATAACTTTTACAATGTTAAAGATGATCACCCCTATGACTGCCGCAATTACAGCCTCCAATGACTTGCTCATATCTGTTCTCCCTTCTAATATTCATCCAAGAAATGATGATACTCACCATCCTTTTTGTAAGCAATAACCGTCTCTAAATTGACATTCTCCACACTTCTAAAAATGTTTTTTTCAATATACGGACTCTTCCTGCGAAGCTCCCGAATCAGTTCCTTAACTTCTGCACGCTTTGATACATGTCCCGCATCTTCCGCAGCCGCGAGACGTTCCGTCAGCCGACACGCACATTGGATAAACTGCAGATGATTGTAATTTACCCAGTGGATAATATCCTCTTCACGCACCAGATATAACGGGCGTATGAGTTCCATTCCTTCAAAGTTCGTACTGTGCAGCTTCGGCATCATCGTCTGAATCTGCGCGCCATAAAGCATTCCCATCAGTATTGTCTCTATGACATCATCAAAATGATGACCAAGTGCAATCTTATTACATCCCATTTCCTGTGCCTTACTATACAGGTAGCCGCGGCGCATACGTGCACACAGATAGCACGGAGAATCTCCCTCGTCTGCAACCACATCGAATATCTCCGAATCAAAGACCGTAATCGGTACATTCATCAGCTTTGCATTTTCAATAATCTGGTTATAGTTTACCTCATTGTATCCCGGATTCATCACGAGGAACACTACCTCAAAGTTCTTTTTCCCGTGGCGTTCCAGCTCCTGAAAAAGCTTCGCCATCAACATGGAATCCTTGCCACCGGAAATGCACACCGCAATCTTATCCCCATCCTGAATCAGTTCATACTCATTGATTGCCTTGGTAAACTTCCTCCAGATTTCCTTGCGGAACTTCTTGACAATGCTGCGCTCAATCTCCTCACATCGCGTCAACGGCGGCTTCTTTTTCTCCTCACACATGAAAAATCTCCTTCTGTCTCTCATACTATCCTGTTATCACGCTGCCTGCTTCTGCAAATATTTATTCTCTAAAATATCCACTTCTGAAAATTGCTAACCGCGTGCAATATCCTTCACAACCTCTGATGCAATTATCAGTCCGGTCACCGATGGCACAAATGCCACAGAACCGGGCGTCGCCCTGCGGCGTTCCGCTTTAAATTCCTGCGTCTCTGTCTCCTCTGCTGCTCCGACATGCTCATTTGCATTCTCCTCCTGTACAGCCTCGTCCGCTTCCGGCTCGTCAGACACAAGTGGCTTTAACGCATCCTCTTTTGAATATACGACTTTTAGTTTTTTCACCCCGCGTTTCTTCAATTCGCGGCGCATGACCTTCGCCAACGGACAAACCGAGGTCTGATAAATGTCTGCCACTTCAAACTGTGTTGGGTTTAATTTATTTCCTGCACCCATGCTGCTGATAATCGGCACTCCGGCCTCTTTCGCCTGCATAACCAGTGCAATCTTTGCCGTCACAGTGTCTACTGCATCCACGACATAGTCATACTGTGTGAAATCAAACTCGTCCTGCGTTTCCGGCAGATAAAAACATTTGTGAACCTCTACCCTGCACTCCGGATTAATGTCCATAATACGGTCTCGCATGACATCTACCTTGTCCAATCCCACCGTGCTTCTCGTCGCGATAATCTGTCTGTTTATATTGGTCAGGCAAACCTTGTCATTGTCAATTAAATCAATTGCTCCAACTCCACTGCGCACCAGTGCCTCAACTACATAACCGCCGACTCCGCCAACACCAAAAACAGCGACTCTCGCCTGCGAGAGCCGCTCCATAGATTCTTTTCCCAATAATAGTTCTGTTCTGGAAAATTGATTCGTCATCCTATTCCTTCCTAATTCAATTGCTGTTACTTGGCAAGCTCCAGCATCTTCTGCAATGGTCTGCCAGCCTTCTCTATCATCTCATCAGAAAGCTTTATCTCATTTAATTCCGGATCATGTGCAGCAATCTGCTCTAATACCCGTTCCACTTTATCTAATGTTACCTTTTTCATATCCGCACAAATCTGCTCACTCATAACCGGATAGAACTGTTTCTTCGGACTTTTTTGCTGCAGTTCAAAGAATACTCCCATCTCGGTACAGATAATAAACTCCTTACAGGTGCTATTTGATGCAAAGCTGATAATCTCCGATGTACTTCCCACATAATCAGATACTTCTATCACATCCTCTGTGCACTCCGGATGCGTCAATACCAGTGCTTCCGGATGCTCTGCTTTCAATGCTTTAACCTGTTCTGCAGACATTGCCGCATGTACAGGGCAGTAGCCATCATGAAAAATAAAGTCCTTCTGAGGCACCTTCTGCGCTACATATCTTCCCAGATTGCTATCCGGGACAAAGAAAATCTGTGATTCTTTAATGTTGTTCACAACACGCACCGCGTTGGAAGAAGTTACGCATACATCCGATACTGCCTTTATCTCCGCAGTAGAATTCACATAACAGACAACCGCCAAATCATCTATCTGCGCGCGCACCTCCGCGATGCGCTCCGGTGTTACCATATGTGCCATCGGACAGTCCGCCTCTGCATCCACCATAGCTACCGTCTTGCCCGGATTTAAAACTTTCGCACTCTCGCCCATAAACCTGACTCCCGCAAAAACAATATTCTTCTGCGGCACCTGAGTCGCAATTTTGCTCAAATAATAAGAATCTCCTATATAATCAGCAACCTGCTGCACTTCTTCATCTACATAATAGTGTGCCATGATTACAACATCATTATCCTTCTGCAGTTGTTTTATTCTATTCGCTCTCTCTGTCATGCTCTGTGTCCTCCATAGTGTAAAACCTGCATTCCAATTACAGTAACCTCATCTGGTTGTTGATATCATAACACTTTTCCCATAAATAGCCAATAGAAATGGTTAAAATTCTTTTTTGCGGCAGTCCCACATTTTAGCGTTGGAACAGTGGTGTAGACAGGTATCTGTCACCGGAATCAGGCAGGAGAACAACAATACTTTTTCCCTGATTCTCCGGTCTTGCTGCAAGGATTGCTGCCGCTTTTAACGCCGCACCGGAAGAAATACCGACAAGAATTCCCTCACTGGTTGCAAATGCTCTTCCCTCTGCAAATGCATCCTCATTTTCAATTGTAATGATTTCATCATATACCGTGGTATTTAAGACATCCGGCACAAATCCTGCACCAATTCCCTGAATCTTATGTGCGCCGGGTGTTCCTTGGGAGAGAACCGGGCTTCCTGCCGGCTCAACTGCAACCACCTTCACATTGGGGTTTTTGTCTTTCAGATATTCGCCCACGCCGGTCACGGTTCCACCGGTTCCCACGCCTGCAACAAAGATATCCACATTTCCATCTGTCTGCTCCCAGATTTCCGGTCCTGTTGTCGCCTTGTGCGCTGCCGGATTTGCCGGATTGATAAACTGACCTAAAATAACCGCGTCCGGAATGCTTTCCTTTAACTCTTCAGCCTTTGCAATGGCACCCTTCATTCCTTTCGCGCCTTCTGTCAGCACAAGCTCTGCCCCGTATGCCGCCAACAGATTCCTGCGCTCCACACTCATCGTATCCGGCAATGTAAGAATTGCCTTATATCCCTTCGCTGCTGCGACTGCTGCCAGACCAATTCCTGTATTGCCGGATGTAGGTTCAATAATTGTTGCACCCGGTTTTAAAATGCCCTTCTTCTCTGCATCCTCGATCATCGCAAATGCGATACGATCCTTCACACTTCCTGCCGGATTCAAATATTCAAGTTTTGCAAAAATGGCTGCTCCCTCAACGCCTGCCTGCTTGCTGTATCGATTCATCTTTAATAAAGGTGTGTTTCCGATTAACTCCAATGAACTCTCAACAATTTTACTCATAGTTTTTTCCTCCTCTTTCCTTCTATGAATTCATATTCATATATTTCATATATGTTTACTATGAAATATAACTCTCCTGCATTTCTTTGTCAAGGACTGTTTTTGCAAAAATGAAAATTCTAAGATTCGCACAACTCACCCTGACAGATATGTGGTACAAACTGGCATGGTCGTTTTTTACAAAACTGGCAATTTCATTTAAACCAGTTCGTGTGTATCATAGGAAAATAAATGGAGCGGTTGTCGGCAATCCGGTTCAGGTCGGCATTGCAGCTCTCCTTGTTCTCATCATTATAGCACCTCTCAGAAAGGCGGTCACACACTATGTATAAAATTATGACACCCGGCCCGACTCAGGTGCCGGAAAATGTACGCATGGCGAGAAGTCTCGCATGCACTAACCCTGATTTGGACGAAAACTTTGTCTCTTTCTATAAAGAAACCTGCGAACTTATCAGCCGACTTCTTCACACCAAAAATGAAACCCTTATTCTAAGCGGTGAAGGCATCCTAGGGCTTGAGGCTGCCTGCGCATCCTTAACAGAACCAAACGATAAAGTGCTGGTACTCGACAATGGTATCTACGGCAGAGGATTTGCTGATTTCGTCCGTATGTATGGCGGCTGTCCGGAAATTTTCCATTCCGACGAATTGCACGAGTTTTCCGTCACAGCACTCGCCGATTTCTTAGCCAAGCATCACGACTATGCCTATGCCACCATCGTGCACTGTGATACACCAAGCGGTGTTTTAAATGACATTCATAAAATATGTCCTCTGCTAAAAGAATATGGCATTCTGACCATCGTAGACTCAGTCTCCGGTATGTTCGGCGAAGATGTGCGTGTCGATGATACCGGAATCGATATTCTCTGCGGCAGCTCACAAAAAGCGGTATCCGCTCCTCCGGGGCTGACCTTTGTAACCATGAGCGAGAATGCCAAGCAGAAAATGAGAAACCGCAAGACACCGATTGCCTCCTTCTATGCAAACCTCACCACTTTTGACGGATATTTCGAGAAAAAATGGTTTCCCTACACCATGCCAATCAGTGATATCTATGGCTTGCGCGCAGCTTTTGACAATATCGCAGCAGACGAAGACCTTCTAAGCCGCCATGCCCGCATCGGTAACGCTACTCGCAAAGCACTTACAGCAGCCGGTTTAACCCTGCATTTAAAGGATGGCTATTCCAACACTGTTACCGTCTTCGATGTACCTGCGGAGACAACTGCGGATGCCATTTTGCAAACTATGCGCGAAAAGCACAATATCATGCTTGCAGGCTCCTTTGATGATTTGGCGGGAAAAGTTATCCGCATCGGACATATGGGTGCGAATGCAAATGTGGAAGATATGAAACTGACCATGTCTGCGCTGTCTGACACACTTTCTTCACTGGGTGTTTCGCTGAAGGGAGAGCTTGGGGAGTTGTTTGAGGAACATTTAAAGAACGCCCTCTAGCAGTCTTTTGCAACCATGATTGATGACAAAAATTTTTTAATATATTACTATCGTCATACTTTATGGTAATATACTTAGACATAGATAACCGAATCGATTTCGGTTGAAAAACACTTATACAATATTATGTATTATAACAATTAATAAGCTTGTCTATTACAAATTTTATTTTGCGCCAAACAGACATTTCTAATTCTTTGCTCCCCAAAACATATAATTAATCCATCTTCATCCGAATACACTCTATGAGATTCTGATTTCTCAGTTTTCTGATTTCACAAAAAGTCACGCTCAATACCACCGCAAAAATACCGAATACACTGACAAACAGCACTCCCCATGGTATTTTATACGTTATCGGCAGTGATTTGCGAAGTATCAGATTCAGAAGATACGGAATGATGATTCCAAGAGGAATTCCCCGAACCAATGCTGTTCATTTAGGGCAAATACGCAGGAAGGCACAGATGCCTCATCTAAACACGCATCGACGGAAACCTTCATGCTCTCTCCATCTGCCTTTTGTAATGTCAACTCCCTCAGTTTCTCCGATAAGCCTACACTCAGTTTCTCCGATAAGCCACTCCATCTTAGACAGCGAAAATCTGATATTCTGTATAAACTTCCTGCTACTTTTGTGGTTCTGCATCCTCCAGCAAATCCATCATAATCATCATGGATGTAATCGGTGTCTTTAACTGGTGTGAAATATCCACCATATACTCGGCAAGGACATCCCGCTCCGCTTTCGTCTGTGCCAACTGCTCATTTTTACTTTGCACAAGCGCATAGATATCGTTCTTTAGAATACTAAGAGCCCCTTCCCGGTTGTCCCGAATTTCTGTCTCTTGTCCGTTCCTGATGCAATCATGGTATCGTCTTCTAATAATAATATTTTTGTCATGAATTTCACCTTTTCCATATTCTCGCTTCATACGGTGCAAGTTTGGAAGATACATTTTCTTTTGCTTCCGTTGCAAATATAAGCGCAAATCCTTCTGTCTGTGTATATGCCTTCCGGCTGTCCTTCCCCAGATTACAATCTACGATGTATGTGGTTCCATTCAGGGTGCGCGCGTATGTAAATTTGTCCTTTGTATCATCTAACACCTGAAAATCGCCATATATCAGTGTCTTATCGCTCCTCCGGAGGGCAATCAGCTCCTTGTAGATATTTGTGATTCTTGTATTGATTGGCTGACGCATCTCCTGGCGGAAATCTGCCGGATATGCATTCCATGGTAGTAAAATTCTTGCGTGTTCTCTGGTTCCTGCAAGCACAGTGTGCAAAATCTCTTCTTCGGATTTTCCTTTCCCGCGAAGTTCTGCCACCAGCCCTTTCGTCTCCACATCCGTAATCTCATCCACAGATTTAAACGGATAATTCACAAGCCCCATTTCATCTCCCTGAAAAATGAATGGTGTTCCCTTTAAGGTTAGCTGCATTACAGCCAGCAGAATCTGTATACTTTCGGTATACTGCATATCCATGCTTACCTTGCTTGCCATTCTGGGATTATCGTGATTGTTGTAGAACAACGACATCCAACAGTTGTTTCCATAGTGAAGCATCCAGTCGATAATATACTTTTTATAGTAATTCAAATCATATTCATAATCATCCCAACGCACGTGCCCCGGTGTCTCCAACTGGTCAAAAGAGAATACCATATCCAGTTCTTTTCTCTCCTCTCCGGTGAGAAGCCGGCTCATTTTCATACCGACACCCGGTGTCTCTCCAACGGAAAATGCACCATGCGGCTCAAATGCCTTTGCCCTTACTTCCTTCAGATATTTATGAAGATTTGGCCCGTAGTAGTAGTGTTCAATCCCCGCATAGCCCATCATCGATGCAATGGTTTCATCGCCATCCGGCAGTCCCTCCGTCTTGGAAATGTAGTTGATAACATCCATGCGGAAACCATCTACACCTTTTTCTAACCACCAGTTAATCATTTCTATCAGCTTGTCACGGACTTTCGGATTGTCCCAGTTTAAATCCATCTGCTTCTTCGAGAACAGATGAAGCGCCCACAGGTCTTTCTCCTGGTAATAATTCCACGCAGAACCGGAGAAAAAGGAAGTCCAATTGTTCGGTTCTTTCTTCCTTCCATCGTCCGGGCACAGAAAATAAAAATCACAAAATTCACCTTCCGGTTCATTAAGAGCATTTTGAAACCACTCATGCTCATCAGAAGTATGATTGATAACGAGGTCCATGATGACTTTCATTCCTCTTTCATGACAGTTTAAAAGAAGTTCATCAAAATCACTCATGCTTCCAAATTCCTGCATGATTTTTTGGTAATCGCGAATATCATAACCATTGTCATCATTCGGCGAATCGTAAATCGGTGACATCCAGATAGCGTTCACGCCCAGTTCCTGTAAATAGTCCAGCTTCTCGATAATTCCGCGCAAATCGCCAATTCCGTCCCCATTTGTATCATAAAAGCTTCTTGGATAAATCTGATAAATAACCGCTTCCTTCCACCACTTTTCTGTGATGGGACCTTTTCCATCCGTCGGCGCATCGGCTTCAATATTAACAAGATTGAGCATTGCATCAAAAAAACTGCTTCCCAATTTCTTTCCTGCTAACCTCTCCAACGTTTTCAACCTGACATTGGACACAATCGGATTGGTAATCCATTTTTCGGAAATTCCTAGCTGTAATAATACTTTTTCAATGGCATCATGGCCGATTGGATTGTTATAAAATTCTGCGATTTTGTTCTGTCTTGTCAGTTTTTCTGCATCCATAGTTCTCCCCCAAAGTATCAAATACTGCTTTTGATAACCCACTACGTTATTTATCTTTGTGCCTCCAGTTCCTTACAGATACGCTCATATTCCGCTTCATCCAGCACATATTTTTTCTGATAAAGGAAATTCGCAAGCAGCATCAGCGCACATGAGATAATTACCATACAAAATAGAAGTCCTAAACTCTCTTCCGGCTTTACCCCGCTGATTACATTTTCGATTGCTGTAAGCTTCTCCGCTTCCGTAATCGCACCGCTTGATGCAGCACTTTCCAGCTCAGAAATCCGGTTTGTGTATTCTGTCACGCCAAAAATCATATAACATGCAGAAGTGATTACCGCAATGACCGCAGACCCCATCTTCGTCATAAACGGGCGCACTGAGGCGATAATTGCCTCTTCTCGTGTACCATTTCGGTATTCATTGTATTCAACCGTATTGATAATGGAAATCATCATTATCAAATAATAGCAGTACTGTCCAAAATTTGAAAGCATATATCCTGCGACAAGCAAGCCAAATCCGATTGCAGGAATAAAGCGCGAGCAAATCATACAGATATAACCAATTACAGAAATCACCGCCATGATATTCATAAGCGGCTTTCTATTGATTTTTCTGGAAATCGCCGGATAGAACACCATCAAAAACGCAGTTGCAGACATTCCCACCATCGTAAAGAGTGAGTAAAGACCGCCTTCATATCCATATTGCAGATAAATATATGTGGAACCCATACCGCCCACAATCAGACCATTTCCAATCTGCTGCACAAAGAATATAATTGCAATCCAGCAAAGCTGGTCATTTGCTTTAATTGTTGCAAATATCTGCTTTAATCCGGCAGATGCCTTCTTGGATTTTGGCGGTTCACGGCGCTCCTTTGCACCAATTATAGTAAAACAGAGGAACAACGGCGCAATGATGCTAATCGTAGCTGCAACATACGCGTATGCTACATTGGCACTTCCCCCGATAGTATTGCTTCCCGTGGTAACCATCGGAATCACAATCGACGAGAGTGTTCCTCCGATTCCTGCAAAAAGCGTGGCTCGGGAAGTAATCTGGTCACGCGCTCCCGCATCCGAGCTGAGTGCCGGCACCATTCCCCAATATGAAATGTCATGCATGGTGTATGCAATGCTATATGAAAAGTAAAATACTCCAAATAAAATAACAAAGTTCCACCCCGTCAAATTTGTAGCGAAAACCATGGTAACCACGATAGAGGTCAGCAAAATTCCTGCTACCAGCCATGGCTTAAACTTCCCCCATCTGGTATGCGTTCCTTCAATGATTGCTCCCATAATCGGGTCATTTAATGCATCAAACACACGCGCTGCTACCATTATCGCAGTAACCGCTGTAAGCTGAGCAGCTGTCAGCCCCTTTGTGAAAAGAATGTAGGTAAGCAGATAACTTGTAACCAGATTGTATACCATATCCCTGCCCACTGTCCCCAGCGGAAACATCCACAAATTTCTTTTCAATACTTTCTCCTTGTCCATAAATATCTACCCCCATAAATATTATACACACATTATAGCATGACCGGAGATGGCTTTAAAGCAGAACACAAAAAAGACCATATCGAAAGGGATTTGTCTCTTTCGATATGGTCTTTTATTAAAATCTGCTCTTCAAATCAAGAGAGCAACATACGGTCATTGCTCAATTCCTCTCCGGCAGAAATCTTGAATTTTTCAAGAAGGTCTGCGGTTGTAAGCTTCTTCTTCTCTTCGCCGGAAACATCCAGAATAATCTTTCCGTTGTTCATCATAATCAAGCGGTTTCCTACTCTGATGGCATCTGCCATGTTATGCGTAATCATAAGTGTTGTAAGATTATCCTTTGCAACGATTTCTTCGGTGATATCCAGCACCTTTTTCGCTGTCTTCGGATCAAGTGCCGCTGTATGTTCATCCAACAGCAGAATCTTTGGCTTCTTTAATGTCGCCATAAGAAGAGTAAGCGCCTGCCGCTGGCCGCCGGAAAGCAGTCCCACCTTAGATGTAATTCTATCTTCCAGACCTAAATCCAGCTTTTTCAACAGTTCCTTGTAACCAGCTCTTTCCTTGGATGTAATTCCCGCTCTCAGCGTTCTTGCAAGTCCGCGGCGCGCGGCCAGCGCAAGGTTTTCATCTATCTGCATATTTGCTGCCGTTCCGGTCATAGGGTCCTGAAAAACACGACCCAGATATTTGGCACGTTTGTATTCAGGAAGCTTTGTTACGTCGATTCCATCAATCAGAATCTGTCCCGCATCTACCGGATAAACACCTGCTACCATATTTAACATGGTAGACTTACCTGCACCATTTCCTCCGATAACCGTCACAAAATCGCCTTCGTTCAAGGTAAGACTGATTCCGCTCAGTGCTACTTTTTCATTAACCGTTCCGGGATTGAAAATTTTAGATACTTCCCTAATCTCAAGCATTTGCCTTACCTCCATTCTTACTTCCTGCCTTCTTCTGCATAAGCTGTCCCTTCCAATAAGGTATCGCAAGGAAGATGGCTACAATCGTCGCGGAAAGCAGTTTTAAGAGGTTCGCATCCAGTCCAATGGTGATAACTGCCTGAATAACCATATAATAAATGACAGAACCGATGGCTACCGCCAAAAGTCTGAGTGCGAAATTCTTAAATATTTTTCCGAAAACTGCTTCTCCGATAATCACCGCAGCAAGGCCTATAACGATAGCGCCTCGTCCCATATTTACATCTGCAAAGCCCTGATACTGCGCAAGAAGTGCTCCTGACAACGCTACCAGACCATTGGAAAGCATCAGCCCTAAGACTTTGTTAAAATTCGTGTTAATTCCCTGCGCGCGGCTCATATTAATATTAGCACCGGTTGCACGGATTCCACAGCCCATCTCCGTTCCGAAGAACCAGTAGAGAAGAGCAATTAACACAATTACAATGATTCCAACCATAATCATCGGATTGTGAATGGAAAACTCTTTTACCCAGCGAAGGGAAATCAATAAGTCCGTATTGTTTACATTGACTGCCTGATTTGCTTTTCCCATGATTTTTAAGTTAATGGAATAAAGTGCAAGCTGGGAAAGAATACCGGAAAGGATTGCCGGGATTCCCATCAATGTATGTAAAAGCCCGGTAATCAGTCCTGCCAAAAGACCTGCAATAAATGCCATCAAAACAGACACCCACAGATTCCAGCCATTTAAGATGCACATAACGCCCACGGCACCGCCGGTTGCAAATGAACCGTCCACCGTCAGGTCTGCGATGTCTAAAATCCGATATGTAAGATAAACTCCAATTGCCATAATTCCCCAGATAATACCCTGTGAAACTGCTCCCGGCAATGCGCCAAGAAGCTGGCTAAAAATCCCTATTATACTCATAAAAGCCTCCATTTATAAATGAATAACAAGTCAAGGGAGAACTGTTACACTCTCCCTTGACCAGATGTATGCTTATATTCTATTATTCTTCAATCGCCGTGTAACCTTCCACCGGAGTAATTCCCAATGCATCGCAAATATCTGCATTATATTTCGGTGTTGTCGTCGTGTATTCGATAGGCATTGCCGAAATATCTGCATCTTCTGCTAAAATCTTAACTGCCATCTGACCGGTTGTATAACCAAGGTCATAATAGCTAATCGAAAGTGTCGCCACTCCGCATCCTTTACAGATGCCTTCCTCACCTGCAATTACCGGAACCTTCGCCTCTTGACAGATGCCATCAATAATACCTGTATTAGATGCAACCGTATTATCCGTCGGAACATAGATTACTTCACTATTTGAGGCAGCCGTTGTACAAACTGAGGACAAATCATTGGAATCGGAAAACGGATACAGTGTTGCTGTAATTCCTGCTTTTTCCAGTTCTGCTTTAACCACATCCACCTGATACTGGCTGTTTGCCTCTGCGGAACAATAAATAAGTCCTACTGTTTTTGCCTCCGGAAACCACTCTGTAATCATGGCTGCCTGATCTGCCAACGGCGCAAGGTCAGAAGTACCGGAAATATTTCCGCCCACAGTACCATCAAAATTCTCAATATCCAGTGCAACGCCATATTCTGTTACAGAAGTTCCCAGAATCGGAATGTCCGCCGTTGCAGCACATGATGCCTGGAGTGCCGGAGTTGCATTTGCCATTATAAGGTCTACTCCATTAGAAACAAACTGGTTTGCAATGGTTGAGCAGGTATTCGCATCATTCTGACCATTCTGAACATCGAATTCGACTGCATCTTCCCCAAGTCCGTCCTTCACTGCCTGCATAAATCCTTCCGTCGCTGCGTCAAGAGCCTCATGCTCTACCAGCTGCACAATACCGATTTTGTATTTGCCGCCCGCACTGCTTTCTTCATTTTCTCCACATCCTGCGAATGATGCACTCGCCAAAACGGCTGAAAGTGCAACCGCAAGTACTCTTTTTCCCATTTTCATACTTATTCACCTTTACATTTTACTGCTTTAATGCTTTCGCGCGTCAAAGCGTAAGTATATTATATAGTTTCATAGGAAATAAGTCAATGAAAATCTATAGCACCTATACATTCTACCTATACATTCTTACACGCAAAAAGCTAACACCGTCCGTATTGTACCTAACAGTGTTAGCTTTATCAACAGTTGCCATGATTTACCTACAATGATTTATCCTATCTCTGCAATCTGCTCTTTTACCTCATTTTTAAATTTCTCTGAGAAACTTACATATACAATTATAATTGCAAAAAAGACCATATTCGCATACCGGATAATCATGCTGATATCTGTCGTGTAAGGTGCAAGAAGCTGACTGCCGATTAAATTACTAAACATATGCACCAATGCCCCTGCCAATATGCTGCGCTTTGTCTTAATATAAACAAAGCTAACCCAGACGCTTAGCATCATCACACTTGGAATAAACATCACTGCATGGAAAACAGAATCCTGCAGCAAATTGTACTGTGCCTGTCCCGGTGTAAAATACCATGCCAGATGCCATATTCCCCATATAAACCCCAATATCAACGAAGCCCCCATAAAGCCAAACCGAAGCAATAACCTGTCAAGTGCATATCCCCTCCAGCCAAATTCCTCATTCAATGGTCCCGATATAAGAGAAATCAGAAAAACCAGCGGCAGCATCAGCGGATTGTCACTAATCGCATGTATATAGTCCATGCCAGGCATATCATAGCCTAAGAATCCCACTCCTGCAAACAAGCATATGATTGTTATGGTCGAAAAAACGCAGATTGTAATTAGCGGCCATTTCCACCCCATATATTTGAAACTAAAGCATCTATGGAAATAATCTGTTCTCTTCTCTTTCGGATATGTAAAGAATACAATAAACAACGCTGTGACAGAAGGCGCACCTCCACCAAAATAGAACCAAAACGTACCCGTTGGTGTACCTGTAAATCCAAATATTACCGGTATAAATCCACATACCCATGTCCATAAAAGCGTAATCGCAAAAAAGAGAACCAAATATTTATCCGACATATATTTACTATAATTCTTCATAAAATTGTCTCTCCTTCTTTTCAGCCAGTTTGCGATTAATCGCTTCAACATCCCGCTTCATTTGTGTAATTCCAAGCAAGTACGCTAAAAGAAAAACAGGTGTCACATATACAAAAGACATCCACCAATTTGCTTTTATGAACCAGCCACTGAATATTCCAATAACCAGAACCATAATTTCCACCAGAATATATTTACATATTAATTCCTTCAAAAAGCTGTCATAGAAAATGTTGGATGTCAAATAATGGATTCCCATACTTAGAAACGATATAATCACAATCAAAAGATTCAGTTTCATCTCTTCCCTGTATTCAAAACATATAAACGAAACTAATGTCACAACAATCCATATTGCCGCTGACAGCATGAATGATTTTTGTATATATTTCCTCATCGCTGCACCTCCCCAAAAACTTTTCTCTTTATTTCCGGAATATAAGTTCTCGAAACGACTATTTTCTCTCCATTCGATAACTCAGCCTCCAGTCTGCTGTTGGGTAACGCTTTTATATGTACAAGTTCATTCATATTTACCAGACAGGTTCTGCTCACTTTCACAAATTCATATGCTTTTAATACATCTTCCAACTGGTACAAGCGTTTTTCGCTTCTGAATACCATTTCTTTGGTATATATAAACGTACGTTTATCAACGCTCTCTACATAAAAAATATCCGGCACCATGACTTTATAATTTCTACCGTTCTCACTGCCAATCAGAAATTGTTCCTCAGCTTTTAACTTCTGAATGATACGTGTCAGCTGGCTGCTCGGTTCAGGATATTCTACTGTCACAGTTAATTCTACATTCGGATTTTCTTTCAATCTCAGCTTCATCGTGCCACCTCCTGCACCTATCATATCTATCTGCCTGCTCAATTTCAATCATCTCATAACCAATCTGCAAAATAGTGCTGCTTAGTTACAAAGTCATTCTTTTTATGTCGTTTAATATTCTTTTTATGCTTCCCTACTCATGAAACCGTATTCTATCAATCATCGACTCCTTCTTTACAGACCTGCTTATCATGGCTGCCAAAAATAGTTGTACTACTACCAGCACTGCAACTACAATTAATGCAGTCTCCCACGGATAAGCATACTCGCGAATCCGTAGTATATGTTCTTCTTTTGCCCACAAAAATGCTGCATATCCCAGAACACTTCCTACCCCTATCGTAACCACCAATGTCCCTACGATATAAAACAGACCTTCTATTAATAACATCTTCTGCAGTTGGACATCAGACATTCCAATTGCCTGAATCATACCAAGCTCCCTTTTTCTGACATGGACACTGTTAATCATTGTATTCACTAAATTCATAATACATATTGCACTTAAAATACCAAGGAAAATATAACATCCACCATTAATTAACTGCATCGCCGCTACATTTAACTCAAAAACCGATTTTCTTGAGACTAAATTTAACCGCCCGGTTGAATCGCACAGATTCTCTAATTCCTGATATAAGGTTTCATCAAAATCTTTATCTGCCATCACGCAGAAATACCGGTTGTTGTTATGTGACACCAGACGGTCTGCAGCTTCTTTCGCCATTATCATATAGTCATAGTTGAGTACCCCTCCGCGGTAATCCCCCACCGCTATGATTTCCAGTTCCTTATTATAGGTCATTTCGCCGTCATGCACCATTACACTAAGCTTATCACCCACTTTCAGTTCCGGATACCAATACAGCAAGCTTCTATCGATGATTACTTTTTCTCCTGATTTCAAATCCTCATAGGTGGCGCTGCCTTCTATAATTCCGTTCTCCAATTCTTTCGCATATTCTTCCGGCAGACCGCAGATGTCCTCTCCAAAGCCTTCTCCCGAAAACATCTCTCCGCTTATCTCTACGGTACTAAATACATCTACCCTGTTCACGCCATCCAGCTTTTCAATTTCTGCCTTCAAATCCTCACTCAGCGGATTATTTTTCTGCAATTCATTCCACGCAAGTTCCGGGTGTTCTTTATTATTATTTTCAATGGTCGGTTCTATCATATACTGTCCATTAAAGTCTTCATTTGTCATAATCTCCGGTCCGGTGCAAGACAGTACAGATGCTACCACCATGATAAATATTCCGGTCATACTCAAAGAAACAATTGTGACCGCGCTCTTTTTCTTATTTCTTAAAATGTTGATTTTAGCCAATTTTGCAATTGATACATTCTTGCAGCTTTTCCTTTTTGACACATTCGTTCCAGCTTCTCCCACATATCGCATAGCCTCGATAACGGAGACACGGCTTGCTATTTTCATTGTTCTTAAAAGTGACACATAAACGGTAATAAATGCAATTCCTGCTGCCAGCACATATATCCACCCATGATAAAAATCAATTTTTTGCTCCCGAATAATGTCACGGGTCAAAGGAGCTATGCCATTTTCCAGCTCAGACCATTCTTCGCACAGCAGGATTAATGCTGCTTTTGTTATAACTGTTCCCGCAATTAATCCCAGAGGAACAGCCCCTATTGCAACAAACATACCTTCCCCGAGGACAATCTGCTTCATTTGTCTCTTTGATGCGCCGAGCGCTTTTAATTTACCAAATTCCTGAATCCGCTGCGACATGGAGACATAATAAATGCTATAAATGGTAATGATTCCGGCAAACACCACAATAACCATAATCGCAAATATAATCAGACCGCTTGCCGGATCAACATAATTTGCCCCTAAATAAGCCGTATTTATCCCTATCGACTCTTCATCAATCAAGAATTGCTCTGCGATGTTCAAAATAACATACTCCACATCATCTGTCGTTGCATGTTCCGTTCCTGCTACCTGAAACAGAAAAAAGTATCGGATTTCTTCCTCAGACAATTCAGATTCCATAAATTCTTTGGAAACGTATACCACACTGGATGCCGGTACATCTGTTTCGCTTATCTCATCTTCTATTAGTCCCGTAATCACGAATTCTTTTTCCTGTGTATAGTCCAAGTACCCAGAACGCTGAATTTGATATGCTATAGAGATGGTATCCCCTAATTCGCCTTCCAGCCCCATAATCTCCAACGCAGACCGTGTCATCGCAATCTCGTTTTCTTTTTGCGGATATTGTCCGGATGAAAGTTCCTGCTTATACAACATGGCTCCGTTCTCATCCAGATATATCATGGAAACATCCACGTTTTTATACTGCTCATTTTCCACAGCAAGAACGCCTACATCACTTCTAAGTCCAAATGTACCAATGTCATTGTGAACAGATAATGCATTTACCATCTCCTGATTGACATCCCGATAAAGTGCATGCCAGTGTGGATAATATTCATTTACCATTGCATACTGCGCATCAATCAAATCCTTGCCCACCGTAGGAATTACAAACAAAAGCACTGTTGTAAGAAAAATAGCAATTCCTGTTAAGAGATTTTTGCTCTTATGATATTTCATATTACCAAATGCTATTCTAGACACCATATTCATGACTGACTCACCACCTTACCGTCCTCAATCACAATCACGACATCTGCCATTTGTGCAATTGTTTCGTCATGTGTAATCATCACTAATGTCTGCCCGAACTGCTTTACACATTTTTTCAACAGATTCATAACTTCTAATTCTGTTTGTGAATCCAGATTACCGGTAGGCTCATCTGCCAAGATAATTGCCGGATTCGCAGCCAGTGCTCTTGCAATTGCAGTTCTTTGCTTTTGTCCGCCGGACAGTGTATTCGGCATTGCTTTCTTTTTATCTGCCAGTCCTATCTTGTCCAAAATCTCATTTATCTCAGCTTCATTTATTTTTTTTTATCCAAGCCGATAGGCAATACAACATTTTCCCATACGCTCAAAGACGGTATTAAGTTATAGTCCTGAAAAATAAATCCAATCTTTTCTCTTCTGAATTTCGCCAGTTTATCCTCTTTCAATGCATAGATATCGCTCTGTCCGATTAATACTTTTCCTGAATCCGGACGTTCTAAACCGCCAAGCAGATGCAGTAACGTAGATTTCCCTGAACCGGAACGTCCAACGATAGCGGTAAATTTCCCTCGCTCAATCTGCAAATTCGTATGGTCTACGGCTCTTACTGTGTTTTCTCCTGTTCCGTAGTATTTGACCAAATCCTGTACTTCCAATATAATACTCATCATTTTCTCCTTCCGCTGAATTATCTTGATAAGATATATCCTAACATCCGAGTATTACAAAACCCTTACCAAAACCATAACAGTTTTGTAAGGGTCTTACTTATAAAGGTAATGTAATTTGAAAAACGGTTCCTTTATCCTGTTTTCTTTTTGCAAAAATTGTTCCGCCTTGCAGTTCTATAATATATCTGGAGAGATACAGTCCTACCCCAACGCCGTCTTTTACCTTTTGGGACGCTTCTCTTCCACGGTAGAATCGTTTAAAAATGTTATGTAAATCCGCTGTCGGGATTCCCATTCCCTGATCTTCTATCTCAATTAGTATATTTGTCGGCAGAGAACTCACTTTTATCTGAATAGCCGTTCTATTTTCCGAATATTTTATCGCATTATCTAAAACATTCGCTAATGCCTCTGCTGTCCATTTCATATCATGCAAAATTGTAGCATTGCTTTGCATATCAACCTGTATATCGATTTCTTTTCCTTTGGCTTTACCATAAACCAGACTCACTGCTTCTGAAATTGTTCTTTGAATTTCTTGCTGTTCTAACTGAATTTGAACCATGTGGCTCTCTAAGCGCGATAATTTAACCAGTTCATTTAACAGCAGTTCCAATTTGTCAATTTCACGCTTTTCCTGTTCCTGAAACTCCCGTTTTTCCTCACTCGTCAGCTTCTCAGACATTGTCAGTTCATGACACATACGCAAAGATGCCAGCGGTGTTTTCAACTGATGTGAGATATCTGTAATTAACGATTTCGTGCTATTTTCTTCCTCACAAAGTTGTTCTTTCAACTCTTCCAGATAATAGCCTAGCTCCTTTAATGTTCCAAAAACTGTTTCCCATTTATCCGGCATATCCATGTGTTCTATATCCGTTGACCTGCAAAACAACAAATGGTAATTGCCCTTTTGAATATTCAAAAGTTCTTCCTTGATTAAATCAAACAGCTTCTCATCCTGTACTCTCTGTTTTTGGCCGCTGCGTGCGAAAAAAAATATAATAATTCCACACCCTGCTCCTGCCACTGCTACACACAGCAGAAGTTCTCTCGAAAACACACTTTTTTCAAAATCATATCCATACTTTTCTTCTATGATTGGAATGTTACTATTGTTTTCAAATATTGGTGTCTCCTGCACATTCTGCATGATGTCGATTATCTCCGGCTCTAATTCCGGATAATCTTGTATCAATTCTGTAATCTTTTTCCTCTCGTCAACTTCATAATAGGCAGAAAAACACACAAGTTCCAGAGTGACTGCTGCCACAACCAATAACCAGATTAAAATATATTTTTTTATTTCTTTATTACTTGTCCGGTCCATAAATACCCCAGCCCTCTCACATTTGAAATATATTCGGTTTCCAGTTTATTTTTTAATCTGCTTATATTTACAGTTACTGTATTATCATCAACAAATTGTCCCGCGTTCCCCCATACTCTCTCTAATATCATTTCTTTTGAAAGAATCTGTCCCGCATTTTCCAAAAGGTAAATCAACAGTTGTATTTCCGTTTTCGACAGCACAACCTCTTGTCCGGCTTTTGAAACCTTTGCCTCTTTCACATTTACCGTAATGTCATCTGCCATCAAAATCAACTGATTATTATCTGACATTCTTCGCATCAATGCATTTACCTTTGACGTAAGAACCATTAACGAAAATGGCTTTGTCACATAATCATCTGCACCCGAATTATAGCCATTGATGATATCAATCTCTGAATCCATTGCAGTTAAATAAATGAAACATACATCACTTTGTGCTCTGACTTGTCTTCC
>CAZAGJ010000035.1:0-27619 GCA_964484605.1 uncultured Roseburia sp. | reverse complement strand
CTTCCATAAAACGGTCACAGTCACAGCCAACTTTACAATCCGGCTTACCGCAGCCATACTTCTCCCCGCGGTCATAATAAATCTCTGAACACGGACCGCATGGACCTGCACCATGCTCCCAGAAGTTATCACACTCGCCTGTCTCCGGGTCACGGTAGAATCGCGTGATACGCTCCGGCGCAATACCAATCTTCTTATTCCAGATTTCAAATGCTTCTTCGTCCTCGCCATAGATAGAAGGATACAGTCTGTCCTCCTCCAATCCAAGAACTTTTGTTAAAAACTCCCAAGACCAGGCAATCGCCTCTTCTTTAAAATAATCACCAAAAGAAAAGTTTCCGAGCATCTCAAAAAATGTCAGATGTCTTGCAGTCTTACCGACATTTTCAATATCGCCGGTACGAATACACTTCTGGCATGTCGTAACCCTCTTCTTTGGTGGAATCTCCTGTCCTGTAAAATATGGCTTAAGTGGTGCCATTCCTGCATTGATAAGCAGTAAGCTATTGTCATTGTGCGGCACCAGCGAAAAACTGTTCATTTTCAAATGCTCCTTGCTCTCAAAGAACTCCAGATACATTCTACGCAGTTCATTCTCTCCATAAAACTTCTTCACGACTAATTCCTCCAAAAACTCTATTGTAATCTAAATAATGTATAATATTTTACTTTTCAGTATCTGCAGCCTCATCCGCTGCCTGTGATTTCTTCTTATCACTCATCTTCTTGCCAACGAAAATTCCCAGTCCCGCAGCAATCGCTAAAACGACAAAAATTATCACATAGTGTACAAACCATCCAAAAAATGCCATCGCTTTCTCCTACCTTTCTACTGTTTGTAAAGCCCACTTATACTCATAGAACACAAGCTTCACAATCAATTAAGTATAACGCAACTATTTCCTCATCGTCAAGTGCCGCTCAGCAATAAATACCGTATCAGCCGATTCAGAATCAGTCTTCTATATTAAAAATCTGATTTTCACACTGAATCTCTACCACGTGCTCTGCCAACGCCTTATCAGGAATCTGCTTTTTACACTTTTCAATTCCCGAATAATCCTGCCACATATGCATCGGAAAAATGTAATCCGCATCTATATGGTTGATAAAATAGTTCATGCCGAGAAACTGGTACTCTTTCTGTCTCGGATCCATCGGTATAAATGCCAGATGAATTTTCTTGCCGGATAGCCTCTTTATCTGTGCTTTATAATTTATCTCCATCATACCGTTTACCAGTCCGCCTGCTCCATCCCACTTCCAGTTATTCAAGTCCCCTGCGTGGAAAATAAGCATTTGATTGGTCTGCACTAAAAATGCCACTCCTGCGTCTGTAGAGCGAAGTGTCTCAATCGTAAGTCCCGATACATGATATCTGCTTCCCGGAGTGACATAGGTTATTTTCTCAACTATATCCTCTGCAAATCCATGCTTTTTCAAAAAGTTGCCACTCATCCGGCAGTCCTTGGAAAGAACAAAATGAATATCCGAATAGCGCTCTGCAAGGTGTAACACATCCATATCAAAATGATCCCGATGCTTGTGACTGGCAAATATATAAATCGGTGTGTCAGGTTCATACTCCGGAAGTACGCCGCCAAACCGGAAGCTCTGCACCCGGTCCCCGGCAAACCAGTCGAAAATAAGAACCTTCCCATCGACTTCTACTACAAAACAACTGTGATGTATAAAAATAACCTGCATATCTACTACACTCTCTTCCTTTTGCAGCGGCACATAATTTTCACACTGCACCTGCATACCAACGCTGCTCACTGCATTCTGGATATAATCGCATTTGCCTTTGCATAAATCTCATTTGGGTCATATCCGATATCAAAATGATTGTCTTCATATAAAATTCTGCCATCAATCATCGTCATCTTGACATTCTGCTTGCTTCCGCTATATACCAGATTCTTTACGATATTATTTTCAGGCTGCATATTGGGCTGCTTTAAGTCAATCATAATGATGTCTGCTTTCCTGCCAACCGCAAGGCTGTCGCAGTCATCTAAGCCCATCGCATGTGCACCGCCGACAGTCGCCATATATAGAATTTCATCTGCGCATACACATTCTGCATCCATTTCGCGGACTTTGGCAAGCGTCGATGTCAAAAACATCTCGCGGAACATATCTAAGCAGTTATTACTTGCCGGACCATCTGTTCCGATTGCCATTGCAATTCCCTCATCCACAAAGCGCTTGGTTGGGCAGATACCGGATGCAAGCTTTAAGTTAGATGCCGGATTCGTAACAGCAGTCATTCCGCGCTTTTTAAATATTTCAAAATCAGGCTCTTCAAACCATACGCAGTGGTATCCTCCACCGCCATACTCATACATACCGAGGCTGTCAGTAAGCTGTGTCGGAGTCTTGCCCCAGCGCTCCTTACATGCCAAAACCTCCCCCTGTGTCTCGGAGTTATGTGTCCATACCGGAGACTTTAGCTTCTGTGCCAGCTTCGCGACACCCTCCATAAGCTCCATCGAAGTTGTATACTCTGCATGAAAGCCTACCATATAAGATGTCAAATCACTCAGTTCATTTGCAAAGTAAAATTCTTCTTCCATCGCCTCTAATGAACTGCTAAAGTTATTGAGACCACTGGTCTGCACAGTCCGAAAGCCAACCTTCGCAGAGGACTGCGCAGTCATTTTAGAAAACAGATACATATCAAAGTCAGATGTGATACCACTGGTCAGATACTCCATAATGCCAAGGATATTCAGCCAGTACACATCCTCTCCGGTAAGCTGTGCCTCTTTCGGGAAAATCTGCTTATTCAGCCAGTCCTGCAATGGCAAATCATCTGCATAGGAACGCAGAAAAGTCATCGGTGTATGTGTATGCGCATTCTTAAATCCCGGCATCAGCAGATTCCCCTGCGCATCAATCTCTCTATCCCAGATTAATCCCTCATCTTCTTTGCAGACCTCAGCCGCCTCCCCGCCAGCGCCGATATAGCAAATGGTGTTTCCTTTTACCCAAAGTTCACCCTCCACTACTTCAAACTTATGACCTTCTGCAAGCTTTAGAATCTTTGCATTGTAAAAGCGAGTATTCATCCTATGCCTCCCCGATTCTCTTAATGATTTCGGTTACAAGCGCCTTAAACTTCGGTGCTACCTGATCTGCAACTTCCTGCACTTCTTTGTGAGAGAGCGGAACAGGCGAAATACCGGCTGCCAGATTTGAAATGCATGAAAATCCGAGCACCTTCATCCCCATATGTCTCGCAGCAATCGCCTCGCATGCAGTACTCATACCAGCTGCATCTGCGCCCCATGTTCGCGCCATCGCAATCTCCTGCGGTGTCTCGTACTGTGGTCCCGTAAACTGCATATAAGTACCTTCCTGAATATCAATACCCAAATCAAGCGCTGCCTTCTTTGCAATACGTTGCAAATCCAAGTCATAAATCTGACTCATATCCGGGAAACGCACACCAAGTTCATCTATATTGGCTCCGCGGAGCGGGGATGGTACAAGACTAGCAATCTGACCGGTAATCAGCATCAAATCTCCCGCACGCATTCCCTGCTTGATTCCACCGGCTGCATTGGTCAGAAATACAACCTCTGCTCCCATCATCTTCATCAGACGAACCGGAAGAACTACATCAGGCATCTCATATCCTTCATAATAATGCACGCGTCCTTGCATACATACCACCGGAACATCCCCCACATATCCAAAAATAAATCTGCCTGCATGTCCCGGAACCGTAGATACCGGGAATCCTTCAATATCATGATAATCAAGTGTATCTACCACACGGATTGTCTCGCCAAAATCTCCCAGACCAGAGCCCAGAATCAACGCCACCTTCGGTGTAAAATCAATCTTTGCCTTATAGGTATCATAGCATTTTTGCAATTTTTCATATACTGGATTCATCGTTCAACTTCTCCTTTTCCATTCTATAAACACTCTATCACGTATTATACAACATTTTCAGCGCTTATTCCACCCCAAGAAAGCCGCTCAGCTTCTCACCGACCAACGCAATCACAGGTCCCAGCGTAAATGCCATAAGAATTGTCACAACT
This sequence comes from uncultured Roseburia sp., assembly GCA_964484605.1. Taxonomy (GTDB): domain Bacteria; phylum Bacillota; class Clostridia; order Lachnospirales; family Lachnospiraceae; genus Roseburia. The sequence continues at coordinate 23,561 of CAZAGJ010000035.1, read as the reverse complement.
CCCACCTTTGCCCCAAGCAGTGCCCCCACTATAATAATCGCAAAATCATATATCATACGAATCCAGCGAAACGATATGTTCGTATGATATTTTGCAAAAATAAGTGGAATGGCATCATAAGGTGCTGTTCCCAATTCCACATCCATATATACCGCTGCCGCCACCACGAAAACTGCAAGTGCAGGTATTAAAACTGCAATTCTCACTGCCATAGACGAAAACAATCCCTCCGGCAGAAGTATGTCCCACAACCATGAAAAAAAATCAATTGCATAGCCCACTAAAAACATATTTGCCAGCGTGCCAAAGCCAATATATTCCTTGCCTTTGAAAATCACTATCAGAAACAACAGACTGTTAAAAAGCGCCTGCCAGTTTCCAAGGCTCATTCCGATGTTTCCAGAAATGGCAAGATGCAGATTCGTACATGGGTCAACGCCTAAATCCACAAGCTTTAGCCATGACAGTGCAAATCCCATCGTTACCACTGCCAGAATTACTGCCACCAGTCTTCTTCTAAAATTCGTTTTCGTATACATCCCTTTAATAAATTCTTTCATGTCACACTCCATTACCTTGTCCAATTTCTACTCCTGCTCCGGCAAAAGTCATGGCGATATTTTATCACATATCTATCATTTTTTCCACCATTTGGACGATATAGTTTTAGGGAGGATGTACTTATGCAAACATTACATTTAGAAGGTTTCCACAATATTCTACGTTCCGGCAAAGAAAACAAAACCGCCACAGCAGGTGCCCTAGAGCATCTTCGTAATTCCAGTGTCGGTTTATACAGGGAAACTAAGACAACAGGCACTTATGACAGTTTTTCCATTACAGAAAATATTTCTGAACTTTTAAGTCCCGCCTGTGGCATGACAGACGAAGAAAAGGAAGCCTATCTGAGCAAAATCCTTGCAAAACTAAAAAGCGGTAAAAAGCTTACTGCGGAAGAAATGCGTTTTTTACAGGCAGAAAACCCGGTACTCTATCAACAGGCTGCACGTGTACAGGCTATGCGTGAATCCTTAGAAACAAGACTATCCCATGCCACCTCCAAAGAGAATGCTGTATCTATCTACAGTGATGCCGTATCTCATATTGGTGAAAACGACCCGATGAAAGAATATATTGTAGCTGCTTACGATGACGCCATGAAAGAATTCCAAAAAACAGATGCCTATCAAAATCTTCCTCAAACAGAAGAAGATGCCGAGGAGAAAAATCACTCCTGACACCTTCCGTAATGGCTAAATAATAATGCACACCATGCCGCCGTTATTGTCATTGACAATCTTCTGCATGGTATCCTGCAGTTTCATCTGACATTCGTCATCCATCATAGCTATTTTGTTGCGAATGCCATCCTCCATCAATTCTCCGACAGATTTTCCGAAGATATTCGTCTCCCATGCTCCCTCTTCGCTTTGCTGTCCTTGTCTGATATAGGAAATCAAATCATTTGCCTGTTCTTCGCTTCCAACTATTGGCGCAATTTCCGTCTCGATATTCGCCTTAATCATGTGAATCGACGGAGAAATTGCACGCATTTTCACACCGTACTTATTTCCATGACGGATGAGTACAGGCTCCTCCATCCTGATGTCAGGAAGTCCCGGCCCCACCACACTGTATCCTTTTGCCTGTACAGCTTCAAATGCATCCGCAACCTTATCATACGCACCTTTGCGTTCCGCCATTTCCTTGATTAAAGCAATCAGTTCATATTCCCCGGAAATCGGCACTCCTGCAAGTTCACTTAAGTTTTCATAGTAGTATTTTTCATCTACATCCATGCAGATTTTCACTGTTCCGGATGCAAGGTCGAGTTCTTCCACCTTCATTTTAGAAACATATTGTTCCGGTGCAAATTCCTGTGCATAAACATCCTTGGTTTTCTTCATGCCGGCAAGACTTTCTGCCGCCAATTTAATGATTTCCGCTTTCATCGGATGCGTCGCGTCAAGCATTTCCGCCCATTTCGGAATATAAAATTCCACACGCACCACCGGAAATTCATAGAGCATACTTTCCAGAATATGATACACATCATCTTTTCGCATCTGCTCACAGTTTACCGGTATGACAGAGGTCTGATATCTTTCCCGCAATTCCTCCATCAGGCGTGTCGTCTCATCGCTGTACGGCTTCTGCGAATTAAGCACAATCACATACGGCTTACCTATTTCCTCCAGTTCATGAATCGTCTTTTCCTCTGCTTCTATGTAATTATCCCTTTCCAGTTCTCCGATAGAACCGTCCGTCGTCACAACAATTCCTATTGTAGCATGGTCTTTGATTACCTTCTGTGTTCCTATGGTTGCCGCCTCTGCAAAGGGTATCTCATAATCAAACCATGGTGTTTTTACCATCCGGCTCGCATTCCCCTCCATATGTCCGGTTGCACCATCTACCATAAATCCCACACAGTCGATTAAACGGATTTTTACTTTTGTATCATCCGGCAAAGCAATAATTGCCGCATCCTTCGGGATAAACTTCGGCTCCGTTGTCATAATTGTCTTTCCCTGCGCAGACTGAGGCAGTTCATCAATTGTCCGTTCCTTCGCATGTTCATCCTCCATAAACGGAAGCACCATCAAATCCATAAAGCGCTTGATAAAGGTAGATTTACCTGTGCGGACAGGCCCGACAATCCCCAGATACACTTCTCCATTCGTGCGGTTCTGAATATCTTTGTATAAGTCAAATTCCTTTTTATTGTTAATATCCATAAAAAATACCCCTTCCATACTTACTAAAATGTATGAAAGGGGGCTTTTAATTATTACAGTAAAACACGCAGTTTCCGAGGCAGGCAGGTAAATGTCGCATCTGTCACATCTCCGCAATACTCTCCGTCTGCATGCAGCACTTGCGGCTTCGCAAGATGGATGCTGCATTCTCCGCAGTCATTAATTTCAAATCCCGGTATCCACATGTGCTTTCCGACCACTAAAAATGGAAGAGAAATGAATGCACGCAGCTTAGAAATGCGGTAAATACTGCACGCAGAGAGCTTACCATCAGTCGCATCCGCCTTCGGTGCAAACTTGACACCACCGCCCTCCGCTTTAAAGTTCATGGCTGCCAATGCAATATTCTTCTTGAAATTACGCTGTCCTTTACCGTCAAAATGCACTGCCGCATCCGTCGTCTGCATTGTAAATAAGGACTGCACCGTAAGTATCACATACGTCAGCTTTCCAAGATGAATTTTATTCAAAAAGTCTTTAAGCTTAGACTTTAAAGCTTTCTTACAGACCAAAGCATCCAATCCCACACCTGCACTGATAACAAATAATCTGGGCTTTTCTCCACCATTCCAGCTTACCTGTCCTAAATCCATCGTAAAACATTTATCCCTGCCGCTTTCTCTGCATAAAAGAATTCGCTCCAAGCACTCCGTTGGTGTTCCCTTGATATTAAGACCTCTTGCCAAATCATTTCCCGAGCCGGTTGGAATCGTACCAAAACGTACTTTATCGAAATGTGTCATGCCATTGACAACCTCATTCGCAGTTCCGTCGCCGCCAACAACCACCAGACATATATCATCATCCGGCTTTTCACAAATCTCCTGCGCAAGCTTCATTGCATGTCCCTCATACTCTGTCGTCCACGCCTGATACGCAACATTACCTCTCTTTAATGCATCCTCGACTTCTTTCCAGACCTCTGCGCCATTTCCGCTTCTCGAATTCTTATTGACAATAAAATACAGCATTCTTTTACTCCTATGTATACAATATTATGTGCCTTGCACACGCTATCGATTGGATTACCTATGCCCCACTGCTTCACTCCGTGGTATAAGTTCTGCCAACGCCTTAATTTTAACATGAGATATTCAAAAACTCAATTCCATTGTATAAGTTCAAACCTGAATATACTAAAATGGGAATACCTGCCCGCAAGCCTGCATTCCCATTCCTTATTAAATACTACTCTGCTTCTTCTGATACTTCCGGCAGTCTTCCATACATCTCCATATAACCGTAAATCTTCTTTGCAAGCTTTCCGGTAATCTGATCTGCCGTCGCACGCCACTGCCAGTTGCCTCCAAGCGTAGATGGTGTATTCATACGCGCCTTAGAATCAAGTCCAATCAAGTCCTGCATTGGAACGATGGCAAGTTCTCCCACAGAAGACCATGCACCACGCATCATGCCCCAGTTATATCCCTCTTCCTTCGTGAGATTCAAATACTCCTTCGCAAACTTTACACTGTCCTTAGGCGCTGTTTTCATCCAGCCAAGCAGTGTATCATTATCATGTGTTCCCGTATAAACAACACAATGTTCTGTATATGTATGAGGCAGATAATTGCTTCCCTCTCTGGAATCAAACGCAAACTGAATTACCTTCATACCCGGGAATCCTGAATCTGCCACAAGTTTTAATACAGAAGGTGTCAGATATCCTAAATCCTCCACGATAATATTTAATTTGCCAAGATTCTTCTCTAACGCATTAAACAAGTCCATTCCGGGACCTTTGCGCCACTCACCATTTCTCGCCGTCGTATCCTTTGCCGGAATTGCATAATAAGAATCAAAGCCACGGAAATGGTCGATACGGACAATATCATACAGCTTAGACATTGCTTTAATCCGCTTCGTCCACCATGAATAGCCATCCTTCTTCATAACATCCCAACGGAACAGCGGATTACCCCAAAGCTGTCCATCTGCTGAAAATGCATCCGGTGGGCATCCTGCCACATCAATCGGATTTAATTCTTTGTCCAGATAAAACTGTCCCGGATTCGCCCATACATCTGCGCTGTCACCTGCAACATAGATTGGCACATCACCGATAATCTCAATGCCTTTTGCATTGACATATGCCTTCAAATCCCACCACTGTTTAAAGAACAGGTACTGTAACATCTGATAGAATCTGATATCCTCGGCATATTCTTTTCTCGCAGTTTCTAGTGCTTCCGGCTTTCTTATTTTTAAATCTTTGTCCCACTCAAACCATGCGACTCCGCCATTCGCATCTTTCAGTGCCATAAACAATGAATAATCTAAAAGCCAGTCTGCTTCCTTGTCACAGAAACTCTTAAAATCTGCCGGCTCTTTTTTTACAAAACGTGCATAAGCAAGCTTTAACAACTTATAACGTGACTCGTACATGATACCATAATCAACGCTGCGTGGATTTTTCCCCCACTTAAAAGAATCACACTCTTTTTTAGTCAAAAGCTTTTCTTTACACAAATACTCTAAATCTATAAAATACGGATTTCCTGCAAAGCTTGAAAACGACTGATATGGTGAATCCCCATAACTCGTCGGACAAATCGGAAGAATCTGCCAGTATTTCTGACCCGACTTTTCCAAAAAATCTGCGAATTTTCTGGCTTCTCTTCCCATTGTACCAATCCCGTAAGGAGATGGCAAAGAAGATATATGCATCAATATTCCGCTGCTTCTCATAACTATATTCCTCCAAAATCCACCACACAATGAACAATATTCAGTACTTTCATAATTGCCTGCTGGTTTTATTTTATTATCCGAATGCTCTCTCCACTTACAAGTTCAAACGGAACAAGTTCATGGATAGCATCTTTCTTTAGCTCAATCTGTCCAAACAATATCTCAATGCTTCTCGTTGCAAGAGCCTGATATTGCTGTTTGACAGTTGCCAGTCTCGGATTATAATATTCCGCTAATGTGGTACCGTCAAAACCGATGACAGAAATTTCCTCCGGCACACGATATCCCATATCACGCAATGCTCGAATCGCTCCGATAGCCATCACGTCAGACATTGCAAATACCGCAGTCACATTCGGATACTTCACAATCAGACGCTCCATACCTCTATGTGCGCTGTCAAAAGAAAATCGTACTTTCTCATAGCACTGTTCCATATCCAGTTCTACACCATGCGCCTCAAAGCTTTCTCTACATCCTCTGAAACGCTGATGACTGGTATATGATTTCTCAATGTTACCACCGAGAACACCTATCTTTGTATGTCCGGCATCAAACAATGCATCAACAGCACAGCGTGCCGCGGCAATATCATCTGTCGCCACGCTGGAAAGATTGGCAAAGCCCATTTTATCTGCACGGTTCGTCACCAGCACACATGGTACATCCACGCCTGCGAACTCATTTTTAAAATATTCCGGATTACCACCTAAGAACAAAAGTCCTAACGGCTTTCTCTCACGACAAAGCAATATCGCCTGCTCTACTTCGTCTGCGTCCTCATCAAGATAAGATACAACCAGTGTATATTCCGTCTTTTCAATCATCTTCTGAATTTCCTCAACGATGCTGGCGAAAAGCATATTAGAAATACCCTTAACCAGAACACCTATTGTCTTGGAATTACTCTGCTTCAGATGCTTTGCATTATTATTCGGGACAAAATTAAACTCTGCCACCACTGCTTCAATTTTTTTCTTTGCATCCGGGCTGACATCATTCCGATGATTCAACACACGGGAAACCGTACTGATGGAATATCCGGACTCTCTCGCGATATCCTTTATCGTAACCATATTATTACCTGCCTTATGTAGTTTAACCCTTTACTGCACCTGCAAGTACACCTTCGATAATATATTTCTGACAAATCATATAGAATATAACAATCGGAATAATTGCAAGTACTAACACTGCCATCATTGCACCCCAGTCAAGCTGTCCATGACTCTGTTTTAAGTACTGAATTGCAATCGGAAGTGTCTTGTATTTGTTGATATTTAAAACAAGACTTGGAAGCAGATAGTCGTTCCAGATCCACATTGCCTGCAAAATTGCAACCGTCACGGTTGTCGGTTTTAAAATCGGGAACACAACCTGGAAGAATGTCTGAATCGGTGTACATCCGTCAATCATCGCTGCTTCCTCAATTTCAAGTGAAATGCTCTTTACAAAGCCGGTAAACATAAATACCGCCAATCCTGCACCAAAGCCCAAATACACAACAATTATACCAACCGGATTACTGAGTTTCAACATATTTGCAAATTTAGAAAGAGTAAACATTACCATCTGGAAAGGTACTATCATAGAGAACAGACATAACGTATAGATTGCCTTTGTTACCTTATTATGTACTCTGGTAATATACCATGCACACATGGAAGTACAGATGATAATTGCTATTACAGAAAAGACTGTAATAAACAGTGAAATTCCGAATGCGCTCCAGAAATTTGTCAGCGAAATGGCATTGGAATAGTTCTTCATGCCGAAAAACGCCCTCTCAATACCCTCTACCCATGCATCCCATCCATCTGACAAAGAATTTGCACTGATGGAGAACGGATTACGGAAAATGAATGCTTTTTTCTTAAAGGAGTTCATTACAACCAAAATCAATGGTGAAATCCATACTACACTGAGAATGGCAAAAAATGCTGTGAGCAATCCGCTGTGTTTTGCTCTTCTAACTGTACTTACTTCCTGATTCTGCTTTGCCATTAGTTCTCCACCTCCTTGCTTGTTGTCAGCTTATTCTGTATCAGAGAGATGATAGCCACGAGGATAAAGAAGATTACCGCTTTCGCCTGACCTACGCCCTGCCAGCCGGTTGTTCCATACATCGTGTCGTAAATATTAAGTGCCAGTAACTGTGACATCTTACCAGGGTTACCTCCGGTCAATGCTAAGTTCTGGTCAAACAGCTTAAAGCCATTTGTCACTGTAAGGAATGTACATACAGTAATTGTCGGCATCAGCATCGGAAGTGTCACATTCTTAAGTACCTGCCATGCATTTGCGCCATCAATTTTGGCTGCCTCAATCAGTTCACCCGGAACATTCTGAATACCAGCGACATAAATAATCATCATATATCCTATCTGCTGCCAGCATACTACGATAATCAATCCCCAGAATGCATACCACTGCGAGGATACAATTGTCTTAGAGAAATTAGCCAGTACACTGTTGAATAACATCAACCAGATATAACTCAATACGATACCACCAATCAGGTTCGGCATGAAGAATACGGTACGGAAAATGTTCGTTCCCTTGATTCCTTTTGTCAATCCCATTGCAATCGCAAATGATACCAGATTGATAATAATGGTTGATACCAATGTAAACAATGCCGTATACCACAGGGAATGGATAAATGTCGTATCCAATTCGCCATTTACAAAAAAGATTTTCAAATAATTGCTAAATCCAACCCACTGCCAATCAACGACTGTGGTGAATTTACAAAATGATAAGAATACACCATATACAAACGGAACAATAAATCCGATTGTAAATGCAATCAATGTTGGAAGTACAAATATTGGAAAATATTTTTTTATCGCCTTTTCCATATGCTCCTCTTTCTTCTAAAAAAGGAGTAAGCGAATTACCACTCACTCCTTTTTAGACAAACTACTCAATTACCGGTTACAAATTTTATTATTCTGCTGCTTCTGCTGCAAGCTGCCACTGTGTAGCCCATCCATTAACGAAAGCGTCTACAACTGCGTCCCAGTCGCCTGTTCCGTTTGTGTAAGCTGTTAACGGAGCAACTACTCCAGCTCTCCAGTCATCAACGTTTGGAGTTGCATTGAAGCTCCATGCTACTGCTGTCTTGCCATCTGCCATGTAAGCGTTGTTGTCTTTTACAAATGCATTTGCAGACTCGAACTCACCTGTAAATGTATCGAATGGAGCAGAAAGTCCCATCTGATTTGTGATAGCGTCACGTCCTTCGTCAGAAGTGATAACCCACTCTAAGAATGCTAATGTAGCATCAATGTCTTCCTGCGGAGCCTGAGAGTTTACTGCCCAGTAGTTCTCTGTACCAACGCAAAGTCCCTGATTCTCATCATCTACACCAAAGTAAATTGGCATCATACCAAGGTCTTCGTCAGTTACTTCATAACCATTGTCCGGATTAACAAGTGCTGAGTACTCCCAGTTACCATTCTGGAAGAATACTGCCTCGCCCATACCGAATTCCATCTCAGCATTGTAAGTACCACCCTCAAGTGTCTTAGGATCTGCAGAAGATGTTCCTACATACATATCCCAAACACGTTTGAAGTTGTCAAGGTATGTTCCATCGATTTCACCTTCACCAGCGATTAAGTCGCATCCGTCATCTAAGAACTCATAGTAAAGAGCTACACCTGCAAGATGTCCGGAGAATCTCCATGAAGAACCGCTGTCAAGTCCTGCAGAAGAGAATGCACCTGTAAGATGTGTTCCTAATGCTTCGTTTACTTCATCTACACGGCTGTTGATATCGTTAGCAACTGCCTCTAATGTGTCTAAGCTGTTAAGCTCATCCAAAGAAGAAATAACTGCGCCTTCCATTCCACAGTAATCATTTAAGATTGTCTTATTATAAATGATACCGTAGCACTCATAGCAGTTAGCGATACCAGCTACTTTGTCGTTGTAGTTAATAACAAGGGATTTGTCTGACAAATGATCATATAAAGCAGAATCTGTAAGGTCTAATGTGTAAGCATCCCATGTCTGTGCTGCTGTTGTATTACCAATATTGAAAATTGTAGGAGCCTCATCCTTAGCCATCTCAGACTGCATTGTTGTGCTGTATGTGCCCTCAGCTGCTGTCAAGATATTAACCTCAACTCCGGTCTGCTCTGTGTAGATTTCTGCTAAATCCTTCCACTGCTGGTCACTCTCCGGTTTGAAGTTCAGCATGTAAACAGAACCTGTTGCTGCGGCATCTCCTGCATCAGCTGTCTCTGTTCCTGCTGCGTTGCTTGTCTCTCCTGCATCACTGCTACCGCCACATCCAGCAAATAAAGATGCTGTCATAGCTGCTACAAGAAATACAGATAACACTTTTCTTTTCATAAAATACACCCTCCTAGAAATTTTAATTCAACCTATTTTTGAAACGATACCGGAAATGTTACCGGAAACGTTTTCAGTTGATAGTTAGATTATATGTTCTAAGTTTCAAAAAAGCAATACCCTATCTGCATTTTCCACATTATCGCCAAGTTTTGCCTATTCTTTTTGGGACATCTGCACAAAAAATATGCGAAAACACATTTTTTTAACGCATTTTCGCACATTTGCATTCTCATATTATTTAATCAGCTTTTTCTATCATGCATTTCTGTGATTTTTGGAAAGCTTCATAGCCTCTATATAATAGCGAATTAACATCACAAGCCATATCGCAAGCACCATCACCATAGGCATAATTCCAAAATCCCATGACAGCATTCCTATCATGCATACCACCCACAAAGCGATACAAGCAAAACTTCCGGTCTGCATCGCACAATATCCTGCCCGGTAAGTCTGTAACTGCTCAGATTCATCACAGCTTTCTAACCACTTTTTCTGAAATCCCGTATCATAGACACTTCCATGCTTCTCCGGATTAATCTCTTTCGTAAAGTTCACAAGATTTTTCTGGAGCACAACTGTGACTATCATTCCGTAAATCAATCCAAACAAGGTTATCGCAATGCAAATGAGCGATTCATTTCGTGTGAGCTTACCATACTCGCTCACGTATGCTCCCTTCCGGTCTGCATCGCACAATATCCTGCCCGGTAAGTCTGTAACTGCTCAGATTCATCACAGCTTTCTAACCACTTTTTCTGAAATCCCGTATCATAGACACTTCCATGCTTCTCCGGATTAATCTCTTTCGTAAAGTTCACAAGATTTTTCTGGAGCACAACTGTGACTATCATTCCGTAAATCAATCCAAACAAGGTTATCGCAATGCAAATGAGCGATTCATTTCGTGTGAGCTTACCATACTCGCTCACGTATGCTCCCAATCCAAAAAAGAAAAATACAAAAATCATATTCACCGATGTCAACGCAAGTGCTTTCTCAATCTTACTCTCAACCTTCTCGATGACATCCTCATCCTCTCCGTCCCACGCCTCATATAATTTGCGTCCTTTTCGCATCCATACCATATAGACAATTATCATAATTGTTGAAAAAAAGAAATTACCGTATGGCGCAATCACAGTCACCACCTGCATGCACTTCTCCGCTATCATCGGCATCATTCCCTCTGAAAACACTGAAAAGAATCCCATAAAAAATCCGACTACGGCACCCGCGATTACCAAGAGCATCAGCTTTCCAAATGCTTTCTTGTCTTCTCTGCGGTTTTCAAGCTTTTTCACATTCTGTTCTTCCTTCATAATAGTTTCATTCATCCCTTTATCACTCCTCATCTGCTGCTTCTTCCTCCTCATATATAAATATCTCCTCCACCGGCACATCAAAAACTTTCGCAATTTTTAATGCCAATGTCACAGACGGCGAATAGTCTCCTCTCTCAATCTGACTGATGGTCTGTCTGGAAACACCGACCAGCTTTCCCATCTCCTGCTGATTGACATCAATCTTCGCCCGATATTCCTTCAAATGGTTATATAATGGCATATGTACCTCCTGTTACTATTTCCTGTGCACTCAGCAATATGACAACTTTACTTGTCAAGCACATTATATACGTGACAAGAAAACTTGTCAATACTTTTTGACAAGTTTTCTTGTCACCTTTTCTTGTCACGACATACATGTAAACCACAACCATTTCGCATTTCTTTTTTTGTTTCTTTTTTGTATTCTGTTTTGAGGTGCTCTTGCAGAAGTGCTAATGAAATGCTAAAATTTTTATAAACATTTTTAGATATGATATTTTCATACGCAAACACAGAAAGGCTGCCCTACACATGAAAGAAATTATCAAAAATAAATTCAAACATCGTACCAACCGTATTTTCACTTCGATTAAGTGGGTTATTTTTTCTATATTATCCGGCGTAATTATCGGTTCTGTCGGAACACTCTTTTACTTTGGTATGTTCATCGTAAATTTGATACGCGTCAAAAATCCATGGGTTATCTGGCTGCTTCCCATCGGTGGTCTGCTAATTGTCGGTTCTTATCATCTGCTCCATGATGAAAAGGATTCCGGCACCAACCTAGTGTTGTCTGCCATTCATTCCTGCGACAGACTGCCTCTTCGCATGGCACCGTTAATTTTTCTCTCTACACTGATTACACACTTATTCGGCGGTTCTGCCGGCAGAGAAGGTGCTGCCTTGCAGTTAGGCGGTAGTATCGGAAATGGTCTTGGAAGATTATTTCGTTTTGACGAGAAGGACAAGCATATCATGATCATGTGCGGTATGAGTGCCGCTTTCTCTGCCCTTTTTGGCACTCCGATGGCAGCCGCCATCTTCTCTATGGAAGTGGTAAGTGTCGGTATCATGCACTATGCAGCACTGGTGCCATGTGTCATCGCATCACTGGTTGCACATGGAATTGCATCCTCTTTCGGCGTTGCGCCTGAAACTTTTGTAATTGCAAAAATTCCCGCGTTTACCATCCACTCTGCAATAAAAATTTCAGTGCTTGCCATTCTCTGTGCAGCAGTAAGTATTCTATTCTGCGTAATACTGCATCAGTCAGAATGTCTTTATAAGAAGTTTTTTAAGAATCCATATCTGCGTGTATTTGTCGGCGGATGCGTTGTCATTGTACTGACACTTCTTGTGGGTGACCAGACATACAACGGTGCCGGAATGAATTATATTGAAGAAATTATGCACACCGGAACGGTTATTCCGCTTGCATTTCTTTTGAAAATGATTTTTACAGCAGCTACACTCGGTGCCGGTTATAAAGGCGGCGAGATTGTCCCGACGCTTTTTATCGGTGCATCCTTCGGATGTCTGGTAGGAAATATTATGGGCTTCTCCCCGACACTTTGTGCCGCAGTCGGTATGGTATCTGTTTTCTGTGGTGTTACCAACTGCCCGATATCCTCGCTTCTAATCAGCTTTGAGTTGTTCGGCTACGATGGAATGCCGTACTTCCTGCTTTCCATCGCATTCAGCTATATGCTTTCCGGCTACTATGGTCTGTACCATAGCCAGAAAATCATTTACTCAAAGTATAAGACAAATTATATTAACCGAAAGACACACTAACTCCCAACCGGACTTTTATTACTTATCACCACCTGCAACGAATTTTTCTTTTTCGTGCCGGCAATGCTGCACAGCAATGAATACGCACAAAACTGCTGCAAACATGCCAATTGTGACAACCGCTTTTATAGGAACTCTCATGATATGCTCCGATTCTTTCCGAAAATCACATCATAGTTGATATTGCGGTAGAAAATCTCTTCCACATCTACCTGTGTAATATCAAAGTTTCCGAGCATCCACATAACTTTCGCAATCACAGACTCCAATGTCATATCATAGGACTCTAAGAATCTGCAATACTTCTTCATGTCATGTCCCACCTCATAAACGGTCATATCACTGCCCTCGTGTGCTACCTGTGTTGCCATGACAACCAGCTTATTCGGGTAGGTCTGGCAGAGTCGATAAAACTCCTGCGCGATAGACTTCGGAATACCGCCCACACCAAAACTCTCCACAATGATACAGTCATAGTTTTCAAAAATGCTCTTAAGCACCTTCGGACGTATTCCCGGAATCATCTTCATCAAAAATACATTTGCATCCAGTTCCTCATAGAAATGCACTTCCTCCTCATACGGCAGCATCGGAATATAGCGCATGATATTCATATCCTGTATCACTGCAAGACATGGATAGTCGATACTCGAAAATGCATTGTAACTCTTTGAGCGCACCTTCTTTGCTCTCGTTCCCGCAATTACTTTTCCGTCAAATACAATCTGCACCCCCTGCGACTTTGCATCCGCCGCATATAAAAAACTGTCAATCAGATTCGACTTTGCATCGGTAATCTCAAGGTCAATCGGCTTTTGTGCTCCGGTGATCACGACAGGCTTTTTCGTATTCTGAATCATATAGGAAAGTGCTGCCGCAGTGTATGCCATCGTATCGGTACCGTGCGCGATGACAAAACCATCATACCTGTCATAGTTGTCTTTTATCTCCTGCACCATCAGTTTCCAGTGTTGCGGTTCCATATTGGAACTGTCCAGATTCAAAAGTTGGACTGCCTCTACCTCACAGATGTCCTGTACCTGTGGAATATACGAAATCAGCTCCTCCGGTGTAATCTGTGGCTTTAAGCCATTATCAGAACGCTTAGAAGCTATCGTACCTCCGGTTGCGATTAGTAAAACTCTCTTTTTCTGTGACATGTATGTTCTCCCTGAATTTGTATATACTTAACTGCGGTGAATATAAGAAAGACTGCCTCTCTCTCCTATACACTATTGAAGCTGCTCTAAGCTTTCGCGCACATCTTTCAATAATGCCTCGACATCTTCTTCCTTCGTCGCCCATGAAGTGCAGAAACGTACTGCACTGTGATTTTCATCCACACGCTTCTGATACTCATAGACATACTTTTCCTCAAGCTTGGCAATCACATCATCCGGCAGAATCGGGAACTGCTGATTGGTCGGTGAATCTACCATAAATGGGACGCCAAGTGATGTAAACTCACTTCTCATACGCTCAGCTAATCTGGCAGCATGTGCAGAAATCTCCATGTAGCGATTCTCCTCGAACAAGGTCAGAAACTGTATTCCAAGTAATCTTCCCTTTGCCAACATACCGCCATGCTGCTTGATGTTGTAACGGAAATCTTTTTTCAATTCATCATTGGTGATAACAACCGCCTCTCCAAAAAGTGCTCTGTGATTTTCATCCACACGCTTCTGATACTCATAGACATACTTTTCCTCAAGCTTGGCAATCACATCATCCGGCAGAATCGGGAACTGCTGATTGGTCGGTGAATCTACCATAAATGGGACGCCAAGTGATGTAAACTCACTTCTCATACGCTCAGCTAATCTGGCAGCATGTGCAGAAATCTCCATGTAGCGATTCTCCTCGAACAAGGTCAGAAACTGTATTCCAAGTAATCTTCCCTTTGCCAACATACCGCCATGCTGCTTGATGTTGTAACGGAAATCTTTTTTCAATTCATCATTGGTGATAACAACCGCCTCTCCAAAAAGTGCTCCTACCTTTGTTCCACCAATGTAAAACACATCTGTCAATGCTGCAATATCTGCAAACGTCAAGTCATTCTCTTTGCATGCAAGACCATATCCTAATCGTGCACCATCCATAAACAGATAAAGTTCTCTCTTCCGGCAGACCTGATAAATCGCCTCAAGCTCTGCCCTGCTGTAAAGCGTTCCAACCTCTGTCGGATTAGAAATATATACCATCTTCGGCTGTACAGCATGCTCCGCGCTGGCATCTGCTGAATGTGCATCCGCATACTGCGCAATCTGCTCTGCGGTAAGCTTGCCGTCCGCCGACTCAATCGTCAGGCATTTGTGTCCGCACGCTTCAAGCGCACCTGTCTCATGGACATTAATATGACCGCTTGTTGCTGTGATAACCCCCTGATAATGGCGCAGCGCTGCTGATATTACCGTCACATTGGTCTGCGTACCACCTACAAGAAAATGTACTACTGCCTCCGGTGCCTGGCAGATTTCCCGAATCTTCTCCGCCGCTTTCACACAGTACTCATCTGTACCATATCCCGCAGTCTGCTCCATATTCGTCTCCATCAGACGCTCTAAAATCGCCGGATGACATCCTTCGGTGTAATCACTGTTAAAACGTATCATATCCCTGTCTCTCCTTTTTAACGCCATTTTCTACCAATTCTACACCATTTATCATATTCTCTGCAAGCCTTAGCCCAAATATTCCCCTTGCCCTCCAGCTTTATGGATTACATCTCTTGCAAGACTCATAACCCGCAGCGACTAATTCCTCACGAGAACCTGTAAATTCTGCACGATTTTCCACCGAAATATCCTCTGCACTACTGCAGGACGAATAGTGGAATTTCTTGGTATTTCTGTTTAGAATATAGGTCTGTGAATCAGACACTGCATCACCCTGTACATCTATATCTACATCCACATCTACATCTGTATCTGTCTCCACATCTGCATCTACATTCCATGTCAGCGTCTCTCCGTCACTTGTTACCACAATCGTCCCCTGCAAATCCGTCCGGTAAATTCTAGCTCCAAGTGCTTTCACATCAGAGAGTACACGTTCTGCGGGATGTCCGTAGCTGTTGTCTGCCCCCACACTGAACACTACCATCTCCGGCGATACTGTCTGCAAAAATTTCCACGAGGAAGAACCATCACTTCCGTGATGGCTCGCAAGATAAACATCCGAATCCAGTGTCTCACCACTTTGCAGCATTGCCTCTTCTGATTTCTCGCCTGCATCACCGCAGATTAGAAAACTGTTATCTCCATGCACAATGCGGACTCCTATGGAATTATCATTCACATCAGAATACCCATAATTGTCCGGACATACAATCGTAACTTCTGCATCTCCAAGTACATACACATCTCCCACCGACGGATAGCAAAGTTCTATGTCTTTCTCTTCTATCACACTGCAAAAGGATTCATACACTCTCGTATCCGTGACATAATCCGATGCCAGCACCGTCTCACACGAAAACGCATTTAAGACACCCACCACACCATTTAGATGGTCGGCATCATAATGGGATGAAATCACATATTCCAACTCATCCACGCCCATATTTTTCAGATAGCTTACCACAAAGGAAGAATACTCCCTGTCACCGCCATCTACGAGCATATACGCGCCATCGCTTTCCACGAGGACTGCATTTCCCTGTCCAACATCAAGGAATGTCACCGTCAGAATTCCTGCATCTGTCGTATTCTGCTCTATCCCTACGGCTTCTGCCAGTTCAACTTCAAACGTTCCCTCACTTCCGCTCTCTGTAACACCACATGCGCCCAAAAGCAGAAGGGCAGGCATAAACATGCCCGCCAGCTTCCAATTACTTTTTCTCATACTCTTTTAATCCATTTTCTCCATAAAATACAATCTGGAACCAAAATCCGGATAAAACCTCGTCTCATTATTATATCCGGTTGCTCCGAATGCCTGTTTCAAACGTACTCCACTGTACATAAGCGCATCGCCATATGCCTTACAATCCTCGATTTCGCCATCCATCTTCACAAATTTTGCCACCAGATTGTGCACTGCGGAATCCTGCTTGATATGTACCGGAGAAACCGTATTCACCAATCCGCCGAAATCCTTGATATTGTACTTCAGTTCCCGATTATAGAAATGATAACAATATTCCGGCTCCAAGCCTTTTGCCTTGTAATAATGCGCAAAAGTATTCGGAACAACCAGCTTCTGCATCAAAAATCCGACTGCACGTGTCTTATCCTCTGACACACAGGTCCACTCCATCTCATTTCCGGCAAGGTTCATAAGCGCACTCTCTGCGCCATCCGCACCGTCTGCGAAGCTTCTTCCGCGATAGAAACTGCCCCATTGCAACACTTCACGCCATTCCTTATATAACGCAATCTGTGCCTTCACGGCATCCAGTTCTTCCTTTTTCATATCGCAGAAATTACACTCATATCCGCAGACGCCGAATGCAGCCACCTGAAATCTTGTTTCGAGCGGTGTCATGCGAAGAGTCTGATGGTTCGGACAGGAGGAAACATGTGCACTGACCGTTGACATCGGGTATCCGTAGCTGTAACCATTCTGAATCTCCACACGGCAGAGTGCATCCGTGTTATCACTCGCCCATATCTGTGGGAAATAACAGAGGATACCCAGGTCAAACCGATTGCCGCCTGACGCACATCCCTCGAACAATATCTCCGGGAATCGCGCCGTCAATTCCTTCATGCAGCGGTACAAACCCATCATATAGCGGTGTGCCACTTCTCCCTGTCTCTCCGGTGGAAGCTCCTTGGAATAATAATCGGTAAATGTACGGTTCATATCCCACTTCACATAAGAAATATCCGCAGAGCCAAACACTTCCGTCATCTTTGCAATGATAAAGTCCTGTACATCCTTCCTTGTCAAATCAAGGATTCTCTGGTTGCGTCCCTCAGAATGTGGCATTCCCGGAATATCCATCGCCCAATCCGGATGTTCTTCGTAGAGTCTGCTCTGCACATTTATCATCTCCGGCTCCACCCAGATACCAAAATCCAGACCAAGAGCCTTTACTTTCTGACAGATACCGCTGATACCGCCCGGCAGTTTTTTCGTATTGACATCCCAGTCTCCCAGAGAATGGCTGTCATCATTTCGCTCGCCAAACCAGCCATCATCCATAACAAAAAGCTCGATACCGGCTTCCTTGCCAGCTTTTGCCAGAGAAAGCAGCTTATGCTCATTGATATCAAAATAAGATGCTTCCCAACTGTTTAACAGTACCGGACGCGTTTTTTTCTTCCATGTACCTCGCACGATATGTTCCCGCACAAACTTGTGCATACACTGGCTCATCCCATTGAAGCCGGCGGAAGAATACGCCATGACCGCCTCCGGCGCCTCAAACTGTGCGCCATCCTCAAGCAGCCATGAAAATGACTGTGGATTCATTCCCGACACAAATCTGGTCTTGCCAAAGCTGTTCACTTCCACCGCCTCGTAATGATTTCCGCTGTAAATAAGATTAAATCCATAGCAGTTTCCTGCCTCTTCTGTCGTGCCACGTTCAGAAAGCATTACAAACGGATTTGCCCGGCTTGAGGATACTCCTGCATATGTCGCATTCACATGCTTTCCCGCACGCACTTTTACATCCGTGCGGTGCATCTCACGCGTCCACGCTCCGGTAAAGGTCGTAAACGTATAATCTGCGGTGTCAAAATCTACCTGTGCACTCATAAGACGCTTTATTGTAACTGCCACGCCGCTCTCATTGATAAGCTTTGCACTTCTCGTAATCACATCGCAGTCCGCATAGACATAATAATGCAATTCTAAAACCAGACCATAGTGTTTATCGCGCAGTTTCACACATAAGTGCTCTACCTCGCCACTCTCGTCATAAGAGCCCGGCAGAGTCTCATACTCTGCCTTCTCATTCATAATCTCATAGGATTCATACAAAAAATCAGAGGTATAACTTCCATCTGCATGCACAACCTCAATAAATGTCTCACGTATATCGCCTCTTCCATAAGACGACATTTCAAGCCGCGTATCTTCCAGTGAAAATTCCGGTTGTGCAGCATCATAGACATTCGTATTGCCCGGTACAAATGCCTTCTTCTCTCGCAAGACATCTATCGTATCTGCATCCAGATGAATTTTTGCTCCATAATGAAGATGCTCCAAGTGCCCTGTCGGCGTCACACCAAAGCAGTACGTTGTCTGCACCGTGTCTAGAATAAATGTGTTCTGACATTCTCTGATCATGTCAAATCCCCCTCATATCTGATACTCTTTCTATTTCGCAGCGGCATGTTTTGCTTTTATCTGCTCTGCAATTTCCTGTACCTTTTCCTCGGTAAGGATATAATTCTTGTGGAATACAAATATCGCGATCAAAAGTCCTACAATCGGCACTACCGTCATCGTCATACGAAGTCCTATAACGGAAGAGCCTGCGACGCTTGCTGCCGCTGCAGTATCCTCACTGATTTTAAATATGCCAAGGCAGATAGACGCAATAAGTGCAGCCACTCCTGATGCTAATTTTACCACAAAAGTCTGCATAGAGAAAATTACACTTTCATCTCTCCGGTTATTTTTTAACTCTCCGTAATCTACTGTATTAGCAAGGAACACCGTTGTCAATATGCTTAACATTCCATTTGCTGCAAAGATAAAGAATCCCGGTATAAAAAGCACAAATACATTTGACATACTGGTAAATGCAATCAAAAGCAGTGATACATAACCTACAATCGCCATCACAAAGCTCACATAGAAAATCTGTAATGCATTCAAGAACTTACGAAGCAACGGAAACAGGAGCATCATAGATAAAATCTGGATTGCTCCGCCAAAGGTATTAAATAACGTATAACTGTTCTGCCATCCCTCTCCTCCAAAATCATATTTGAAGAAGTAAATAACCAGATTGGATGTAATGTAGATAGATGTATTAATCAACACAATTGTGAGCACAACCGCCATTGCCTGATCGTTTGCAATAAGTGCCTTAAACATCTGTCCCACGGATGGGGAATCCACTTCTACGGTTGATTTTTCTTTGATGTTAGTACATGTAATTGTAATTGCTGCAACAAAAATGATTGCAATGATTAAGGCAAACCATTTAAAACCGGTACGCTCATCGCCCTGTCCCAACGCGTAGACGCAAGCCATCGTGATGATTGTCACAATTGCAGAACCAACACCTGCACAGGAACGTGCAAGAGTGGATAAATCTTCTCGCTCTTTTCCACCTTCCGTAAATGCAGGAATCATAGACCAATACGGAATATCCATCATCGTGTATGTCACTCCCCAGAGAACATACGCAATTGCTGCATAAGCTACCAGTCCACTGCCATCAAGCGTTGGTGGCACAGCAAACATAAAATACAAAACTATCGCATTTAACACGGTTCCAATCAGCAGCCACGGACGAAACTTGCCCCATTTGGTACGGGTCTTTGCAACGATAACTCCCATAATCGGGTCATTAAACGCATCAAACACACGCGCTGCCAGAAGAATTACTCCCATTGCAATCGCACTCACGCCAAGAATATCTTGATAATAATACAGCACATAGGAAGCAGACAGCATATAGACCATGTCCTTTCCCACTGCCCCTAATCCATAAGATACTTTTTCCTTCGTTGTTAATTTCATAATATAAATCCCCCTAATTATTTATTTTCCTTCTTTTTACGCATGGCTAGCTCAACCACACGATATGCACCATCATAGACACCGGCTGCCTTATTTGCCACGATACAATCACACATATCGGAAAGCAGCACATTATCTTTCATGAACAAATCAAGCATCTGAATCGTATGCGGAATATCACGGCATTCTAATGTTCCATCCCCGATTTCCGCAGAATGAATTGCACCCCACTGCTCATGACCGCCGACACGCTTGATAAAAAGCTTTGGCACAGGATAAAACGCCAGTTCACTCGGTTTTGTTACCAGCACATCACAGCTTCGCATCAAAAGGTTGGTACAGTAAACTGCCTCGAAAATGTTTTCATGCCAGAATGCATGTACACCCTCCACACATCCGTCGAGCGCGTCACCTGCAAACTTCTGTGTCTCGCTCCACTGATTGAAATGCTCTGTTGCTATCATCGCTAATTCCGGAATCTCTTTTACCAGTTCCTCCCACACATTGCGATAGTCACCGACATTTACATACAGCGCTGCCTCATTTTTCTTGATTGCCGGAAGCAGATGCTTGATGATTGCCGCAAAAATTTCTTTCTGTGCACCTGCACCGCCGATGGTAAGCAGGAAACGCATCGGCTCTCCGTTTGCTTTTCTCGCTTTTCTCGCCGCACAATCCGCTTCGATATTGCTTACAAGTTCATGGTCGATGTAGTGTCCGGTATAAACCAAATCCTCCGCCGGCATCGGTTTCAACACATCCTTGCCCTGCATACCGTTTAAGATGCGGTATCCCTGATATGCGTAATGTGTCTGTACCGTATGCAGACTTCCCTCTGCAAAATGCAGTGCCATCGGCCAGTTATCCGGAACCGCATTTACAACATGCTTCATTCCTGCATGAATCGCTGCCTGTGCCGGCCACACATGTGTAGCCACCACCGGAACCTCATCCGGCACATTGCGGTAAACAGGCGCCATCAGTTCCGCATTCTTCTGGTCTGATGCATTGTATGTCAGCTTGCGGAAGCCCTCATAGTTCATTGGTTCCCAGACCAGACGATTGAACAGACGGCTTTTCCCGGACAATCTTGAACCTAATGAATATAAATCGTTCTGTGCGCTTATCACCTTTGTACAGGTTGTTTGCTTATAGGAATTCAAATCCATCCAGTATGGTGTATATCCGAGTGACTTTGCCGCAGACGCAATCGCCATGGAAATGCGGTAATGTCCGAATCCCATACGGATATTGCCGACGATTATTCCATTTTCCAAATCAAATCCCGTCTCATCTCCCACAGAGGTGCAAAGATTATCTGTACCTTCTTTCAGATGGACATCCATCACTCCAAGCAAGTCTCCTATATGTGGATTTTTCACTATCTCCACCGGATAATTTACCTGTGCATCATCTCCGAACTTCTTCGCGTACTTTTTCTTTGACTTTAATGCCTTTTTGTAGGTTGCATCAGTCATCGGATTACCAAAAATTATCTTTGATTTTTCCATCATATCCCCTCTTATCTTCCCTTAATTGTAAATTTTAGTTCTATCGTCTCTGCCTGTGCGCTATGGATACGGAGTACCGCTTCTCCACACACTCCGGTAGTCTTGATATAAGTACCGCCCATACCGCCATTAAGCGCCGTTGTCTTTGGTCCAATCAATTCTATCGGTCCCTCCACCTCAAAGCTGACCGGATCATTGAAAAAGCTTAATACATTTTCATATTCATCACGCGCTTCAATGCGAATCGCCGCCACATCATAGGTACTCTCCTCACGAAGTCCATGGTGATCTGCCTGTGCCACAAGATGTACCGCATGCATCGGCTCTTTCGTGATGGTCTTAACAACTTTTCCATCCTTGACTGCCTCAAAGCGATAAACCGTAGATGCGCCACCCCAGTCACCGATATAGCGGTTATAGAGTACAACTGCCTGTTCCGGTTTCATGTGATAGAATACCAGCATCTTCACTGCAATCCAGATGACCGATTTCGGAAGATTCGACAAACCATAGCGTGCTGTTGCATTGAGTGCATATTTTATCTGCTGTTCCTGCTTTGCTGTAAACTTTTCTCCCTCAGCAATCGCGTCACCGATGAAATCATCAATGACAATCGGTCCATGTGCAAGCTTGGTAAAACTCGAATCTGCACTGCGGTATTCTTTGATAAAGCGGTCATTCTTGTACATACGCACACTATCTGCATTCGTAAAGATATATGTCTCTCCGCGATTACATCCCGGATGCTCTCCGATGTCCATCGTTGAGCTTATCGCAAGCACCGGTTCTTCCTCCTGCTGACACGCATAAGCAAGTGCCGCCAGCTTTGGATTACGGAACATATCAAGCACGCCATGATAGCAGATGCGGTCACCGCTGCCAAAATCCTTGTGCGTATTGTAATCAAACATACACCAGCCGAAGCTTCCTGCAATATCCGTTTCACCTGCTACTGCATCCAGTACACGCACATGGCGAAGCGCATGCTCCACACGATGTTCTTCCCAGTCAAATGCCTTCGTTGGATACATATGTCCGTTATATTCCGTGATTAAGTACGGTTTACTCATATCGGATGTCACCGCAGACTTTTTCTCACATCCATGGTTCTTTCCGTCATGCACAAAATCGTTGTATGTATATACATCTTCAAGCAGACTGCTCTTTTTATTCGCACGCACACCTCCGGTTGGTCTGGAACTATCCAGCATATGTGCCACATCATTGGTCCTGCGATAAAATGCATCATCATCCTGTGATTCATTAATACGAACGCCCCACAGAATAATCGAGGTGTGATTGCGGTACTGCAGCACCATATCCTCCACATTTTTTACTGCCTGATTCTTCCATGCCTCATCTCCGATGTGCTGCCATCCCGGAAATTCTGTAAATACCAGTAAGCCAATTTCATCACATCTGTCCATAAAATAATGGGACTGCGGATAATGTGACGTACGCAC